>CAZOYD010000042.1:9202-31272 GCA_964583985.1 uncultured archaeon
TTTTACCCAATTCCTATTTCTTTGGACAGGTCAATTGTTTTCGATATTAGGGTCTGCTATAGTCGGCTTTGCTATTACGTGGTGGATAACAATCACAACCGAAAGCCCAACATTGCTTTCTATAAGCACTTTCATGTACGTTTTACCAATGGCACTTCTTACTCCTTTTGCAGGAGTAATAGCAGATAGGCATAATAGAAAAATCATTATTGCAATAGCGGATTCAGCGCAAGCATTAATCACTTTCATAGTGATCGTGCTTTTTTGGCTCAATTTAGCTTATCCAATAGTTGTTGTTCTAATAATGGGTTTTCGAGGTATTTGCCAAGCATTTCATGTTCCTACTTTCAGTGCCGTATTACCATCGATGGTTCCAAAAGATAAATTGAGTAGAATGAATGGAGTTAATTACCTATGTATAAGTGTAATAAATATCATTGGACCTGTTTTTGGTGCGACATTATATTCAATTTGGAGCATTCAATTAATCTTATGGATTGATGTTATTACTTATGGTATCGCAATGGTTCCACTTCTATTAGTTAAAATACCCTTGATGATTAAACCTAAAGAAGAAAAAGAGAAAGATTCTTTCCTTCATGAATTCAGACTTGGATTAAAAACAATAAATCTCATACCGGGTTTGGTTGCTCTCTTGTTATGGTCAATGGTGCTTAATTTTTTACTCATGCCCACGAATGTTCTATTACCTTATTACATTGCATTCGAACATGGTGGGAATGAATTTGATTTGGCTATATTAACCGTCTTCTTTAGTATCGGGATGATAGGTGGTAGTCTATTAACATCCATAAAGAAAAATTGGAATCGAAAACTCTTTTCATATTTCGGCTCACTCATCATTTTAATGGGGGCTATTTCGATATTAGCATTTGTTCCAAAAGGATTTTACTTGCCCATGTGGATTGGAATGATGATTGTCGGGTTCATGTTACCGATAGGAAATACGATCTACATGACAGTGATTCAACTCACGGTGCCAAAAGAAAAAATGGGAAGAGTTGCCTCAATTGACCAATCATTATCGTCTATAATGTCGCCAATTGGAGCAATTTCTGCCGGACCTTTAGCTGATCTTATCGGGGTTAGACCATTATTTTTATTAATATCGATAATAGGCTCTTTTGGTTCAATTGTGGTATGGAAGGGAACAAGACTAAGAAAAGCAAATTATGATGATCAAGAGGAACTCGATAGGATAAGTGAAAGCATGAACCACGTATCATAAAATATAACTATTTTTTTATTTTTAATTTTTTTTTAAATTTATTACTCTATCTCAACTTTAATGGCAATTAGTAATATCGATCTTAGAGTAAGCATTAACCATATGCAGTCTGTTCGATTAGTTTTCAGATATGGACACAAGTTGATTGTATTGTTTTTAAAATTATGTTGTTAAAAAAAGGAGAATAAGTACTTAATTTGTTTGATTATTTTATCATATTCTTGCATAAAAAGATTCTTAAGGATTCGGATCTAAAAATTGAAGGAGATCTCAAATGGCATGTCATTAAAACTCTCCTTTATATAGTTCTTGAATTCTCGCGAAATCGGACCAAACCCTCCTTCTGTGTACTCTCCAATTGAAAAGCTATGTGGTCGAATTTCTATGATGAAGTCTTTAAGCTCCGTCACGTTCTCAACTGTATCATTCACTCCATTTAAAAACATTGTATAAACGAATAAGTATCCTTGAAAATCTCTTGCAAAATCCCTGATCCCCTTTTTTACGTCATTTAATTTCACGGGTTCATTACAAGCACATACTTTAGAAAAATTTGATTCATCCATGCTATTCAAGTTAATGGCTAGCAAATCACATCCCAATAAATCATCTCGAATATCTTTTCTTTGAAAAAGAGTGCTATTGGCGTATAGACCGATCTTTTGTTCGGGATATTCAAGATGGATTAGTTTAACTAATCGTCTTAACCCAGAATAAAGTGAAAAGTCTCCAGGACCTTTTAGCCATATATAATCTGGGACCCCAGAATTTAAAATATAAGTTCGAATTTCAAAATAAATATCCTCAGCGGGATAAGTTCGAATAGATCGAAGACGATAAGGGTTAAAATCGACTGGTAATAACTTGCCGAATTTCGGGCTTATTTTCGCTTTTTGGAGGTATTTATATCCCATCCCTTTCACGTTATCATGTAATTTTTTTAATTGAATTATCTATCTCCTTCTATTCTGCAATCAAGTATTCTGTACTTGCATACTTGAAATGTGTTAAAAATGTTAAAAAAATAATTATGAATTTTTCATTTTTTCTTTGAGTTCCATGAGATAAACATCAGGATCATGATCAAACAATGTTCGCTCTTTAGGAGGTTTTTTCTCCAATAACTCCTTGCCAATTTCAAAATTCTTTTTAGCTTTCTCAAATTCTCCTAAGTTCATATAGCACAATCCCATTTTTATATAAGATTGATCAATAAACCAGCCTGTTGGATCCAATTCTATTGCTTCTTCAAATTGCTTTATGGCATCTTCATAATCCCCAACAATGAGCAATATTTCTCCAAGAGAATCGCGTAGATTTCCATCTTCCTTATTATATTCAATCATTTCTTTAGCCGTTTTAATTGCTTCATCCTTTTTACCAAGTTCTGCTAATATTACTGCTCTATTATTAAGAATATTTGGATATGACGTTTCATATTTATCTTTTGGAAATCGTTTAATTATCTCATCGTTAACTTTTAATGCTGATTCAAAATCTTTCATCTGGTAATAAATAACTGATTTTGTTTGAATCATTTTAAATCGCTCTTCTTCAAAGTGCTCAATGATGTAATCTATCAAATCTATTGCTTCCAGCTTTTTATTTGAACTATAAAGGATATATACTTTTTGATGATGAAGTTTAATGTCATCTGGTGCGAGTTCGAGAGCATTGTCAATGGTATTCAGTGCTTCGTTAATATCGCCTGTTTCATGAAAAACGGCTGCTTTAAATGATAAAAATCGAGATTGTATTCCTTTATTAGGAGCCGAAATTATTGCTTTATCGATTTGTTCTATGAATTCTTCTTTATCATTTTGATCTGGCTTGAAATTAAAGATCAGATTATATCCTAATACTAAAGCGCTTGATGCAAATGCTGTATAATGATTCTCATAGTGAACTCTTGATTTTTGAGCATCCTTCATTGCTTTATCAAATTTACCACGAGCAGTATACGAAAATGCTCGTATAAACAAACAAGAGGTTCCAACTGAAGAATATTCTTCATCATAATAGTACATGTTAAGATCCTTATCAAGAAATCGTTTGGCGTCTTTATAATTCTCAGTTATGCAATAGATAATCGCTTTTAATAGTTTAAAATCTAAATTATTCGAACTTAATTCTAAACCGCTATTAACTAAGTTAAAAAGTAATTCTGGATGTTCATGACAACATTTATTATTACTAATATTAACCATTATTTTAGTACGGAGTAACAAAATGTTTTCAGAATCGCTCTCCAATGCTTTATCCAATATTTCGTTTGCTAAATCGTATTTGCTCAGTTTACTTAATGCTTGTGCTTTTTGACAAATCAACCAATTCTGTTGAGCTATCCCCTCTGATTCATTTAAACTTTCCAAAGCATCATTATAGTTACCCATCGCAAGGTGAGTCAGCGAATGGAATAAAAATCCTACTGGCTGATCTGGATAAGAATCACTGATTTTTTCTGAGGTTTTTAATGATTTTTCGAAATCGTTATGATAGGTGTAAAGAATGTCATCTAAAATCAGTTCCTGTAATTCATTAAGTTCATCTTTCATTGATTCTCTCAGGTCTTTTAACTTTTGATAATCAGCACCTTTCTTTAATCCCTTGATTATTTTTTGATAATATTTAATTCCAGTTAAATTGTATCTCTCAGCAAAATCCTTATCCTTCAATAGCATTAATTTATCTATATAATATCCATCCAAAGTTTCAAAAAGACAATTATCCAATTTATAATTATATTCTATCTTCCCAGAGGATGTCTTTATGGAGGTTACATTATAGGATTTTAAATCTTCCATTGCAGCCTGAATTATAATACTTTCCAATTTCGCATCAGTATTGGTCAATTTAGTTTCTGATTCAATCTTATAGGCAAGATATTTGATATATTCTGGTAAAAAATTTTTTAAAGATGATTTCAGTCCATCTTGAAAAAGATTTATGCAAATCTCATTAATAATTTCGTCAAAAACTATATCTATCTTAATAGATGGCCCGTTTTTGGCATTAATACCTTGCAATTTATTTAAATATGTAAATCTCGTAATTTTATCATCGACAATAGCACGTAACACGCGTTCTAACTTCCCGTTTGCTTGAAAATAATATTCTTTATCCGGAATGACTTCCAATTTGTGAAATTTAACCGAATAAAACTCCTCTTCGACAATTTTTTCCAGGAAAAATTCTAAAGTCGTTTGCTTTATCCCATATTTACTTGCAAATTTATTGATAGAAATATACTCTGGATAATAATCAGGATGATTGAAAGATAAAAATAATATTATCTTGTTAAAATCCTCCTCACTGCTCAGCAAATTTTCCACTTTTGAATAGTTCAGTTTTAGAATGTTATTCAAGAAGCGAAATTTGACCTTATTGTCGTGGACCTCATACCTCTCAAAAAATTCGTTTGTATTCCGTGTAATCTCCTCTATCCTTCGACTTTCTTCCTCTAATATTGATTGCCGATCTAAATCATAACGCTTGAGCATCTCAAAGTATCGAATTTTTCCCCCTGGAGTTATTTTATATTCGCTATTCTCTTTCACTAAAAGTTCATCCTTTATTAAAGACTGCAATGCTCCTGATAGGGATGAAGAATTAATCCGTAGTGGCTCTGAAGTAAAGTCTGACCACTTGCAATAATCATTATTGAATACCATCCATAATATCCAATCGTTATAATTTCTCTTTCTTGTTATGGTTTTAGGGGGAAAATTTAATGCCCTTTTTCCGTGTTTCTTCAAATATTCGAGCTCTCTAAGTCTTTCTAATCCATCTTGCGTGATCTCATAACGATTTCGCTGAGGTCTAATGATATATCCATCGTCCATCAATGAATTCAAATTTGTAGATAGACTTGAAGTGGGAATATTCACGCTATCCTCATCTGTAAAATTAGCCCACTCACATTGTTTGTTCTTTTCCAACATCCATAGTATGATATGTTCCCAACTCTTTCCTATCGCAGGCTCTAAAATCTCTTTTGGCGGGATCTGTATTTTTTTACTGACTTCCATCGTTAATCTTCTGTTTATTGTTTTCTATATATTAATATAAGATGACTTCCATATAAGGTTTTAGTTCTGAATTTTATATGAACTCCCATTGAAGTTTGAACTTCGGTTTGAAGTTTTGATGCTGAATCTATATATGAACAAATCTCTTACTTAAAATTAAGAAAAAAAAAGAAAAACCTAAAAAAAAAGAAAAAAAGTGAGTGAAAAAAATGGCACAAATAAGTTTAGAAGTAGGAAAAAAGCAAGAACAATGTGTATTAGAAGTTGAATTTCCTGAATTTATCCCTATTAAAGAAATTGTGGTTGAAAAAGCCTCATTCGGTAAGAAACTTTCCAAATTAGTCAAATCTAACGTTAAAGAAATGCGAAGAATAGAAGATGTCAAGAGCATGCAAAACTTCAGGCAACATGCAATTTTCTAATACACACCTTAATTTTTTTTAAAGTAAAAAATCACGATAATAAGATTAATAAAAATAAGTAAAGAAAAATATAAAACAATCAAATTAACCAAATCTACCAACAAAAAATCATCAAAAAACCATTTCCAATTTGAAAATCAGGATGCGAGAAAAAAATGAGCATGAGAGAAATTAACGCCAAGTGGGAGCCACTCTCTGAGGTGGAATATCCCGAGTTCAAGACTTCTGCAACGCTCTTGAATAAGTGGGAGCGATTCAAGCGAAATTTCGATGTGAAATATCGCCCATCCTTGAGTTATGCGCTCATCGTGAATAGCCTGTTTTTAGTCACGATCTTGGTGTTCACATGGGTTAGCGTGGCGTTCGAGGGATTTATCAATCCCTCTACCATGCTGAGGCTTTTCAGCCTCCCCATTCTCTTAGCTGCTTATGATTTCGCACGCTTGATTGAGCAAGAGGAAGAGAAAGCGATGGTCGAGGAAAAAGCCTTAAATTAAGAGTAGAAATAAAAATTACAAAATGGAGTGATATGAAATGCGATCAGCAAGAAAGGATAGCGAAGAGCGAATAATTTTGCGTCCTGCGAGTTTTAATCAAATGCTTACAATGTATTAATCGATTTTTTTACCTTATTCTTTTTTATTTCCAGGATCATGTCAAATTTTTCAGAATACTATTATCTTTTAATTGGAAGGATATCTACTTCTTTTTAAATAAATATTTGCAGACCTATATAAGAAATGCCCTTTTTTCATTGGATTGGGGTATATACTTCAAGATCGGAATATTAAAAAGTTCTATTAGATATCTTCTTTTAAGAAACGAGAATTTGGTGGTTTAATTGAATAATAAAGATAAGAAAAAGAAGCCATTTGGAGAGGAAGCGGGTGATTTAGAAGAGGATTGGGAAGATCAAGATGACTTTGATGATGAAGATGATGATGAAGACGACAATGACGGAGATTGGGATGAAAATGATGACGATGATAATGACGATGAAGATTGGGACGATGATGATGATGGAGATTTTTAGACTCAATCTTCCTAATACATGAATATTCTTTTTTATGAATAATCACAATAAGAAAACGGATCAAACACAAATTTATTCATTTTTTCTAATTTAAGATTAATTTCAGTTCTCATCAGGGATTGGATAAATTATCTCGATGTTCTTCCACTTTTTGCATTTGGATATTCATTTGGATTCCTTTCATCAATGATAAATATGAAAAATGAGAATTTCATAACCACTAAAGCGAGTGATAGCGAAAATACGATCTTACCCAAGTAGGAATCAAAATTAATCTATTTCCAAAATTAATTGAAGACAATAATATTTATATATACGTATTATTTGTATATACACATGGCTAATTTTAGTATAAGAATCGATCCAGAACTAAAAAAGAAGATGGATTCACTTAAACATTTTAATTGGAGTGAAATCATACGAAAAGCGATTAGATCAGAAATACAGAATGAAACAGAAATAAATAAAGCGAAAGCTATTTTATTGAACGAAAAAATCCGCAAAAAAGCTCCTGAAAATTTCAATAGCATGGAAATTATTCGTAAATTTAGAGAAGAAAGACATTAAAGAAAATGAGAGCAATCATAAATGAGAGAAATTATTATTGATGCAAGTGTAGTAGTAAAGTGGTTTATAGAAGAAAATGATTCAGATAAAGCACTACTTTTAAGAGATAGGTTTATAGGCGGAAAAATTGAATTATACGTTCCAACATTATTATATTTTGAAGTCTTGAATGCATTAAAATACAGTCAACTATTCAAACCTAGCGAGCTTGAGGATGCGGGAGAAAGTTTAGAGAATTATGGATTTAAAGTAATTATGATTAAAGATGAAATACGTAAATATATGATTAATGCTGCCATAGACTACAATTTATCAATCTATGATGCTTCCTACCTTGGATTAAGTATGGGTTTAGATAAATTATTCTGTACTGCTGATGAGAAAATCATAAAAAAACTACCTCCGATAATGAAAAAGAAAGTAAAAAGTCTGAAACAAGTAGAAGAAATTTTCACGTAATAAAGGGTTCTATTGTAGGAAATTTCATACACCACTAAATTACTAAGTTAGTTGTGTTGAATTAGCGCTATCTTGGCTCCATTTGGATCTTCTAAGAACGCGAGGCTCCCAACGCTTATTGGTACAGGACCCATGGTGATTGTGACCCCTTTCGATTTGAGTTCTTTCACGGTGGCGTTTAAGTCGTTAACTTCCATTCCCACCGAAAACAGTCCAATTTCGTTTTCTGTATTTTTTATTAGTTCTATCATGGCATCCCCTTGGCCTTTCAACAACGTGATGATTACTCCAGGTAGGGGGGTATATTGGCTATCTACTTCAAATCCCATGACTTCCGTGTAAAATTTAACGGACTTTTCCATGTTCTCGACAATTATGGTAGCGTATTTAACCTTCATATATTATCTCCACATGAATGATTCTGTTTATCATTAATTATTAATTCTTTTTTAATTTCAGGATCCTTGCTTTTTATTTTTCTTTCCATTCTTTCATTAGTAAATTTATTTCTTATTTAGACTCGACTCTAGTGCAAGACATGGATACCAATTATAATGTGAAATCATTAGTTTTTCCCTTCATTATTGTACTTTTCAGATTGTAGTTTTTATTACATGTATTCAATAAGTTCTTATCATTGAAGAATTTCTTTCCTATTAATATAAACATAATTTCAATCCTTATCTTTAAAGGTAAATATGGCAAGTTTCTTTGCTGCATTTGTAATTTCTTCCTCGCTTAATGCAATTACATCCATGATCGCAAAGGTTCTTTGATTGAGTACTATATACATCCCGGGTTCAAGTTTCTTGCTTTTTACTCTGCGACTTGCAAAAACAATTACTATTATCCCTGTTGAGGTTAATGTAATATAAAGTCCCGAATTTATCGGGTCTTCTTTAATAAGTATCCCACCAATAAGTGGGGGTTCACGTAATCTGTCAATTTCATTTCTTAAATTAATATCTTCTTGTTCTAAACGAAGTCGTTCTGTATCAAGAAGCTGCTTTTCTATTTCTAAATTCCTTATACGTTTTTCTAAATGCTTTATATACCCTATTTAACCTTCTTCATCATTTTTACTCTTATTCATTACTAAATCATCTTTTTATTATTTATTAATTATATTTGACTTTACTAAAAAACCCAAATAAATTATTTAACATTGGTGGAAAGAGATCTGTTTACTAATATATTAAAAGAAGTATATCCTTATTACGGGATTTATTTTTTATTAGCAACATTAAAGTATGTGTATTTGAAAAGATACAATTAATTCAATTCAATGCGAAAGAACATGTCTAAAATACAACCTCTTTTACAAGAAATTAGGATTGGGGATTTAACACTTAAGAATAGGATGGTAATGGCCCCCATGACTCGTTGTAGGGCAAATAATTCAGAAAACCGCCCTACTGAACTTCATGCTAAATATTATGGTCAGAGATCATCTGCTGGATTGATTATTACTTGCGGATCGCAAGTGTCGAAAAATGCGGTTGGTTATATCAATACTCCTGGTATTTATTCAGAAGCGCAAGTAGAGGGTTGGAAATTAGTAACTAATGCAGTCCATGAAAATGAAGGGAAAATATTCATACAATTGTGGCATGTGGGGAGAATGTCACATCCAGATTTTCATGACGGCGAGCTTCCATTGGCTCCATCTGCCATAAATCCTAAATCAAAAAGTTTCACTCATGAAGGATTTAAAGATACGTTTGCTCCCAAGGCGATGACTCTCGATGATATCAAGCAGACGGTGCAAGATTTCAAGAATGCTGCTAAGAACGCTATGAAAGCGGGATTTGACGGCGTTGAAATTCATTCCTCGAATGGGTATTTATTTCATCAATTTTTTACGAAATGTTCGAACAATAGAACTGATCAATATGGAGGATCAATTGAAAATCGCGCTAGATTACTGTTTGAGGTCATTGAAGCTATCAAAGAAGTAATACCAGAGAATCATATTGGAACGAGGCTGAATCCGTCGTTTCATGATCTGTTTGGCATCACAATAGATAAGGAGACAATTCCTACTTTTGAATACATCGTAGAAAAACTCAACAATTACAAATTAGCTTATTTGCATTTATCCGAACCATTCACGGATGTGACTAATGTCCCCTTTTCAGAACCTCACATCGCAAGACATTTTAGACCATTATATAAAGGAACTCTAATGATAAATAATGAATTTAATCAAGAAAAGGGGAATAAAGTTCTAAAAGAAGATCTCGCTGATCTTGTATCGTTTGGAAAGTTATTTATTTCTAATCCGGATCTCCCAAAGAGATTTGAACTCAATGGAGATCTCGCACCATGGGATAAAGCAACTTTTTACACTCTTGGTGAGAAAGGATATACAGATTATCCCTTGTTGACTGAATTCTAATTTAAGTTACCCAATTCGCTTTTCCATAATTATTATAAGAAAATCACCTCAATATGAGATATCCTAAAATGTCAAATAGAGATAGGAATACAAAAAAGTTGTAAAAAATTATTTAAGTTAATCTTTTTTTTCTTTTTAAAGCAAGGAGGTTATTAAAAAGTGGATGCTAAATTATACAAGAAAACATATCCTTACATTTGTTCGAACTGTGGAAAATTTACCCATTCTCAAAGAGAATATTGTGAAAGTTGTGGTAATAAAGGCTCGATTGTAAAAGCTTCAAAGGAAGATTATAAGAAAGCGGAAGTATGAATTTTTTTTCATCTTAGTTTCTCTGAATATCTAATAAGCCCCGGTAAAATCGTTGGTGTTTTCCTTTAATGAAATTAGGCTATTTGATCGATGATTTCTACAATTTCATATAGATCTTTCACGACGTAATCAGCTTCTATACTTGAAATTGTAGAACTTAATTCACTTCTTATCCAGATAGCACGCATGTTGCAATTTTTCGCACCAACTATATCTGTATCGATTAAGTCACCAATATGGATCGATAATTCCGCTGGAACTGCTAGATTCTTCAAAGCTGTTTGAAAAGGTAAAGTGTGTGGTTTATAAACCCCTATTTCATCAGAGAAAATCAAAGTATCAAAAAATTGGAGGATTTCATGATGTTCTAATCCTTGCTTTAAAATCCTCCCCGGTGTGATGCCTGTATCGGAAATGAGGCCAATTTTATATTTTGGGGCTAACGATTCTAGAGTTTTTTTAACATTTGGTTTTAATGATGGAGGATTGCTCAACATCGTATTTTCTAAATTTCTTACAATATCTTTTGTTTCAGCATCACTCATGCTAACGTTTAGTTCATTTAATAGATTATCAAATCGTTGTTTAGTATACACGTGATGTAATTTATTGTATTTTTGTTCAGGAGTCAAAAATGTAAAATTCGAGGTATAACTTTTCTTGATATTTTCAAACGTAAGAGAAGCATCTATTTTCATTATTTTGTCGGAAATTAATGCTATTCTGCTATCTGAATATGAAATGTTTTCAAAGAGAGTGTTCCATAAATCAAATGTAATGGCTTTGATCATGATCACGTAATAGAATACAATATTCCTAAAAATAGTATCCCTATATTTATATATATAGATATATAGGGTTAAAATAATTATATCGTACTTTTAATATCTTATTTTGAGAATTATTAAGAAAGAGCATGTGAAGAGATCATGGAAGACCCTTTTGAAATACCAATCATTACAATGGTAAAATTTGAAGATTATACAGAATCAAAAGTAGCTATTCGAGTGCATAAATTCGAGGTAGAATGTAGAAAAGATCCGCTTCTTAAACATTTAAGATCAATTGGGGCACGTTATTCATCTCACAAGGGTTATAAACAATATGTTATTGTACATGTAATGGAGGAATATTATGAAATCCCCTTTTCCTCTTTTGATGAGGATGATCAAGAAGATATGATCTACCAAGATTATCATGATAAGGTTAATGCTATTATTCGTTCGATAGATAAATTAAAAAGGAAAATTCAACAAGTTGATATAGAATATTGTTATCGAGTAGATTAAGAATCGTAATTATTGTAAATATTCTGTATAATTCGATGAAAGCATTTAATATCTATCTGATAAAAACCACGGGAATATTGATGTGATATTTTAGTGGTACTCTAAAGAGCACTTTTTACAAAACCACCATCAACTTGAATAACTGTTCCGGTAATATAACTTGCTCTATCAGAAGCCAAAAAAACGACGAGATTTGCTAATTCTTCTGGTCTGCCTAATCTTCCTAATGGAATGGAATCAACCCATTGTTTCATGATTTCTTGTTCTGATTTGCCCGTTTCATCAACTTGTTTTTTTATTAAACTTTTCATTCTTTGAGTAAGAGTGGGACCAGGACACACGACGTTGACAAGAATATTATCCTTTGCATATTCATTTGCTAAAGTTTTAGAATAACCAACTACTCCCAAACGCGTTGTATTAGATAAAACCAAGTTCTCAAGTGGTTGCTTCACGGATACAGATGTAATTGCTATTATCCTTCCAGATTGCTGCTGTTCCATAATGGGGATGACAGATCTACAGATTCTAATGAAAGATAACAAGTTCAAATTAATCGATTCCTGCCAATTTTTCTCTGTTACATTACTTATCGATGCCGAAGGAGGCCCACCTGCGTTATGAACTAATACATCGATCGTGCCGAACTCTTTAAGTGTGGTGTCAACCAATGACTTGATCTGCTCTTTATCATTTAAATCTGTTTCAATTGTGATAATCCTGCCGTTTTTTAAGTTTGTTTTAACCTTTTCGATTTCCCTTCTTGCGAGATCTAAATTTACTTTCGAACGACTACAAATAACGACGTTAGCTCCTTCTTGATAAAAAAGTTTCGCACAAGCTAAACCAAATCCTTTACTTGCTGCTAAAACCAGCACTACCTTGTTTGATAATCCTAAATCCATAATTTTATTATTTTTGCATTGTATTTAAAATAATTTAGAATGCTTATTTTTAAATCTACCACACTTGGAAAAATGTATATTGCATCGCATGCCGCTTTCAGCTTTATCGCACTGAGCACTATGAGGACACCTTACTTCCTCTGCAGGGGAGATGATTTTTACTCTATGTAATCTAATTTCTATTTTAGAACGCATGACTTCTCATAGTATAAAATGTGGTTTTGGATGACCCCCATAATTAGCACGCTTCAAGGTTAGATCTATTTCTGATATTAACCAACAAAGGATATCATAAGAAGGTGAAGTATAATAAATTTCAGCTGCTCTTTGCGAAATGAAGTTCTCATCTACCCTTTGAAAATTATTTTGAAGGTATAATTGCCGTTCTGCTAACATCCAGCATAAATCATTAAAAGGAATTCTTTTTTCAGCGAATAAATAGGCTGCCACGCTGATTTCTTGTTTTGTATCATCATCATAATTAAACATAATTTATCAAATGAATAATGGAAAATCATGCTAAAAAAGATGATGTTCTTTTTGAGAAGTGAAAAACAAACTATATTCTTAAAAATTTAACCGTATAGCAACTTCTCGATAAAATTTGAATTGAAAATGAGTATACTTGATATGAAAATGAGAAATAAAAAAGCTCGTGTTTAATCGGGTGTAAGCGAATCTAAATCAGAAAGATCTAAACCACTATCTAAGGTATCTGGAATATCTGCCAAGAACTCATCCAAGATTTCCTTTAATTCGTCTCCTGAACGTTTTAATATGAGTCGAATCAAACCGATGTTAATCTCAGGGTCAGAAATCAGAGTTAATACACCTTTTGGGCCGCAACTGGAAGCGAATATTTTTCCTCCTCCGAACTCACTCGTAACTATTTCTAAATCACCAAGTTCTAAATTCTTTCCTTGCTCCTCCGATGCACAAAAAACTGCTGAAGCAATAGCCCCAATACCATCAACATCTGCGGGGAAATACGAGAATTTCGAGACGCTTGCGATAGTCAAACCAGTTCTATCGACTAAAATTACTTTTTTAATTCCACTTTCAGATTTGATAATTTTTGATAAAATGTTATCGAATGATTTGGTATCAAGTGACATTCTAATACACCTAAATTTGAATTTTATATATTATATTAGTATTTCATGTTTAAAACTATTATCATAAATAAAAAAATATATGTTTAAAAGTATATGTTTTTTGATAAGCCTAATCAATTTTAGCACGAGATAAAATCGAAAATTATCACTTAGGTTATTTAAAACAGTTATCAAGGATATTAAAATTAAATTAGATTATTATCTTTCACGATTTGTAAATAATGGTCCCTTTCACGTCTTAAAACTTTTATTTCTTTCTTTAAGTCAAAGATATATCCATTGATTTCTTCTTCATGTTTAACTTTGGAAGAAAGCTGTTCTTTTAAATTCTTGATTTCTACTTTAAGGGTGGTCATTGAATCAATATGCAGATTGCTTGATTGTTTGGACTTAGTAATTTCTTCCTTGAGATTTTCATTTTCTTTTTCCAAGGCTTTAATTTCGGAATGTAATCCGAGATTAATGCTCTTCAAATCCTCCATTTCCTGCAATATTTTTTCTGCTTCTTTTTCAATATTTTTGATTTCAAGTGCTTCATTCGTTAATTGACTTATTGCTAAGTTATTTTCAGTTAATTTCTTGTCTTTTTCATTTAACTTTTCTGTTAATTTATTCACTTCAATTAATAATTTTGAATTATTCTCGTTTAGTTCGGCCATTTGTTGGCTCCAACTTTCTAATTTAATGTACTGTTCACTGATTTCGTTCTTTAAGGAATCGATTTCTTCTTCTTTCTGAGATTTTTCAGAAGCTAAATCTGCATATTTTCTAGTTAGTTCCCTAATTTTTCCTTTCTTCTCTTCTAATAAACTTTCAAGTTCAGAATTTCTTGATGCTGAATCTTGCATTGTTTTATCATTTGTAGGATTATCTTTTTCGTCGTTTTTTATTTGAAAACTTTCTCGTTTCTTATCAAGTAAATCATTACTTTTTTTAATTTCTCTTTCTACCAAACTCGTCTCACCTTCAATAATTTCCTCCCAATAGGGTGTTAATTCATTACTTTTCATCATTTCATAATATTTGCCCAGGATATCATCGAAATTAAGTGCTTCTCGTTTTGGGAGTAATTCATAAGAGATACGGCGCATCATTCCTTCAATTTCTGGGGGAAGAACCTCATCTTCTGAAAGAAAAACCACAATAGCAAAATTTGGTGTTCCAACATAGTGCCTGAAAGAAAATCCCGAATAAAAGCTCGTAACGTTAATATCACCTTCTAAAATGACTTCGAGGTAATTTGGTTCCATTTTCTTTTTAAGATGGTAGTCAGAAAGTTCTTGAAGTGATCGTTGAGAAATATTGAGGAATTCAGCCACATTACTTGGAAATTGCTTATCAATATAAGCTTTCGATTCTTCATTAAAACCGATAATTATAATGCCTTTCAAAGTGATCAACTGATTTTTTTTAATCAGATGGAGAACTCTTAGAATTAAGTTTATTAATCGCTATATTATTATAAACTTTATATATATAATAATAAAAAACAAAGTTCTTCTTAAGGATTTAGATAACTACTGATGAGTTCTCTAAATTCTTGAACTTTAATAGGTTTTGAAACGTACTGGTTAAAACCAGCTTCCATAATACGTTCCTTATCTCCTTTCATTGCAAAGGAAGTCACTGCAATGATTGGAATGGTTTTAAATTTATCCAGTTTCCTTAATTCGCTGCAAATTTCAATTCCATTCATTTCTGGTAGTTGGATGTCCAGAATCACAATATCCGGATCTCCTGATTTTATTAATTCAAATCCTAAATCTCCTCGAGTTTCTTCAAAAAGCTCAATATCGGGAATGATTTTTAAAATTGCACGAAATAATTTCATGTTCTTTTCATTATCTTCAATTACAAAAACTCTCTTCATCTTTTTCACTTTAAATTGTTAGAAAATGCTTTTTCTATTCTAAATAATATCAAGCTATTAAAATAACCATGAGTATTTAGATATGTTTATATATATCATTTTGCATTTATTATTTAAATTTAATTCTTCACGAAAAGCACAAAATCTTAAGTATTAAGTGTTCTGATCTTGGTCGTTGGTATCGTACTCTTTAGTTGGGATAAGAAGATAGGTTCAGTTGTCGATTTCAAATATCCTCAAGGCTTTGAAATCCAAGATGATTTGATTAATAAAATATACATGACGTTTGCTTATAGCGAAGATTTTGACAAGCAAGAATTGATTGAAACTAGTTATAGTAACCTAACGATCTTGTCTTACTGCGATAAAACAAGAGTACCTACAGTTGGATACGAAATTGTGAGTCTATTTTTAGAGGAAAAAGAAGCAATCAATTCATTTAGTTTCAAAAAAAAATTAATCACTTTTGGACAAGATATTTTTACAATTGATAAATCAGAGCGTAATACATATTTTGAAAATAATATTGAGGGGTTCTTCAAATCTACTTCCGCTCAAAAAATCCTATTACTTGGTAGAGCAGGTACAGGAAAAACAACCATTAAAAAAATAATTTTTGAGGGATTTGATCCCAAAGAATTACTGGTTAATCCTTTAGATCCCACTCGTGGATTAAGTCCGTCGGTTTATTCTTGGCTAGATTTAAAAATCGGACTGTTTGATTCTTCTGGTCAGGAATTAGAAACTTTATTAAATAATAAAGATGAATATGACCTGGCATTTTATAATACCGATGCGATAATATATGTTTTTGATTATCCTACTTGGATTAGAAATCCTACCGAAATCGTTTCTGAAATTCAAAAAATTCAAAATATAATTAAAGAAGAATCCTATTCCGCTAGAATTATAATTTTCATTCATAAAATTGATTTAATCAATAATGAAAATCGTAAAGATATACTCGGAGAGATTACCAACATCTTAAAAGAAAAATTACCTTTTTCAATTTTTTATACTAGTATTCATCCGGAATTTATTTTTAGTACCTACAATGCTTTTTATGAAATTTTAGCAAACTATTCAAAAGAGACTTTTCAACTAAAAAAAATATTGGATGATTTCATCAATGATTCTCCGAAATCAATGTTTTTCATAACAAACCAAAATAATAGCATAGTATCACAATCTACATCCAACGATTTTAATTTCGGTAATATTAACCATGCTCATAAATTAATTGCTCAAATTACTCAAACATTTGAGGACATGTCAAACAATAGTAAGATTGAACATCTCATAATTTCTGGACAAAACGATTTAAACCTTATTTTGAATAATCTTAATTTAAATCAATTTGAAATTAAGAATTTGATTTGTATTTCTGAAACTCTTAGCGCAAATAAATTAATTTGGATGATAGGACAAATAAGATCAAAAATAAAGAATTTATTTTATTTTAACATAAAGGAAAAGAGTTCAAATTGAGTAAAAAGATAATTTTTGTGGGACCTTCAGGTGCAGGTAAAACAACTTTAAAGAAGCTCTTTTTTGAAGGTGAAAATTCAACTAAATTGTTAGAGTATGCGTTAGAGCCAACATATGGAGAAGAATCTCTCATAATAAAATTACCAGGACTAGAAGAAGATATTGGAATCTTTGATTTGGCAGGACAAGAAAATGAAAGATGGTTAAGCTCTGAAGCGAATTCGATTTTTTATGAAACAAGAATCATCATTGTAGTTATCGACGTTTCAGCAAATTTGGAAAGTACTATCGATTTTATTTCGCGAATAATTGAGATCCGTAATCAGTTAACTCCTGAAACAAAAATTTATGTTTTACTTCATAAAATCGATTTGATTGGCGAGAAACGAATTAGAGACATCAGTGAAGGGATTAAGCATAAGTTCTCTTCTGAAAAATTGCTAAAATTTTTATTCACCAGCTTAAAAAAGAAATATCTCACGCAAACATTGTCTTACTTCATTGAAATTATGAAGGCTTGTCTTGTTGATGAGACATCTGAAGAAGCTTTAATGTTTAATGTTATAGATGAATCTATGAAATTAATACATTTAATTGATGAAAGTATCATTCTACCAAGAGAAAATTTGCATGAAAAATTAAATCGTCCTGAAAATTTAGTTAATTTTTTAATCAAGAGTCTTGTTTTGAAAGGTCATCTCAAGATAGAGACTAACAACAACCAAGAATTAATAAGTTTAACAGAAAAAGGAAGAGAATATTTTAAGGATGTTATAAAAACTTTCTCCAAAGCCAGCATAAATATAATTCAATTAAAAATGGAAGAAATTATTCCCCCTTTTATTGGTGCTTTTATAGCTGACAAGGATGGACGTACTTTATTAAAAATTGAAATATTTGATGAGGCCCTCGAAAAGTTTCTTATAACCGAGGTTTCAAATGATCCTAACTTTATTCCAGTAGATTTAGATTTGATCCCAATGTTTATTAGTGCACTAGAGAAATTTTCGCTTGAACTGAATATTCAAGATTTGTCTGGTTTTGGACTAAAAGGAAGTAATTTAGGAATGCACATATTAACATATGATAATTTTACTGTTACCTTTTTTATGAATCCTAATGTAAATATAGCCCCTGTTCTCAATAAAGTTGATAATTTTTTTAAAAATTTATTTGAAGAATTTAAAGATGATTTCGAATATAGTTTAAGAACTGGTCAAATCGACGGATTATTCCCTTTAATGAAATTAGGGCAGAATTGGCTTAAAGAGTTGAATGAAACATATAATGACATGATTATTAAATTAGAAATTTATGATTTAGAAAATGCTCAACAATTATATAATGATCTTGATAATTTATTCGATAGAGTCAATCTTAACTATTCTCTTACACTTGAAAGAATCAAAAAATTGAAAGTTAATCTAATGAAGGCCATTTTGGAAAATGATTTTGAGGAGTTAAAAAAAATAGCACAAATCACGCAAGATTTAAGTGCCAAGTTCTTATAGTTCCCAAAATATTCATGCTACATTTTTTCTAATTTTTTAGGAATATTAAATGTAAAGGTTGAGCCAACACCTAATAAACTAGTAAAATTAATTTCTCCACCATGTAATTCGATTAGTCTTTTTGTTAGAGACAAGCCTAAACCTGTACCTTGTACAGATCGAACATATGCGGAGTCAACTCTTTTAAATTCTTTAAATATAAGTGGAAAATCTTTTTTATCAATCCCGATCCCAGTGTCTACTATCTTAAAAATCCAATTATAATAATTTTGTGTAATCTTCAATCTGACTGTTCCATCAATAGTGAATTTAATTGCATTACTCAGAAGATTCAGTAAAATTTCTTTAAATCTAATCGGATCTGCATATATCTCAAGTTCTTCTTCTATCCCCTTTATTTTTAAATTAATTTTTTTTTGGTCATATAATGGTCGTAAACTTGATTTAATTTGTTCCAGTAATGAATTCAATGAAAATTTCTGAATATTCAATGTCAATTGTCCGGACTCAATTTTGGTAATGTTTAGGATATGTTTAATCATTTCAAATTGATGTTCAGCTGAGCTTTTAATATCCACTATAAATTCCTTTTGTTCATCGCTTAAGTCTCCATAAACACCTTCTAAAAGTAAATCAGTAAATCCTATTATCGCGTTTAAAGGAGTGCGTAATTCATGTGACATCGTAGCCATAAATTCGGTTTTAAATTGAGAAGATTTAACAATCTGGTCCAAGTATAATTTTTGCTGTGCAAGAGCATCGTGTAGTTCTTTAGTTCTTATTTCAACTTTTTCTTCGATTTCTTCTTTAAACTTCGCTTCGAAAAGCTCATTTCTTTTTTTTTCTGTAATATCTTGAAAGATTAACTGGATTATACTAATGCCATATTGTTTAATTAAAGATGCTTGGAGTTTTACCCAAATTTGTTTATTTCCTTGATGATTGATTTGAACTTCAATTGGTTTTGGAAATTTATTATTAAAGGATGCTTGAAATATTCTTTTAAAATAAGTTCTTATCTCTAAAGGAAAAAGATTATTAAGTTCATCTATAGTCTTTCCTTTCAAAGATTCAATACCATATCCTAAGATTTTACTTGTTATTGAATTACAATCCAGTATTTCTCCCTTTAAATTGATTAATATTATAGCATTAGGGGAATTATCGAATAAATTCTTATATCTCTCCTCAACTAACTTTCTCTCAGTTATATCTCTTGATACAATGAGCCATTTTTGCTTATTATCCTTATCAATAAAAGATTGACCCCGGCATTCAAACCATAACCATGCTCCATTTTTGTGCTGGAATCTAAGTTCTAAAAAATTATAATTTTCATTAGATCTTGTTTTATATACTTGAGTAAATTGTTCAACTTCATCTTTATGTATGAAGTCTAAACAGGAGTAACCTATAAATTCCTTACTTTGATACCCTAGTAGCTTGATTAGAGTATGCTCATTAATATATTCAAATTTATAATTTGAGTTTATTATAATAACCAAATCATTGATATTTTCCAAGATTAATCTATAGCTTTCTTCTGACTCTTTTATTAATACTTCAAATTTTTCTCGCTCAAGTGCATTTCCTATAATTTGAGATGTGATGCGGAGCAGTGAGAAATCTTTCTCTCTCCATTCTCTTGTAAAATTTACTGTGTCAAAGCCTAAAAAACCAAATAAACTAGATTTTACGTAAATTGGAAAAATAAGCACTGATTTTATATTCTGTAGTTCAAAGAATTCTTTTGTTGCACCTGCATTTTCGGGAAGATTATCAATATTTGAGGTATGGAAGATTTTTCCATTCATAAGTTGATCGATTAACCATGGAAATCTACTTAATTCTAAATTTTGAAGCACATGTACTCGTGGACTTATATTTTCTTCATTCCACTCGTAAGTATTGCTGACATATTTTGCATCTTTACTAATTGTGAATATATAACTACGACTCACACCACTAAAAATTGCGATATCTCTTAATGTTGCATTGATCACTTCATCAATGTTAAAATTTCCGAGAAATCTTGATGAAATCGTAGATATTACCGTTTCAAGATTCAACCAATGTTCCAACAATTCGAGTGTTCCCTTCGTAATTTCCTCATGATCGCGTGAAAGATCTTCCTTATTATCCAACATCATAAATTCATTAATATTTATAAAATTTTTAAAAAATGTTCTACTTCAAACGATTCTTTACGTATAAGTTCATTAGGTATTCTAATTTGGAATGTCGTACCTTCTCCCTGTTTACTATTAAATGAGATACTCCCACCATGAAGTTCCACAATTCTCTTAGTTAACGCTAAACCTAAACCAGCTCCAGGTGTCGCATCTACAAGTGGTGTTTTAACTCTTTTGAAATCCTTGAAAATGAAACCAAAATTCTCTTCTGCTATCCCAATACCTGAATCCTTGATAAATAATTCCCATCCTTCTTTATCGGAAGAAAATTCTATGATAATATATCCTTTTTCAGTGAATTTAATTGCATTAGTCAGAATATTGTAAATTATATCTTTGAGTTTTAAGGGATCTCCTTTTACTATTTGTTTCTTTTTAATTCCTCTCATATCTACTACTAATTTTTTTTCATCAATCGCTGATCTCAAAGTTGATAAAATATTATTTATAAAATCATATAGGCGTATTTCTTCGTAGTTCAATGAAATTTGACCAGATTCTATTTTAGAAATATCTAATATCTGTGAGATCATGTTAAATTGATGTTCAGCTGAACTTTTAATATCCTTGATAAATTCTAATTGCTCATTGCTTAAACTTCCATATATACCTTCTAAAAGTAAATCAGTAAATCCTATAATGGCGTTTAAAGGAGTGCGTAATTCATGTGATATAGTCGCCAAAAATTCTGTTTTAAAATGCGAACTTTTGATAATTTGATCGAGATATACTTTCTGCTTTTCAAGGGCTTCAGTTAGTTGATTCGTCCGTATTTCCACTTCCTCTTCGAGCTTCTCGCTAAAACTTCTCCTTAAAGCCTCACTTTTCTTTCTCTCTGATACGTCTCTGACAAATCCTTTAAATCCTATAACTTTATTATTATCATTCAACTTTAAATAAACAGAAGATTCTAAATATATAATTTCTCCATTGGTTTTTCTCTGTGGATATTCTATTATTTTAAATTTCTTCTTAGTTCTCAACAATTCACTAGATTCATTAAATATATATTGTTTTGTATCTTCATCACATAATTCACTATAATTTTTCTTTAAAAGTTCTTCTCTTGTAAAACCGGTAATTTCTGCTAATGCTCCGTTAAAAAAAGTAAAGTTTCCGTCTAAATCAACCTCGAAATATCCTTCTTTAATAGTCTCAAGAATGCTCCTATATTTTTCTTCAGATTTTTTTAACTGTTCTTGAATTAACTTTATATCCGTTATATCTCTTCC
>CAZOYD010000043.1:0-30231 GCA_964583985.1 uncultured archaeon
GACAGAAACCACAACCAATGGCTGATGCTGCATTTTGCAGTGAATGCGTGTTAAAGGATAGTGGATGCGTGCTTGAAAAAGGAATGCTCTGTTTTGGACCAATTACGAGTGCAGGATGTACGTTAAAATGCACGAGTAATGGTAATCCTTGTGTGGGATGTTTCGGTCCTAGCAAAACAGTGGATCCCAGAGCAAGTAAATTAAGCAACATGGTTAAAAATGTTGATGCCTTGAGTTCTGGAGATAAAAAGAACATGTATGAATTCTTGGCACTTTTCTTGAACATCCCGTTAATGGCAGGCTTCGATCTCGCTGGAGATATTTTAAAGCAAATCAAGAAACATGGTGCTCCTCAAACTCCCCTTGCAAATTTACCTTCTGAAACGGAAGGGATTGCTACGAGCATAATGGGTTATCTAAAAGATCATAGAGAATTCATAACTGCCTCTACGGTCTGTGACACTTGCCCAAGAAAAATTGGGAGCAAGTCTCAGATGACAAAAGTCAAACGAGACTATGAGGGATTGCCAAACATGGAAGATTGCTTGATTGAACAAGGATATCTTTGTGCAGGTCCAATTACAAGAGCAGGCTGCGGTGGTCTGTGTTTAAAAGTCAATGCTCCTTGTTCTGGCTGTTTTGGTCAGACACAATGGAATGTTGACCAAGCAGAGAGATATGCTGATATAGTGACGAAAACCTATAATGTAGCTCTCAGCAAGGAACAATTACTTGCTCAGATGAAGGACAAGATAGGTTTTGCTGAGAAATTTACATTAGCGACTAATAAAAATTATAGGTAGGTGAAAAAACATGGGAAAAGTTATTGAAGTAGAACCAGTCACTCGATTAGAGGGACATGGTGGATTAAGAATAGTTTTAGGCGATGATGGAAAAGTTAAGGACGCACAATTTAATATCACATCCACAAGATTTTTTGAGAAGTTCTGTGAAGGCCGTTATTGTGAACATGTGCCCAGGATAACCCCTAGAATCTGTGGCATTTGTCCGATTCCGCACCATTTGACGCCTACGAAAGCTGTTGAAGATGCTTGGGGTGTAAAGATTCCTGAGCCTGCCCGTAAACTGCGAATACTTCTACAAAATGCGAAGCAATACTCCTCTCACCTCTTGCATTTTTATGCGTTAGCGGCACCAGATTTCTTGCTTGGTCCATTTGCAGATCCAGCACTAAGGAATGTCGTACACGTCATAAATAAGATGCCTGATGTGGGAGCTATGGCTTTGAAAATGATGGATTTCGGTCAAAAACTCTGTGCAGAGATAGGTGGTAAATCGGTACATCCTATATCGGCAATCGTCGGTGGGATGAAAAAACCTATGGATGAAGATGCCCGAGATAGATTTTTAAAGCAAGTGGATGAACAGATCGAATTCACTAAAAAGACGGTTGATATTGGCCTTAAAGTAGTCACTGATTATTGGGATGTTGTTGCCAACGTTGGGGTTGTTCCTACTTATTATTTAGGAATGACAAAAAACGGTGTACATGATATATATGAAGGTGACATAAGAATTGTCACTCCTGACGGTAAGAAGATTGATTATGATGTTCACAAGTATTTGGATGTACTTGGAGAGCACATTCCTGATCATTCTTACGCCACTCACATGTATTATAAACCAGCTGGCTATCCTGAAGGTATTTATCGAGCAAATACTCTTGCAATGATAAATTGTGCCGATAAAATGGCGACTCCATTAGCTGATGGAGCATTAAAAGCTTTTAGAGACAAGGTTGGTCCAATTTCGCACCATACTTTTGCATATCATTGGGCTCGACTTATTGAAACCGTTGAATCAATCGAAATGATTGCAACATTGCTAAAAGATCCAGATATAGTAAATCCAGATTGTAAAACATTAGATGTGGAACCGCGAGAAGGTCAAGGAGTGGGAGTGACTGAAGCTCCTCGAGGACTTCTCTTATACAATATATGGTCTGATGCAGAAGGCATTTGCAAGAAATTAAACTTGCTGGTTGCAACGAATCATAACATTGCTGGCATTGAAAAAACATTAATGCATACCGCTAAACAAGTATTCGAAGATAAGGCATTGGAAGGTTTAAAATTACCAAAACCTTGGATTGATTAAAATCAATGAGATAAAATAAAAGGCGAATATAAAATGGGAGAAGACGTACCTGAAGGTGTAGTGAATCTCTTAGAAATGATCGTCAGATGTTTTGATTGCTGACTATCATGCGCGGCTCATATCACGGTAGTGAAAGAGGACGGCGAAGAGATTTACTCCCGCAAGTTGAACGTTGGCTTAGGATGAATAACCAGTAAAAAAATGAGACTGGTTATGACTTAACCTAGCAAGGTAAAAGCTAACAAATACAAGAAATGAATTGTAAAGAATAAACGTAAAAAAATGTGAAGAAAATGACGATAGATTTCGAATTTCGAAAATCCGTAATGGACTATCACGTGCATGATGTATTGAAATATTGCTTTCAATGCAGTCGGTGCACTGACAATTGTCCAATTTCTGCAGTCACGATTGATTTTTACACTACGACGGGATATAATCCAAGGGCAAACATCTTAAATGCATTATTAGGATACAAGGATGCTATCTTTTCAGCAGATCCTTTAACGATCTGGGGATGCACTGTCTGTGACACGTGTGATGAAGTATGTCCACAGCACATAGAGCTCACAGAAATATTCACGTTCTTAAAGAATGAATCTGTTAAAGCTGGAACTGCACCTGATTTTATTTATGGACAAGCGAAGGCAATTTATGATAATGCAAAGGCCATTCCTTCTCAACCAGCTATTGAGAGAAGGCGTGAGCAATTAGGAATTCCTGCCGTAGCCGCTCCAGATGTGAATGAAGTGCAAACCTTATTAAAAAATATTGGTTCTGATAAGAAACTAAAATAGGAGGAAGAAATTAAAATGACAGAATATAAAATGTTTGAGGGATGCACGATTGGTAATCGGATTCCGTTTATCGAAGCTGCATCAAGAAAAGTTTTTGATAAGATCGGAATTACTACTTCAAGTGCTCCTTTTAGTTGTTGTCCAGATCCAACAGGCATGAAATCCTTTGATAATAATGCTTGGTTAGCACTTGGTGCGAGGAACCTAGTTTTGGCAGAAGCTGAGGGAAAAGATATCATTTCTCTCTGCAATGGGTGCGCTAATACGCTTCGAGGAGTTCAATTCCAACTAAAGCATGATAGCTTGAAAAAAGAAAAAGTGAACGCAGAATTAGCCAAAATCGGAAAAAATTATAAGGGTTCAATAGATGTGAAACATTTTGTTGATGTATTGAAAGACAACATTGATAAGGTCAAGGGAGCAGTTACAAAACCGCTTTCTGGACTTAAAGTCGCCGTTCATCCTGGATGTCATTATATGCGTCCCGCAGAGTGGATGGAAAGCGATGATCCAATGCGCCCGACAACATTGAAGGAACTTGTTGCTGCTGCTGGAGCAACTGTAGTAGATTATGAAGAAGAAATTCTCTGCTGCGGATCTGCAGTTACAAATGCCTATGAAGAGGCCGGCATGGCAAATTTGAAAGTAAAAATGGATAGTGTTAAGGGTGCCGGAGCTGATATTTTAGTAGTTAACTGTCCAGCATGTTTTCAACAATTTGATACCCGTCAACGAGATTTAGGAAAAAAATATGAGACCGAATACGACATTCCGGTGTTATATATAACTGAATTACTCTCTTTAGCAATGGGTGTTAGCGCTGATGAGATAGGTCTTAAATTTCACAGAACTCGAATGAAATTGGAAGATTTTGGATTATAAAAACAATTAACCTTTTTTATCTTTTTTTTTAATTTGTGTTTTATTCTTTTAAATCTAATTTTTAAGGGATAACAATTTTTAATATTGAAAATGTAAAGTGAAATAATTCCATTAAAGTAAAATAGTTTGGATGTATTACTAATAATTGGGTTGTAACTAAATAATTAGGTATTGACCATAATGCTAAGTTTTGATTCCACTCGTCCGCCTCCGTGGTTTTTTCAATTTATTGAAAATTATTCCCATTTTTTTTTAGATATCAAATTCAATAAGAAAGATAATTTTGAAGAGCTTGTCGATTTTAGCGTGAAATTGGAGTTACGAGGATTTGAAGGACTCATCTTTTACGTTTATCGATCTGCTCCCAATAAATTGATATTTGATGTATTCAATCAACAAGTCGATAGTATTCATGTAATAGAAGGCTTACAAGTAAATTTGGGAGGTCCAAGGCCCATGGAATCGAATGATTTCATCATAATCCCTTTTGGTCATTTTAAAGCTGATAATCGATTCCTTCCTTCTATTATATGCAAGAAATATGAGACAAGCTATCAAATATTTACGTGGATTCCTTCTTTGTTGTTTAAAAATGTAAAATCGATCATTCGTATAGATAACAGGTATAATGAATTGATCCCGTTAGATGATGTAAGTGGATATTATTATAATTTTAATTATGCTTTTAAGGGAAACAAAACGGAAATGCTTTTCAGTTTAGTTAACACCTTAAGCGAGATTGATACTAACATGGAATATGAGTCTCTTGCTGACGGCATTAAGGAATTAATATCTAAAACCAATGAACATTTGTTTGAATTATCAGAAAAGAAAGTCCCTCTTGAATTGCAGAATTTAATGAAAGAACTTGAACGACTTAAATTCAATATCGATAGCTTATCCAAGGAAGAGATCTTCAATTGGCTTGATGATATTATTGATTACTATTCGCGATAAATGAATAAAAAACAAAATGAGTTATTAGTAAACTTTTATTTCTTTTTTATCGTAAGGGTTAAAGCAACTACTAAACCTATCACAAAATATAGTAATGCTATAGCCAAACAAGAGAATTTTATCGTAGCCATGATAGTAGCGATGGGAGGAGCAAAGATAGGGATGGCACTTGGGTTTTGGAGCATTATCAGAAGAAACATGTTCTCAATTACATCAAATATACCCGACAAAACGGCTATAAAACTAACATAAAGTCCGATTTTTTGAAAGCTACCAGTAACTTTTCTTGTAACTAGTAAAATTCCTCCAAAAGCAAATGATACGTATCCTACAATATAAATGAAATCCCAATATACTCCTGCTTCTTGCAAAACCATGCCAGTTGAGCCCCAAGAAGTAAAAATGAGTTCTGCTTGTTCTACAGTCCAAGCGAATTCGAAATTTAGGATTCCATACGTAGCAAAAAGGCTAGAGGCGCTTAAGGCTTGAAAAACTAGCGTGTTTATTACTAGAAATAAGATAAATCCGCCCACAAACATGATAGTTAAATAGAGATTTTTAGGACTTTCCTTCAATTTGTCTAAGAACAACCTTTTTTCACGTCTTCAAAATTAATAGTTAATGTAGTAATTCGAGATTCAATACAATATAAACATTAGTTTTTTTTAGCGTGAAATATTTAGACAATTAGTAAAAAAATAATTTTAAATCTTTCTTATGTGTTTAGCAATTCCTGGAAAAATCATCAGCATAGATAAAGAAAAGAATTCTGCCTTGATAGATTTTGATGGACTTAAGCAAACCGTTATTATCGCATTGATTATGAACCCTGAAGTTGGGAACTATGTAATAGTTCACGCGGGGTATGCAATCGAACAGATGAATGAAGAAGATGCGTTGGAAGCAATAGAGCAATGGAAACAAATTGCTGAAGATCAAGATGTAAGTTTAGATGATGTAATCTGAAATTATTTTGCATGAAAAAAACACACTACTTCTTTTTTTTTACATTAGAAACTTCCACAAGATATATCGCATTAGCTAAAATAGCCATCATTATGAAAAATAGAGAAGCGAAATCTATTAAAATGTTGGCATCACCAAGAATTTGAATTGTGAATGCAATTATTAAGAAATACATTCCAAACGCCAGTATATTTTCTTTCTTCTTAACCATCGCCCCCTCCCTCCTTTTCTTTAATTTTTATAATTTTTGGATTTCTCCAACGATCTATCTTGAATAAAATATGAAAAAGTAGCCTATATATACTATATAGTTCGAAAAAATTAAAGATCAAACAATTCCTTTTTGAGAGCCTTTAGCTTGAGGTAAAGAACTTTAAGAGATTTCATTCCATCTGACTCAGGGTTAAAATCTATTGGAGAAATTCCGTTAAGATCTGCGTTTCCTATTTCCGCATCATGAGGTATTGAATGATATAACGGAACTTGCCATTCTTTTATGCGCTGATTAATTATCTCTATTTGCTTATCATTAATAACTTTATTAGCAATGAGAAAAATATTCAAAACGCCTAATTTTTTCGATAATTCAATGATTTTATGGCATAAATCCAAGGATTTTTGCGATGGTTCTGTTACAACCAACATGACATCTATGCCTTTCGCTGTACCTCTACCAAGATGTTCTAAACCTGCTTCAAAATCGACAATAATGACTTCATTTCTTTTAACGAGTAGGTTATATAATAGCGTGCGAATTAGGGCATTCTCCGGGCACAAACATCCCGTTGCGGGTTCTTCGATTCCTCCCAATACTAATAATTGGAGCCCATCTGGACCTTCTACCTTGAACCGATCAGGAATGTCCGAAACTTCTGGATTTATGTTATAAATTCCTGATGCTGCTCCTGCCACTGAAGTTCGCTCATTAATCATTTCTTTCATTTCTGAAATTGGGACTATTTTCGCTTTAGTATTTTCGTCAATGCCAAGAGTATAACTTAAATTCATTGCTGAATCGTTATCGATTGCGAGTACTTTATAGCCGTCCTTTGCAAAAAGTCTCGCTAATGTCCCCGCAATTAATGTCTTTCCGACTCCTCCTTTTCCACTTATAGCTAATTTCATGAAAAATCCTCTTTATTATCAATTTTAAGATAGTAGTTTTCTTTTCTCATATTTTGCATTCTTTTGGAAATTTTCATCATTTTATTAAAAATTTTTTCACTTTCTTTTAGATCTGTAGTGATGATCATTTTTTCATTGAGAATTTTAATTTTATAAGTCAAATCGATAAATTCTTTAGGGGGATCATTGCTGTATTGGTACAAATATTCCCCATTTTTACAAGGCTCAATAAAAACCCATTTATTATCCGCTTCTGACCAATTCCATCGATTAGGGCTTAATTTACGCATCGTATCTTACACATCAAATGAGAATTATAATATAATTGTAATTCAAATTTTAACCATTTAACAAATAATAAATGATTTTATAACCAAAAAAGGTTGTTTATTATGGTTTATATTAATTCATTAATATATGGAGATAATTAATAAGAAATTTAGTCAAAAAAGTTTACAAATTAGCCATTTTAATTATTTGCTTGTTTTAATTTTTCAATAGTTCTTTCAGCAGTTTCTCTTACATCGGGGTCCTCATCACTCCTAAATTTGGAAAGCAAACTCTTCACTTCAGGATTTTTAAATTTGAAAAATGCTTTGATTAAGTACAATTTAACTATCCAATCTGGATCCGTTATCATATTTTTTAATGCCTGAAAGGTTTTTTCACTATTTATTAGACTTAACATTTTAATCGCACTTGTTTTTATTTCCCTTTCGGGATGGTTCAAATCAAGAATTAATTGATCGATAATTTGATTTTTATTTTTATGGTCTAATGATTGCAGCATCATCAAAAACAAATTTTGCGGTAATGAATTAAATGAGAGCGTTTTGGGGGGCGTTAGTTGAGAAGAAGGTTCTTGTTGTTGTTTCTGCATTTTTACCTCTTGATTCTTAAGTTCAATAATGAGCTCATTGAGTTGTTGGTTGGTGTTTTCATTACGGATCAATTCTTGACTTATTAAACCTAATTCTGATTCCTTTTCGTTCAATATTCTAGTAAATTCTTCTTGTTGTTTAGTCATCAATTCTTCGTGCTCCGTAATTTTCTCTTCCAAAAGCTCTTTTTTTTCTTTTAAATCAAGAATTCGATTATCCTTTGCACTTATTTCTTGTAAGAAATTGATCTTGTCCGTTTCTAAATCTGAAATGATATCGAGAAGTTCGTCAATGGTTCTGGAATTGTTTCGTAATTTGGTTAATTCTTCATCTTCTTGGATTTGAAGTGAATCAATTTTGTTTTTTAAAAAAGTAACTTTTTCCTGAGTTTCATTTAAATCTCGAGTAAGAGTATCTATTTCTTGATTGGCTAAATTTAAGTTGTTTTGATAATTTTTATTAGCATTCGTTGCTTCTTGAAATTTCTCTTGTAATTCATTACGTTCTGCTTTCAAGGATTCAATTTTTACTCTATGCAATCCATTTTCTTCTGTTAATTGAAAGATTATTTTCTTTGCATCAATAAGCTCTTGATACTCATCATTTTCCACTCCACTTGCGAAGAATTTTCCTTCTTTTTCTAATTCTTCAATTACGTTCTTTAGAGTTTCGATTTCGGATTGTTTTTTCTTGTTATCATCTGTTAATTGTGTAATCCAACTGCGAGCATCATTTAATTCTTCATTTATCTCAAACTCATTATGAGTGAGTTCTAAAGATTTGGTAAGTTCTTCAATGCTTTGCTCTAAAATCTTAATGTGCTTATCTTTTTTATTAATATCTTCCCTTTGATTGGTAATTAAATCCTTTAATATTATAACATCTTCAGGAATATCTGAATCCTCATACTTAGATAATCTATTTCCTTGATTCGTGATAATTCTTTTTTGCTCATTAACTCTTAAATTTAATCTTTGTACTTCCTCTTTTAAATATTTAATCACAGTAACTAAATCTGTATGTGCTTTATTGGCAGAATCTATCGATTCTATTAAATCCCTCAATTCTCTACTCATAGAAATGTACCTTTCAATGTTCTTTTTTTAAAAATTTAAAAATGCCTTACTAATATAAGAATTAATTTTAATGAAACTAACTTGCTTAACTAATAAATAGAGATGATTTTAATAAATTTATATAATATTTCGATAAGTAAGATTTTTATCAGATTTAATTAGACCCTACTTGAATTATACTGATTTAAAACATAACCTTTAAAAATATAGTTAATCATTATTTCTTTAAAAATAAACACATTAGAGTTAAAATATCAATGTGAAAGGTGAGAGGTCTTTTGATGTTGAATGAAGAATTAAATGAAGAGACCAATTATAATAAAGATCTTGAACAAGATTACGAAGACTATGGAGATGAAGATGATTGGGAAGACTATGGAGATGAAGACGATTATAATGACGGCGAATGGGACGAAATTGATGGCGATTCTGACGATTCATATGATGATTCTGATGATTGGGAAGACTATTAGTAATAAATCTTGGTCAAGTATTAAAAAATAGAATATAACAAAAAATTTTTTTTACCTTATTATTTTATACTATTGTAATTTTGGTAATTTTATCTCCTTGCCTGATTGCATTTACCACATTTTGATCTGCTTGACTTTCGACTTCACCGAATATTGTATGTTTATTCGTCAACCAGTCCGTTATAATATGTGTAATAAAAAACTGACTTCCATTAGTGTTTGGACCTGAATTTGCCATTGCTAATAATCCCGGTTTATCAAATACTCTTCCACTCTTAAATTCATCAGCGAAAGGATACGAAATTTGTTTTCCTTGAAAAGGGAATGATGTAATTCCTTTTTTACGGGGTCCATCTCGTCCTGTTCCAGAAGGGCAACCTCCTTGAATCATGAAGTTATCAATAACTCTATGAAAATTTAATCCATTATAAAATCCTTGACGGACAAGAAAGATAAAACTGGCAACTGTTTTTGGTGAATCAATATCAAATAAATTTAAATTGATATCTCCTTTGCTTGTAGAAATTATAGCTTTAGTCATAAGTAATAAAAGTGTATTAAAATTATAAATTTTTATTAAAAAATTCATATAGAATCAATCTTTAATAATAATATTGGATAGTGATCGACTAACCTATATAGTATTATTACTTAAATAGCTACTCGTGGAGTTACTTGGAATGACCAGCAAGGAAGATATCTCATTTTTCTTTAATCCGGAAAGCATAGCTATCATTGGAGCAAGTTCTACTCCCGGAAAAGTTGGATATAACGTGTTAAATAATATAAAAGTTTCTGGATATTCCGGAAAAGTATATCCTATCAATCCAAAAGCTGATACATTTCATGAAATTGCTGGATATAAAGCTTATAAGAATGTATTAGATGTTCCCGGAACAATTGATATCGCGATCTTTGTGATTCCTGGTAAATTGGTACTTCCTGTGGCGGAAGAATGCGGTCGAAAAAAAATAAAGGGTCTCATTGTTATTACTGCTGGGTTTAAAGAAATCGGTGTGGAAGGACAACAACGAGAAAAAGAATTAGTTCAAATTGCACGAAAGTATAATATGAGAATTATTGGTCCTAATTGTTTAGGTTTTATTGGATTAAATTACAATGGTTCTTTTGCTTCTGAAACTCCTAAAAAAGGAAATATCGCAATGATATCTCAATCAGGTGCTTTTTTAACAGCTTTTATGGACTTTTCGATGGAACAACCATATGGATTTTCATGCAATATTAGCTTGGGAAATAAGGCCGATCTGGATTCTGTTGATTTTATCAAATACTTGGCTGATGATCCTGATACTAAGGTAATTTTATGCTACTTGGAAAGCATTGAGAATGGCAAAAAATTTCTTGAAGTGGTTTCAAGAGCTACACGAAAAAAACCGATAATAATTTTAAAGGCAGGTGTCAGTGAAGCTGGAGCAAGGGCAGCATCAAGTCATACTGGTGCTTTAGCAGGATTAGATATTGCCTATGAATTAGCATTTAATAAATGTGGTGTTATAAGGGCACAAACAATAGAAGATTTATTTGATTATGGTGAAATATTTCTATTTCAACCCATTCCGCGTGAAAATGCATTTGCAATAATTACTAATGCAGGAGGTCCCGGAATCGTAGCAACTGATGCTTTTGAACGTGAACAAATCAAATTCGCGCGATTTTCAGAACCAATCCTCCATCTATTAAGAGAGAGCTTACCCCCAGAGGCAGCTATTTTCAACCCGATAGATCTGATCGGAGATGCACCACCAGATCGATATCGTTTTACCATTGAAACTGTGTTTGGGTTGAAACGAGAAAATAGTGATAATACGATTCAAAGTGATGACATTACCACCTATGGTGCTCTAATATTGATGAGTCCTCAAGCTCAAACTCATCCTGATGATGTAGCATCACTCATATTGGAATTATGCACTTCAAAATTATCCGATAAACCGCTTGTCTGTGCTTTTCTTGGCGAGAAATCTGTAAAAAAAGCAAGACAATTCTTAAAACAAAACAGAATACCTTGTTATCCTTTTCCTGAGCGAGGTGCTAGATCTCTAAAAGCATTAATAAATAGGAGAGAATATTTAAATTCTAATTTATTTGATGAGATTGAATTACCAAAATATGATGTGAATCAAGATAGAGTTAAAGAGATTTTTGAAAGCGCTCGTAATGATGGAAGAACAGTTTTGCTTAGCTATGAAACCTGCGAAGTTTTTGAATGTTATGGTATTAAGTCTCCTAAATCTCGTTTAGCAAAAACCCCTCGAGAAGCAATGGACATGCAAAAAGAACTAGGGAAAAGCGTGATGAAAATCGTAAGCCCTCAGATCATTCATAAAACTGATGTTGGTGGTTTAATTAAGGATATTGAAACTCCAGAACAAGCATTTGAAGCGTATATTCAAATTATCGATAATACTAAACGATTTGGTCCACAAAATGTAAAGATTTATGGCGTCGAAGTCCAAGAAATGATAGATTTTAATCAAGAAAAGAAAATTAATGAACTGATTATAGGCATGTCACGAGATGCTCAATTTGGACCGCTAATCATGATTGGATCGGGGGGAATATATGCTAATTTTCTCAAAGATGTAGCCTTTGCACTTTCATACAACTTTTCCAGAGATGACGCCATTGAAATGCTTCAAAAAACGAAGATTTATAGTCTTCTACAAGGAGTACGCGGAGAAAGTCCGTCTGATATTGATGCAATATTAGAAGTTTTATTGAGACTCTCTCAATTAGTCAATGATTTTCCGGATATAATGGAATTGGATATAAATCCACTGTTAAGCTTTACAAAATCATATAGCGCCGTAGATATTAAAATAACCATATCAAGGCAATAATTAATATTATAATAATTAATAATAGATAATAATAAAAAGGGAACTGAAAAATGGTCAAAGCAATATATTTATGCTCTTTGAGTGAACATGTTGGAAAGTCCTTATTGGCAATAGGCATCATGCTCAACTTACAAGAGCAAGGAAAAAAGGTCGCTTATTTTAAACCAATAGGCATTCCTAAAGGTGCATTCTCCGATAAAGCCGATCGAGATGTAGGTTTTATTCAAAATACGGTATTCAAGACGGATTTACCATATAACATCATAAGCCCTGTTTCCATACCAGACTGTTATTATGTTGATTTAATTGATTCATCACGAAAGGGAGATTATTTACTTGCGATAAAGCAAGCATACGAAGAACTTGCTAATAATTATGATTACGTCATTATTGAAGGAGCACCTTCGATAAAAAAATACATTAGAGTTGGTTTAGATGATGTTACGGTCGCAAAATCACTAAATATAAACGAATTGGTATATATTCAAACTGAATCTTCTGATAAATGCATAGATAGTCTTTTTTTCACCAAGAAATATTTTGAATTTAGAGAAGTCAAAATTAAGGGAGTGATATTTAATAAAATCGATCACGAGTATGAGGCGCGCATTGAAGAATTAAAAGAAAATCACATTGAAAGATATAACATTCCAATCATAGCAATAGTTGAAAAAAGCTTAGAATTACTGAGCCCCCGAGTTTCAGAGCTCCAATGGGCGATTGGGGGCGAATTATTGAATGAAATAGCAATTGAGGGATTAGATCAAATCGTAGAAACTTATCTAATAGCAGCGATGAACGTGCAAGCTGCTTTAAAGTACTTGCGTTCTGTGAAAAAAGCCGCAGTAATCACTGGTGGTGATAGAACCGATGTTGCACTTGCTGCTTTAAACGAAAATGTCTCTGTTTTAATATTAACAGGATTCATTCAACCCGATGCAGCTGTTATAAATGAAGCAAACAAGAAGAAGATTCCAATTCTTCTTTCTCCTTCTGATACATATACGACAATGCGTAACATGGAACGCGTTAAACCTAGTATTCAAGAACAAGAAATAAATCTTGTGAAAGATTTAGTTAAGAAACAGTTTAACTGGGAAATCTTGTTAAAATAATTAATCAGGTTTCTTTTTCCTCTTTTTCCTTTTTTCAAGTTGTTTAGAAAAGTCATCAAAGTGATTCATAAAATCATTTACTTTGAACTTAGTCATGTTACCCCTAATAGTGGTAAATCCACTACATTTTCCCCAAGAAAAGGGAGTCTCACATTTATAACAAGTTCTTAAAAACCCTAAAACGTGATAAAAATTTAAAACTCCTAACAAAATGGTAAATGTATATATAAATATTATATAATTTATCAATACAGGATTTGGTAAAGACCATATCCCCCAAAATAAAAATGCTGAACCCACACCAATCAAGAATTTCTGTAAAATCTTCACAAATTTCACTCGTGTGAGATGTAAAGGACTCATAAAAAAAGTACTGATAAGAATAATAGCAATTATAAAAAAGTTATAATTAGGAATAATGTCAGTAATATTCAAGTAATTTATCAATATTATACCGATAATTGCTGTTGGATATCCAATAAAACACCCAATACAAAATCTTACTTTTCCAATGCTAATAGTATGATTATCAAATTTATCGCATTCTGGATGATGGCTCAATAACAAAGGCCAAAAAGATAAAATTGCTAATAAACTAGTTAAAAATTTATTTCTTTTCTGTTTTTTAACCATGAGAATGGATATAATCAATAATTACTATTGAAATCAAATAGTCGACTCTTTATAAAGAATTTCCCCAAGAGTTGTAATACAAAATGTAATGTAAAAAAAAATAAAATAAATTTTAAAAAGCATATTTATGGCAAAAACGCGCCTAATCCTATCATTGATAATATCACTGCTAAGAAAAGTAGAGCTACAGCCACGCAAACGAAGCTTATGATGCCAAGAACCAATCCCGCGATTGCCATTCCATTCGAATCATCTTTCATTATCCCAATTATACCAAAAATGACGGCTACAATAGGAAATAGCCATGGGACAAAAGGAATTGGAATTATCCAAGCACAACATAAACCAATTAATCCAAAAATTAAAGAAATAATACCATTTGTGTTCGACATTTTTTTCCCTTTTTATTATAAGTCATACATTTGAAATGTATAGTATTATTGGATTAAAACTTGTATTTAAAGTTAGTGTAATTTGTATCATTGTTTATATTTTAAGGTTAGATTTGGGAATTTTTTAAAAAATAAATATATACTAGGAGAATATAAATGTCTTCCCTTTTTCTTATTCTTTTTTATTATTAAACTCCTTACAAATATCGATGATTTATTCGAAAAGTACCTTTCTGGTCCATCTTGGCAATTCTATATCGATTTTGCTTAGCTTTTTCGCTAACCGCTTCATTTTCTAATCCTTAATCTTAAATTTGAAATTCCCTTGTTATAAAAAAGGTAATTGAATAAATCAATCGTAATTCTATAACTTATAAAATAAACTGTAAAGATAAAATCATCGATAAAGATTGTTTGTTAGGAACATTGTTACAAAATTCAGATAAATAGTCAACTAATTATAGGAATGCGAGGGTGTTTTTTTCCATATTTAAAAATACAATCGCTTTTAGACACTAAAGTATAAATCATTTAAAATCTAATTTTATAATATGGTTGAAACAAATAAGGAAAATCAATTTTTCGAACTAAATGATGGTCGAAAGCTTGGATATGCAGAATATGGAGATTTAAATGGTAAACCAATATTCCATTTCCATGGACATCCTGGATCTCGTATTGAAGGGAGACTTTTTGGAGAAAAGCCAAAGCAATACGGAATTCACATCATATCAGTAGATCGCCCAGGGATTGGACTTTCTGATTTCCAATTTGATCGAAAACTGCTTGATTGGCCAGATGATATTATCGAGTTAGCTGATTATATCGGGTTACAAAAGTTTGTGGTTGAGGGGATCTCAGGAGGAGGTCCTTACGTAGCTGCATGTGCATATAAAATTCATAGAAGGTTAACATGTTGCGGTATAATTGCGGGTATAGGATCATATAATTGGAAAAAAAAGGGAATGATGCGTTCGAATCGTATTTCTTTTTTTATTTCACGAAGACTTCCGTTTCTTATAAAAATGATTGTAAAACTTGAAAAAAAAGCTTTTGAAGACCAAAAATCTATCGAAGAATTTGCAAAATCTCTTCCCGAACCTGACAGAAAAATGTTCCAAGATCCACAAATCCTAAATATTATTATAGAAGAATCTAAAGAAGCTTTCCGTAATGGATTAGATGGTGCTATGCTAGAAGAAAAAATATATGCGAGAAGTTGGGGGTTCGATTTAAAAGACATTTCTCCTGATTTGCAAGTGTATATTTGGCATGGTGATAAGGATGTTTTCGTTCCGAGTTCAATGGGTCATAGAATGAGTGAATTAATTCCTAATTGTCAAGGTAATTTCTTTCCTGATGAAGGACATATATCTGTTGCTTATAATCATCTAGATGAAATTCTTGAAACTTTAACATCCGATTTTTAAAGTACTATTTTGAAAATGATTTGAGTATTATTTAAAAAAAAAAGATTATTTGTATTTACCATAGGTCTTGCACGTATCGATCATGGCTTTCACGTTTTCTAACTTGGCATCATCTGGAATTTCAGACCCTACCATGAGACCTCCTCCTTCGGCGCATCCATCGATAATCTTTTTTACTTCTTTTTCAATCAAGGAGGGAGTTCCAAGTGTAAAAATGGAGGGTTTAAGATTCCCTTCAATGCACATGTGATCTCCAAGAATCTCTTTCGCTTTAAAAATATCCGTTCTTTCGTCCATGTGTAGATAAATCTTTCCTTTTGGTAATTCTTTAAAGTAGTGAAGGCGATCGGTCCAATCAGTATCCATGTGAAGTTGCACTATATACCCTTTATTTACATATTCCGTTACAATTTTCTTATAATAGGGCCAATACAAATCTTCAAAATGCTTAAGTGATATGAAATCCGCGCTCCCTCGTACCCCACCAACTAAAATTGTTTTTCCACCACTTTGAGAAGGACCGTATTGCCCCATCATGATGAAGTTATCCACCAAGAAATCACTAACTTCTTTAATTTTATCAGGATGACGATAAATATCTTTCATAAAATTGGTGGAACCTCTAAAAATGGAAAGTAAATCGAAAGGAGTGCTACACGCACCATCATTAAAAGTTGGGACCTTGAATTCTGTCCACCATTTTTTCGTGTATTCTGCAACTTTTGGGCCAATTTTACTAAGTTTCATCATGTCCTTCAATCCTGCTCTTTTAAAATTAGATTTCCAAAGTAAACCCTTCTCAATTATCTTATCATAGTCTTCTACCTTAAGGAAAGGATCATCTAATGAGTATTCAACCAGCTGAGGGGATTCTTTAACATCCAACATGCGTCCAGGTAATCGCCAATCTAAATAAAATATAGAGAAGAAATCTGGAAAGGGATTTACTATCTGCATGTAAAACGACCCACCTGCAAATGCGATGTCAAATCCACCGAGCTTGTGATATATCCATTCAAAAGCCCATTGGGATTTTTCAGGGTCCTCGATCATTTCTTGAGCAGTTACATCGATATAGTTTACGGGTAAATAATCAATTAAGGGCCATACTGGAACTCTATCTGGTTCTTTTAATTCCATTGCGGTAATAACGCGTTCAACAGAACTCATCGGTTCTTCTTTAATTGGTTCAAATTTTTCCACTTTAGTCTCCTCCTTTTTTTAACCATTCATTTACGATTTTTACACCTTTAAAAGCATTATCGGTAAATGCATCTGCTTCCGCTTCTTTCATCCACAACTCATCAACAGGTAATCCTCCAATGATTATTTTTACCTTCTCTCGAAGTCCATTTGCCTTTAAAAGTTCTGTAGTCTTTTTCATTGATTCTAAGGCAATTGTTAGTAATCCAGAATAAGCGACAACGTTCGCATTTTTTTCTTTAGCCCTTTCTAAAAATGTTTCAGGAGAAACATCTACCCCTAAATCATAAACATCATATCCACCGACTTTCAAAAGAGTCACAAATATATTTTTGCCAATATCATGAACATCTCCTTTTACAGTTCCGATAACAACTGTGCCAACGTTATTTTCCCCCTTTTCCTTGGTTTTAAATGCGGGTTCAAGTATCTTTGCTGATTGTTGAAAAATTTCTCCCGCCATTACGAGTTCAGTCAAGAAATATTCTTTTCTACTAAATCTTTGTCCAATTTCTTATACTCCTTTTTTCAAAACTTCAATGATTTTATTGGGATCAGAGCCATTATCTACCATCTTTTTAACTAAGTCATATGATCTATTTTCATCAAGGTCTATTACGGCATTAACCAGTTCTTGTTCAATCTCTGCCATTATGCTTATTTGCCTCCAAAAATGCGTTTTTTCATAAATGATTTGATTAAACGACCCATTGTAAACGGCTTTCCATTCTTACCCCATAATACTTTTCCGATTCCAGCATTCATTTCATCTGGATCTGGGTATTTTGGTTTATTATCGAATTCTTCCATTGGTTATATCTTTTTTATAAAATACTAAAATTCCTTAATTGTAGATTTGTTTAGGTGCTATATATAGTTTTAACTCAAATAAGATACCATTAAAATTATAAATTTTTACAAAAAAAATGAAAATGTTATGTTTTATCCTTTTTTTTATTGAGATGGAAAGAGTTTTTGATATAAAAGTAATGAAATCGTTATTTATTCCACTTTTTTAGTATCTTTCATTATTAGTGAATTGAGAGTTTCTATTCATAAATAATCAGGTATATAATTTCATCTCCCATTTTTGTCCCTTTGAATGATCCCTTTTTGTTCCCATTTGTTATGAAACAGTGATCGATATGATCGAAAACAATACATAAAAATGTCATAATTTATATATAGAAATTCCTAATTTAATCATAGAGAAAAAAATTAAAAGAAACGAAAATGCAAACTCAAAAAATAGACGATGTATTTGAACTTTATTACGAAAATATGAGGAAATCAATCAAAGGAATAGAGGAGATTTTAAAGATTAATCTCCTGGAAAAAAATATCTATTATCAAATGGGTATGGATAATTTAAGCGCTCTGCATGAAAATATCATAGAGCTCTTAAAGCATATGTATTCTCCCCGAGAAGTAAGAATGAAATTAAGAGAAATCGAATATGATGAAAAAATAACTCAAGAGTCTTTTTTAGAATAAGTTAATTTCTTGATTTTCTATTTCTTATTATAACAATACTTTTTCTAGATTTAAATTTTTTAAGGAATCCTGAATTATCAAAAGTATGAAGATTATAAAAGGATATTCGCAGAAGATTGACGAACAATTCATTATCAGAATAGCTATTGATAATGATGAAGAAATTGAAAAAATAGCAAAATTGAATTGGATTGTGCACGGGGATTTGGCAAAAAATAGGATTCCTCGCATATTTCAAGATCACCCGAAAAAGAAAGATATACTCTTTTTTTACATTGAAGACATTAATACAGAGCAAGCGATATCTTCATTGCTTCTTGAACCTCTAGAATGGTATTTCGATGATTTAATAGTTCCTATTTGTGAAATGGATTTTGTAGCAACTCTCCCTAAATACCGTGGAAGAAATTTCATAGGATTATTGAATAAATTATATGAACAAGCCATGGAAGAAAGAGGTTATTTAATAACTGTTTTAAGGGGTATTCCAAATTATTACAGAAGATTTGGATATGAATTCGTGTTCAATCTTGATGAACCAATTATTATAAAGAATAATTTGATTTTAGATGTCAATTATGGTGATTTATGCATTAGAAAAGCAACAGAGGAAGATATCTTATTTATTAAAGAAAAATATGAGGAATTCTTTTACAAATTCTATGTATCCAATAAATATGACCCTATTTCTTTTCAATATAAATTCATGAATGAAGAGATTTCTGAAAATTTTTATTCTACTTACATTTTAGAAGAAAACAAGATTAAAATTGCAATTTTCTTCATAGGACGATCATATGATGATTCAGGATTTAATCTTATTGTACCACCTGTTTCTGAAATGAACATGAATAAAATATTATATTTTATAAAAACTGAATTTATTGATAAGCAAGATATAAAAACCATTGAAACTAAATTCGATTGTAGTCTTGAAACGAGATTTAGGGAACATTTAATCAATTTGGGTGGAATCGCTGATTTAAATTATGGATGGCAAGTTAAGATTCCAAACTTAGTATATTTTATTAAACATATCAAATCATTATTAGAACAGAGAATTGAGGCTTCAGAAATCAAAGGGATCTCAAGAGATATTAAAATAAGCAACTATCATGAGATTTTTACTCTTAAATTTAAGGAAGGAATGTTAACTGACGTAGTATCAGAAATAAAATTCTCTGAACCAGAAGAATCTGATGTAAAAATTCCCGGACCCATACTTTACAAGCTAATATTGTCATATAATTCATTTGATGAGATTAATTTTCTCATAAAAGATGCTATCCTCAAACCTGAATCAAAACTCATAATTAATACTTTATTTCCAAAAAAAAAATCATATCCAGAATCTTATTATTAAAACAAATTTAATTTAATTATTCTTAATTTTATAATTCCAATGACTGAAATTGAGAGATCAGAACCGCTCGATTCTATTCGATTTACTAGTATTGATGTGTTTAAAGGTCTTTCAATCGCCTTGATGGTATTTGTTAATACTTTATCTCCTTTTGATATGATTCCAAGTTGGACACATCATGCTGGTGAATATGGACTAACCTATGTTGATCTAATAGCTCCATTTTTTATATTTATGTTAGCACTAAATTTCACATTATCCTTTAAGCGTCATTTAGAAAGTAATGGAAGGCGAAAAGCCTATATGAGACACTTAAGAAGATATTTGATCTTTATTGGCATTGGTTTGTTTATGTTTATTGATGTATCGGAAAGTGGAATAATTTTGCGTTGGGGCACTTTGCAAGTATTAGGAATGTCAGGTCTCTTATTTTTACCATTTGCAGAAGCAAAATCATCAATAAAGCTAATAATCGGATTATTTTATGTAACAATACATCAAATATTACTTTCTACTCCTCTAAGTATGGTCATTTATGATTCTATTGAAGGTGGGATTTTAGGATGCCTTTCTTGGGGTTCCATGATGATTTTTTCGAGTGTACTTGCAGAAGGATTAAGAAAAATTGATAAATGGAAATATTTTCTTATGGGGGGTGCGTTATTTATGATAATTGGACTCATTACTAGTTTTTTTTGGGGAATCAATCGGGGATACATGACTTTACCATATGTTTTTATCTCTGTAGGAGCATCATCAATCCTCTATTATATATTATATTTATTATTTGAGCAACGTGGAAGAAATCCACCATTTAAAAATGAAAAAATTCTAAGTCCAAGCGGTAAAAATGCGTTTATGCTTTTTCTAATTCATATAATCACTCTTTATATCTTCTATGAAACGATACCATTTCTCTATGTTTTCTTAGTAGAAGATTTGAAATGGGTGGTGGTTATATTTTTCGCATTGTTAAATGTTTGCATCATTTTACTTATTGGATACATCTTAGATAAATACAAGATTTATCTTGTAATTTAGGATAATGAAACTTATCCAAATTAAATTCATAAACTGGGTATAGTTTTTATTTACATGATTATAATTTTATCATATGATTAGTCAATTTTATGAAAAAATGGCAAATTTAGCCGTGAACTATTCCATTAAGGTTAAAAAAGGCGATAGAATTCTAGTAATGGGACCAGCGTTAGCAAAAGAATTGTTTCAAGCAGTAAATATAGAAATTCTTAAAGCAGGAGGTTTTCCTTTCAACTATGCAAATATTGAAGGCACAGAAGAAATTCTTTTCAAATATGGTTCTGAAGAACAACTTCAATATATCGATGATACTATAATTACAATATTTAAAACATTTAATGGAATGGTAAATATCTTTGGTGAGTACAATACTCGTAAATTTTCTTTAGTCGATTCGAAATTAAAAGCTATATCACAATCATCTCCCAAAAGAAGAGAATTAATGGATGCTTATATGAGCAGAATGGCTTCTGGAGAATTTCATTGGGTTATTATTCCATATCCTTGTAATTCATTTGCTCAAGAGGGAAACATGGACCTATTTTCTTATGGGGATTTCATTAAAAAAGCCTTGTTTCTTGATAAGGAAAATCCTGTAGCAGAATGGGAAAAAATTTTCAGGGAACAAGAAAAAGTTATTGCTAAATTATCTGAGTTCAAACCAGGAGAAATTCATGTATTAGGGGAGGATACAGATCTCAAGTTATCAGTAAAGGGTCGCAAATGGCTAAATTCATGTGGGCATTATAATTTACCTGATGGAGAAATCTATACGGGTCCCGTAGAAGAATCAATTAATGGAAAAATTAGATTCACGTATCCCGGAATATTTCAAGGTCAAGAAATTGAGAATATTTATTTGGAATTTGAAAATGGTAAAGTTAAAAAAGCTACTGCAACTAAAGGAGAAGATTTGTTAAACGAAATTTTAAAAATTGAAGGTACGAATATAGTAGGTGAATTTGCGATTGGAACGAATTATGGGATTACTACCTTTACAAAAAACATGCTTTTTGATGAAAAAATGGGAGGTACAATACACATGGCATTAGGATCTGGGATTAAAGAAGCTGGAAGTAAAAATGAAAGTGCAGTTCATTGGGATATCTTAAAAGATATGCGAATTCCTAGATCTAAAATTATTATTGACGGAACCACAGTTTATGAAGAAGGTCAATGGAAAATTTAATTTCTCTTTAAAATCATTAATGTAGAACAGAGATCAATAAATTCATGAATTCTTTTTTATCATTTTCTGATACAAAGTCCATCGCATAACGAATGGGAAAATTATCATCATTGTCTCCATCTATAATAGTAAGCTTTCCCGGAACTATTTCAGTATCAACTTCTAAATGCATATCTATATATTTAAAAAATATACTCAATTACTCTCATATCCATATAAATTCATTGTTATTGAATTAAAATAATGAAATATGTTGAAAAAATTATATTTTTCTGACATTTTCGTGCAAAACTTTATATTGATTTCCTACTTAATTGAATTTTGGAGGATGTATCTAAAGAGGAAAATGAATGAACTCGAAAAAAATATAATGATTTTTGAATTTGATGAAATTATTGAAGAATTTAATGAAATTAGAGTTGATAGTCAAGAAATCAGAGATATCTTAAATTCTAATTTGATATATATCATCGTAAATCCTTTTAAAAAAGAGATTTTAATATATCATGGCTATAATTCCAATGTTAGAATGAAATTCATTGCTACACAAGAAGCTCCAAAAATACGAGACAAATTTGGAATCGATTTTAAAATTTTGGCAGTTGATGAAGGCGATGATATTTCTGAAATCAAAGAAATTATTGAAATTATCAATAAATGATGAGTTTTTTCATATTAAATAATTATTTTTCTATATCAAACCATTTCAGGAATTAATATTGAAAAATTACTTCCACTGGCACTTTCTCCATTAATTCTATCTTCAACCCATATCTTCCCATTATAAGATTCGATTATTCCTCGCACTAGTGACAATCCTAAACCCATTCCATAAATACTTTTTTCTTCATTATACCCTCTTTTAAAAATCCCTTCTTTCATAATATCATCTACTCCAACACCATTATCAATAAATTCCATTTTAACATAATTAATTCCATTTTGTAGCTCTATTGAAATCCTAACGTTAATCTCTATTGTTGGATTCTGGTTATGCCTTATAGCATTGAATATAAGATTTTCAAATACATCCTCTAAAAAATCATTGGCTTTAACAAAAATAAAAGTTTCTATTGAATCGATTCGAATATCAAGATTTTTAGCTTTATAGGATTTCTTCACGGAACTTATTACACTATGAAATACATCAAGAAGTTCAATTTTTTTTAGATTTCCTTTTGCTTCTTCAAGTTGAGAAAGTTTTCGCACATTAGAAACCAACTTTGCTCCTCTCATAATTTGGTTTTTTATATTTCTAGTATTTTCCTTTAATTCTTCTTGTTTCTCATAATTGTCAAAAATTAAATTTCTGAGTTCCAATCCTGATAGAATAGCTTGTAAGATATTGTTAATATCGTGAGCAAATATATCTTTATAGAATTCTGCTCGATTGAACGCTACTCTATATTTTTCTTCAGATTCGCACAATGTTTTTTCAACTTGTTTACGCTCTGTAATGTTTATGATAATTTCAATTACTTTTTCTAATCCACTATCTGAATCAAGAAATGGTGCTGAAATTATCTCATAATTATTTCCATCCGTACCTATTAATTCTGTAGACTCGATTGTATTATTTTTTAACGCCTTAATCATAGGACAGGTATCACAAGGAGCATTTAAACCCATATAATTCTCATAGCATAATTTTCCAGTAATATCGCCAAACTTTTCTATTAAAATTTGATTTTGAAACAAGATCTTATAATCTTTATTAATAATATCAATACCCATTCCTACAGATGTAATTCCATCAATAAGATATCGATATTTTTCTTCAGATTCTTTTAATTTTTCTTCTATTTTTTTACGTTCGGTAATATCCAAAAGAGAAGCAACACTTTTTTTCGTCCCATGGATCATGTCTATAATTAAGAATATATTTCGAATATTACCTTCTTTATTGATAAACCGAAATTCATACTTCTTTAATGTAGATTCAGAATCTATTCTTCGAGAATAATGGAGATCTTTCATTCTATCTAAGTCTTCTTTGACAACAAATTCCGTCCACTTTTTTTTCCATTCGATCTCTTCTCTTGAATAACCAGAAAGTTCTTCAAACTGCCTATTTACAAGTGAAATCATGGTGTCTTCCTCTATTATGACTGTCGCAGTTCCAGTATTTTCGAAAATTGTCCTATATTGTTCCTCAGAACTAGTAATTCTAATTTTTAAATTTTCATTTGATCTCTTTAATTCTGATTCAGATTTTTTCAATCTTTCTAAGACTTCTATTTTATCCGTAATATCTTCTGTATGAACAATAACAAGATCCGGGGGAATAAAACCATATTTTACAGATAAAAATTTACCTTCTCCTATAGAATCATAATCATACTTCATTTCTCTAAAAATACTAATCTGTTCATCAGCACATCGACGCAATTCTCCTAAGATTTCTGGTTGATCTTTATACATTTCAGAAGCTTTTATTCCTACATAATTCCCTATCTTTCCATTAGTTATTTTTTCAGCAGCATCGTTATAATCTATTAAAATTAAATCTTTGTCAATCTTTTGCCATGAATACGTGGGAATGGGGATTCCTTTAAATAGTGATTTAAATCTATTTTTTGAAGCTTTCTCTTTATTTTTTATATTCTTTCACTTTATATTATTTTGATCCTCTTTGATCATTGCTTATTAATAGATTCTTTCAGTTTCTTTATGCGTATAAGATTTGTTATTATTAAACATATAAAAAGCGAAATAACTTGTATTTAAATATGAGTTAATCGTCCTTGTACTACTTTATGAATCGATTATTAAAAAGAGAGCTCTTTTCATTATTCCATTATTATAAAAATTGAGATGCATATTACAAAAAAGAAAAAATATCAATTGAGTGTTATATCATAACAGAAATCATTAAAAATAAAGACATTTTTAAATTTTCATTTTGTTTAGAAATTTTAGAGGTAAGCTATTATGCAAAGTAAGTATACCCCACTTGAATTAACAAAACAAGCAATTTCTAATTTTGAGAATATTAAAGAATGTCTTAAAGGTTTATACGATATTTTACAAATTACAATCCCATCAAATAATATTTATTTAAAGATTGGAGAAGACAATATTGAGGCGTTATATCAAAATTTTCTCGAATTAATGACGAATGAATCTGGAGCTCAAGAGTTTATAGCGAAAATAAAACGTTTGGAAATCGATTTAGATAGTCCCCTTGAAGATTTTTTAAAATAAATCTACCTAAATTTATTTTAATATTTTTCCTGTTTCTAAATACCATAAATATAAATCTAGTTCTGCCAAACTTAAGTTTAAATTCCTTCCCATATCTCTCAAGACATTTTCAATTTCAAAATAGTCCTTTTTAGTTAACGTTTTGGGTCTTTCAATTAAATTATGTTTTACCAGGACATCTATTATATGAAAATCTATAATAGCATAATTATCATAACCAATATTTCTCAGAAAATGACTTGCTTCCTTGTATCCTAAACCTTTTATGTGTTCCACAATCCAATCTCTTAAAGAGTCATCCGAGTTAGATTGATTTAAGATTTGCTCTAAATCTGTTATAAAACTTCTTGCATTAATAATATAACTTGACCGAATATTAGGAAATCGATAACCACATTCTTTAAATTTTTTTACTAAATCTGATTCATTTAAAGTCAAAAAAGCTTCTTCCATTCGTTGATGAATCTCAATGCATTTTTCCGCTCCACAATTTGCCGTCATGATGCAAAAACACATTTCCCTAAATATACTTTGGATTGATTCTTCTTTAAATGCAGCAAACTCTTTTATTCTCGTATTTATTATATCTGAAATTTCAGTACCTTTTAAATTTATGATAGTTTTAACTAATCCCTCCATAATAATGCAGGTTTAACTTTTTTATTGTTACTTCTCTTCTTTTTAATAAGAGAGAGATCTCTGAAAAATGTAATGCTTTATCATTATTAGTGCAAAAGCATTTTATCAGATGAAAAATTAATGATAATTATCTACATAGATTAGGAATAAATGAGATGAAAAAGAATAAGGTTATAGTTTTAGGGTCTATTGCGTATGATTATATAATGTCTTTCAATGAAAATTTCGTAAACGCGGTTTCGATTGATCGTGAAAAAGAAGAATATCAAAGCACAGTCACGGCTGCTGAAAAAGTTCAAAGATTCGGAGGCACTGCGGGGAATATCGCTTATAATCTGGGCTTATTGAATATCGCAAAAACTTCGGTCTTTGGATCCGTTGGGAGGGATTTTGAGAGTCTTGGGTATATGGAACATGTCTCGAAATTTAAAAAAATTGATTTTAATGTTGATATCTATAACGATCTTTACACTGCTGCATGTTATATTGTAAATGATGTGAAAACTAATCAAATGATAATCTTTCATGGTGGAGCATTGAATAAATGTGAGAATATAGATTTAAAAGAGAAGATACCCGATCCTGAAAATTATATCTATGCTATCAATTCAACCCAGGGAATAAAAGCAATGGAAAATTTTGCGAACCAACTCTTTGATCTTGGAATTCCATCGATTTTTGATCCCGGTCAAGTTACAGTCCTATTTCCTAAAAATATTCTAATAGACATCATGAAAAAATCTGAGATTTTAATCGGAAATAGATATGAAATAGAGCAAATTAAAAAAAAAACAGAGTTAGAAGATGAAGGGCTGATGCAATTAGTTAATGCAGTAATAATAACTAAAGGAGCTGATGGATCTTTACTCATGTATAAGGATGATTCTGGTAAGATTCACAATGCTGATATTCCCATTTCAAAACCAGATGTGGTTGAAGATACTACTGGTGCTGGGGATGGTTATCGTGCGGGCATACTAACAGGACTATTATTGAACATGACATTGATAGACTCGTGTCGTCTTGGTTCCATTGTAGGATCTTTTGTCATTGAGACCCATGGTGCTCAAACTCATTCTTATAATATAAATAATATAAGAAAACGATTTTTTGATACATTTGGATATGTTCCTCAAGAAATTGAGCAATTAAAATCATGATCCTACTAAAGATTTGCTTTAAAATTCCATATAGTATCGAAATAATATAAGTGATAATAAATGCTTTTTCTAAATTTATTAATGAATATATTTTTAAAAATGATGAGAAAAAAGCCCTAATAGGAATGTACGGATTATTATAACAAAAAAATCAAGACCTCGTTTAGTTTAAAAATAATAATTTTGGTTATATTTTTAAGAATTAGTTTAGGAAGTACGGAATGACAATTACTAATGATGATTTTGAAATGGAATACTATACGAAAATCTTAGATTTTTATCAAAATCAAGAATTTGATAGAGAGACTGTTGAAATTTGGAAAAGTAAATCTTACATAGAATTAATGCAAGTTTTAAAGCGAACAAATAATAAAAACCTCGTAAAAAATGCAATTGTCTTAATATTATCCTTATTCGAAGATTTACCGTTAGACATTTATGATTGTTCTGGTCAAAGTGTAAGAGATTTAAAAAAAGAGGATAAAAATGCTTACCTCTCTAATTTAAGATCTGAGTTTGTTGATGAATTATCTAATTAATTTTTGTGCTTTTTTTGATTAAAAGAGTCCTCTATATCAAATATCTCTTTCATTTTTGTCAACTTATCAGAGTCTTGATTTAAACCTAATTCATCAAGAATGTCTTTCATTTCTTGTACAGAGAGTATATCTTCATCGTCAAGATCTGCCAAATTCTCTTTTTTAAACTCGAAATGGCATTTCATACATTCAATCGTTGTCTCGTATTCAACGATGTCATGGGAACCACATCGAGGGCATAAATTCTTATTCGCCATATCCTTCAGTCAAAAAATGATACAATAAATAATATAAATTCATTAGTATTTAAACTTCTTTTCTCACCTTTTTTTTTAATAAATGATACTAAAATTTAATAGCTGGTTTTTTTTTAATGTTAATAATTATTTTTATTTATAACGGGGTTTTTATGAAGAAATATTCTATATTAAAAAACACACAAGTAATTACAGGAATGTTATTCGTAGTAACAATTTTAGCAATGAACTACATCACAATAGGATTAAATTTTAAGTCTGATCTATTCCAAACTGAATCAAGTTATAGTGATTTAAAGGTATCAAGCTCTCAGAGATTATTTGAAGGTGTTGAAAATGCTTTAAATATTACGGATTCAGGAGTATTATTTGAAGAAAATCAAGAAATTTCATTAACAAATCAAGAAAGTAGTAATTTAACTTATTTTTTAGATGATACTCATGATTGGAAATCGTCAGAAATTAATTTTACTATCAAAGACATATATGATACAAGAGAGTGGATAAGTGATTCGGATTTTTTGGATGCTGGAACACCTTTTAGAAAAAATATCTCAGAAAGCAACATACCCGATACTCCACCTCCCCGACATAATTACGCACCTAATTTAACTCCTGATATAATACATAGTACTATTAGCGAGCCTGGAGCTAAAGCAATGCGTCTTCATTTTTCAACTCTTGAAATTGAATATGATTGGGATTATTTGTTCATTTATGATGATAACGGCAATTTAAAATATATGTTTACAGGTGTGGAGGCTAACTTTTATTCCCCATGGTTTAATGTTGATACATTAAAAATATCTATAGATTCTGATGGATCTCAACAGTATTATGGATATGATATTGATTATTTTGAGTTTTATAATTCAAGTTCTGCAAGTTACTCATTATTTGAATCTTCTTGGGGTTATGATGATTTTGGTCAATTTACCAATTTTGCATTGGATAATTTTAGCAATAATAATGCAATTCACTTATCTTTACTAGGAAATATTACTAGATATCCTTCCAATATATTTTATTATGCAACTTATTATGAAAACAATCATATCGAGGTATACCAAAATTATACTATACCTAGAGGTCAAGTAATAGATGGTTATATAAGTTTTGACTATTATGCGGAATCTGCAATTGAAACTAATGATTTTTTTATTTATTTTGCTATTGATAATCAAATAATCTATAATAAAGGATTTCGAGATATTGTAAAATTAGGAAGAGGAATTTGGCATGACACTAATAAAATTTATATGGATCTATGGAGTAATACATCCAGTCTTTTTCAAAACATCCAAACTGATCAAGATTTTAATATATCTGTTGGAATAATGAGTGGGGCTTCTGTTACTTATTCTGGTTTCCAAGATGCTTTTAATCAAGATTTTTGGATCGATAATATTTCTTTGGTACTAACTACTTTAGCAAATTCAAGTCAAGATGGAATTAATTTAACAATAGATGGTAATTCGCTAATGAATGATGCAAATTGGGGGAGTTCAAGTTTCTCATTAAATAATCTATGGTCTCTTAATCCAATATCTATCGAATTCACAACAACATCTCCATCCTTAAGTTTTAATCTAAATACATCTATATTTGGATATCGAGAGATTAGATCTAAAATAGATCAACAAAATATTGATGGTTTGAATTATTATATATTAGAGAATGGAACAGTAATCTGGGAATTTTATCATAATCTGTATATGCCCAATGAATATTCTGATTTTGAATTCACAATTGACAAACCTGAAAACTGGATTTTTATATCTGTTTTAGATCCTACGTTACAAACCCGTCCTTATGAATATGGAGGTGAAGGTGATATAATTTTGCATATTAATAAAACAAGTGCGCTTTTCCCGGGTTGGTGGTCGTTTAAAGCAACCTCTCCGAATTATCTTGACATCTCAAATACATTGATGTTGAAACAAGGTGAATGGATAAATACAAATTTCAATACAGGTGAATCAACACGAATTAAAACACAAGTTAATTATAGTGGTGAAATTCCTAATCATATTGAGTCAACAGAAGTAAATTTAACGATATATGATCCCGAAGGAAATCAATGGTATTCAGAAGTTAATTCACCTTTATCAAATGGAACTGTTTTCTTTTCAGAAATTACACTTTCTGCTTTTAACACGACTGGTGGTCAATTTGAATATACGTTATTCTGGAGTAATGGAACAGCGTTAGGCGGACTTAAATCGAGTTTTATTGTTTATCATCAAAGCCAAATTAAATTGTTAAAACCTAATGACGCTAAAATTGACCTAAGAACTGATGGTTTTGTGGGAGATATCATTCCTGTAAGAATTATTCTAACCGATCCAGAAAATAATTTATCAATTTCAGATGCAAAGATCTCCTATAATTGGACCGGAGGATCTACTCTTAATTTTACTGAAGCTGCTCTTGGTA
>CAZOYD010000044.1:0-30156 GCA_964583985.1 uncultured archaeon
TTTGTAAAATGTTAAAATCTAATGGAGAATATGGTTCAATTCCAATAATTCTGATATCAGCTGTAATTTCCGAGTGTGAAAAAGCTCAAGTGCTAGAAAACACGTTAGCAAACGACATAATCATAAAACCTATAGATAAGTTAAAAGACTTAGACTTAATGTTTAAATACGTCAAAGAATTTTAATTTTTTTTCCTTTTTTTATCAATTATATTTTAAATATGAGTCAAGAATAAATAATGCATTAACAATTATTATTCTGGGCTAAAAAAGACGTATCTATTTAAAAAATGAATATAAGTTGCAGATCAACTCGATTGATACTAATTGTTGTAGCAATATCTATAATAATAAAAATGATTCCTGTAGGTTATTTTGGTTTTGTATTTGTTCGATTATATTTATACGGATTACCAAGACCTTGTGAAGAACAATAGTTCTCATAGAATTCGTTATAATTTAAACCGCATCACTTGTTCATCATCCCACATTTCATCGATATCTTCAAAACCATAGCGTTTATAGAATTTTCCCGGACCATTCTTTTCAGGATGGTAACTCCCATATAAATATTCTGCATTCGGTCGCGTTCTTACATAATTACAAAGCATATCTAAAGCCGCTTTTCCATATCCAAGGTTTTGATATTTTTGATCGATCATAAATCGCCATAGAAAATATCGTTCGGGACTATTTCCAAACCTTCCAGGATCTGCAAGCATAATGAAACCGACTGGTGTATCATCTGCATAAATTGCTTTGAAATATACATTTTCAGAATAATTTGCGAGCGCAATAGATCGTGCATTGGGTGCGACAAAATTTTTTTGCTCAGGTTTCACATCTAAATTCATCACATCGAATAAATTTTCACGTACGATAGGTCGCAAAGTTACTTTGGGTGGAATTATTTCAATAGGAATAAAATTAATATTAGGAAGAATGACCTGTAATGAAGAATCAACTAAAATATTATAAACATGAATAAAAGTTGTAAAATCGATAGATAAAATACGCTTTAATGCTGCCCTTCCTAATTTCTGATCGATTATTTGCCACATATAAGAACCTAACACATAATAAGCTCTATTATTAACACCAAGATCCCAAGCTAAATCTCGGAGTGTTTCTTCAGAATCGGCATTCACTCGCGAAAAAATCAGATTTATTCGATCTAAAGCCTTTTTTACTTCTTCAGGATCTTCGAGCATTAGATAATCACGTTCATTAGGAACGGGAAAAATTTTTTGACCAGTATAAGATACATAATTACAGATCCCCTCCCCTTGAAGACTTCGTAAAATGATAAAAAGAGCTTCAGATCCATAAGATCCTTTTGGATAATATTGCCGATACCAACTATGGCCACCATGAAAGACTTCATGTATAATTATATTTAGAATTCGTATCGAATCAAAATTCCAATATGGATCTGCAACATTGACCACAACATCTTGCCATGCAAATGCATTACAGGGAATAAAGGCAGTAAAATCAACTGGAACATCCAATTCTGCATCTTCGGGTAAGAATGATTTAATATGTGGAATGGCTTCATCTAAAAATTTCTCTTTGGATTTAATAATACTCATTGCAGTCGTGTAGATTTTATGATTTACCCTTTCTGTATCAGAAAGTTTTGCCCAATCAAGTAATTTCTTTTTCCATACATTGTAATCAATTTCTTTATGAACAGAATCTGCCCATCCTTTGGTTAAAACCATAGGACGTTCTTTTTCCCAAAATTGGTTATAATCTTTCAAAATCTCATGAGGATGAAAGACAATTTTCTCTAATGTTTCACTATTGAATGTAATCGAAAATTGACTCATAATAAAATTTCACTAGATCCATATAAAATAGGCATATAAGTCCAATGTAAATAGCACATCTTTAATATATAAAATATCGAAATAAAAAAAGTTTTTTGAAAAATTAATAATACATAAACTTGCTTTCTTTGCATTTTTTATAACCTTAAAATCGGTTGCAGTTCAAAAGAATTTTATAGCTTTTAAAAGAAATAAGGTATAATCTTCCCAATATATAATTAAATAATAAAAGATACAGTCTTATAATGGACTAGCACCTTCAGCAATAAAGAAAAGATTGATCGGATAAATATTTAAATAAAATATAAAAAGAATTATGATTATATGGAGTATATCATTTTCAGAGAACCAAATTCCTTGCTCCTAAAGTATTTCGGTAATGCTCAACATGTAATAAAGAAAATATAATCCTATTATTAAAATGAGAAAGATCCAGATAATTATAAGAGAAAAGTTTATTGAGCTCTTCTGCACTTGATATTTCCTAATATTGAAAATTAATAAGAATAGAATAGTAGGGGTCAAGAACAGTAGCATTAATTCGAATGAAATTAGAAATTGAATTGTTATTATCATTCCGATTACCACGATGATGATATACAACAACAAGTTCCCAAATACGTATTTATTCATTGCGCTATTCCATTTTATTTTCTCATCCAAGGTTGCATGGGCTAATAACATTGCGTTCACGCTTCCTACTGAGAAGATGAGGTAAAATATTTCCCATAAACTTGTTCATATACAGAAAGGTCTGCCTGCGTATTTGATTTCGTAACTAAACGCTTGATAGCTAGTACCTGCTAAAATGACTCCAATTCCCCATAATATTAATGCAATTCCCCACCATAACACAAAATGTTGAGAAGGCTTTTTTCTTACAAGACGTCTCCCCATCGCTATTGTTAAGAAACCAAGCAAGTACACAAACAAAGTGGAGCTTGGTTGTGCAATGATCACGGTAAGAGAAAATATAATTATTTCAATGCATGGTTGACTTTCACACCACTCTAAGGGTGTAGTAATTGGAATATAGGGAATACTGCTGAGTTTATTGCAGCAGAATAGTAATACCGAAGCAACTAATAAAAAAGAAGCAACGATATACTCCATTTTTTTTTCAATTTATATCACCTTTTAACTAGAGTATCCAATAAAATTACTATTAATCAAATCTTTTTTACTTGAAAAACATATAGGGATCTTAATTCCATTTAAATAATCGATAATTTTATTGCTATCTTGAAATCTTTAATTATAATTATCAATATGATACGTGTATTAAGATATCCTATTTGATATCATAACTTTATATTGGATAGTATTTTAAAATACTAGGCATGATTCTATATGCAATTTTTTTCCTAATATTGGGTTTTCTTGGTTTATATATTGGTGCTAAATTTGTGATTATTGGACTTGAAAATATCGCAGATCGCCTTCATATTAGTCATATAGTGGTTGGTTTAACGATATTAGCTATAGGTACAAGTTTACCCGAGATTGCGGTAAGCGTAATGGGTGGTTTTGATAAACTTTTAGGTATTGATCCCAATATTGATGGAATCGTTATTGGAAATAAAGTTGGGTCATTTTTGGTCCAGATCACTTTAATTATTGGAATTTTAGCTGTAAGTCAACCGATTTTTGTTAGTAAGTGGGAATTGAGGAGGGAAGGTCCAATGCTTTTTATCTCTGTCTTGATATTCCTTTTCTTTTCTTTAGATGGGATTCTTAATCAACTAGAAGCACTACTCATGATAATTATATATGCAATATATTTATCAATAGTTATTTTGAGTGAGAAACGATTATCAAGAGTAAAACCTGATGTTAAAATCCTTAAAAAAGAGCGTTTAGATTCAGTAAGTTTTGACCCAATTGAAGTACCTCATCCAAATACATCAGTTTTAAAAGATATCAGTATTTTTATGATTGGACTAATTGTTTTATTGATAGCTGCAGAAATTACATTATTATCAGCTCATGATATCTCAAAAGAATTTCATATTCCTGAAAATTTAATAGGACTAATAATCGTTGGATTTGGCACAAGTTTACCAGAATTAATTGCAGATTTAACAGCTATACGGAGAGGTTCATTCGGACTTGCTATTGGAGATATTTTAGGGTCTAATATCTGTGATATTCTATTAGCTACAGGATCTGGTGCAATAATCGTGAATTTTAACGTCCCAGTAATAATCCTACTCTTTGATATTCCGGTTTTATTTTTAGCAATATTTATTGCTGTCTATTTCTTATGGAGTGAAAAAACTATGAAAAGATGGGAAGGAGTAGTATTAATTGGTTTCTATATAGGTTATGCGATTCTTAAATTACTATTTTTTCAAGTATAGACAACTTAGAAAGAGTAAAAAGACTAAAAACTTGAAATAATATAAAAGATAAATAACTTCTCTTTAAGAAATAGAACCTCAGTTTAAGGAATAATAAAATAGAAAGGTTTTTGATTAAATTCATTGTCTTTATATTTGGCTTTAAATATAATTTTGTCAAAAACATAGAGCGTTTTTAAAAAAAATCTTGGATTAAAGCTTGGATTATTCATTTTCTCCCCGATATTATCATATTTACCTTTTATGCGATATTGCTTTAATAAATCTAAATTTTTTATTTACATTTGTGTTTAAATAAAACACAAATTGATTTTCTATTACTAATTATCTATTTATAACAAGCTTGTATTGAATAATTTAACTGAAGATAAAAGTGTAGATCATTGTATATCCCAAAATGAGAAGGAAGTGAAGCGTTGCGAATATTGACCCATTTTTAAGCAAGCGCCTGTAGTCTAGATTCACCACGTTATATTTTTTTGCTAAGGATAGTGTGAGAAGATCACATGCAGAACCCTGTGGTAAAAAATTTCCTGCCATGTTGACACCGCTTATGAATGCAATAATGATTGGGTTGGGAAAGAAGGAACCTTCAACTATTAAAGATGAAAAAATCGGAAGAAGCATGATGGTGACAGGAGTGCCTGCAAAAAATGCGGATAAGAGGGAGGAGATAACCAATGTTAGCAGAACGGCGAAATAGATGTTATCACCTATCGCGCTTACTAAATTTGTTGAAATTAACTCTGAAAAACCAAAATAGGATAATGAATTCGCAAGAATGAACAAGATCGCAAAAATAATGATGATCCTCCATGAGATTTCGCTTTTTAAATCAGAAAATTTAGTATTCTTCGAGTGAATAATGAGAAGGACAGCAGCAGATATAATTGTAACAAGAGCTGGTTGAAAACCAATAATCATGAATAAAAAAGTGGTAAAAATGGTGATTATAGTTATTATAAAGTATTTTTTATCTTGAATCACCATTTTCGGCTCTAACATCGATAAAAGAACTTCCTTGTTTCTTTCAGTAGGTTTTTCTTCTTTTTTTAATATGAACTTATCAATTAAAAATATCGTCAAAATTAGTGCAATTAAAAATAATAGGCCCATATTAGCAAAATATTCACCAAAACCCCATCCAAATTCTTGACCAATTATCAGATTCTTTAAACTTGAGATAGGTGTGAGGATAGCACCGATATTGATTGTTATAGTCATTCCCATCATGTATGTACCAGCAGGTATCTCTAAAATTCGACAAGTTCTGTATATTAATGGAACCAGGATCAATGAAAGAGTTAAATCCTCGATAAATGCAACTATGGTACCTGTAAAAATACAGATCATGTAAAAGAATAATCTATTATTTCCTTTCGTGATAAATATCAATTTTAAGGCGAGATATTCCAACACTCGATCATTAGTTGCGAAATAAATTATTATTTGTATAGCAAAAATAAAGATTAACGTGTTAAAATTGATAAATCCGAGAATTTCTAACTCATCAAGATTCCATAGCGTTCGCATTGAAATTACGACAATAACCCCAATAATTAATGCAATAGGAAAATAATCTATCTTATTTTGTGAAAAAAAAGCCATCAGAATCCCAAATAAGACCAAGATCAATACAATTGCGATAGGGTTCATTAGATAGAAAAAAATGGTTTTTGTTTTAAAAAAATTATCTTATTCGTTCAAAAATTGACTAAATTCATTCATCAAGCTAAATTGATTCGATTGAAATAGCAGACGTTCATTATTAGAAAAATGGAGTTTATGATACAAAAATTCATATTGTGATTATTGGAATTTGAGTTTTAAAGAAAATTGGTATAAAATCCGCCAGATCCAACATACCTAATCAAAGAAATAAAAAGATGCTTTCATCTTTAAAATCTAAAACCTGCTTTTTTCATTTGTTGAAATATTAGCTCACTCTGTTTGACCATCTCTTTAGTTGGATATCGCAATTTGAAAAGGAATTGCGCGTGATTTTGAATTTCTAGACTTTTAATCCTCTTTTTTACCAATTTCATCCAATTTCCAGAATTTTGTTTATTCGCCTCAAGAACTTCAATGTAGGCTTTTTCTAGATACGCATCGACATCCTCATCAAAATCTCCATATTTATAATTATAAGCTTTGATAATTTCATCATCATTTAAAGATCTGTATATCTCATCATGAATAATTATCTTTTTTTCTAATTTAGGAACCTTTTCTGGCTTAGATTCTGGATAACCGATTGAAAGAAGCATTAAGGGAAGAACATATTTGGGAATTGAAAAATATTCTCTAATCTCATCCATAACTCCTTGAATTGATCCAATATAGACTGAACCGAGTTCAAAGCTCTCAGCAGTTATGACCACGTTTTGAGCTGCACATATTATATCCGCATATCCAACTAAAAAATGCCCAAGTGAATGTTCGCCTTGAAAATCACTATTTGATAACTTAGCCCATCTTTTTACTCGATTGAAATCAAGACAAAATATCATTGATAATGGTGAATTTTTGACCCAAGGTTGCGAACCGATTATTTTTGCAAGCTTTTCTCGCCGTTCTTTTTTTTTCACTGTGATAATCGAAAGAGGTTGAATGTTACCTCCAGAAGGTGCATTATTTGCAGCATCGAGAAGTTTTTCAATCACTTGCTCCGGAATCTCTTTATCTAAAAAGACCCGAACAGAACGACGATTTATCATCAAATCATATACCGTCATATATATGACTTAGGTTCCTAAAAATTTATAGCTTATTTCTTTAGAAAAATCTTTCAAATTTTAATTTAAAATATCAGTTCGAAAACTTATTCAAAAACTCGTGTAGACATCTTAAGCTACTTTATTCGAACTCCTTGTTTTTTCAAGATATTTTGAACTTTTAAAATATCAACTGATCTACAATATACATCATCTTTTATAGACACGGCAGCTGCTACTCCAGCACCTTGACCCGTGACTGCACAACATACCATTTGACGAGTAGCGGCATGTGAAATCTTATCTCCTGAAACAGCACGTCCTACCACCAATAAATTCTCCACTTCTTGAGGAACGATGATGCCATAAGGCACGTGGAAATATCTTCCAGTGGTAGGCATGATGGCTATACCATGACCATCTATAAATTCTGGACAGATGCCAATTGTATCCTTAAATCGAGCTTCATTTCGCACATCATGCTCGGTGATATTATATTCACCTACTATTTTTCTTGATTCTCTGGTACCCAAAGAAGCACCTATGGTTCTAAGGCGTGCCTTTTTAAACCCTGGTGTATACTTTTTTAATGCGTTTATTGCGAGCATGACACGTTTTCTACCTTCAATTTCTGCTTTAGTGAGATCCCATACATCTGTAGGATCTATATTTTTCATGTGTATTCCGTTTAAGGAATTGATTTCTCCCGCATCAGTGTAGCAACTCCAATAACTCTCGATATTAACATCTTTAGGAATTTCTCCCGCTTCTTGAGCTTTTTTAAAAGGCTCTACAAGATAGGTTGTGAAAGCATCTTCTTCCTTTCCAGAAGTTTCCCCCCAATCTCCTATTTTATTTCGATTCAAATATACATACATCAAAAATTTGCCGATATTAACCCCACTACAGCCAAAATTTACGGTAACTTCCATTAATTCATTTTTCGGGCTTTTTTTAAAGGGAGCGCCAGCAAGATATGCAATATCTGCATCTCCCGTTGCATCGATTACACGCTTAGCTAAAATTGCTTGTCTACCCGATTTACTTTCTGTAATGACACCCTTTATTATATTTTCTTCCATAATTACTTGAACAACATTACAATGGAGTAACGGTCTAATACCGGCTTCTTGAATCAATTCATCAACTACACATTTGAACATTTCGGTATCTAATACTTCATAGGTAGAATTTCCTTCGATCATTAATCCTTCCTCTTCAAGTGTTTTTACCATTTCTTTATTTTTGATGTTTCCAAGTACATCAATTGTAGCATCCATTTTTTTAGATCTTTTTTCAAATTCCAGACCGATTCCTCCAGCATCGACAGTTTGAGCATAACGGTACCATGCAATCGTCCCAATCATTGCTTGAGTGATTACTCCTCCGAAACAACCGTATCTTTCGACAATCATCACATCAGCACCAGTCCTAGCTGCACCTAACGCAGCAGAAATTCCAGCAGGTCCTCCACCGACCACTAGTACTTCTGTTTCTGCTATTACAGGTATCTCTCTTGAAGGTTCATCAATCATTCTCATCTTTAATAGTCTAAAGCTAATTTATTAATTGAATATATGAATATAGAATATTATTTTAAAATGCCTAGTATTAATGACAAAATATAGTAAATCTATTGTATTATTCAATTTTCTAAATTGACAGAATAAGCAAGTATATCGAATAGAGTTGATGAGAATCCTACGCGTAATGCGATTCTGAATAAAATGGTAAACGTAATAATAACAACATTAATTTAAAACTCATTCCTGCACTTTATGCAAACGCGTTTTTTAGCATAAACTTTTGGAAAGAAACTTATAAGTTGGGATTTATCCTCAACCTCTCTGATTGCAAATCCTTGTGCTCCACAATTTGGACATTGTCTTTTCCTTATTCCCGAATCAAAATTTACAATATCAACAGCTGGAACGGAAGGACTTACATTAACATTTGTCCCTATTGGATTTAATTCAACAGGAATATCAATATTTGGTGGGGGGTGAAGTTTTGGAGGTGGAATAGTATTTTGTATGGTTACTTTATGTGGTATTTCCTGGGGCGGTGCTGATGGTACAGAAATTGGGATTTCACTTACAACCCCTTGAGATTTTAATCGATTATTCTCTTCAATTAAACGATTTATAAGACTATCTTTTTCAGCAACGAGATTTTGATAATATTGCAATTGAGATTCTAATTCTTGTATATGATCAGTAAAGAAATTAATGCGATCCTCCCAATCGGATAAGATCTCTTCCATATTACTCTGTACCAAATTTTTTTCACTATCCTATTTACAAACATGTAATCGTTGTTATTAGTTTATTCCGACATAAATATAAGTGTTATTAAAAAACGTTTAATTACGGTCAATTGTGAATTACAATTACAAATTAGCAGTATAATTCCTTTTTAAATCATTAAAAATTAGAAAAACTAATTTATTTTTATGAACATGTATGGCAAATGGAACAAAATCAAGATATAATTAAGAATCTTTATAAAGAAATTGAGAATTTGGGATATAAAGCACGATTTATTGATGCTAAACACATTTCTGATTTGAGAAACGATATCCATCAACAACAAAAGCACATGTATCCGGAATTTTACGAAGAGTACAAATCATATTTTGAATTTAATCCTGAAGTAAATTTTGACTCTATAAAATCTATTATCGTATTTGCGGTTCCTGTACCACAGTATGAAGCCACGCTTAAATACAAGTCAAATCTCTTCTCTCTAATAATTCCACCAACATATCTTTACGGTCAGAAAATTATTGATGGGTTGGAAGAAATATTAAAGAATTTCTTAACGCCTAAAGGATATAGTGTAAATTATGCCCGTCTCCCTGTAAAAACATTAGCTGTGAGAAGTGGGCTAGCAAAATACGGTAGAAATAATATAACATATGTTTCAGATATGGGAAGTTTCCATCGTTTGGTTCCATTCTATTCAGATGTTCCAATAAAAGAAGATAATTGGTTTGCGCGGGAAATGATGGAAATCTGTGCAACCTGTAATGCATGTATAAATGCCTGTCCTTCTGGAGCTATTACAAATAAGCGATTTCTCTTAAAAGTTGATAGGTGTCTTACATACCATAACGAACATCCTGCAAACATTTCTTTTCCAGAATGGATCAACCCTAGTTGGCATAATTGCCTTGTTGGTTGTTTGCATTGCCAAAAAATCTGTCCTATCAATAAAAAGGTTAAAGATTGGACTGAAAAAGGACCTTCATTTAATGAAAAGGAGACCAGCCTCCTCCTCCAAGAAAGAAAAAAAGATAACCTTCCCAAGGAATTAATTGAAAAGCTGATTAAGTATGATTTAATGAATTATTTAGAAATTTTTCCAAGGAATTTACGCGTATTTTTAAAAGGATGAGAATCCATTACTCAAGTTATAAAAATTTTGTAGAAAAGTAATTTCGAGTTTTTTTCATTTTTGGAATTAAAATCTTAAAGAATTAATATCCCTTCAACATTATAATAAATATGAATAGTTTTGAGCGCATTTGGACAGCAATTAACTTAGAGAAACCCGATAGAGTTCCCACTCACACAATAAATATCGATGGAAATGTGGCGGATCAAATATTGGGTAAACCTGAAAGAACTGCATATGACATTTTTGATGAATTACAAGAAAAACATCCTGATGATTGGGTTGATAAAATAAATGAAATACTAGATGATATTGAAATTTCAGTCTTCGCAAAATGCCTAAGAGCTGGCCATGCATTAGGATTTGATGGTGTAGGAATTCAGTACATCCCATTTATTTTTGAAAGTTTAGAAGAAATGACGGATATTTTTGGTAAAAGGCATAAAGTTAGAAATATCGATGGAAATCCTTATCCTGATTATTATGGGGGATATATAAAGAATAGAGAAGATTGGGAAGCATATCCTAAACCAGATCTAAAAGAAGAATATCGAAAAGCAAAGAAATTCTATAAGGGCGTACTAAGAAAATGCCGTGATATTAAGGATGATATTTGCATTTTTGCTCAAAATGCTCTGACTTCGATCTTCCCGCCCGTGTGGCAGGGAATGGGCATGTCCTATTTTGCTCGTGCTTTAAAAAATGATCCTAAATTAATTGAAGAGAGATTTAGATTTACAACTGATTATGTTTTGACCGTTTTTAAAGCATATTCAGATTGTGGCGCGAAAATATTTCTTGAAGGTGGTGATATTGCACATAAAGGCGGTCCAATGATTAATCCTAAATATTTCGATAAATATCTCTTACCTCGTTATCAAGAAGTATCGGATGCAATTCATGGTTGGGGTGGAAAGTATATCTTGCATACGGATGGAGATGTTACGGATCTTTTGGATTTTATTGTAAATTCCAGATTTGACGGTCTTCAATGCTTGGAACTACCTTGGGTAGATCCTCATCTAATAAAAAAGAGAGTAGGAGACAAATTATGCCTTTCTGGAAATATTGACACGAGACATGTGCTAGTAAAAGGAACTAAAGATGAGGTGGAGAAGGCCGTGAAAGATGCAATTTCCGCATTAGGAAAGGATGGTGGGTTCATGTTAAGTCCTTCCAATTTCCATCCAAGCATGTCAGTTGAGAGATTGAGATGGATGATTGAAGCCGGAAAAAAATATGGGACTTATCCCTTGAAAATTGATTTATAAATTAAGATAAAGGAGATTGATTTTGAAAGACTTAAGCCAAGAAGTTAAAAAGATCATTAAATCTAACATGTGGATGGTAATTTCAACAGTTGATGAAAAAAACCAACCCCATTCATCGGTGGTCGTGTATCAAAGTGATGGAGACATTCTTATTTTTCAAACGGGAATTGATACCATAAAAGCAAAGTCCATCAAAAGCAACAACAACGTATCAATAACAATCCCATTTAGGAAGAATTTCTTGCATAAACTCATTCCAGCACCTCCTGCAGAACTTCATTTCACGGCAAAAGCAGAATTAATTCCTTTTGAAAATGAAGAAGCAAGGAAAATATTTGCTAAATTTTTAAAACATTCAGAGAATGTTGAAAATCCTCAAGAAAGCACGTGGGTGAAGATTACACCCTCTAATACGATTTCTACGTATGGAGTTGGAATTAAGCTTCTTGATATGAGAAAACCGAACAAGGCAAGGAATCTTGTTAGATTAAACGAGTGATTTCAAAATAATTTACATTATAAACACATCTTTAAATTAATGCTCTATCTTTATTATTTATAGATTGAATATATAAACCACATCCGGAGATTTAAAATGCCTAAAGATTTAAAGGATCTTATTGAAAAGGTTGAAGAAGAACAAGAATCTAGGGCTTATTTGGAGAAAACCATCGAAAGCTTGAAAGCAGAAGTTGCTTCTTTAAAAAATAAATTGGAAGATCAAAAACCATCATTTAAAATCGAACCTGTTAGACACGTCGAGGAACATGACGAATCTGAGGAAATTTCTATTCTAAAAAATTTGATTAATTCATTACGAAAAGAACTAGAACAAAAAGGTATCGAAAATAAAGAACTACAAAAACAATTAGAAGAGCTTAAAACTGAGTTTGTAAAAGTAAGGAATGAATTATTTGATTCAGGAAAGGATGAGATTATTATTAAAACCCAAAATTCATTGAATACTCTCCTTCAAGATTATGGAAGGTTAGAAAATGATAATAAAAACCTCAATAAAAAAATCTCGAGTTTGCAACAAGAAATTGAGCAGTATACTCTATTATCATCTGGTCTTCAGTCTGAAAGTTCCAACAAGGAGCAGTTAGAAAAGCAAGTTGGTAATTTTAAAGCTAAAATTTATGAATTAGAATCTAATAATCAATCACTCATTAGAGAACTTAAAAATCTACAATCTCAAGGAAATTCAAATAATCTCGAACAAATGATTGAGAAAGTAAAATCTAATAATCTTGAATTAGAGAAAGAAAACAAGATTTTAACCCAAAAATTAGAAGATCTAAAAAGAGAAAAGTTTAAAATGCAAAAATATGAATCTGAAATCTCCGATTTAAGAGCCCAAATCGAGCAACTGAAAAATGCCAATAAAAATTTAAAGGATAAGGATTCTATTTTACTTGCTAAAACAATTAATGCTTTTAGTACTCAAGATCGAAAAGAATTAAGCATCCCTACACATGTGGAATCGCAAACTTCCATAAAATCAGGACCAATTCCTATTATGGAAGAAAATAATTTCATAGAAATGGGACTCCCTCATGAACACCAAGAGGTAGATACGCTGCAGTCAATGAATATCACAGAACGTGAGGAAATAGAAAGAATTCCTGAGATGACTGAAGATGGAGCTGTCACTCGAAAATGGCAATGTCCTAATTGCGGAAATACCAATAAATCTCAAATTCGAGAAAAAGATGATAAAACTCGAATGATCTTTCCAGGTTTTTATACGAAGATATATATCTGCGGACAATGCGGAAAGGAATGGAGATAAATATAAAAATATGGAGTATTTTTTCTTAAATATAAATAATGCCATATTCGATTCCCTTTAATCGTACACCAATTAATCCCATTTCTAAATTTGCTGAAGTCAAACCCAGCACAATTCATGGTTCAGGTCTGTTTGCTAAGATATTTATTCCCAAAGGTACAATTTGGTGGCATGCGAGACCTCAAGATGTATTAATAATAAGTAAGGAACAATTCCAGACAATAAGCTCGTCTTACAAAAATACGTTATTGGATAGTTATTTCAGAGCACTCCTTATTTATTCGTATTATGAAAGAGATTTGGGTGCTTTGATTTTCTGCTTGGATGATTCTAAATTCGTTAACCATTCCGCAGAAGCTAATTCAGGAGCTACTGAAGATGAAAACGGATTTTGTTCGATCGCTCTGAAAGATATACAACCTGGAGAAGAAATTACAGAAGATTACTCTAAATATACATTTTGTGAATGGTTACAAGAATATAGAGATTATTTTGATCCGTGTTGTTGGTGATAAGTTTAAGCAATTTAATTTATGAATACCCCATCTAAAATTTGGTATATCTTGTCCGTCCTATCCGCTATATTAAAATCGTGAGTGACTATAATAATGGATTGCTCCTCCAATTCATTAATTGATTTGAGATAATTAATGACTTTATCTCCAGTAGTCGTGTCAAGATCTCTCGTCGGTTCATCAGTCAGGAAAATACTCGGTCGATTGACGAGTGCTCTTGCTATAGCGACGCGTTGTTGCTGTCCTCCCGATAATTGGCTAGGTCTATGGTTCAAGTGTTTTTCTAATCCAACTTTATGTATTAGATCTAGAACTCTTTCTTTTCTCTCATTTTTTTTCATACCTACAGAAATTAATGGAAGTTCAATATTTTCACAACAAGTTAATACAGGAATTTGATTAAAAAAAATTGAAAAAATGCTAAATTTTGAATTACCAATAGCTCTTAGAAGTCCTAGCTCATAAATTTGGTCTTCCTTAGATATTTCCATGAGATTTTTAATGATTAGAACGCAAATAATAAGAGATATTGCTGAGAAAACCATTAATATTCCTCTGAATAAATAAATCCAGTGATTTATATTTCCATATAAGGAAGGATCAATATGTTGCTGCAATGAATAATCTAACGGATCAGTTGCTATATTTACTGAAAAAAAAATTCCAACCCCGAGGATAATTGAAATTTTCGTAAAAATATTGCGAATGGGTCTTTTTAGAATAGTTTTATATGCAATTTTGATTTCAATAATCCGATTTGAAACCAGTCTCATGATTCGCTACAAAATGCACATTCAGATTATTATCAATATACCATTCTATTAATTTAAGATTATATGATAAAAATTGCTTAATTCCGATTATCAAAGAGATTTACTTTAGTTTAAGTATATTATAAGACAGGAATATTGGTCCACACATTATTTAAATAGCACCTAAAATTAATGATTCTCATGTCATTAAAAGAAGAAATTAGTAGCATGGTTTTTTCTGGTAGTTCCACAATTTCAGATTTAATAACGGAAAAAGCAATTATTACATCGGGAAGTTGCACTCTTCAAGGTAACCTTGAATGTAATGGTTTTCAGTCGTCTGGTGCGATGCATGGTAGAGGAACAATTATAACTCATAAGAATTTTGCAAGTTCGGGAGCTTTAAATTTAGAAGGGGCAATTGAATGTGATAAAAACGCTAAATTTAGTGGCTCAGCAAATATTTATGGGAATATTATAATTAAAAGGACTTTCATTAATTCAGGCGTTTTGAATCTTTCTGGACCCTTAAAAGTTGGTTTAGAAGCACTTTCCAGTGGGCATACAAAATGTGATAATCTCTTGGTTAACGGGCTATTGAGCGTATCAGGAAGTGTAAATGCACTTGAAATAAAAGCAGGAGATGGTATTAAATCATCTGGATCGCTTTCGGTGATGAAAGATATAGATTCTTCAAAATTTATCGACATCACTGGGAAACTAAAGGTAGGAGAGAATATTTATGGAGATACCGTTCTAATCGATTATGGTCGAAAAGAACGGATCTTGAAGTTTATTAAATTTAATTACATAGTAAATGGGAATATAAATGCCAAGAATTTAGTAAGTATTGACAGAACGTTAGTAAAAGGCGATATTAGAGGTCGTAGCATAATCATTGAGAAAAATTCACAAGTGAAAGGGAATATTTATTATGTTGATGATTATATCATTCACGACAAAGCAAAAATAACAAAACCTCCCATTCAAATTAAATTTGAGGATTTATAAATTTCCCTTTTTGTTGAGATAAATAATTTTCACTTTTTGAATATTTTAGCTATAATTTGTTTAGCATTATCGTGATATTGGATCTCATAAGGAGGTAAGCTTAATTTCCTGAATAGTGTTCTTATGAAATTTTCAAGTTCAATCCCTAATCCCAAATTACCTTCTATATAGTTTTCAATGTATTTCTCGACGTTCTTAATGAGTATATCCTTATCATACTCGTCGTAAACCTTTATTAAACCGAGTTGATCTAATTCAAGATCTTTTAATCTATTATAGATCAATTCAAACATTAACTTCAAAAATGCCTTCCTTATAATATCTTCATCCCTCTTACTTAACTCATAATTGTTATTTAATGAATCTGACCTAAATTTTTCAATTTTTACCATTGTTTCCTTAAGTTCATCTGACAAATTTAAAGTCTCAATTTTATCCTCTAAGCCTTGCGTACTAGTCAATTCATTTAATTTATTGTAGTAATTATCAAAATTATAGCAAAATCGAATCAAAAACTTGAATGAATCAATTGAAAAATCTGAGACCCATTTTTTATATAATTTTCCCCACTTGAATAGATTTAAACCTTCTAATGCGTCAAGTATTTTAATCTGAACAATATCCAAGTATTTTTTATTGAGTGTAGCTAATTCATTAATGGGTTGTTTAATTGATTCAAATTCGTATTTAAACCACTTGTCATTCTCTTTAAACTCTTTTAAATGAAATCTTGAACTATCACCATTTAAAAATCTTTTTTTCCCTAGTTCTGCTGCAAATCTTAATATATAAAAACATTTTGGGCAAGTAGTTATCCAAGATTTTCTAACCACGTATTTTGGTTTGAGATATCCTTTACTACTTTTCTGCTTCATAATCTTGAAGCTATGATGGTTATTTTCTATTACGTAATCAATTTTTTCTAAGTGATAATATGCCGGAATAAATTTATGGTTACAAACTGGGCATTTAATTTTACTAGCAGATTTATAAACAGAGGAATCCATTAAAAACACCTTTTAATTATTTACAAGAATTCCTAAAGTTTTGAATTATTAAAGAATTCGTATTATGAAAAAAAAAGGCGAATCTCTGCTTTTATTATTATTAAAAAGGTATTTGATAAGATAACAGATAATCTTTTAATCAATAAGGAATGAAAAACAATAAGAAATGAAAGTTACTTCAAGTTTAAAATAAATTTACAGTCTGGATATCCAGTACAACCTAAAAATTTTCCAAATTTCCCCTCCTTAACACTCAAAGGATAACCGCATTCAGGACATAATAATGCAGCTTGATCTGCTCGATCAGGATTAAATCCAAATCGGCACTCGGGATAATTTTGGCATCCGAGAAACACTCCAAATTTTCCAGTTCTTTTTCGCAAACTTCCACCACATTCGGGGCATTTTATCGTTTTTTCCATTTTAACTTCAAGTTTAAATTTACAATCTTTATCACCAGTACATCGTAAGAATGTCCCTGTTTCATCACTCATTAATTCTAATTTTTCTCCACATTCGGGACAAAAAATATCTCGCTTGTCCTTTGATACAGGATTATATAAAAAAGTACAATCTGGATATCCCGTGCATCCAAGGAAACGTCCCATTTTTCCTCCTTTCCATTTTAATTCTTTTCCACAATCTGGACACTTTAATTTAGTTGGAGGGCTTAAATCAAATATAAATCGGCATTCTGGAAACTTAGTACATCCTAAAAATTTTCCATATTTTCCCTCCCTCTCCGCTAAAGGACTGCCACAATTTGGACATTTACTTGGAATATTATGATTTGCTTCATTCATAAATTTCACTTAATCATTCTTTTATTACTAAGTATCATTTTTTTTATTTCAATTTAAATGATTCCATGCGTTTTATTAGCAGTGAAATACCTACTTCAATCATATCACGGATTTTGTTTTCAATTCCAAACATTAAATAATGAAGACCCATATGGTTGTAGAAGAATTCCATTCTCTCCTTGAGATCACAGTAATTATGAATTTTATAATTTTTAAATAATTGGTCCATAAATTCTTTACCTTCATCATAGAAAAGTAAATCTATTACGGGATCATACACTTTTGTCTGTTCAAAATCAATAATGCCTGTTATTTGATAATTAGATGGGTTTACTAGTATATTACTTGAGTCAAAATCGCAATGTGCTATGCATGGATTGAAATTAAAATTCTCTTCATTATTTAAGAATGTTTCAAAGAGCTCATTGACCCATTTCTTTTGCTCTGCAGATAAAATTGGAATCACATTTTTTCTAACTTTATAATACCACTCTTTCCAGTGTTTTTTGTAAGTTTTCATAGAGAACTTAATTTCGGGAAAAATCTCTGATAATAGATTTTGTGAGTGAAGTTGATTAAGAAATCGACTAATTTGAGTTGTTATTTGACCTGTTTTTCTTCTGGAAATACTTTCAATACACTGAGAAAGAGAAATTCCCCTAATTTTCCTATAATCCAAATATAATTTTTCATTTTCATTGGATACAAAAATTTGTTCAGGAATTTCAAGATCAATATGATTTTTTAATAAATTAAGAATTCTATTCTCATTTTTTATCATTTCTTTTCCTTTTTCATTTTGAAAATGTTTATCAAGAAATCTGAAAATGAATTCATCTCTCACATTAAAAACATTATAAGATCCGTGGTAGAGAAATGATACTTCTGAATTATCAAGGGTGGGAAACTTTTTTTTCAAGATATTAATAACTTCATTTAAGTCAATATCTGGTGGATTATTTTCCTCGTAATATGTCATTGCTCGAATTAGAATCTTATAATGATATAGTATAAATTAACTTTATTAACTCTTTTAATTTTATTCTTATAGGATGGATGTTGAAAGCCTCTGGCAAAATTCTGATTGGACTCTCAGAGCACGAGAAGTATTAAATGCAATCGAACAATTTCCAAAAAATTCCAAATTAATCTTGGTCTTAAGACACTCTCATAGGAACGAGCCTAAAGGCGAGGAAAAGCTCTATAAATTGGCTCTTACAGACCTAGGTCATGCCATGGCTAAAAGATTTGGAGAAGGATTACCTCAAGAGAGACCCATACGTTTGTTTCATAGCGTAGTGGAGCGCTGTCAGGAGACGGCAGAAGATATTTTAGAGGGTTTTGAAAGAAAGTCAGGCAGAGGAATAATCAAGGGAGTTATAGAGCCACTCTTCTATGCTGGTACGGCTCCTAACTACTTTATAGAAGTTTTCAAGAATGATTCTCCACTTCGATTCTTATATCGATGGGCAGCAGGCCATTTTTCTCCCAAAAATATCATGTCATTTCAAAAATATTCTGAACATGCTGCTAATATAATTTGGAATGGTCTCAAGAACGCCCCTGAAAGTAGTATTGACATTCATGTTACACATGACATCTTTCTAATCGCCTTACGCTATGGATGGTTTGGACTCCCTCCTAAGGAAGAGTGGGTACCATTCCTTGGAGGGTTTGCTTTTATAGTACATGATGAAAAGATAAAATTATTTGACAACAATGAATTTATAGAAATGGACACTCCCTACTGGTGGAAAAATATAAATAAATGAAAAAAGAAAGGAGAGAACTATGCCAGTTATTGGAATTGATAATGAAATGTGTAATGGATGTAATATTTGCTTAACTACATGTGTTGTTTTCCGACCTGACAAGGAAAATCATAAAGTAATTTTTAATGATCCTGATGGATTCTGTAATTCGTGTGGAAAATGTATTGCAAGATGTCCCCAAGATGCGATACTACACGACATAGATGACGATTCATATGAATTTGAGGGTGTTAATCACCTAGAAACGATCATATCCTATGATGCGATCTATAAATTTGTAAGAGCTCATCGCTCTGTTCGGTTATACAAGGATAAAAAAGTTGAAAAAGATAAACTCCAGAAAATGTTTGAAGTGATGAGATATGCTCCTACTGGTGGAAACTTACGTTCTGAACGATTTGTTGTTATATCTGATCCGCTGATAATTAAAAAACTTAATAATGCGGTAGTAGAGCAATTAAATAAAAATAAAGAAATGCACGAACAATATGGAAAACTGTTTGAGCGTATCAGCAAAATTTTTAAAAGCCCCGTCTTTTTTGATGCTCCTCACATAGTGTTCGTCGAATCAGACGAGGATTCGGAGTTTGAAGCAAATAACATTGGAATAGTTATAACTTATGGGCGTTTAGCGGCTCAATCACTTGGATTAGGGACTTGTTGGAACGGTTGGACTCAAATCGCGATGCACGACAATCCGGAGATCAAAAAGATAGTCAATCTAACGGGAAAGAGAGTAGGCGTATATATGGTCGGTTATCCCGCTGTCAAGTTCTTTCGTGCACCCCCAAGATCACAAAAATCCATTCGAGGTTTAGAATAAAAAGAAATTAAAAAAAATAATGAAAAAAAAAAGGGAAATTCCGAGAATAAAGAGAAAAACATCCTCATTTGGAGTTTTCCAAACCTTGTGTCTCTCCTGATATTTCCAAAATTTAATTGCTTACTAATTATACATAATTCTTAATATAATTAATCACGTCTTCGGTTTCGAAAACTCTTACGAGGTCCTTTTTCGACGACTTTCAAATTACTGGCTTGTGGACCTTTTTCGCCATCTGTAATTTCAAATTCGACTTTGTCTCCTTCATAAATGACTTTAAATTCATCTTCTGGAGTTTGAATCACTGAAAAATGAACAAAAACATCAGAAGAGTCATCATCGCGCGTAATGAAACCATATCCTTTACGTGCGTCAAACCATTTCACAATTCCACTTGTCATGCCAAAAACCGGTGTTTCTTTGGTCTAATTCTAAAATACATGTGATACAATTTTTCGTATCACTATGATAATTATGTACAGCATTTTAAAAAAACTTTTCTAACCATAATTTCAGTTTAGAAATACATATGCAAAAAAGTTTTTATGAACCCCATCCAAATTAACATTAGATTTCATATATAATTTCGAGCTGAGATTTTATCTCTTTCATGAGTTTCTCGAAATTGATTATAAAATCTGCTAAATATAGATTTGAGGAAATCAAATGAAAAATTATACAAAATATTTAATTTATTTATGCTTGTTGGTACCATTATCTATTTGGGTTTACTTTTATTCTCCATTACACGATTTATCTGTTAACTTATTTCTTCTAATCGCTTTGATTTTTATTATTCGAAAACCATTAATAAGGCTTATAAATTTTTTCATAAAGAAGCGTTTCTATCGAGCAACTGTCTCTATAATTATCAATTTAATATGGAGTGTTTTCATTTTTTGGTTTATTGGTACAATAAACGTCCCCTTATTGGTAGCTATTCTGCCATTTTTGGTCATATCTATATCATTAAACTTGAGCAAGATAATCAATAATATAACGTCGGGGGGTTTTCTATTAGGATCAGGGCAATTTGAGGTTGGTGATTTAGTAGAAACAAATGGTATTCAAGGAATCGTACAAGAAATAACTTTAAATTATACCGTTATCAAACAATTCAATGGAATTTTTGCCATAATTCCAAACAGTAGTGTTTATGGTTCTTCAATTATTAAATTCACTCATAAAAAATATCAATCATATAGACGCGTGAAAAAGGAGGAATTTGAGAAGAAGGAGTTGTATAAACAATACGTTAAAATGATTAACAAGTTATTGTCTTCAAACATCAAAACCACCAGATATATTAAATCCCTTGAATTACCTGGTTCTATTAGTCCAGAAGCTCTAAATGATAAATTGATGAAAGTTTTTGATCGATATGAGAAGGCGTTTGGGATGCGACCTGAATATGTCATAGATAAAACGCGATATGGAGGCGTTCGCATTAACTTGTATGTTAATTCACCCAAACCAGAGTTGATATTGCAATTCATGGATTCTTTTTTGAGAGATTTAGCATATGAAATATATCAAGAAGCTATATTCAATGGATGGGACAACTATCAATCTATAACAAATGATCAAAAGGGAGGTGTAGGAAAATAGCTCCTCTATTTTCAACAAATATAGAAGCCTTCTTATATCTCACTATGATTGGTCTGATTTTATATGCAGTGAATTATGCTTTAAACATTCTTTTAAGTGGTATTTCTAAAATATCCATTAAAGGGAGGAATAAATTCATGTTTATCATCCGATTAGTGTCGATTGTAAGCTTTATCTACTTGATAATCAATGGATTCCCTTCTTTCACTAGCATACCAACTGAATATACTGCAATCATTACGGGATCAATAAGTACAGCACTAGCATTTGCTACAAGCGGTATATTTTCAAATTATATAGCTGGTTTATTGATTTGGATAATGGATCCTTTTGATATTGGAGAATTCGTCAAAATTAAAGGACAAAAAGGCATAGTGAGATCAATCTCTTTAACACGAGTAGTTATCGAAACCTTTGATCGAATTATTGTTGAAGTTTCGAATTCTGAATTAGTTTCATCATTGATCTTTAACTATTCTATTGAACTCAAACGAAAAAAGAATTTTATGAGATTCAAGAATCAAATACGTAGTCCTCAAGAAATCGGAAATGCTCGCTTGGATATTGACGTGTTTGATGAAGAGATGAGGAAAGAATCTGAAGAAGATTTAAACCAATTCTATGCAAAAATGATGGAAAATGATAGTAATGTGGTTCATTCCTTCAATTTTAGGATGCAAGTACCTCAATATCAGTTTAGAATAAAAGTTGCCGAGATCGAAGAAGTCTGTCAAAAATATAAGGAAATTTTTGGAAAAAAACCCAGTTTTCATGTTGTTGATTTCTTTGGCGCTCAAATTGAACTTAAATTTCGAATTTTGACTTTAAGCGAAAATTCTCTGCTTTTGTATCAATCGAAATTGGTAGAAGACCTTTATAAGGTTATTCTGAAACAGTAATCTTTTAAATTTTTCTTTTTTTTAATTAATCCAAAAATTAATCATATTACAAGAGGTATATATAATAAAAGAGATTTTTAAATTTTGAATAGAATTCATATTAAATTGTAGTATCATTAGTTATTATTTAATCGATGATTTTGTAGCTATAAATGTGAGAAATTTTATGATTTTCAACTTTGGTGAATACAATGGTTAAGTTAAATGATTTAACAGTCCCTCTCCTTGAAAAATTAGCCGAGGAGTGTAATATCCCTCTGAAAAAAGGTTCCAAAAAAAAGGAGAAGATAGAACTAATAAAAGCGGCTAACATTGACGAGTTGAAACTTCAAGAACTTATTCAAAAATATCTAAATAATAAAACATCTGAAAAAAAACCAAAAGACGACTTGATTTCTGAATTAAAAGGAAGAATTCGATTACTCGAAGAACAAGTGAAATTTCTTATGTCTAAGATTAGTGTATCAGAAATAAAATTAAGTGATAAAGAAAATCAAGAGATTATTACAATTACCAGTGATCTAAGAGATATAAAAAAGTTCATCAAATCAATAATTAAACCAGGCGAATCGATATCTATAGATGAGTTAATAGAGATAAGAGAGCTCCAAAAAATCCCCCTTATAACTCTAAAACATGCAATTTATGATTTAATTGATGAGAGCATAATATCTTCCTCAGAAGGAAATTCAAGGCAAAATTTAGGCGGTAAAATCAAGATTATTACCAGAATAAAGTAATGAGAGTGAAATTTTACGGGAGAATCCAAAGCAGATCAAAGTCATTACTCAATTGAGTTAAAATATGGTATTTGCACTTCTTGCAATAAGAAATCCAAGGTGGTACAAAGAAAGATCTCTGGGGAATTTCATTGTCCAGAATGTTTTATAGAATCTGTTGAAAAATTGATTTATCAGACTGTAGTTCATTATCGAATGTTAAAACCAGAAGATAAGATCATAGTTGGCCTTTCGGGTGGAAAAGATTCGATAAGTCTTTTATATAACATGATACATATCAAGGAAAAAATAGGCAATTTTGAACCAATAATTGCGCTTACAATTGATGAGGGCATTAGAGATTATCGAAAAAAGAGTATTGAATTTGCAAAACAATATTGTCAAGAATATAATATCCACCATGAGATCGCTTCATTCAAGGAGCGTATAGGTAAGAATTTAGATGAAATCTTATTATTGAAAAGAGGAACTGATACGGAGCGGTACACGTGTAATTATTGTGCCACTATTAGGAGGAGAATGCTTAATGAAGAAGCAAAAAATTTAGGCGGAACCGTTTTAGCACTTGGACATAATTTGACTGATGTTACCGAAACCTTTCTAATGAATGTGCTTTATAAACGCCATCAACTGATAGCTAATCAGTATCTCTTCAAAACAGAAACCGAAGAAGCGAAAAAACATTTCATTAAAAAAATAACGCCGCTAATAAAGATTCCTGAAGAAGAAATTTTCTTATATGCAAATTTGAAATATTTAAACTATTATCCCTCTCATTGTCCTTATAGAGAAGAAGATCCTATCCTAAGAAAGCGAGTTTTGGATTTTATCTTGAAGATAAAAACGATCCTTCCAGAAGTTGAATATAATTTATTTGAAAGTTTTCAACGAATGTCAGAAAAACTGTACAAAACTCTTCCTTATCAACAATTTCAAGAGTGCAATATTTGTGGTTATCCTTGTGGTAATTCGCAATTATGCACATATTGCACCTTAATTGAAAGTCTAAAAAGTTAAAGAGATACTCCACAATATGGACACACCTTTACGTGAGGCTCAATATATTTCTGACAATAGGCGCATTGAATCTTTTGATTTTTGTCATCCCCTAAATCATAAAGAAACTCAGAAACATATTCGGGATTCACGATTAGATAATCCCCATCTATTACAAAATTGAATTTTTTTGCCCACTCAAAAATTTTCTTGGTAAATGCTTTTTCATCCATGTTCAACGCGATACGCATCATTTCTAATTTCAATCGCGTAGATACTAATATCATCGATTTAATTTGATCGAGTCTTTTTTTTTCTAAATCTTTTAATTCAAGCTGTTCAGATTCTTTATACATCTTCACTTGATTAAGTATTTCAATTAATTTGTCAATTTTGTTCTTATCGGGTACCTGCCTCCCTAATTTTTCTCTCAATGGTATACATGTATAGATCTCCTTATTTTTCATCTCAATTTGCACCATTTTGGTGGACTGATGAAGGAATGGAATGATATTTTTTATTTGTAAAATACTAATTACCTTTATTAATCCCTTATCATATGGTTTAAAAGATAAATAATCCTCTGTTAAAATAAAGATTCCAATCTCCATATTTGCCTTCCAATTTAATATATTAGGTAAATTATTCCAAAAACCTCCAGTAATCTCATAAAAAATAGTTTTTTCTTTCTTCAAAACATTTCTAGCTAAGTGGCTAAAGAAAATTTGAGTTTCATATTTAGACACTAAGATTGCATCGTTCTTTTTTATCATAGCGTGAATGGAATACGTATTTTCGTGAACATCTTCTATTTCAATAAAATGGAGAGTATGTCTACGTTTAAAATAGAACTTAGTTATATCAGATATTTTAATTTGATAAATAATTTTATCTTTTTCAGACTCAAAGGATAACACTTGATCCGTTAATTTAAGAATTCCTCTTGATCTTTTTGAAACTAACGCCTTGTATGATGGGTTCCCCGAAGTAAAACTTCCATGTGATTCAAAATAAATCATATTCCATGTGATTCAAAATAATTCAGTAATATATAATTATTCTAAATATGTTAAAAATCATAAAGTCTTATGAGAATAAAAATTGAAAATAATACATCGAATTGATAATGCCAGAAAATGTTGATGTGAAGTTCTGATAAAAAAATAAAGTTAAAGAAATATAAATATACTATTTAAAGGTCATTTATTATATCTATCAACTTTTATGAATGAATATGGTTCAAATTTTTCCGGTTCAGCTTCTGCAACAACTTCACCAGGTTGCATTTGACTGTTAGTTTTAAGATACAAGCAGCCAAGCACTCTCTCAATTACAATTTCATCCCAAGGGTCATCATCTGAATGGTTTAACCTGATTTCAAGATCTCCCAATGCCATTTCGCTAGATTGCATCGTGATTTCTTCCCTAATCAAGCGAGGATTGTAGTCAAAATCTACATATTTTGGAGATCTAAAAAACTTAAAATTATATGTTATGCTTGCAGGTTTACTAGGATTCAGCCCAAGTTCCATGCCAATTTTCAGAAAATCCTTAGCGTTTGGTTTATTATTGAGATTTGCTTTTGCTTCAATATATTTAACCCCATGGCGTTCTACCCACCCCTCAAATTTTTTTTCCTTCTTCTCAAAATGAATAGTGGACATCTTTTTTGGATAACCAAATACCTCTCTTCCACCGATCAGGGCCATATCATTATCAACTGGCATGGCAAGGCAATACATTCCCGTGATATTATCAAATTCAGCAAATAAAAACAACGCTCCTTCTTTATACTTTACACCGAAATTAGTTCGTGGATAATTAGCGATAAATGCACATGCTACTGGATGTTTCGCGGGTTTTAGTGGAGCCGGTAATAATCTTTTGATAATTTGTGGTTTTGTTTCCCAATACATCGATACAAATTCAGCATCATAAAAATCGAACGAATTTCTTTTTAGTTTTATTAGTTCTTCAGGCGTTTTTATAAATCCCATAAAATCACTTTTAAATCTTAATTTATGCTAATTTTATATAAGTACAAACTAATTTATTAATTATTATTATAGCACGGAATCTATATTATCATTATTAATTAAATAAATTGAACTTGAAATGTCGACCTTAGATAAAGCTTACAAAGAAATTGAGAGTGTGATCGGTTCCCAATATGTTACCGAAAAGGATTTCATGAAAGCAGCATATTCTCGTAACGTGGATCCGGCCTTTCCAGATAGATGGGCAGATATGATCGTGAGACCTGAATCAAGTGAAGAAATTTCTGCAATCGTACAAATTGCGAATAAATACAAAATCCCCATGGTACCAAGAGGGGGTGGAGCAGATCTTGTTGGTGGCTCGGTAACTCAAGGAGGAATTCTCTTGGATCTCACTCGCATGAATAATATCCTTCAAGTAAATGAGGAAAATTTTTATTGTGAAGTGGACGCAGGAATAACGTGGGGTGCTTTAATTTCTAAGTTACATGAAAAGGGATTGACAACCGGAGTTCTTGGTCCTGGAAGTGGATTTTCTGCGACTATTGGTGGAGGTTTATCGAATAGTACTGCTGGATTTGGTTCTACTAAATATGGCGTGGTGCCTGATGTATGCTTAGGCGTAGAAGTGGTACTTCCAAATCCTCAAGGAACTATCATACGTACAGGAGCAGCTGCAAACAAATATGCGGAACCATTCTGTCGATATGGTGTTGCTCCTGATTTTACTGGACTTTTTATGGGAGATGTTGGTACCATGGGCATCAAAACGAAAGCATTTCTGAAATTATTTCCCATCACTCCTTTTAAAGCACAGAGATATTACATCCTTAATAAAAACGATTATAATAAAGTATATGAACTATTACATCGATTAAGAGCGGAAGTAAGAGACGGATTACACGACGTCTTGGTTGTTCCATTGATTACTATGCAGTTATTAGCAAGCATGGTTGAAAATAAACCCATCAAGAGACCACGTTTGAAAGGGCCTATCTTTTCTATCTTAGTTGAAGCGATGGATGAGAGAATTTTGGACATATATCTTGAACAAGTCGCTAATATAATGAAAGAGGATGCAAGAGAATTTGAGATGCAAGAAATAGATTTAGATGCCATACTTTCAAGAGATTGGAAATTTAACTTGAAATATGCATATAATTATTTCAATAAATATATTTCAGTTGCTCCTCCTAAAATTTCATGTACCACTTGTCATAAGGTGCCAATATCAGCGATTCCCGATGTAGCTGAAAAAAGTAATCAATTTGACATTAAGTATAAAAGCGAGTTTCCCCTTGGGAGCATTTCTTTATTTGCTACTGTCATATTTCTCATGCCGAACGGTAATTGCGTGATAGTGGGGGGCTTTAATGCTGACAATATCGATGAACAACGAGAAACATCCATGAAAATGTGGCACAAGAAATTAAGACTTCAAGTCCGCTATGGTGGAGTGCATTACTGGCTTGGAGAGGCTATCTCACAATCCATAGTAGAAGCGGATGCGTACACTCCTGATTTTATACAATTTTTTAAAAATATGAAAAAATCCGTGGATCCGAACTTCCTCCTAAGCCCAAATAAATTTCACATGTATAATTACGAGGATGAGATGTCCCGTTATATCGTCAAAAAAGAGTAGGGGTGAGAACATGGTTGAAATAAATTCAAAAGAGAAATTCAAACATCTAGAAAAACTCGGACCAATGATTCTGCAATGTATTAGTTGTGGAGATTGCAGGGAAGCAACAGATTATTCCTCAGATCCTCCTAAATCGGGAGTATGTGTATCAAGGGATCATACAGTGGGTTTTGAGCCATTTTTCGGAAGAGGTAAGATGCAAATTATTCGATCTCTATGGCAAGGCAAGTTAGAACTGAGTAAAGATTTAGCTGAAGTAATTTACCAATGTCCCACATGCAATGCTTGTTCTGAAGCTTGTGCCTATGATATGGATAACGCAACTATTTATGAAGCACTAAGAGCAGAGTTAGTAGATGCTGGGTGTGGATTAGAAGCCCACATACCAATGAACAATGCCCTGATAGATTTGTTAAATCCATATCAGCGAGATAACAAGGAAAAAGATAACTGGCTTCAAAACCTCGGTTTCAAGGTGAAAAGAGCTCAAGAAGATAAAGCAGATATTCTTTATTTTGTTGGGTGTACAGCCGCCTTGACTCCTGAAATTCAATCAGTAGCAATTAGTACAGCTAAAGTTCTTCATAAACTTGGAGTGGATTTTGCAGTATTTGGAGACCAAGAAGTCTGTTGTGGGAGCGTAGCAAAAAGAACGGGCGATTTAAATGCTTTTAATTCTGTTGTATTGAAAAATTATGAATTGTTTAGAAATAGTGGCATTAAGAAGATTATCACGAGTTGCGCGGGTTGCTATCGAACTCTAAAAGTAGATTATAAAGATTATCTTGACGAACTTAATATTGAAGTCCTCCATACAATAGAATTTTTAAATGAATTTATTAAAGATAATGAGATTAATCTTAAGAATTTAGAAATCGCTACTACTTATCATGATCCATGCCATACCGGAAGGAATGCAGGAACTTCGCCTCTGTATGAAGAACCGCGCAGATTGTTATCACAAATTACGAATATTATTGAGATGAGAGCAATTAAGGAAAATGCAAAATGTTGTGGGGCCGGTGGAGGTGTAAAAAAAGGATTTCCAGAGTTAGCATTGGATATTGCTAAGAGTAGAATTAAAGAGGCTGAAGATACAGGAGCGAAATATCTCGTAAGCATTTGCCCTTTTTGTTATAGAAATCTCTTTGATGCAATTAAAGAGTCAGGTTCAAATCTTAAGATGGTTGATCTCATGGAATTGATAGATCAAGCAATTTCTTGAATTATAGGAAAAAATATTGTTATATTATCATTTTTGACAAAATTGACAACATTTAAAAATTAAGAAATTGATAATAGGATGGTCTAATCTAACAAAAAGTATCGACTAAAAATTAACAACAAAAATTAATAGAGAGGTGAATTTTATGCCATACATGTTTACGTACAATATCTTTCCTCCTGGTCAAGCAGAAAGTATTTCAAAAGTATATTTAAAGTATATTAAGGAAGACAGAGCTGCTTTGAGACCATTAGCAAAGGAAATTATACCTAACGCAGTAAAAGGAACAACTGATGGAATAAGCGTAATCAGTGTTTATGATGTAAAAGATGGTCAACTAGAAGAATGTTTGAAATTACAGCAAAAATTATTAATTAGGTACCACGAAATAGAAGGATATAGATATAGTATTGAAGTTCGATTTAAGGTTACTGAAGCAATAGAAATGTTAGGAATGAAGGTTCCAGAATAATTAAACAATTTATTAATATTTTTTTTTTTACAGTTCAATCCAATCGTTGAAATTCCTTACTGGAGAGAGTAATTAAAGAATTGATAGATCGAGCAATTTCTTGAATTATAAAAAAAATATTAACAATCCCAAAGAAGTTCCGATATCCATTACTTATTTTAAGTCAGAACAGTTAAAAATTGATTAGATAAATTAAAAAAAGAATTTAAAATTAAGTTATTTTACTTTCATGGGCGTTCCACAACACGTAAAGCCTTGATCCGCGCAAGCTCCTTCTTCATCGCCACAGTGGCATGCTTTTGAGACTTTCATTTCAAAACCGCATTCTTCACAAACAAGAACATCTCCTTTCTTAAGATCATTACATGACATTATTGAGTTTTCACCATTATTTTTTAATGGTCATTAACTCAATTAAGTTTAAAAACATTTTGCATATAATCAATAAATACACAAGAGTAAATCCGTTTACATTAATCCAAGTTTCGAAGTTTTTTGTTAGAAAAAGCAATAAAGAAACTCGCTAA
>CAZOYD010000045.1:0-29581 GCA_964583985.1 uncultured archaeon
TGGCTTATCCTCACCCAAATAGCAGTCGGGTCCGGCAGGATCAACCGGAATTAATATTGGAATTTGTCACAAACGGCTTTAAAACTTTTTAAAAATTATAACATTTTTTTTTGGGAGTTCATAATTATTCTTTCTTCAGTTATAACCTTTAAAATTATAACTACACATTTTATACCACATCAATGACGTAACTCTTCATTTAACGGAACTTTGCCGTAATCCAAGCTCACACCGGTAATGACGTGATTTGTTATATTTTTATAAAGAAGGGATTCATTTTAAATTTTGCCATTTTTTCACAGTATAGGGGTTTAGTTTTTAATTTTCGTAGTTTAAAAATGTACATTATAATTTAGAATTATAAATTTAATGATTGAGCAGGAAGATAAAAATGGAATTAAAAGAAAAGATAAGTATTCACTTGGATCAAATAAAGCAACTCAAAGGTGTTGAAAATGCTGTACTAACTCAAAGGGATGGAAATCCCATTCAATCAGCAGGTGTCTGGTTTTCTAAAGATGAGATTTTTAATGTAAGTTCTGCTGCAAGCGCCATATTTAACGTTGGAATTCATCTCCATCCAGATGATTTGAAGTATATTTTAATAGAAGGTAAAAAAGCAAAAATATTAATTGCTCCCTTAAACAGCCCTTTGCACCATTCATTGAACAAGATACTTGAACAACAAGGAATATTTGATAACAAACATGAATATTTTATCGCTATTACAGCTCAACCAAATACGAATCTTGGAGGCATTTTTTTACAAACCAGTGAATGTTTGAAAAAAATTAAAACATCTCTAATAACCTCTGGAGAATCATTTAAACCGCCCTTAGTACAGTTTAATGATGAAAAAATTCAAGATATCATTCGTGGTTTTGATGTAAAAGAAAATGGAGTCTTTGATTTTCAAATCAACTCATTCTCGCTTAGCTTATCTGAATATATCTCTTTAGAGTTAAGAAAGATACTTAATAACTTTTCAGTGGCAGTCCCAGATATGTCTCATGCATATATAACTCTTGAGGGAGGGTTCATCGCTTCACAAATATTAAATAGAAGTAATAGATTATATAAAAATTTAGATAATATCTCTGCAATGACTTATTCCTTGTTCCAAACAGCAAACCGTTGTGCATGGCTCTTAAAGAAAATGAATGCCGAAACAATCTTACTTGACTGTGAAAATGCTTTTCAATTTATCTATGGTCTTGGAAACGCAATTTTTAGCACTGAAATTGCTAAAGCGAGACAAAAATTAGGGTTGATAAGATTAATCCTTCCACAATTCTCAAAAAAAATTAGCTATCTCATAAAGGAAGCGTCTCAAATTCAAGATCATAAATCATTCGATATTAGATCATTATTAGGAGAGCTGATAATTAAATAACATAAGGTGAGTATATGGATTTTTTTAACCTAATAGAAGATTTAAAGAAATCTGATTCTTCATTAATTTTTTATTGTTTATTGAACAGAATCCCTATCATTATAACTGGAGAGGATTCTGACATTATCGATAATTTATTAATCGATTTATCGGATTTAATGCATTTCCGAAAAGAGGTTGTTTTTTACACTGATTTTATTTCAAATTCAGAATATCAAGAGCTTTTAAAAAATGAAGCTATCGATTATAACTCTCAAAGAACTCATATACGATGTTCTTGTGATGTGTCTGGTAAATCCTTGATGGAAATCGATCAATTCAACTCCTGGATTATGGGTTTTGAACTGGATAATGACAAGCGTAAACTCGAGAATTTTATAAACTTTATAAAAGAAAAAATAGATTTTTTCTTAAATATTATGATTTTCTCAAAATCTATATCAATTTCCTGTGTAGGTTTAAATCTAAGACAGATAGATCTTACATTTGAGGAAAATATTTTACAAAAAATTTCACGAGATACGGAAAAAGCTATAGTAAAAATGAAAAGAGTTCTTCTAGAAAAAACTAAACCTGAGAAACTTGATAAAGAACTTATAAGAACTTTACTCGATTTTGAAGTTGAAAAGAAAGAATTAAAAAAGAATATTTTAAAAAATGAAATACAAAAATTCTATTCCGGTTCAAAGAGATCATTTTTTATTTTATCAAAACTCAGCTTACTAAATAGTTTTGAGATGGCAGTACGAATTGGAAACAAAACATTGCTAGAAATAATTGATTATGATGAGGCTACCATTGGAAGAATGGTTTCCTTTATCGAAAAGGAATGGGGAGAGGATTTTTCCAATTTATTTGAAAATGGGAAAAAAGTGAACGCATTGGATAGTATGCAATCATTATGGGGTTAGTGAAAAAAATGATATATGATTATGAAAATAAGATATTACAAATAAAAATTGTTTATTATGGTCCAGCTATGTCTGGGAAAACGACATCTATTAAAAAGTTATTTTCACATTTTAACAGACAAAATGATTTAGAATCGATTGATAACTCAGTTGGTAGAACGTTATTTTTTGATTTTGGAGTCTTAAACTTTCGAGGTGCGGAATGGGGATTAAAATTTTTGATATATTCAGCTACAGGACAAGATTTCTATGCTAGCACTCGACCAGCAACACTTAATGGCGTTGATGGTATAATATTTATCGTTGATTCTCATACAAGTTGTCTAAGACATAACCTAAGATCATGGAAGGAATTAAATACGATGCTTGGTTCTGAGTTTTTCAATATTCCTGTGGTAATATGTATGAATAAAGATGACATTAATAATGATACTAAGATGAGTGAAATAGAGTTTAAAGATCATATAGATATTAATACTCTTAAAAATGTATACGTTCAAAAAACTGCAGCTATTAGAGGATATGGAATAATAGAAGCATTTAATCGAATGATTAAATTTATTTTTCCTCAGTTAACCTTAAATATGAACATGACTAATTAAATTATTTTTCAATTTTCTGATACATATTTTTAGAGATCCGCTTTATATAACCTTGTTTATAAAATTGGTTTAATAAATTCCTTACTTTTCGAACTTCTTGCGCTTCGATTCTTAATGCATCCATTAATTGGAAAATCGAAAATTGGTTAGGTATTTCATTTTTAATTGTATTATAAGTTCCCAAAAAATTTCACTTTTCAACGTATATTATATATTAAGGATAATGTAAGAAAATATAAATAAATTTTTAAATATACACAAAAGTTATTAGAAATTGTTATTGGTTTTCATAATCCTCAACGTAACTATAATTTATCATTCCTATTTTATAGGTCATTTAATTATATAATTTTCATAGGATTTTTACAACCAAAGGGAATTCCTCAAATATTATTATAAAAACATTTAGGATGCTAACTATATTTTTCTATTTATTATTTTACCCAATAAAGATAAACCTTTATCAAAATTTAGGACTCTCTTTCCTAAAACTATCCCCTATAGGCGCTTTTCCATCTCCATATATTTGATACAGACCGATTCTCCTTGCGCATTCACTAAAACTACGATAAACATCTCTTTGTTTTTCATATAATGCACATGTTTTATATATTATTGGATTCCAAGTAGATAATTCATTATCTGGAGTGAACCATAGCTTTTCTTCTTTTAATATTTGTTTAAAATCTTCTTCTCCAATTATCTCGTTTAAATCTTGTTTATTTAACATTATAACTAAGGGAATTTGCTTAATTAATCTGCATTCTGGAGATTTTTTTGTCCCGTATTGAGAAATTCCTGAGGAGTTCTGGTTATTTATTTCCTTTTCTTCCACAAATGTGGTAACTTTTTTTAATTCTTTAAGTGATTCTATATTATCTTCAAAAAAGTGAGTTTGAGAATCAACTACGAATATAACTCCATCAGTTCCTTTAAAAATTCGCTCTCTTAAAGGTGAAAAACGACTTTGTCCTGCTACAGTATATACATGGTAAAAAACTTTATTTTGTTTGGTGGATTGAAAAAATCCTCTATCAAAATACAATGTAGAACCACTAGCCATACAAATTTTTTTTAATTCTGCAACAGGAGTAATATCTTTATCTTGTTCTCTTGTAAGTCTATATAAAGTATCAACAACTGTTGTTTTCCCTGATCCTCCCATACCCCAGTAGAGGATTTTAATGTATATCTTATGATCTGGCAGAAATCGAACCATTAAAGCGCCTCCTTAAAATAAAATTTTATCATCTAATTAGTCTAATATTAGATTTACATAATCAAAATTATTATTTAATAATAAGTTCTTTTAAACTTTATCATTTGATATTAATAAGTAATAATAGAATCAAACATTTATAATTCTTTTTCAGAAAACTCAGTTCATTAATTATTTGGAAAATAACTTTATTATACTTTTTCTAAAAGTCAACTAAATAATTTCCTTTTCTAATATGATAATTACACCAGATAATTAGTTGATTATAACTTTCTCCGCAAAATTCTTTACGTATGATGACATTAATAATATCAGAATACATAATTGGGCGATTCTCTTTGATTATCTTCTTTAATTGGGTATATAATTCCTTTAATAAGTCCATATTTTCTATTGGAATGTTTTCTATAAATTTTATTTTTTCATATATTTTATTCATAAAAGATTCACTCCATTCTGATAATTGTTTTATTTGTAATTAATCAAATATCTTTTCAGTTGAACAATATAAAGTCCAATTTTTTTATTTTCAACTAACCCTCTCTGATAGTATCCAGAGTTCATTTCTATTCAGAAGTATTGAGAGTTCTAATCTTCGAATCCTTGATATGGATTATTCAAATAAAGGGATTTAAAATTTTATACTTTAAACCCTAAAAGTTAAAGGTGACAAACTATCATAAATAGAACATATTATCAAAAAAATTTTAAAGAATTATGTCCTGAATGTAGTGGAAAGATTATAAATACTAGTTACGAAATGATATGCAAGGAATGTGGATTAGTTTTAGATAATTTATTCAAGGAATCTTCCTATGTTTTTAACAATACTGATGCAAAAAGTAATTTAAATAAACAATATGTTGCATTAGGCAATAGATCTGACTTTATAGGCGGATTAGGTACCTTTATAGATTATGAAAATTCAAAATATCTTAAGGATAAATTTGGGAGATTACTACCCCCTCAAGAGCAAAAATTATACAGAAGACTTAAGAAAAATTATTCTCAATTCCTAAGGATTAAAAATCATGAAACGGAATACAGGATTTTTAATATTTTAAATAAGATTGCGTTATATCTTAATTTAAATCGAAATATTCGAAATAACGCCGCATATTACTACAAGAAAATCATAAAAAATGAGGAAAAAGTAATAAATAACATTTCGTTAATCGCTTTTTGTATTTTTTATGCTGCTAGAAAAGAGCACCACAATGCACCATTAACAATCAATGAAATTTCAAATGCATTTCAAAATTTTGGACATCGAGTTAATCCAAGGCTAATTTTAAGAGATGGCATTAAATATAAGAAATATTTGAATAATCAAACAATACCACATAAAAGCGAAGATTATTTAATCAGGTTAATTAATGAAATTATTAATCATAAAGAACTTGAAAGTCGTTTTATAAGTAAAGGCATTAATTGGTCTAAAGAGCAGTTTCAAAATCATTTAACACTTAAATGCCGAGAAGTATTAAATAAATTATCTGTTTGGCATCGTGGAGGTAGAAATCCATTCATCTTGACGGGAGCAATAATCTATTTAGCTGATAAGCTTCTAGCGAGAGAATTCAATCAAAAAGCGATTTTAACTCAAAAACTGATTTCAGAAGCAACTAGTATAGCAGAATATTCAATACGAGATCATTATGTTAATTTATTAAAACCGAACTTTTTCAATAAAGATTGCTAATAATGCTCAAATAGAACCTTATTATTTTCTTTTTCATAATTTTTAAAATAAATTTTATGATATTAGGATTAAACTTTCATAGATACTTATTATCAACTCTTAAAAATTAATATCCTAATCTTCCTTTTAAAATTAAAGAAAGAAATTGACGATACCAAAAACATTATTTTATTAAAATTATTAAAAGAATTAATATAAAATATATTATGTGCTATTTATTTAAATTGCTTCCGTAGTGTAGTCCGGTCAAATTAAACCTTAAATAACTTACGGAAAGACTAAGCATGCGAGGCTCTCACCCTCGTGACCCGGGTTCGAATCCCGGCGGAAGCATTATGATTACAGCTTGACTCATTATTCAACTATCTTTTAAATCCTTTCATATAGATCCAAAAGTTTTTGTAGTAAATTTAAATATACTTCAATATTTGTTATTTGACTTTCATTTTTTATAATTTCAGAAATTTCTTGTATTTTAAACGAAAGTATTTTTTTTAGACTAATTAAACTACTATCATCAAGTTTTCTATTTGAATCATCATTTTCATTTAAATATTTCTTATTTAACTTCAAGGATTCATCCGATAATTTATCATCAAATATTACGGGTCTATCACATATTGGGCAAAACATTTCACCGTTTTTCTTTTTAAAAATAGGATTATTACATACAGGACAGGATAAATTTAACATTTTATGACCTGATCTCAACATATTTGCCATTTTCTTTGTGTCTTGTTGAATCTTTCTCTCATCTCTTAAACAACATTTGATATTTTTAAGTTATAAGGAAATTAATCTAAGTTAAATGATTATTCTTTTTCTCTTATCTTCAATAAAGTTACTATATATCCGGAAATCCGATTTCGTAAATGTTTTGAATCAGCTTCAATGAATTTATCTAATAATTTCTTATTATATTCAAAATCAGTTGTAAATACATCTGGATATTTATTAATTAATTCTTTTGATACATTTTTAATTAAAATAGTTCGAACTTTTCCCATAATCTCATCTCAAGTTTTATTTATTAATCTACTTCAAATAGTTATTTCCAAAATAAATTTTTTTTGGATTTTGTATGACTTTTTATTCTTTGATTTGAATAAATTACGTGTTTAGAAAAAATATATTTTTGGCTTTTTTATGCATTGGCCTAGTTTTTTTGTTTATTCCTCAATTCACATTAGGATGGCCTATTTGGGATATAATATCCCTTCAATCAGATAAAGATACTTATTACAACTATGAAAATATGGAAATTAATGCGTCATGGTATTTGTATTATGATAACCCAGAGATAGATTTCGTGCAAATTCATCTCTTAAATGAATCTGAGGATATTATTTGGAAATCACCAATATATAATAATACAGGATATAATAATGATAATTGGATAATTTATATCCCTAATTTAAATATTAAAATTAAAAATGACTCTACGTTAATATTTGTAAAAGTTTGGATTTCTTACTTTAATCATGTTCATGGATATACATATGACTTGGAATTCCTCTCCATTAAAATATTAAAAGCAAATGTTACTTGTGAATTATATGGATTTAAAAACTCTATGACTTATGGCGAAAAAATTTCATTTATAGCTAAATTTTTTGAAAAAAATAATAGTTTACTTTTAATTAATACAACTATTAAGTTTCAGATCGAATTTAAGTTAGCGATCTTGTATCAATTTGAATTTGAGACTAATTTATCAGGTTGTATTTCTGTAAATATCTCCACAATCTCACATTTATCAATTGGAGTGAACAATTTGAAATTTTTAATTATAGGGCATGAGATATATAATAATTCTCAATTTTCTTATAAATTAAGAGTAGAAAAAATACAAATATGCGGGGAAATAATTAATATTAAGGGAATTGATAAGAATAGGGGAACAATTGAATTAGAAAGTAATTTTTATTACTTTTTCAATGAAAGTATAATTCCTTTAGACAATTCTCTAGTCTTAGCGCATATATATCAAGGAAATTCACTAAAATATTCAAAAATCTTGAATACTAATATTGTAGGGTCAACTGTATTCACCTTTTCGCTTGGATCAATTAATCTAGAAAAAATTTACACGAAAGTGAATATTACGATTATTTATAATGGTACTCAATATCTAAATAGCAAAATTTTATCAAGAACTATTACTATAAATGAATATTTGTATCAAAATGCTTTAGATGCTATGGAGTTAATATATTTATCCAGTTTCTTCTGTTCAATGATTATATTCGGACTCATAGTTGTTAATAAAAGAAGAAAAAATGAGAAAAACTTAGCACACCTTTGTATCAAAATCTAAATTACAAATCATATTAACCGACAAAAAAAACAGGTATACAATATATGCAAGATTCTTCATACCACGATAAATCTATAGATTATAATGGTTATTTTTATCATAATTAGGCTTATTCTTACAAGTTCATAATATAAAAAATTATGACTCTGTTTTTGATTATAAACAATCATCATCTTATTTCTAATATTAAATTTTTTGGTTGAGTGTAATGATGATCGATTATTTTGATGAATTATTAAAACAACCTTCATTATTCAAGGATGAGAGTAAGCTTGATATCAATTTTGTACCAACAAAATTACTCCATAGAGAAAAAGAGTTATATCTTTTATCCCAACTTTTCTTAGTTCTAATAACAAACCCAAATTCAGCATCAAGAAAAATTTTAATAACAGGAAAAACAGGAGTGGGAAAAACTGCGACGGTGAAATTCTTTGGAAAACTGATTGTAGACGCCGCAGTTAAAAGACAAGCTTTTATCCAACATATTCATATAAATTGTCGTAAAGAAAGAACTAGTTATAAGGTCCTAATAAAAATCATGACAACAATAAACCCTAAGTTTCCAAAAAGGGGATACTCACCTCAAGAATTATTGGAGATAATATTGGAATATCTTAACAATTATGAATTACATTTACTAATTGTTTTAGATGAACTCAGTTATTTAATTAATGATGGAGGAGATCTAATTTATTCTCTGACAAGATTAAACGATGATTCCATAAATTTAAAACAAAGAGTATCAATAATTGGGATTGTTAGAGATATCAGCTGTTTAAGCAAATTAGATGCTAGTACTATGAGTACTCTTCAAAGAAATATAATTGATTTTAAGAATTACTCTAAGGAAGAAGTATTTGACATATTAAAATACAGATCGCAAATTAGTCTGATAAATAATGCAATCCCCGATGATTTAATGAACTCTATTACAGAATTAGTCCATATTAAAGGTGATATTAGGTATGGTTTAAATTTAATATGGCGAGCTTGTAAGATTGCTGAGAGAAAACATTTGCGACAGATTGATGCCGAATGTATACGTTTGGGTAATCAAGATCTAATTCCATTTTCTGCTCAAGATATTTTGACTTCTTTAAATGAACAAAAATTGATCTTTCTTCTTTCAATAACTCGAGGATTAAAGCAAAGTGGCAAAACTCAAATTTCTATTGCAGAATGCATTAGTATCTATAAAATGATTTGTGAAAACGTGGAAATTAAATGTCGGTCATATTCTCAATTGTGGAATTATCTTCAAGACTTCAAACGAGACAATTTTATTTCAGTTCTAATCCAAAGTGAATCATTTAAAGGTAGAAAAGGATTAATTGAAATAACAGAATTCTCATTATTCAAACTTGAAACGGAATTAATTAGAATTTTAAAATCTAAGGGGTTTTTTGTATGATAATTGATCAAAATAATAATATTGAAGATATATTAGGTTCTCGGGCGAAAGTTAGGATTTTGAAAACATTAGCTGTAAATAATGAACTTTCTATAAGTCAAATAATTAAAAATACCAGATTAAACCATTCGAGTGTAATAACTCATTTGAATCATTTAGAATTACTTGACTTAGTACAAGAGAAAAATTTTGGACGCATTAAGATTTTCAGATATAAGAATGAAAACTTAAAAGCAAAGAGTTTAAAGAAATTTATTGAGATTTGGGAAGGAGATTATTGATCTTATGATTTTAGATTTGAAAATTCTTAATACTTGCTTTATAATGATTATTCTTTTATATTATACATATTATGATTTTAAATTAAGGAGAATTTCAAATAGATTTTTTATAATTTGCATGTTTATTAGTGTTCTATTTAATTTTCTTGATTTAATCTATAATTTAAATTTTTCAGTTGGAAATTTAGTGGGAAAGCTTTTTTTTGTTTTACTTTCTCTCGTAATTTCAGTTTATTTATTTTCAATTAGAATTTTAGGAGGGGCTGATGGTAAACTAATAATCATCCTCTTCTTTTCTGTACCAATCTTTAACTTTTTTCTTACTTTTGCGATATATTTTTTCTCTTTTTTTACTTTTATTTATATTGGATTAATTTTGGTGAAATTTATGATTAACGGTTGCATAAAGTACCGATTTTCATTTGATATTTATTTTAATACGACCTTTTCCATATCAACTTTAAAAAAAAAGTTCATCAAATCGTACTATATTTTCCAAGACTGGTCAAAATTATGTGATATTAAAGAAGAGAAATATCAATTATGCAACGGGGGATTATTTTTTAATGAAAAAACGTCAAAACTTCAGATTTTGGTTCAATATAGACCCCCTCTGACGTTAATTATTTCACTGAGTTATATCTTATCATTTTTGATGATTAGATAGACAATATTTGAAATGTTTGGAATTTGCATTCTCAATAAAATTTTAAATGTGATAATTTTTATTAATTTATCTAAATAAATTGATTTTTGTGAAAAGTAAGAATGGAAATTGAAAAGACTAGAGAAACAACATGGAAAATACGTTTAAAGAGGAATGACGAGATAATTGAATTAACATCAGTTGAAATAAGCGGTGAGGTTAGAAATATTAAATTAGCGCTTAGAAAAGAAAAAGAATTAATTAGAGTTGAAATGGGTAAAGGAGAATTTTTCAATTTTCTTTCTTTAATTTCTGCTTTTAAAGATGTAATTATTGGCGAAGATATAGATTATATACAAGATCAACTGACTGATGTTGAGATTTATGATGATCATAAAAAAATTACAACAGAAAAAGACAACTATAATGAAATCGTGAAGAATGATTATGACGATAATGAATCCGATGATTTAAATCCAGAAGAATGGGATCCTTGGTAAATAATTAAACCACTTTTTCAATCTTGAATCGGCAAGAGTCTAATTCCGGTTTTTCAAGTAGACAATCACCCTCAGTTACATTGACTCTGTATAAAGCATATTCTCCAAAACCTGCTAAAATTCCTGTTATATAATAACAAATATATTTGGATTTATTTTCTAGTTCGCTCGAAACATTATGATATAGATCGATAATGATTATCGTATCGGATATTTCTTTCGGTACAAATCGTCCCCATCCATGATTACTTATTATATTACAGAATTGGGTAACTAAATCATTTAATGATTTAGATTTTAAATTCTCGTCCCAATCTTGTATCAATGCCCAGCCCGCTTTTTTGCCTAACCATACTAGTAGAGATTTCACACCTTCTCCATAGATTGATGAAAATACATCTATGATTTGTGGTGGGAAAAAGACAAATCTTTCATTAAATAATTGATAAGTCCCTTTTTCGTATTTTAATCCTTTTAATTTCAAATTTCTCATAATAAAATACTACCTTCTTTTTTATAAAATTTTTACCATTACCCTCTTTAAAAAAAGATAATGATAAATAAATTGAAATATTTTGCAAATTTTTTTGGTTCCCAAATTATTCAAAAAGTGGAATTAAAACGTACATATATGATTTTTTACGACTTTAAATATCCATCTCACTAAAATTAATGTCATGTTTGATATAAATTATTTATTTTTTGAATTATTGTTTTTTATGATTTTTTTTATAATAATTTTTATAATCGCTTCATTTTCAGCTGATCAGTTAATCATATTTGCTTGTATTATTTTATTTTTAATTTTATTAGCGCCATATCTTGTTCTAATAAATAAATTCAATATTTTAAGGATTGGGAATAATAATTTCTATTATAACCTCTTATCTTTTTTTTCTCCATTAATAAATATCGTTATAGGGATCTTTTTATTTATTGATATAATTTATGTTCACTTTTTTGGCTAATCTTATACAAAATAGCTGATATTAAGAAAGGATATCATAAATATAAGAATAAATAAAATGCATGTGAAAATAATAAGAAAATAAATTTTATGCTGGTTTACAATTTTTAGGAAGAAAAATGAAGAAATCCCGACACATAAGATTAGGAAAATAAAGATTAACAAATAATTTACTATAAAATTACCATTTTGATCAATAAAAATTTGAAAAACACTTTCAATATCAACACGATTTAAAATTATGTAAATAGAAGGAATTAAACCCCCGATGATGCCTAATATAAATGGCATTAAGAATAAATAGAGAAAAGCTTTAATCTTTTCACTTTTTATTATAACATCTATCTTTTTTTCGAGTTTTTGGTGATTATTAAGAACCGTTATGATGTCCATAATTTTACTTGATGACGTTAGAGAATCTTGTTGAAGAATTTTTTTTAATACCTCTAAAATTATTGAATATCGAAACGAATTTATTTGAGTTTTTAATTTTTCAATCATCTCATTAAAGGAATAAGAAAAATTAACCAAATTTGATGATTGATCTTGTAGATCGGAACATAAGAATTTAAGATGCGTCCTTTGTCGAGAAAAAGCTTTTATATACGCAACTTCAGGAGAAATATTTTTTTGCAAGTTCAGAGAAAATATTTTTAAAAAGTCTATAAATTCATTAAATCTTAATTTTTCACGATTAGATAATTCAGATATTAATCCAATTAGAAATATATCTGACCTAACGAATTTATTATTCAGATAATTTAAGATTAAAAAATAAATTGGAATAAATATTAATGATAACACAACATTAATGGTTTGAAATAAAATTAGGAAGCATATTCCTAAAGGAAAAAAGATTCCAATAAAGAAAAATATACTCAGTCTTGATTCCAATTGTTTTATAAACACTTTGAAACTGTCTTCTAATGAACCATCTTCAATTTGATCAAATTTGTTTTCAGGTATAAAATCACATAATAACAATTCTTTTATATAATTATCAAAATCTTCTGAAAATGTTATAAGATTTTCTAAATATTTTTCGGGATTGCTTCCCTCTTGAATCTGTTTAACGGAATGAATAAACATTTTTGATATGGGCATTTCAGAAGTCAACACAAGTTTAATAAATGTGATTACTCTATCAGAGTCTGTTGAAAGGGATTTTTCGATGAGTGAATAATAAATTTTGATGAGATGAATGATTGCGTTAATTTTCATATCTTCCTTTTTTATTTCTTTATAAGCTTTTAAGTTAAAGAAATAAGCGATGTATACGGATATAATAAAAGTCACCAATAAAATCATAAAATTATCATAAGGAATAAAAGCTAATGAAATCCCCGTCGTACTCATAATTGATATGATTAAAATTATGAGTGTTGCTTTATTTATGTCTTCTTCTTCGATTTGATATATCTTCTTATAAATCTTCTTAATTCTCAGATCTAGTTCTTTGAATTTTATTCCAGGAATTTTATAGTTATGAAATTTCCTGCAAAACTTAAGGTAATTACAGTTAAGATTCATTTTTCTTCTTAAGACTTTTAACTCAATTTTATTCTTATATAATTGGACTCGAAAAATACATTTAAGATATATTCCATAGGGGTAAGATTATGATAGAAAGCTGTATGAAAAAGAGTTCCATATTTTTTTGAATTCGAATACGCAATATTATTAATTAAGTAATTATATTTTACTTCGTATCCAGAAACTGTAATATTTACTTCCTTTGGAAACAAGAGTTCCTCTTCATAGATATCTTCAGGATTTGATATAATATGTGTTATTGCTTGGTCAATTTCTTCAATAAATTTTTCTATATCTTGATTTTCTTCATCATAATAATGAAGTAAGGTTCCAAAAAAGGGTTGAATAATTGAAAGAAATCCAATCAGAGTTAACAGGCCAAAACCAATTAATAATGATTTTTCAACCATATTTGTCATGACATATTTTTACATGGAACAATTTAAATTCCGTGTATTTTTCCAATTATTCCATAAATCTTCTAATTGAGATGGTTTTTTAAACGAAAAATAAGAAATTGCGTCAAATAACTGGACTAAAGCCATATTTGATATTTTATTATTGGATTTGAGATAATTGAATATATCTTCATATATTTTAATGTAAAAATGATACCTTTCTCTATTAAGGTCCTCAAATCTTTGTATATTCAGAACTGTTAATGTTTCATAAGCACTAATTTCCATTTCCCACCTTTCATATTTTGGATTATAAGTAAATATAGAATCGACAGGTTCTTCTTGTAATAATTTCTTATTTATTTCAGAAACTGAAACAATTCTTCTTTGATTATGATGTTTTTTCATTAAAATAATCAGACCTAAATCATTTAAACAACTTCGGTCAATACCAAAATGATATAATAGACGATTTAAAAGGGAGTTGGTATCATTTGAATGAATGGTCTGAAATCCCCTCAAACCTGCAGATAAACAATGAAAAAGTGCTTTTGCTTCATCTGAGGTTAAAATTTCTCCTAAATATATAATATCGGGTGTTCTATGGAGTAATTTCTTAATTTGATTATGTTTTGAATATCTAACACTATTAGAATCTTCTAAAGAATCTACTTGGAATTTTAATTGATGTTTATGATAAATACTTTGATCCAATGATTCAACAACATTTTCAATATAAATTTTTCTGAATTCTTTTGGAGTAATTAAGTCTAAAGCGTTGATTAAAGTTGTTTTTCCTGTGTCAGTTTCACCAGTAACAGTAATATTTATTCTCCTTAAGATGTTGAAATATAAAAATGCTGCTATTTCCACGCTTAGAGTATCATTTTTTAGTAGATCTTGGATTGTCATTAAATCTTTATTAAGTTTTCTAATATCCAATGCGAAATTGTTCAATTGAATTGGCGAAACATCCATTGCGAATCTACAATAGAAAAATTTATTTTTAATTACAAATTTAATGCTCGGATTAGAGTAATCTAGACGTTTTCCACTATAAACTCTTAAAAAAGTCTTTAACCGTTCTGTTTCTCCCTTGCTAAGTTTAATGTGGGTTCTACAACGTCCAAATTTTTGATGATTTAGATAAATTGTTTCTTCTGGTGAATCTAGGAATATTTCTTCAACATAATCGTCTATAAGTAATGGAAATAATTTAAACAGATTAATCCTTACAATCGTTGCCAACAATGCAAATTTTTCAGCTTCTTCTTTTGAAAACCTGTATTTCTTATTTATGTAATTTAAGGCCTGATTTTTATATAATTCAATTAATTCTTCAAAAGACAAGATTCTATCTATTTTAATAAGTTCAAAATTCTTTCCTATATCTCTTGTTATTTTTTCAATATATACCTTATTCAAATTGTTTGAAAAATTAAAGTTTACGCTATAAAAGGATTCGATTTCATTATGGACGTCATAAATTTCAACTTGGAAAATTTTTTCTTCCCCTATAAGGTAATCCTCTTTTTTTATTATATTTCTATTGATTTCGATTTCTCCAATTAAATTAGATTCTTTTAAATATTGATTTCTGAAAAATAGTTGTTTATAAAAGTTTGTTCTAGAGTTTAAATCCTTGCAAATAGATTGATCTTTCTGAAATTCAATAATAATTTTAAAATTATTCAAAATTTTTATAAGATTTAAAAGAAGGGATTGAAGATCATTCAAACATTTTGTACAGTATGAATCGTTGTCTTCCTTTTGAATAAAATTTAATTCAAATTTTTTAAGGTTTATATATAGTGCTATAGGATCATCAAACACCTTTTCTGCGATATAAAGATGTTGATTTAAATTTTGAAATTGTTTACATTCAAAATCATTATAGACACATTTTTGTTCTTTTGTTGATATGATTTTATTCCAAATTCTTTTGATTTTTTTTTGGTTATTATAAAAAGAGATAAATTGGTTATATATTTGAGGTTGAATATTATAAGCCGGATCTCCCAATATCAGAGATTTAAGCCTACTATTCTTATTATCTTTAAGAGAGGTTAATACACAAAAAATGCAATCCTCTTGAAATTTATTTTTTTGTGCAAAAAAATCGCAATCTTTACAGTTAATAACTAAGAATTTTTCTTTTATTCCATTTAAGGTTTCTTTTTCTTGAATAAATGAGGATTTGTCTATATTAATTTCCATAAAGTATATGTTTGAATATAACAATAAAAAGCACCCCATTTATGGTTGTTTCATAAATATATGAGGGAGAATACGAAACTTTTTTTATCTTGAATAATTTAAAATTCCAACATTCAAGTGATTTGTTATGGGACATCGTAAAAAACACGCACCTAGACATGGATCATTAGCGTATCTTCCACGAAAAAGAGCAGCAGCGATTAAAGGGAGAGTAAGAAACTGGAAAGATTCAGGAGATGAAATAAATTTTCTTGGATTTGCTGGATTTAAAGCTGGTATGACACACCTAACCTATATTGAAGATCAAAAAAACAGTCCATATTATGGAAAGGAATTGATGAAACCTGTGACAATATTAGAAGTACCTCCATTAATCTTAATAGGGATTAGAATCTATAATGAAGATGAATATGGAAATTATATCGTTGGAGAAATATTATCATCTAATTTTAACCAATATTTAGGGCGTAAGCTTAATGTTCCTAATCCTGAAATGTATGATTCTCAAAAATTAAAAGAAAAATTACTAAATAAATTAGACAATACGAGTGAGATTAGAGGTATTTTTCAGACTCAACCTTATCTTTCATCTATACCTCGGAAAAAACCGGATATTATCGAAATTAAACTTAATTCAATACGAGATCCTAAAAGTGAATTTAATTATGCATTTGAGAAACTTGGTGAGCAACTTAGAGCTCGAGATATTTTAATTGAAGGTGAATTAATAGATATTATTGCTATAACGAAAGGAAAAGGTTTTCAGGGTCCTGTTAAAAGGTATGGAATTAAGATCTTGCCTCGTAAAAATAGTAAGATTAGAAGAGCGGTAGCTTGCATTGGTCCTTGGCATCCCGCAAGAGTTTTATATACCGTACCACGTCCCGGTCAATTAGGATTTCACCAAAGAACAGAATATCATAAAAGAATTATGCTAATAGGAGAGAACGAAGAAGAAATTAATCCCAAAGGCGGATTGATTAATTATGGTAAAATTAAAGGTGATTACCTTATCATTTTAGGGACAGTCCCTGGTCCGAAGAAAAGATTAATTAGAATTAGAAAAACTATACGTCAAATTAAATCATTTGAAGCTCAATCTCCAGAGATAACATTTATCAGTAGAGAGAGTCAACAAGGAAAATAAAACATAAGCAGAACAGGTGTAATTTTTGGATAAGATCAATGTCTATAATTTAGAAGGGCAAGTAAAAACATCATTAGATTTACCCTTAATTTTTAATATCGCTCCTCGAATGGATTTAATTCGATTTGCGTGTGAAGTTTCTACAAGTAAAAACAAACAAGTACAAGGAAGAGATAAGAGAGCAGGTTTAAGAAATACCGCAAAAGGATGGGGTACAGGACACGGAATGTCAAGAGCACCAAGAATACAAGGATCTGGATTTAGCACGGCTCGAAATGTAGGAAGAGTTCCATATGCGAAAGGAGGCCGTACAACTCATCCGATTAAAGCAGAGAAAAAATTAGAAAAAAAAATTAATAATAAAACTAAAAAATTATCATTAATTTCTGCCATATCAGCCTCAGGCAACCAATATTGGGTTAAACAACGAGGACATTTTGTAGAAGAAATTCCTGAAATCCCATTAGTTATTGATGATAAACTGCAAACTGTAAAAAAAACAAGGGAGATCTATGAAATTCTATGTGATTTAGGATTAAGTAAAGATTTGCTTAAAATTAAGAATACAAAAAAAATTAGACCAGGTAAAGGAAAAAGAAGAGGAAGAAAATATAAAATTAGGAAGGGCCCCTTGCTTGTAATAAAGGATGATTTTGGAATTGTTAAAGCCTCAAAAAATCTTTTAGGATTGGACATTTCAAAAGTAGAGGATTTATCAGTTGAACTTTTAGCACCAGGTGCAATGCCGGGACGTTTTATAATTTGGACTCAATCTGCTTTTAGTGAATTAAATAAATATGAGGATTTGATATAATATGGAAAGATTTTATAGTGTGATTAAAAAGCCGCTAATAACAGAAAAAACATTTGATTTAATTGAAAGAGAAAATAAATTAGTATTTCTGGTTGAAAGAACATCAAATAAAAGTGAAATAAAAAGAGCTGTTGAAAAAATACATAATGTTAAAGTTATACGGGTAAATACACTAATTACGCCTAAAGGAGAGAAAAAAGCCTTTATTAAATTACATCCTGATAATTCTGCACAAGATATTGCCATTGATCTTGGCATTTTCTAATTCCACGAATTTTTTAATGAAGCATAATTAAATTGGGAAAAAACATCCATATCCAGTACTTTAAGATCTTTAAGTTGACTTATTTTTTCAATTTTGTTTAGTTTATCATACTCTTCTTCTTCTATAATAAGAATAATAATCTTATATTTTGAATAATATTTGTTTAATATTTTTGAAATATGATTAATGTCTGCTTCTTTAGTGATAAGGAATATTATTTTTTGTTCTATAAAAAATAGACATGGATTAATTTTTTGAAAACTAATATTATAATTATTTAGACTACATTCGATTTCATCTGTAATCTCCCTTAGAGTTAATTTTATTTCAGTTTGTATACCGCAATCAGATTGTATTTTAGAGATTTGATTATTATTTTTTAATGGTTTTCTCCAAATTATTGAAAAAACATCATTAAAATTTAGCCTAATGTTCTTTATTAATTCCCATTCGAAAAAGTTATTAATGTCTTCTTCGATAAAGGTTTTATCTTCTTGTAATTTTTCACTTACACAAATATATAAGGGGGTAGTTATAATTTTATTATGTTTATCAAATTGAACATTTAGCAGAAAGTAACCACCTAAATTTGAATCAATGAGATATTTTATAAAATTAGGAATTGAAATCACACTACTCTCATTTTTAAAGCGCAATTCATATAATTTAAAAACTTTTGTCTCATTTTGGTTTTTTATCAGCAAGGAATTTAATGGTCTTATTAATTTGATATGTGAATTTAGATCATTTGTTAGTAATTCAAAAAAAATATTCTGAAGATTTTCATTTTTATAGAAACTCTTAATTTTACCCGTTTTATTCAAATACTCATAAACTATGTGAAAAGATCTAATAATGTTGTCTTTATTATCATTATAATAGTTTATTACAATCAAATCCTCTCTCTTTTCCATAATATTAATTTGTACTGAAAAATAATTGATAACTCTTTCTTTTAACATCTGAATTAAATTTGGTAAAATATCTTGAAAATCTGAAACAAGGGCAATATTAAAAGCATTTAATTTATGATCTTTATTTAGACTTTTATAATAAATTAAAAAATCATTAACTAAAAATGAAGAAAGCTTAAATTTACTTTTTTTGGGCATTTCATTAGATTTTTTAGATAAAAATATAAAAACAACTGCTTTTTTTATTTTGAAGAAGAAAAATAATTTTATAAGTAGGAATGAAAGAATTAAAATTTGTCAAAATTATTGTTTAAATATTAATAAATTTAAGGAGATTATATTTGAGTAAATTTGATAGATATAAAAAAGCAAATGAACTGTATATTTATCCTCATAAGCACTGTGAAAAATGTGGAGAAATGATAGAAGAAGCGAACAATTATTGTTCTGAATGCTATAAAAAGATTCAACAAAAAAAAGAAAAGAAGAGACGTCTAAAATTTAAAAAAAAAGAAAAGCAATAATATAAATCATTTATCTAGAAAATTTAATCTCTGTTGTAACCATTCTTTATCTAAGAGAGAAATAAATGATCCGAGTCTTGGACCTGAATTCTTGCCAAGAATAACTAAATAGAATGCCTCAAATAATTCTTTTGGATTAATTTGCAGACCATGTTTGGCAATTGTATAAATTTTATTTTGGATCTTTTCAGCATTCATATTTTCCTCTTTTAGAATAAAATCCCTAAATAATTTAAGACCTGAAATTTGATTCTTATTGAGTTTATCTATAAATGAATCGTCAATCTCAACTGGAATTGAAAAGATACCGATTTTATTCATATATGCCTTTTTTTTCTTTTCATTATCGATTTTTTTTAAGATGGATTTGACTTCTGTTATCCAATTTGTAGTTTTTAAAAGTAATTTAGTGAATTCTTCAAATGTTATCTCTGTTGCCTCTTTATCCACCCAAGAAAGCGCTTTTTTAAAGAGATTTTCTTTACTTAGAAGATTTTGTATTTGGGATAAGAATATCATTTTATTAAATGGAATTCTTATAGGTATAGTCTTGGGAACATTTTCAATCTTTGTTAAGGGATATAGATACTTAAAGAAATCTTTTTCTTGCTTAGATTCTGCTTCTTCGACGTTGTAATATATATCCTCCATCTTTTCATAATAATTATAATATTGTGAGAGTTCTTCAATTCTCAATGAAATGTGTTTCATTGGATTTGTCCGTAATATGATCATTCTGTAGATTTCTGGGTCTGCTAATTCTTGAAATCTCTTCGGAGTAAAAACAATCCCTTTAGAAGTTTTCATATCTTGATCGCCTAATCTCAACCATTCATAAGATAATTTAACGGGTCCTCGATATTTATATATTCGTTGGCATATCTCTAATCCTGTATCATAAGATCCTCCCTTGACACAGTGATCTTTTCCTGCAGGTTCACAGGAAGTATTAAATAAAGCCCATTTAGCGGGCCAATCTACACGCCAATTTAACTTCAGCCGACCACTGAATATGGGAATTTTTCCTTGATAACCACATGCTGGACAAATATAGGACACACTATGATCATCTTTAAAATAAGAAATCACTCTGTTTGGTTTTATGGATCCATCCTTATCTTTCCATAGAATTCTATCACATTTTTCACATAAGACCATTACCGGCATCCAAGATTTTTGCATTTCTACAAAGTTCTCTTTTTTTTCCTCATCTAAAGTCGGAAAGATATATTTTTTTAAAATTTTTTTTATCTCGTCTGTATTTTCCAAGGCGATGTTAATTTGTTCTTGCATGCCCTTTTCTTTATAAAGAGTAAACGCCCATATAATCTCATTTTTAATACCAAAACCTTTGAATGTAGAAATAAGTTCATTTCCGAAGTGTCTTGCATAACTCTCACATCCACAATCATTAAATGGACATGGTATTAGTGCAAATGGTTTTCCTATATGTTCTTGTTGGAACTTAATATCAATATAATCAGGAAATCTTTTTGCAGCATCAAAATCATCCAAAAAGAGATAAAAATTTACATTTTTTCCTCTTTCATTAAAAATTCGTTTTAAAGCATCACAAATAATAATTTCTCTTAAAATCCCAATATGAATGTGCCCTGATGGCGTTTTTCCCGTAGATAAAGTCACTTTCGGAGGTTTCCTACTCATAATTTGTTCTACTGTATCTTCAAGCCAATGAACTGAAAATTCTCTACTCATACATCATCCCTTATTAATCCGTTTTCCTAATTGAATAAATGATAAAAATTATTTATCATTTTGCATTTTAAAATGTAGTGGATAAATTATGAGAATTGCTGTTCTTAATAAGGATCGTTGCAAACCCGATAAATGTAGTCCATTTGGAGAAAAACCTTGTATTAAATATTGTCCTAAGGTAAGAACTGGAGATAAAACAATAACATTAAATTCGGATGGTAAAAGTGTATTTATTACCGAAAATCTATGCACTGGATGTGGAATATGTATTAAAAAGTGTCCTTTCAATGCAATTAGTATTGTTAATTTACCAGATCCATTAGAAAGCCAAATAACTTATCGTTATGGTCCTGATCAATTTTCTCTTTTCAGAATGGCCATACCAAAAAAAGGGAAAGTGCTAGGATTAATTGGTCAAAATGGGATTGGAAAAAGTACTATGCTTAATATCTTATCTGGTGAATTGAAAATGAATTTAGGGCGTTTTGGAAATAATGAACCCGAACCAGATGAAATAATCAATTTTTTTAGAGGATCTGAGCTTCAGCAATATTTTATTGATATGAAATCCCAAAAAAATAAGATTATTCTGAAACCACAAAATATTACTTCAATTCCAAAATTTATTTCAGGAAAAGTATTTGATTTGTTAGAAAAAAATGATGTTGGAGGAGAACTAGAACAAATTATTGATAAATTGAATTTAAGAGAAATTTTAGATCGAGAAGTTTCTGTTTTATCGGGAGGCGAATTACAACGAGTTACAATAGCAGCAGCTTATCTTAAGGATGGGGATGTATACTTAATAGATGAACCAAGCTCTTATCTTGATGTTAGTGAAAGGATTAATATGGCCAAATTAATAAGATCACTTACTGATAAGGGAAAGACCGTTATTGTCGTAGAACATGATTTAGCCATTTTAGATTATTTAAGTGATTATATATCTTTATTTTATGGTATTCCCGGCGTTTATGGAATAATTTCACATCCTCAAGGAGTAAGAGTAGGTATTAATATATATCTTAATGGATACATAAAGGATGAAAATGTGAGGATTAGAGAGAATCCTATTCAATTTCATGAACGCCCACCAATAAATTCTATTTTTGATTCTGGGAGTATAATTTTTACGTATAAGGATTTAAAAACTCATTTAGGAAATTTTGAATTAGAAGTTTCAGGGAGTGAAATTCATGCTGGTGAAATAATAGGGATTTTGGGACCAAATGGAATTGGCAAGTCAACGTTTATAAATCTGATTGCAAGTGAGGCTAAATCATTTTACAAGGCTCAGGATTATGAAGAAAAAAAACTAAAAGTGTCAATAAAACCGCAATATATTAAAATAGAGGATTTAAAAATGGTTTCAGAATTGATAATGAAAATAAAACTCTCAGCTCATCTAAGTCAATCGTATAAAAAACGTCTCTTAAATAGTCTAAAACTAGAAGATATTAAAAATCGAAAAGTTTCTGAATTAAGTGGTGGTGAATTACAAAGAGTTGCTATAGCAAAATGCATTACTACAGAAGCAGATATATATTTGCTGGATGAACCATCAGCATTTTTAGATGTTGAAATGAGATTAAGTGTTGCTCAGCTTCTAAGAAAATCTATTGAAGAGTTGAAAAAAGCTGCTTTTGTTGTTGAACATGATATTGTTACCCAAGATTTTATAGCTGATTCTATTTTAGTTTTTGAAGGATCTCCAGGGTTAAAAGGAAAAGCTTTGTCTCCACAAAATTTAAGAGAAGGATTTAATCAGTTTTTGAAAATGATGGAAATTACATTCAGAAGGGATCCTATTAGCAAACGTCCACGGGTAAATAAACTTCATAGCAATAAAGATAATTATCAAAAGAGTATCAATGAATATTATTATATTCCTGAATGAATTTTTTTTATTTACTCCATCATTTCTACTGCAAATCTTAAAATATTTTTTTGATAGATTCAGGAACTCTAGTTATGAATTAATAAAATAACTTAAATATAATGCAAATCGATATTAATAGGGGCCGTTAAACTATAAACATATATACACTTAATTTTAATAAGTTAAACTATTTTGCAATGGAAATAATGCAGTATTTATTTTTTTATTATAAAAAAATATAAAAAAAAATTTTTTTACGGAATTATTCAGTAACCTTCCAAAAAACTAGAGGTCTTCCTCGATTTCCATAATTTCGTGTAAATTTTTCTAATAATTTTCTTTTCTGTAATTTCAATAAATTATCATAGATTGTGGTCCTAGGAATACTTAAATGATTAACTAATTCTTTACGGGTTGTTGGACCTTTCTCATATAATAATTTTATTAAACTATTTTGTAATGGTGTTAAAATTTCATTCATTTCAATATTTTCTTCTATATAAATTTTGTTGGCCATAATTTATCCCTCCACAATATTCTTAATTTTAAATTCGACAATTTTTCGACAATTTAAATCTAAATTCTTAAATAGATTTTATAATAGAATATAAACTCATAGAATATATAAAGATGCTTATTTATGCATTATTATCATCAACAAGCATAAATTTATAAACGACAAAAAAAATTAATATCATAGTTTAGAGGAGAGAAATAGATCAAAAATGACTGATACCGCACGAACAACAGTAACTTTGAGCAAAATTAGTATGAATCAAGTTGAAGAGCTAGTAGGAGTATTCGGTAATACTCCGGCATCAGTAATTAGTAGAATTGTGGAACATTTCTTTGATTATGGTAGATTTGATGATGTTTTAGAAAAATTAAGAGCAAAAAAAAGAAAATTATACCCTCCTGATGAGCAAGTTCTAAGAACTAAAATCATAGACTTATTTAAAGGAGGAGATAAGATCCCTTTTGAAGATTTTATAAATTATTTGGAAGTAGATAAAAATTTTGCTTTAAAAAATCTACATGAATGGTCGAAAAAATTTGATATTAAAGTTGAAGAAAACTTAGTTATTAAACAATAACAGTCAAAATCATTTCATATTTATGCATATTTTAATTCAATATCCACTATAGTTAATAGTATCTTAAATCCTATTATCATAATTGCTTAAATTCAAGAATGACAAGATTTAACCTCCAAAAATAGTGAAAAAATCATTAGATAATCCTAATGTCCAATTTAAGATAGAGGTAATTACACTTATAATTATAAAAAATACAAATAATGCAAATCCAAGGAGTAAAGCATATTCAACTAAATTACCTCCATAATCATCCAAAGAAAATTCTAAGAATTTATTTTTTATTTTATTTAACAGATATTTGAGCTTTTTCATGTAATTGTTATTGATTTTTTAATATTTTATTTATAAAAAGCTTTAAAAACTAAACTATTATTTAGTTGTATATAGGATCCTATCTCTTTAATAAATCCAACATTTTTTGAAGATATTCTTCACTTGCCTGAGTTCTGGGAATTCTTATTTTAAATTTTGTATCATCTATAGTCCTTGGAATAATATGAAAATGGCAGTGATTAACTGCTTGTCCTGCTGCTGAGAAATTATTTTGTAGAATATTATAACCATCAACATTTAATTTTTGTCTGATTTTAATTGATAATTCTTTAACAATTATTATTACCTTTGCTAGGATACTATTGGGAATATCTTCAATGTTTAAATAGTGTTCTTTTGGAATAACAATCGTATGACCATTAGAGACAGGAAATATATCTAGAAAAGCTAAAATTAACTCATCTTCATAAATTATATTAGAAGGAATAGATTTATCGATAATTTGACAAAAAATGCAATCTTTTTTTTTCAAAAATTAACTCACACCGTATTTAGAATTTCAGATTATTGAATAGTTTAATTTTCAAGATAATAAATATTTTAATAAACCTTCAGACGGTTATTTTTTTTTAGAATTGATTTAAATATATTTCATATCTCACTATTACAATGAAGAGTATGTATCTTACTGAAATTGAAACAATTTTAAAAAGTAAAATCTCCCCAAAATGTTATCAAATGGATTCAGAAATATATGGATTTCACTATAATAGAACAAATAGAGAAAAATTTGTTAAGAAAATAGTGTTAACTGTTGATTTGAGTTTAGAATCGATTCATTATGCTATTAAAAATAAAGCAAGTTTAATAATCTCTCATCATGGCCTATTTCAAGAAGTGCTTAGGAATTTTGATCCTCATCTGATCAATAAATTGTCCTTACTATCAAGATATCCAATTTCAATTTATATCTTAAATACACCATTCATTGCAGCAGAGGGAGGAATTTCCGAAACAATAATGGAGGCATTGTATCTTAAATTAGATCGCCCGTTATATATAAAAAATAGCACTGGAATTAAAATACCTTTAGGGAGAATTTGTTATCCCGAGATGTATCCAGGTAAAAAAACTAGTATGAATTTAGAAGACCTATTAAAGCGCATAAAAGTTAATCTTGACATGAAATCAATATCTTATGTAGGTGTATTGTTAAAAGAAATTAATCGAATTTGCATTGTAGGAGGAAATTATATAAATGAATACATAATTAGAAAAGTAATTCGAAAAGGGTGTGATTGTTATATCTCCTTTAATATTGATCATTATCTAGCAAGCTTAGCTCGTGATTTAGGCCTAACTCTTATAGAAGCTTCTCATTATAATAGTGAAATTATGGCTTTAAGAAAGTTGTGCAATTTTTTTAGCTTAGAGTTTCCACAAACAGAATTTATGCTATTTGAATCAAGAAATCCGATTAATTTTTTTGCATGATTTTTCTAAAATTTAAGATTTGAAGAATAAAATTGGAACTTTAATACAAACGCAATTAAATTAAAATAGGTGTAATAGATCATTATTTTATTAATATTAAAATGAGATTAGATTTTAAATGCCATTAATGGAATATAATGGAAGAACTCCTACTATAAGTGAAAAAAGTTATGTATCACCAATGTCTACACTTATAGGAGACGTAAAAATTAATGATAATGTAATAATTTGGCCAGGGGCTATCATTCGAGCAGAAAACTCACCAATTAATATTGGTGAATATACAACTATATTTGATGGAGTTATTTTATTCACAAGATCTCGAAAAAGCTCAATACATATTGGGCGATATTGCATTATTGAATCAGGAGTGACTATTTTAGGGTGTTTTATGGAGGATTACGTACAAATTATGGAAGGATCATTAATTTATGAAGAATCATCGTTAGGTGAGGGGACAATTATATTAAATAAAAGTCAAGTCCCTCCAGGTTTGACTGTACCAGCAAGATCTGTATTGCGAGGTATTCCTGTAGAACCAATAAGAGAACAATCAAGAAACGAGGTATTAAAACAAAAAGAACGTGCAGAACATTATTCTCAACTCTTTATTAAGATCAAAAATCAACTCCCTAATGCACAGAGTTATGTATTAACATTACCAGATTTCTTAAAACTCTATATTAAAAAAGAAACATAAAAGAAAAATATTATTTAACTTTTTATATTTATTTTGTTAACAAGTTCTTTATACCTTGAGCGAAGGGTTACCTCTGTTATGCCTACAATATTTGCAATGTCCTTTTGAGAGACTCTTTTGTTTTTCTTTTTACTCACGAGGTATAGAGCTCCCGCACACAATCCTTTAGGATCTTTACCACTTGTAGAATTATTAGAAATAAAAACTTGTAAAGTCTTAATTGTCATCTTTTCAACGTCAGCATCTAATCCTAATTCTGCAACATATTTCGGTATTAAAGAAATGGGATCAGTTGAGGGAACCTTTAAATTTAATTCCCTTATTAATGTTCTATAACAACGGCGTACATTTTTTGCACTTATTGAACTCTCTTCTAAAATTTCTTGAAGAGTCCTTGGAATTTTACTCTCTCTACAAGTAAAATATAAACAAGCGGCAACCATTCCATTAATAGACCTTCCTCTAAGTAATTTCATTTTAAAGGCATTTATATATAAACGAATAGCTGCTTTTTTTACGTGATCCGGTAGGTTTAAATTACTTGCAATTCTTTTTAATTCTGTTGTAGCAATAAGCATATTTCGTTTATCCCACGTCATTCTGGAATTCCATTTTGCAGCTCGTTTAAGATCTGGATTTTTAATCTTTGTTTTATCAATAATTGTACTAAGTCCCATATCAGGTAATAATATAGAAATAGGTGATCCTGTTCTCTCTCGTTTTTGTTTTTCTTGTTTAGTAAATGCTCGTTTATCACTATGAGATGTGTCTAAAATCCTTTCATTTACTACTAGTCCACATTGACCACAAACTATTTCTCCCTTCTCTTGAACAGAAATTGTCTTCCCTCCACATTCTGGGCATGAACTTGAAAACGATTTAACTTCAATTTTACTTTCCATATCTATTTTCCTCTATAATTTACTTAAAATTAACTTTTAATGAATCTCCATTAAAAGTTTTCCTACCCCATACTGCTTGAATTACAAAATTGAAAATTTAAAGTGACTGAAATTTCTAATTTCCTTGAAAACAACAATATTATATGCAACTTAATTATATAAATCTTTCGCTACCTATTTTTATCGGTTATAATTTCTAAGAAAGTTGTCTTTTTTTAGTTATTAATGTAGCTGAATACTCAAAATTAAATATTTTAAAGTAGGTATGGTAAACAAGCGAATCCAAAGATAATAATTTGAAAAATTGATGATGTTAATAGAATAACAGATTTTTTAGGGCTACTAATGACCCGATTATTATTAACTAAATAAAAAATGCTCATAATATATTGTAATATGGAAAAGAAAGAACATAAAGCAATAATTGGATAGATATAATAATCTAAACTGACCATATTCTTAAAAATTTCAGGTGGTAATGTTGAAATAACATAATTTAAAATGATCAAGAGTAATCCATTAAAATCATGACACAACCATATTAGAAAATACGTTAAATAATTAAAAAGAATACCAAACGCTAAAATTATATACGTACATCCTAATACAAGTCTAACTTTGTTTATAGCCTTATTAGAATTTTCGGGATCTTTTATTCTATTTTGAAGGTAAATACCCCGAAGTCTAAGAAGGATTAATATCCCAATTAAAAATAAAACAATAACAAAAGTATATTTTAGAAAGATGAAAATTAATGGGATATAATTAAATAAAAAATCAAAAATGTCATAAATCATATTTATCAATATAAGATTAAGCAGTTCTTTACTATATATCTGTAAAAATATATAAAAGGTAAGCGAAAATAGTGATCCTAGAAAAACTATCTTGTATTTTTCTTTTAAGAAATTTAACTGATTTTTTCACACTCTTTATTGACCTCTTTTATAGTAGCGTTGAAATTTTGCCACCAATCTTGTCCTTGCTGACTAACTAATATAGGATCCACCTTTCTTGAATCTAAACATCTGATTTCTTCAGTGTGAGCTTTAATCTTATCTTTCCATATTTGACTAAAAATATTTTGCAAATTAATTTTTACCTTTTTTATTAATTCCTCATATGTTACTGATACATCTACCGCTTTCTGTAATTTTTGGAGTTGATCAAACTTAATTTTTTCTTTTGCTCGGTTTAAATCACCACAATTTATCGAAATAGTAAATGGATTTTCTTTTCCGAATTTACAATATTTTTGAATGTCACATGGAGAGCAAAACGATTCAAAACTAATTAAATACTCTTCTAATCCAATAATAGAATATTCTAATATTCGCGGCACGATGTCTCACATAAAAATTATTTTGTATACTTAAAACCACACTATCTATTAAAGATTTAGCTATTCATCTAATAAAAAAGAGTGAATGGTGTGTTAAAAATATAATAATTAAAGAAAAAATCATCTTATAATCGGTGTAAGATCAAAGCCCTCTTTTTTAAAAGGATGGATAATTCCTTCCAATTCCTCAATAGCTAAGATAAGATCATCACTCAAACATTTTAGAACCGTTTTATTAAATGTGAGTTTGCAATCTGGACAATATATATTTGATTCAAGTTCCCAAACCTTGAATCCTTTACATCGAGGACAATGAAGAATGTTTTTACTGATATTTTTCATTATTTTACCATCTCTTTTAGATCTTTCTTTAAGGGACTATTTAAACTCAAGTAATATTGAAATAGTGTAAAT
>CAZOYD010000046.1:0-29492 GCA_964583985.1 uncultured archaeon
CTTTATCTGCTGCTATCTATGAAGATTCTGCCGTGAGAAGCATGGAGCGAGGTGCGATATCGAAAGGAAGAGATTCAGAAACGGGGGAGAATGTATTTCCAAAGTTAGAGTTAGTGCGCCTTACGATTCCTCGACGAGTGTATACCAATACTCACATGGAATATACAGCAGATTCAATTATAAACCTTTATGAAAAAAGAGATACAATTCCAGGACTGAAGATGGTTTATGAACCGAAATATTTACGCTTTTTTCAGGCAAGGTTTGAACAATTATCCCTTTAATAAAAAAATCTACAAGATTTTCCTAATTGGGTTTTATCACCGAATTGTATAAAAACATTATTGAATAGAAAATAATAGGTGATAAACCTCTATAAAAAGAGGAAAAAATTTCTATATTGTTTAGTTCTAAAAGATTTAGAAATCTACTTCTACTTATTACTTTGCACTATAACTAGGATTCGGGATTTTAAACTTATATTTGCAAAAAGGACAAGTTGTTTTTATTTTAGGCTTAGTTTCAGTTGTAAATGCAGAAAAGTTTCCTTTACATTTTGGACATACTATTCCCATTTGTTTTATCCTCTCTTTTCTATTTTTAACTTAACTGTAATTCTTTTGGGGGATCCTCTTTTTTAGGAGATACCCTTATTTTCAAGTTGTTCGTTTTATAAAAGGTTAGATGGTTATTTTAAAAACTTTTGGATCTCTTCTAGTTAATATATAATTCATTAATTTCTTTTTTAAGTATCTTCATTTACATTAAACACTACAAATGGTTCTTCGAATTTAAAAGTAAATCCATTGTCAGTAAGGAATTTCTCTATTCCAATCATGTGTGTCGCTCCAAAAAATACCAAGACTTCATCATTGTTTTCAAGTAATTCTAATATGGAGTCTTCAACCAAATTATTGCGGATGTTCAATAAATACTCCGGGCTTGCTTCTTCTATAATCTTATATTGTTGAGAAACACTTGCCATCAACCATGTTGCTAACCTTTCTCTCCTTTGGGATACATTTGGCAAATTTGCTAATTCTACACATGCTAAAATTGATGAAAAAATCATTTGAATTTCTTTCATGACCTCTTTTAGCATTTTTTTAGAAGGTTTTTTCAGAAACTGAATTAATAAATCATTAAGATCAACATCTTTCATCATTTTTTGAATATCCAAATCTGTAACTATCCAATTGGAGCGATTTATTATATCATTTTCATAGTCAATAGCTATAAATTGATGTGATAAATTCATTATTTCTGCCCAATAGAGTTGAACGGGAGCTAAAGTTTGTATCGCAAACCTCGTTTTTTCACTGAATTCATAAATTTGTTTTATTTTATCATTCGAATTCTCTACTTCTTTTTTTACTAATTTCCATAACTCATTTATGTCTTTAGTAAAAAATTTTTTATAAAACCTTTTAAGAAGTTTTTTATATGTGTTATAAAAAGTTTCAGTGTTAGAAGCATTTAATTCTATAAAATCTTCGAAGGATTTTATCGAACGTGTGTTATTTTGATCTTTTACTATTATCTTCAAATTTTCGAATAGAGTTGGACGATTTCCAATGAAGTTCACCAAATTTTGGAAATAAGATGCATTTCCAAGATGAATAACGGGAATTAGACATACTTTTTTGGAGTTTGCGTTATAATAGGTGGAACAGTGAGATAAGAGGGAACTACCATCAAATGATAAGAATTCGGTTTTTTCCAATTGACATATCGACCTCAATTTATGAATTAAAATATCCTCTTAGTTACTTAGAAAAATTCTGATTTTTTATATATTGTTATAATAATATGACCTAATAGTACATTTCTTTATCCAAAAAAATAAGAAAAGGAAATAGATTAAACACCCAATAAACTTATTGGAAAAAAGAGCAATACAGAAAGTAAAGCTGCAGCTGGAAACGTTAATAACCAAATAGCTATTATTTTCCACAATCCTTTTTTTGTTGGAGCACGCCTTGATTTAGCTAGTCCCACAACGGAAGCCACAATCATGTGTGAGCCTGAAAGAGGTATTCCTAATACAGTACCAAAAAATAAAATTATTGCAGTGGGGATTTCACTTGCAAATGCAGTACTTGGGTGGAGTTCAGTAATTGTACCGACATTTTTTATGACTCCTCTTCCCAATATTACAACTCCACTAGCTAAACTCAATCCTGCAAATAATAGGAGTAAATTAGTTTCAATACCTATTCCCACTCCTACAACAATTCCTACTGCATTTGAGCAATCATTTCCGGCTCTTGAAAACGCAGTCCAACAAATAACTACAAGAAGGATATAGGAGAATTTTTTTTCTGTTTTAGCAAAATTATTGAAACCTGACAATTTGTTGATGATGAATTTATGAATTAATTTATAAGTATAATATGTAGCGATGTACCCAATTACAGGAGATAATATCCACCATATACTCATTTCTAATATTGATAACCAATTAACTCCCATATCACCCCCAAGTAGTAATCCTATTCCAATAATTGAACCAATGGTAGCATGAGTAGTAGAAATGGGTAATCCTAATGCAGATGAAAGTATTAACCAAATAGCTGTAGAAATTAAAATCGTAAGGACAATCGAATTAGAAATAATGATTAAATCTTCATTTAACAAATCTTTACCGACTGTTTCCGCAACTGCATTCCCCAATAATACAGCTCCCAGTATTGCGAATATAGTGGCTAATATTAAAAGTTCCCTCATTGTTAAATTCTTGGAACCATATAATGTAGCCATGGTTTCGTCATTAGCTCCAATGCCGAAACTTATTATTATTGAAATAGCTAAAAATATTATTATAATCTCTATTGCACCCATTTTAACCCTTACCTTTAATTTTATCTATTTGGATATTTAATAATCAATCCTCTCAAGTAATCAGAAGTTTCTTCTGACCAAGAAGAGATGTCATATAAGTAGGTGACTAATTTGGCGGTAACATACACCTTAGTTGGATTATCGTCTTTTTTAAACAGTTTTTCTAAGAGATTGAATTTAGCCGTCCGAGCCTTTCTCTTGAATTCTTCTACTTCAAAAGTCAACTGGTATGCGCCAGGAAAATCTGTTTCTATGAGAGTTGCACAATCAATTAATTTTTCTACGCTTTGCGAACAAGCACTGCATAATTCGTTGAATTCATCCTTTATATCATCATAAAGTTTGAAAGGATTTACTTTTAAAAACCTAGCAAAAAATTCCATCTTATCATTTACTTCATCAAGCATCATTAAAATATTGTATCGATCTTCTACTAAAAATGGAAGTGCTCTTTTGTCTTTGAATAGAATTTGCACGTATTTATCCTTAATTTCGTCACATTTGTGTTCTGCCTCTATGATTCCGTCTAAAACGCCTTTTTCAAGCCTGTCTTCAATAAATTGAGTGACAGCATCATGTAGTATTGCTACTCCACTTAAGGTTTCGGATAAGAATTTATGGTTTATCTCATCTAGATCGTTTTTCTTTTCTTTACCGATTTTCATTTTAATCACTTTTTAAAATAATCAAATTCTTACATAGAGATATTTTATAATTTATACTCTAACTATTTTTTTTTTAATTTAAAAGATTTCTTTTTTCGTTCAAATCTGACTTAAATTGATTAAGAACAATCCTTATTTTGAATTATTCCTTCTAACATTTATATACTCATTCAAAAATCATACTGACATTGCCAGCTATTAAAATAAACAAGAAGGATATCGTGTTCGATCCTCAAGTGCAGACATATTGTAATACTTCGAAATTTAGCTGTCCTAATTATTCACATTCTTGGGGATGTCCTCCCGTAGCTCCATATTTAGAAAAAAAAATATTCCAATTTCATGAATTCTATCTAATTTATTATAAATACGATTTAAACAAGTACATAAAGGATATTAAGAGTAAACATTCACATTTGAGTGAAAAAAAGATACGAAATGATTTTTACCGAAAAGATATCATGCGAGATTATTTAGAAAGTGAAATTCAAGATTTTATCAAGAATTATTCAAAACCTTATAAAGAGGTTTTTATCTTGTGGGATGGTTATTGTAGAATTTGTTCAAAGCAAGGAAAAAGTTGTACTTATGATGATAATAAACCATGTAGATATCCAGATCAAATACAATATTCAATGGAGGCGGTAGGCATTGATGTAAACAAAACTGTTTCCCATCTAAATTTAAATATAGAATGGCCACCAATCCATTATATCTATAGATTTGGTTTGGTCTGCTATGTTTAAATTTCTTACAACTAGAAAAAAAATCTAAAATATTGACGGATCCAAAAAAATGGTATCATTTCGGTCGGCTCCTATTGAAATAATTGCAATATCAGTTTGTAATTTTTCTTGTATCGCATCTAAATATGTTTTCATTGTTTCTGGTAAGGCGTCATATCCCATGTTTGCTATTCTTGACCATTCTTCTGGCGTACGAGCTTCCCATCCTTCATATTCTTCATAGATAGGGTCACATTCTTCAACAATTTCAGGTTGAATCGGCCAGCTATCAAGTTTTTCACCGTTTCGAGTATAACCAACACACATTTTTATTGGATTAATGCCTTCTAAAGCATCCAATAATGTAATCACTAATTTATCCACTCCATTTATCATGATGCCATATTTTATGTTAAAAAGATCAATCCACCCCACTCTCCGAGGTCGTCCCGTTACAGTTCCATATTCATGTCCTTGTTCCCTGATTCGTGTTGCTATATCATCGAAAAGTTCAGTGGGTACTTTTCCTTCTCCAACTCTTGAAGTATACGCTTTAATAATTCCTATTATTTTACCTATCTTTTTTGGAGGTACTCCCGTCCCAGCACTTATTCCTAATGCATTGGCATTCGAAGAAGTCCCATAGGGATAAAATCCATGATCAATACATAATAAATTGCCTTGAGCGCCTTCGAAAACTACTTTCTTGCGGGAATCAATCGCTTTATTAAGGTAAAAAGCAGTATCAATGACATATGGTTTCAAAATCCTTCCATATTCTACGTATTCTTCATATATCTTTGAAACATCAATATTCCATTCCGGATCATATACTCTAATCAATTCTTTTTTTATATTATATAAGTTGTTTAATTTAATTTTTAAAATTTCAGGATGAATTAAATCAAAAACCCTGATACCCCAACGCGCGGCTTTGTCAGAATAAGCGGGCCCAATTCCTCGACCTGTCGTCCCAGCTTTATATTTTCCTTTCCGAACTTCTTCCAAACCATCCAATTTAATATGAAATGGGAAGATGACATGTGCCGTGCTGCTAATTTTTAAATTGATTTTTTTATTCAACTTTTTTAAATTTGCCATCTCATCTAATAATACTTTGGGATCTATAACAACACCATTTGCAATTATTACTTCTTTTTCCAACACGGCACCAGATGGCATAAGCTTAAATTTATATTTTACCCCATCAACATTTATTGTATGCCCAGCATTATTACCTCCATTAAATCTTACAACAATATCTGACTTTTGGGCAAGATAATCCGTAATTTTGCCCTTTCCCTCGTCTCCATAACTAAGACCAATTACACAAATAGTATTTTGCATTTTTTCCATGTTCCCACATCATAAATAAATTATTTTCCATATATCCTTACATACAATCATTTATTATCTATCAAGATTTAAAAACTTTACAAAATCAATTTTTCTAAATAAATCCAAGAAAATAAGTTCAAAATTTTAGCGTAATAGATTAATTTTTATATTTGAATTCTCTTGAGAGTTATAGATAAATGCTTGAAAGAACGATTATTTTTGATCTTTGTCATAATGAAATGCTAAATATCGAAGAAGATGAGTTCTCCAATTTTCACATTCTTCTTAAAAGATTAAATTTGAAAATAAAAAAAAATGAAACTGAAGCTTTAACAGAAAAAGTGCTCCAAAATGCTGATATTCTATTTATTGGTAATCCCATTGATAATTATTTCTCTAATATTGAAATTAAAACAATATGTGATTATGTTCGAGTAGGTGGAAGTTTATTTCTCGTAAGTGAATACGGTGCTGACTATCTGCAAAAAACTAATCTAAATGATATTGCTGGAAATCACTTTGGAATTTTCTTCGAGAAAAATCTGGTTAAGGAAATGAAAGATGATGATGAAAAGAATTCCAGCATGATTAAAATTGAACATTTTAATCCACATGAGATTACCAATGGATTGAGAGAAGTAGTAATAGGTGGGACATGCTCTTTATTTTTGAACAAAGATGCGAGACCATTACTCCAATCTAAAAGCCATGGTCTATGGTCAGAAGTTTTTAGCAAGGCAAAAGAACAGTGGGTAAAAGAACAAGAACAACAACAAGTTATAGCAGCATATGCAGAATATGGAAAAGGAAAAGTCGTAGCTCTTGGAGATATTGACATCTTCACTAACCATTCTTCTATTGGAATAATTTCATTAGACAATCATCAATTCATCCAAAATATGATTGAATGGTTATTGAAATCGGTTGAAGAACCAAATGTCATGTCATTTATCCTCAACCAAGTAGGAAATCTACAAAATGAGGTAAAAGATATCAATACCGTTATCAATAATATTATTGAAACCATGACTATATTGGAAAAAAGAATATCAATTCTAGAAGAAAGATATAATATTCCATCAGTTTCTAAAAAAAGTGAAAATAGGCAAGAATTCGAAAAAGTTGAAGAAGAATGACTTTTTCTTCATCAATTTCTTTTTTTTTATGAATTAACTAGACCTATAAATTTCTCGCAATATTATTTGTCTTAATTAAACACAACATTTAGAATAAGATAGAATTAAATTTGGAGAAATAACATGAGCGAGAAATCATACGAAGAGATATTTGCAGATTTTGAAGAAATAACGAACAGCTACGATCGAAAGAATCAATATTTTGATATATTATATGATTCGAAATCATTAACTAGCATTGCTAAAACGCCTTCTTCAGAAGATTTTTCAATATCTACTAAAAAATCTGGATATGTTGCTAGGACTTTCATTGATAATTGGCAAGAATATGCATTTGAACAGCGAAATGAGTTGAAATCAATCAAGGAAATCTTACCTAAAGCTGTAAATAAGGGAGATAATATTGCTACATATGAAGGATGGAAATTCAACAAGGAAGTGATCCCAAAAATCGATTCAACCAGCGTTCCTATTGACGAAAAAATTAAAAAAATTCGAGAACTCTATGATTATGTAAAATCCTATGATGAACGAATCATCCAAGCAAGAATAAATTACGTGGAAACACTCACGGAACGCATTTTCTTTAATAATGAAGGATGTCAATTACGACAAGTAATTCCTCGAACAAGACTTGGAGTTATTCCCATAGCAAAAGAAGGACCCGTGGTAGATTATGATTATGCTATAGAATCGGGTCAAATGGGTTTTGAAATTTTTGATTATTTTTCAACCGAAAAGCTAGATGAAGTTATTCAAAACTCTCTGGAGATGCTAAAAGCAGTATCTCCTCCATCTGGGAGAACTACAATTATTTTGGACCCACAAATGGCAGGATTAATAGCACATGAATCATTTGGTCATGGTTTAGAGGCAGACCAAGTAGTGAGAGACCGAAGCTATTTAAAACAATATTTAAATAAACAAGTTGCAAATGAAGTATGCACGATTTATGATCATCCCTCTATTGAAGCGCAATATAATTCCTATTTTTTTGATGATGAAGGAATACGTACTGGAAATAATCTTTTGGTGGAAAAAGGGATCCTTAAAAACTTTATTTATGATAGAACGACTGCTGCAAAATTTAAGGCTACTCCTCAAGGAAACGGAAGAAGAGAAAGTTTCTGTCATCCTGTTAACGTGAGAATGACGAGTACTTACTTTGGGTCGGGAGACTATGAATTAAACGAGATGATTTCAGAAATAAAAAATGGTGTCATGCTCGTACATGGTTCTTTTGGTATGGAAGATCCTTTAGGAGGTGGGCTACAATGCACTTCAAAGAAAGCATATCTAATTGAAAATGGAGAAAGAACAAAGATTCTGAAGCAAACAGCTTTAACTGGCTCAGTTTTAGATCTTTTAATGAATATCGATGCAGTTAGTAAAGATAAACTTCAAGTAGAAGGGGGAACCTGTGGAAAAGGAAGTGAAGATTACGTACCCGTTACGACTGGGGGAAGTTATTTAAGAGCAAATAATGCATTAATTAGCCAAGGGTGAGATTATGACAAATGAAAAATTAAATATAATAGAAAATGGTTTGAAAAAGAAAGGAATTAGTGAGTATGAGATTTATCTTGTCGATCAAAAATTATATGAAACAATTTTTATGAAAACTGAACCCGATAATGAAAGACAAGCAAGTTCTTTCGAATATTTTATACGAATTCTTGATCAAAGAAAGGACGAGACTGGTATTGGAGTTATAAATAGTAGTTCATTAAATCCAACGCAAATCGAAAAGAACATCGATCTATGCCAAAAATTATCAAATTTGAATAATAGCTCGAAATATTCCTTCCCTTTAAAGAAAAAAATAGTCAATATCAAAACTGCTGATGAAAAAATACTAAACGACCCAGTAGGAATAAAGAAAGACCTAAGTGAAGAATTAATATCAGAAGCAAAAAATCAGAAGGAGGTTTCAACAACATTTGGGCGTTTCAGGATTCATGTAAATGAAGCATTTCTGCGGAATAGCAACGGAGTCGACCTTAATTCTCTATCCACATTCATTTACATCGAATACGCTTTAAAAGCCCAAAAAGGTCAGAAACTGGCAGAATTTTGGGATTCGGGGTACTATAAAGAAATTAATCACCTAAATTTATCCAAGCGAATAAAAAATTGGGCAAATATAGCAAAAGATACTCTCATTGCTGAAATTCCTAAATCCAGTGACAATGCGACAGTCATTTTCACTCCAGACGTTCTTTCCGAAGCAATCACTCCTGTAGGATTTCATGCTACAGGCATGGCGCATCATCAAAAAATCTCCAGTACCAATCTTGGGGATGTGGTTGCCAGCGATAATTTCACCTTGTACGATAATGGTCTACTTGAAGGTGGAATGAATACTAGAGCATGGGACGCGGAAGGTAACCCACGACAAAAGACTGAAGTAATTTCAAAAGGAGTTTTTAAAAATCGGATATATGATGAGAAGTATGCTTTCTTAGAGAAAAAAAAATCAACTGGAAATGCACGACGTGAGGGAAATGGAGTCATTATGAACGGAGGGACAAATTATGATATCGCTGCGGGAGATTTATCCCTAGAAAAAATGATTTCAAAAATAGATGATGGCTATTACATCAATAAATTTTCTTGGTTAAATCCGGATAGAATTTCAGGTAATTTTGGGGTTGAAATAAGGAATGGTTATTACATCAGGAATGGCGAACTCAGCACACCAATTAAATTAGGAAATGTTAGCGGTAATGTTCTGGAAATGATTAAAAACTGTCTCTTCATCTCTAAAGAAAGAGAGTTCTGTGAAAATGCCCTTCTTCCATATATTGCGTTTTCGGGCTTAGAGGTTTCGTCCTAAATAACAATGTTTTCTTAATTTTTCCTTTTTTTTAATTAATAATTTCGCTTCCCATCAATCTCCAGCCAGAAAGAAAAAGTTCTCTTCGCTAATTTTTAATCTTGATTTATTACATGTAATGAAAAAAAAAAGGTTTACTTTGAACTCTCAATTTCAACATTGATCAAATCATAATCTCTCGATCCTAACCCTAACTCTTCGGCAACTTTGAGTTGAATCTCCCAATGTTTTGAAACTTTACCAGCTTCATTGAGATCAAGCTTTCCAGATTTGGGATCAAAACGAGGAATGTAAGAAAACCATTCATTACTTGCATTTTTTGGAAGATTTTTAACTTCTGAAAGAATTGAATGAGGATTTATCATTGATTCATGAGTCAAATCCACGCAAGCTTGATCTAAAGCGACTGGGTCTACTGATGATAATATTCCAATATCTGGAACAAATGGAACATCAGAGGAACCACAATCACATTGCCACGTAATATCTATTGCATAATTTATGTAAAAAATTTTACTTTCTCCGAAGTAATCTATAACCCCTTTAGCATTATCAACCAGTTGGGTAATAAATTCCTCGTTCGTGGAACTTCCAATATCAAAAACGCCTTGATCACATATAGATCTGCATAAATAACAATATCTGCATTTATCCCAATCTTTTTTCAATATTCTATCATTACCCTTAGTTAAAGCTTTAGTCGGGCACACCTTAATACATTTCTCGCAGTCGGGAATGCATTTCTCATAATTAAGGGAGAATTTCTTGCCCATATGTGCTTGCGCTTTGCCGCCTTTACTCACACAGCCAATACCCAAGTTTTTAATTGCGCCTCCGAATCCCGCACCTGAATGACCCTTAAAGTGAGAAGCTAAAACGAGATAATCAAATTCTCGTAAACGCCCTCCTACTAATACTTCATTGAATCTCTTTCCATTTATCTTTTGAATTTCATAATCAGTTCCATCACGACCGTCAAGCATGAAAATTGGTGCTCCCATGGTTTCTTTTGTAAATCCGTGCTGTAGAGCAACGCTCAAGTATTCTCCTTCGTTTGCTCTCCCACTATATTCGGTATGCATGCCAGATAGGTTTTCAGGCAGCCCCCACCCACAAGATTCTGCTAATGAAGGGATCCCCCCCACATCCTTTATATAATCGCACAAGAATCGAAGATATGAAGGTCTTAAATATCTCGTGTTTTCAAGCGCTCCAAAATGAGTTTTCACGACTACCTTATCTCCCGCTTTTATCCTTTCCTCAAATCCCAATTTTTTCAAAGATAGAGGTCCCTTCACTTTACTCATGCTCTGTTCATAAGACTGAGAACGAGCAGTAAAAAAGTATACATCTGATTTCAAGATTATTATTCACTTCCATAATTAAATGTTATTAGTATTATTACTATAAATAATAATCTTTGATATAATTTTACATGAATAAGAAAACGTTCCCTATATTGTACCGGATTGTTTTAGCATTTTTCTGACTATGGTAAAAAAGACTTTTTCAACATTTTCTCCAGATTTAGAAGAACATTCAATAAAATCAAAAATTTCTTGTTTTTTACTAATTTCCAATGCATAATCTCCTTCTACTGATCGCTTTCCCAATTTTGCTAAATCAGACTTGCCCCCAACCATTAAAATCGGAATGTGCTGATCTTGAACCTTTAGAGATTTTTTTAAAACTTCCATCCAATCTTTTAAATGAACCAAACTACTTAAACGCGAAATGTCAAACATAAAGATCCCCCCAGATGAACCCATCAAATATCCGGGTAAGAGCTTTCTGAATCGTTCTTCTCCACCAAAATCCCAAATTTGTAATTTAACGTTCATTTTTTCTATGGTTAATTCTGTTACGTAAAACTCAACCCCAATAGTCATTTTAAAGTCTTCACTAAATTTACCTGTAAGATATCTATTCACTAGAGTGCTCTTTCCTACACCCCCATCTCCAAAAATACACAATTTATACTGAATGTTATTCATGACACGAGTTCTCCAATCATCATCCATTATTTGTTTAAATTTGCTTATAAAATATTGGAAATTGGACAGAAAAAGAATCTTCTAAATAATTTACTGTATTGATCTTTTCCATTTGAGATTTATTCTTAGACTATCTCACTATCAGAAATAAAATTAGATATTTCCTTTCATGGAAAGCATAATTTTTTTACCTTTCATTGATTATTGATATTAAGTTGTGTTCAATTTTTAAGAGTACTGTGAAAAATTATGGCTCGCTGCCCTGAGTGTGCAGGAAAAATGACGTTTAATCCCATGAATAGGCAGATGGTTTGTAACTCTTGTGGTTTATCTCTGACTAGATACGATCTTGATCATTATTGGGAAAAAGTAAGGTCAGAGCATTCTTCCGATGATGATGAAATGCAAAAATCAAAGAATCGTAGAAAAGAATGGTTAGATTGGTATTCAAAAAGTAAATCAGAAAAAGAAACCTATTGAATATAAATCATAAAACTTCAATAAATAACCATCATTAGAGGAGTTCAATTTCTTCTGCTTTTTTTTAAAATTCCTGCATTGGAATTTTTAACAATAGGTAAATTATTATAACAATAGAAGATGATCTAATATATCTTTTAATAGTTATCAAAATTAGGTAAATCTTATTGGAAGAATTAGTAATCTTTAACTTGATAATGTGGTTCTTCGGTTTCACGGCGGTAGCTATATTTATCTTGCTTTTTTTTGTGTCAGCACCATATGGACAGCATATTCGTAAAAAGTGGGGACCAAACATAAATAACAAGTTAGGATGGTTTATTATGGAGGTTCCAACGGTCATTATTTATGTATTTCTTTATATAATCGGAGATCATCCTTTTAACACGCTTACGCTTATTTTTCTCTTTATATGGTTATTACATTATGGACAACGCACATTCATTTTTCCATTCTTAATTCGGGCAGTTCAACCAATGCCAGTAACGATCATTTTGTTTGGAATGACATTTAATGGAATTAACACGTATCTCCAAGGACGTTGGATTAATACGTTTGCAGATCCTTATTCCCTTCAATGGTTATTAACTCCTATGTTTATAATCGGAATAATTATCTTTGTAATTGGATATTTTATCAACCTTCAAGCAGATCACATAATCCGAAATCTTAGAAAGCCTGGAGAAACTGAATATAAAATACCATATGGAGGCATGTATAAATACGTCAGTTGTCCAAATTACTTGGGAGAAATCACTGAATGGGCTGGTTGGGCAGTAATGACATGGTCATTTCCAGGTTTGATTTTTGTTGCTTGGACAATCGCAAATCTCTCACCACGAGCTCGATCAAATCACAAATGGTATTTGGAGACATTCCCTGATTATCCTAAAAACCGTAAAGCATTAATTCCGTTTATCTATTAGGTAAAATAGTTCCGGAATGATGAACATCATGGATGTTAAGAAAGATCGATCGAAAGCATTATTCATTTGCTTTATTTCCTACTGCTTAGCATTCATGGTGTCCATTGGAACTTGGCTCTTTTTTTCTTATTTCCCTTTTTTAATGAAGATCCTGATCGCAGATATTTCTGCTACGGTGATAATATTTGTATTTAGTTCAATTTTCAAAAATGTTAGCTTGTATGATCCATACTGGAGCGTTGCTCCTTTTATAATTATACTATTGTACTACTTCATTTCTGTAGTTTCTTATCACGATTTATTAAGACAGACCGTTGTTTTCATATTGGTTTGCTCGTGGTCCATTCGTTTAACATTTAATTGGATGCGACAATGGAGGGGTTTAACTCATGAAGACTGGCGTTATGCTGAGAGAAGAGAAAAGAACGGGAAATCTTTTTGGATCATTAATCTATTTGGATTACAATTAATGCCTACATTCTTGGTCTATCTTGGGTGCTTATCATTTTACCCCGTAATGTTTGAAGGAACCAACTCATTTGGACCACTCGATCTTTTAGCTTTTATCATTACCTTGGGAGCCATAATTATCGAATCTTTAGCAGATAGACAGTCATACAATTTTAGGTGCAAGAGAGAAACCTCAAAACAATTCATTAGAACAGGATTATGGGCGTATTCAAGACATCCTAATTATTTTGGAGAAGTATCGTTTTGGTGGGGTGTTTTCCTTTTTTCAATTGCTTCTAATCCGTCATCTTGGGTTTTTATAATCGGACCAATATCAATAACGACCCTTTTTCTTGGTATTAGCATTCCACTAATGGAAAAAAGGAATCTCCGTACGAAACCATCTTATGAAAAATATAGAGAACAAGTATCTGCTTTTATTCCTTGGTTTCAAAAGAAAAAAGAATCAAAAATTTAAAAATCTATTTTCTTTTGCTCGCAATATAGTATTTGGATCTTTTTAATAAAATCCAACGAATAATAGGTCTAACTAAGGGAACAAGATGTCTTTTAAATCCAATCCATTTTTTAACATCCTCATAAAAATCTGATAATTCGTGATTTTGAAATTTGAGCAGTTCTTGGATTTCCTTAGTATCATAAAAACCACAATGGGAATCGTTTTGCGCAAAAGCTTCTTCAGGAAAAAAATGCCGACCAAATCCCATTATTTCCAACATGTCGTCTAAATGTTCCCCGAATTCTATCTGACATTGTTTACCACCACCTAAATTAAATGTTTTACCCCAAATTTCACGCGTCTCAATGGCATTTACAATTGCCAAAGCAACATCTCTGGTGTCGATAATTTCTACTGATGTTTTTAGTGCCATATCAAACATCACTGGTCTAAATTTCAACATGTCGGTTGAGGTACAATATGATAACCTAAAAATTACATAATCTATTCCAGATTCTTGTATCACGCGTTCTGCAGCCAATTTTGATTCTGCATAAGGGTGACCCGGTGAAATATTCACAGGATCTGTTATTTTAATATTAGGATTTTTTATACGGTCACCATAAACGGCTATTGAGGAGGTATAGATTATTTTCATGGGTTTTTTCTGATGCAAAATTGCATTTATGATATTTCTTGTCCCTTCGACGTTAACGATAAACACTTGATCACTTTCGGGATTATAATAAGATGCCGAAGGGATCACAGCAGCAGTATGAATTATGATATCTTGGTCTTCTACAGCAGCTTTTACTTCTTCATAATTTTCAACGCTTCCCCAAATAATCTCTACTTTTTTTAAATAGGGAACGAATTTTTTTTTATTTTTTTTTGACGCTCTTAAAAATAGTCTTATATCATAGATCTCGGATCTTGATAAAAGTTCATTAAAAATGTCAATTCCTACAGTTCCGGAAGCTCCTGTAAGGAGGACTTTTAATTTTTCCAATTTTTTGTTAGCCTACTAATATCCCAAAAATGATAATTCGTGAATTTATAAATAGTTAATGTTATGAATAAGATATTTAATGATGTGAAAGCATTTTTATTCATCCAAATTTTGCATCAAACATCTCAATGAGTAATTCTTCCAGTTTTTCCACGGGGATATCTAATAACGTGATTTCTAGATGTCTTCCTCTTTCCGCTTCTTCTATTCGGACTGTTTTTGATGCGATTATTTTTAATTGGTTAAGTTGGCGTACGTATTTTCTAAACGACATTTTTACATGAGGTTCTATATTATAGGTTTCACACACTGCTTGATAATCCTCAAAAGCTTCGTCAACAACTGCATATTCCTTAGTCATTAATGACCTTGTGATTCCATAAAGAGCTAACAATTCCTGATCATTTAACTGGTCCACGATATCTGCTCTGAATGTGGGGTAAACTTCATTGGATGCTGCTCTAATTAAATTGGCTGTTATATGGTCTAATCCTTCTTTATCTGCTTTGGATCCGCTCTTTTGAAATATTTCTATGCCATGCCTCATATTACTATGGTCCACAACAATTTGACTAACCATTGTGAGTAATTCTTCGTTCATTACATATTCTTTGAATGCTAATTCTGCCCTATATTGTAAAATAGTCATTGCTTCTTCGAAATTATATGGTTTGAGGTTAATTTTATCATTTAATCTGCTTAAGATTCTTTCGGTTTCGATTTTCATCCAATCTCTCTTTCTACTTATTAATAATATCGAAAGCTTGGCATTTTGATGACCAAATGTTTCCGCGATGTCAAGTAACGCAAGAACGTCTTCAGGGCTTAAAAGATGGACCTCATCAATAATAAGAAGCATGTAACCTTGATCATTGACCAATTTGGTAAGGATTAATTTTAAAGCCTCATCATCTGAAAATCCTCTCCCTGAGCCATGGGTGTACTTGGCTAAGAGCTCTCTGATTATCTTACTTTTGGAACGAAAGTTGATGCAGTTATAATACTCAATAAATAGGTTTACATCCTTTTCTAGAGCAACAGATTTAAACATCTTTCCAAAATATCGTGCGGTAACTGTTTTACCAATTCCTCCCTTTCCTAATAACAAGCAATTAATAGAAGGTTGTTCCTTTTCCTCTAGAATACGGCGATAATTGAAAATTAGACTTTTAAGAGTGTCGTCTCGACAAAATAATTTATTAGGTACGAAACTGAAATCAAGCGAGCTCGCCTGTTTAAATACTGATTTCTTCATAAATTCTTGCCTAAATAGATCCTCGTCCATGATAAACTGCTACTTATTGTTAAAATTATAGTTTGATAAGTTATAATAGGATATTTTAAGTTTAAAGTTTCCCATCCTATTAATTTTATAATATCTATGTTGCTAATAAAATTAATTACCAACATTAAAAATTAAAAATAGAGAAAAATAAACGCTAATATTATAAAATTACTTAAAAACGAGAGTTGAGAGGATGCATGGTCGTATAAGATTCTTTAATTTTTGTGATATCATTTTTTGCGTAGATTCTGGTGGTATTTGGGGAACTATGACCCAAGATATCTTGTAATTCGCTGATATCCATACCAGATCTTCTTAAATGAGTTGCTCCCGTATGTCTAAACACATGAGGCGTGATAACTTTATTGCTTGAAAATCCACATCTCTCTCTGATCAATTTAATATCTTGTTGAACAACTCGAGGGTTCAATTGCTTTTCTCGAGTATTTACTATTAAATAATCTTCTTCATCATAAGAAATTCTATTTTGAAGTGAATTGTTGAAAATCTCAAGAGTCTTCTGATCAACTGGAACTATTCTTTCTTTATTACCCTTTCCTCTTAATTTAATATAACCCTTATTAAAGTCTACATCTTGGACTTTAATATTACATAATTCACTTACTCGTGCCATTGTAGAATATAATAATCTGATAATGAGATAATAACGATCACTTTTTCTGGAATTAAATAAAGATTTATCCTTCAATTTCTCAAAGATTACTTCAATATCTTGCACATCAAGAAATTTCGGTAAACTCTCTTCTAATTTAATTTTCGGGCTTTTAATTGTGGTCATGGGATTCTTTGAGATAAATTCATTTAAAGTGAGAAATTTAAAGTAAGAACGCAATGAAGCAATCTTTCTACTAATTCCCTTTTTTGTATAATCCATATCCTTTAATTTTTTAAGAAACAACCTAATTCTTTGTCTGATAACCGGCGATTCAAGGTCTATATCTCCAACAAAATTAACAAACTTTTCCAAATCATAACGATATGCCTTTATCGTGGAAATTGCGCATCCTTCCTCGACTTCTTTACTAATTAAGAAATCTCCAATGAAATCAGAAAATTTATATCTTTCCATAATAAGTCAAATGACATCGTGATATTACATAATACCTTGTGATATTCAGGTAATATCACTCATGATAAGAAAAAGTGGGTAATACTCGAGAATTAATCCTTTTTTAGATGGCGGAGATATTTACACGCATTAATTCCTGCACGTGCCCCCTCAGCAGCAGCAAATACGACTTGGTACAATCCCCCAGTTACATCTCCTGCTGCAAACACACCTTTAATATTGGTTTGTTGATTTTCATCGACTTTCACATTTCTGTTTTCATCTAATTCTATTCCCGCTTTCTTAAAGATTGAATTCGACGGTATGTGAGATAATATAAATAAGCAATTCAAATCATATTCTGATAATTCGTTATCTTCACTCAATTCTTTATTAACAGGCTTACACTTGATTTTTTGAATAATTCCATTTGCATCTGGTACAGCTTCTATTATCTCTGTTTTATCAATTATTTTAATTCCTTTTTCTTTTACCTCTTTAGCTATCTCAGGGAGCTCTTCAAAACCAACTTTAGTAATAACGTGAGTAATGCATCCCATTTGATGAAGCGATAATGCATCTTCTAAAACTTCCTTATCATCTCCATATAAATATACTTGTCTTTCTTTATATAACGGACCATCACATAATGCGCAGTAAGAAACACCATATCCAATTAAACCACTTTCATTTTTAATAATTTCTTTTCTTTCTCCCATACCAGTAGCTATAATAATTGCATCAGATGAAATATTTGCTGTTCTTGTTGATACAATGTTCATTCCCATCCCAACCATGAGAGATATGACATCCCCTTCAATTAATCGCACGCTTTCATGACTTTCAGCATGTTCAATGAATTCTTTCAGTAGATCTGGTCCTGAAATGTTTTTTTTTCCTAACCAATTTTGAATTTCCTTAGTTTTTGCTAGAGCTGAAGATTCTTTTCCAATCAATATTATTGTATCTCTATTTGATCGTCCGCAATATACTCCAGCACTCAATCCCGCTGGACCAGCACCTATTATTAATACTTCACACTTATATTCGTCCATTAAATCGAACTCTTTTGCTATTTTATGTAATAAATACTCCTTGATTCAGTTTAAAGTTTTCTATTTTTTTTAACTATAAGTAATGATCTCTTGAATTAGATCAAATATCAGTCTAAACATTCTCATGTAAACCAGAATAAAAAAAAAACCAGAAAAATAAAAAAAAAAGTCTAATTAACAGATATAAAGTTCATTTCCACAAGCAAACTCATTTGTCAGCACAAATACGGTAGATCCCCACCTTTTAATGAAATCAGGAAATTTTAAAGGAGCCAAGTAATGTGTTCCCGCTTCAGTTCCATTACTTATCCAAATGTCACCACCATTAGAATACGCACAATAATATATTTTATCTCCGGCTATAGTGATATATCTCGGATTGCTATTTGCACTCCCTGGATTACTATCCGCAACTATTGTTGTTCCCGCTTCAGTTCCATTTGATTTCCACAATTCATGTCCTGAAGTCGAATTATATCCATTGAAATAAAGATAACTGTCACTTGCAACAAGATATGATATGTCTCCTCCACTTCCGATATAAATATCTTTAACCATATGCGTGCCTATTGCAGTTCCGTTCGTTCTCCATAATTCATGCCCATAGGTGAGGCTATTTCCTTCAAAATATAGAACGTTATTTAAAACCGCGGATTCTAAGTTTGTATCGCACCCACTAGCAGTCCCATTATAAATATCCTTTATCATTGTAGTTCCCTCGGGCGTGCCATCAGTTTTCCATAATTCCCTTCCATGAGTGCTATTATATGCAGTGAAATACATTATAGCTCCTATTATTTTTGCGATTTTAGGATCGGGATCTGACGCTCCTAAATAAATATCTTTAAGTCTAAGAGTGCCTGCTAATGTTCCATCACTTACCCATAGTTCGTCTCCATAGGTGGGATTTGCCCATTCTTTAAAAATTATTTTCGTTCCTAATCTATGAACTCCCCAATCAGTATCGATATCGATTTCTTTAATAAAGACGGTATTATAGGATGCCCCATTGGTTTTATAAAGACTTGGTCCATGGGATAAATCAGTAGCCTCAAAATAGAGAGTATTTCCAATTACACAAAATCCCCTAGGAGAACTTCCATAAATCGGATAAATATTAGTAACCCTATAAGTTCCTCCTGAAGTTCCATCACTTCTCCATAATTCAGCCTCTGTACCTGATGGAAATGGATCCCAAACTCCCTTATCATCTGCTTGAAAATAAAGAATGTTGTTCATTACAGTTAGATAAGATGGTATAGACGAGCTAGATGGATTTATGTTTTTGACCATATATGTTCCCGCATAAGTTCCATCACTCCTCCACAATTCTCTACCATAAGTATTTTCATAAGCTGAAAAGTACAAGATGCCGTTCATTGGCGTTAAATATTGACAGCTGGAAGAATCTACTCCAGCTCTTATATCTTTCACCATATATGTTCCTGAAGGTGTTCCATTAGTTACCCATAATTCATAACCATGGGTTCCATCATTTGCTGTAAAAAACATGAGGTTTCCTACAAAAGTAAAAGAAGATGGATTTGAATCTCCTGAAGGATTTATATCTTTTAATAGAGATACATTATTATTTACCGTCACTTTCCATGTATGACTAAGTTCCGCTTTTCCATCATCAATCGTAACAGATAGGTCATTATTTCCTGCTGAAAGGAAGGTAGTGAAATAGTAGAATTCAGTTGAATTTCCACCTACAACTTGCTCATTAAGTTTCCAGGTATAAGTTAAAGGGTTAAATTCAGGATCTGAAGCTGAAACATTGAATTTCTGGACTTGAGTTTCATTAATAATGGGATCTAACAACGGATAAAATGAATCTATTACGGGAGCGGTATTAAGATCGATTACGGTTAACGTCCAAGTATACGTATCGAATAATTCTCCATCGGTGACATTGATTTTAAGTTGGTACGTTCCTTCATCTTCAAATCCAGTATCATGCGTATAGGTAGTAGAATTCGTTCCAACAGGACTATCGTCTACCGTCCATTGATAAGTTAATGCATCATTATCTAAATCACTTGCAGATATGTTAAACTCTTGAGATTCACCCTCATTTATGGTTGGATTTGTAGATGGCTGAAAATCCGTAATAAATGGGGCTCTATTTACATCGCCGACGTAAAGTGTCCAAGAGTATTCATCAGAGAGTTCTCCATCGGTGATATTGACTTTAATTTGATATGTTCCTTTATCATCAAATCCAGTATCATGCGTATAGGTAGTAGAATTCGTTCCAACAGGACTATCATCTACCGTCCATTGGCACGTTAAAGGATCGTTATCTGGATCGTTAGCCATTATATTAAACACTTGAGATTCCCCTTCAGCAATACTTGGGTCGATGGCAGGTTGTGGATCAGTTATGTATGGATTTCTATTAACATTTAACACGACCAAAATCCACGAAGTGGACGTTGTAGCTTTCCCATCTGATACTTCTGCTTTAATTAAATAAGAACCAGCTGAATCAAAATTTGAAAGAAATGTAAAATTATTAACATTTTCACCCGCAGAAGTGTCATTTATTGTCCATATAAAGGATAATACGTCGTCGTCTGCGTCTAAAGCGGTTATTCTAAAAACTTGAGACTCTCCTTCTGATATTATTTTGTTAGTAGAAGGATTACGATCTATTATTTGGGGTTGATTGTTCGATAAATCTGCAGAAGGCCTAAAAAAGAAAGAAATCATGACTGTTCCCGAGATAATTCCGATTGCAATGATTAAAACTAAGAATAGATTTTTTTTTTTCATTGTTTTCAATCTTGGATGTTCAATTTAAATATAAATCAATAAAGAAATTATTATTATTTAAACGTTATTGATGAAATTCTCTGAGATACTACAACTTTGTATAATTCTTTCTGGATTTAAATATAATTACATAAAATTATTCTCTGAATTTTAAATCCTTAATTATATTCCTATTCTATGAATTTATTCAGCCAAATAACTCTCTGTTTAGTAGGTTTAAATCATCAGGTAACCAAGTTAGCATTTATATATAATAATATAGAATTTGTTGATTTTTCCTATTCCCAAATTGAACATATTCCCAGTTTGTAAATATTTAAATGGTATGATTTTAAACAAATTTTTATATGCTAATAGATAAATAAGAGTTACCAAAATCTATATAAAACTTTTTAAAATTAATTTGGAAGGATAATAATGGAAAATATAAAAAAATACAAAATTCTTGTTCTAATCAGTGTAATCATAATCATCCTCGGACCAATTCTTGGTTTTTTTTTTAATAAAATAATTTTGGTCAATCAATCATTTGTTACCTCTGAAACTAGTAACAATGATGTTCAAAATGCTACTGCGATTGAATTTACGCTTGTGAAAGATCAAAAAGCAGTAATAGAATTTTCTGCATTTACTGAAAATGTTACTGCTAACTTAATAATTTTATCAAAAGGAACTTATGATCTGGCGTATGCAGCCTCAACTGCTCCTGGAAGTATCACGGGAGAAAAATACTTTGTTTATTCAGAATTTACATTTGGTGATGCGAATTTAGCAGGTCAGGCATTCGCAGATGATATAAGAACTATAACCGCGGAAGGATATTGGTATATTGAATTTGCAGGAGGAGTTGACGGCGATTATCTGAGATATATACCCGGAGATTACGTTGTTATTGTTTATGGAACAAATTCTGGAGGGATTAACTTGAATATTTATTTTGATCTTGTAATAAAAATAGATGGTCCTGGAGATATACTCGAATTGCTGTTTATCCTGATTGGAGTTGGTGCGCTAGTTGCTATTATGCTTTTGGCAACTATTGGATATCTCAAAAAAACAGGGAGGGGTCTTTTATAATGGAAAAAAAACAAGTAAAAGCATCTCTTTTTGATAAATTACCTTTACTAGATAAGAATAGAGCAGCCAAATTTATAATCTATGGTATAATTATAGCAATAATATTTGGACTGATGATGATGATTAGTTACTCGATTGCCGTAAATGCTGGTCAATGGGCAGCTCTAGCTAATCAAGATAATTACTTAAATTACTGGAACGGATTCTATGGATTTAATGACTTCATTGAAAGACAGGAAGAGATTGAAATGATTGCATTATGGATGGCATATCAAGATGTCATATTTATGAATATAGCTCGCATTGGGATTAATATAGGTCTAGTGTTTGTACTAATTGGATTTCTATCATTTGCTGTAAACGATAAGATCGATGAAAATACTCGAAAAACATCAATAATCATTGCTGGATTAGTATTATTTATAATGATCTTTACTACGTTATTCTCATCCATAAGTGTAACCATAAATTAAATTAATTTTAATTTCTTTTTTTTTAATTGTTATTTATTGATTTTAATAATTCCACTCTTTTGATTGTGGGAGAAAAATAATTTTCGTGAAATATAAGTTTCAAGCTGTTTTAAACATATCTTGATATTCTCGGGATATTATATTTTATTGAGAAGATGTTTAACGAATATTTTTTTACAATTATGTCGAATGCATTATTAACTTAATTTGGGTCTCTAATTTTATTTACGTGAGGTTGTTCCTAGGATATTTAAATTATTCCTTATTTAAGATAAGTAGTAATTTTAAAACTATATCATTGTATATATTACATAATAACTATATAACCATGCATGATTAAAATGAGTGATTCTAAAGGTAAAAAATACGAGATTGCTGAACCTCATGATTTGTCTCCTCGCTCAAAGTGGATGAGAGATTATTATTTTAAAGGTGATGAGAGAAAATGGAAAAACCAGTACATGGCATTTACCACTGGAACCGATTGGGATATTATTTGGAATGAATCTGATTATTACGTCGCTCCAGAAGTTCACTTCTATATCGGAAACAAAGGAAAGGGCGTATTTGAAAGTTCATTACGATCCATGGCGGTTCAAGTGAAATTGCCCGAAGGCTTTTGGAAATTATCACTACCGGAACGAAGGATGATCTTTTTTGAGGCAGTAATGGTAAATTATGTACCACATGAAATTATCTCCGAAAATGATCTCATTGCTGGTGGAAGGTTCAACACTCAGTTAAGTAAATGCTTAACAGAAAAAGAAGCAAAAAAGCATTGGAAGAAAAATGTCAACGCGCGCCAAGAATTCTTTAAATATCATAAATCTGGTTTTGGAAACGTTGGAGCTACTGGCGGTCATATAATTCCTGATCATGAAACCATCATAAAAAAAGGTTTCAAACATGTTTATGAAAGAGCAACAAGGGAATATGAAAAAATGAGTCAAAAAGAGAAAGATGGTGAGAAAGGAGCAGAACTTCGAGCTATGATAAAAGCAGCAGAAATCCCCAGAAAATTAGCAAAAAAGTATGCTGAAGAATGTAGAACTCTTAAAGAAACAGCTTCCACACCAGAACGTGTTGAAGAATTAGAACAGATGGCAAAAAATCTAGAGCTTGTTCCATGGGAACCCGCTAAAACATTTTGGCAAGGTATTCAAGCACTTTGGCTCACTCACATGCTAGTAATGGCTGAAGAGTCCTACCCTGGACCAGGAATCTCTTTTGGAAGAACTGATCAGCATCTTTGGGATTTATACAAAAAAGATGTGATTGATGAAAAAAATATTTCCAAAGAGTTTGCTAAAGATATTTTAGGAAGTTTCTGGTTTCATTGTAATACGGCTTATGATGCTCAAATTATGGTTGGAAAACAAGGTATAACATCTGCCTTTGGCCAATTAATGACATTAAGTGGATGCGGTCCTAAGGGTGAAGATTTGACAAATGAGTTAACTTATGCTATTTTAGAAGTAATTGACGAATGGAGTCCTATTTTAGAACCAAAACCAAACATTCGCTTATGTCGTGCGAGTTCAGAAAAGTTACTAAATAAAGTCGTCGATATGGTTTCTCGATCCCAAGGTGCTCCATTTCTCATTAATTTTGATGAGCGAAGCATAGCTGGAATGATTAAGGAAGGAATACCTAAGGAAGATGCTTGGAATTATGCTTGTGTTGGTTGTCTAGAGAATACGATGCAGGGAAACGATCGTTCTGGGACGGTTAATTGCAATCCTAATCTCACAAAAAGTATTGAATTAACCTTATGGAATGGGAAGAACATGCCTAATAACAACGTGGTCACAAAAAAAGGAGAACAAATTGGACCGAAAACAGGTGATCCTGAATCCTTTAATTCTTGGAATGAATTTTGGAATGCTTGGAAGACACAAATAGAATTCCTCATAAAATATACCGTGGATGTATACAACCAAACTGAAAATCTTCGAGCAGAATTTATGCCGACTCCTTATTTATCAAGTATTGTACGTGGATGTATTGAGAAAGGGCTTGATATACGAAAAGGAGGTCCTGATTTAAGGTTCATAACCGTAGAAGGAGTAGGATATGCCACTACTGTGGATTCATTACTAGCAATAAAGAAACTTGTATATGAAGATAAAAAATACACCATTACGCAAGTTAAAGAAGCCATAATGGATAACTTCGAAAGTGAAGAACATTTTATCATGCAAACCGTAATGCAAAATAAACCTCCAAAATATGGAAATGATGAGGATGAGGCTGATGAGATCGCTCGAAAAGTGATGGAACTATGGGCAGGAGAAACTTGGAAATATAAAACACAAACTAACTTCCAATTTCGCCCAGGGATGCTATCATGGAATTATTGGGCTGGTGCTGACGCGGAATTTACAATTGCTACTCCAAATGGCAGAAAAACAGGTACGTACCTTTCAAATGCGATTTGTCCGACCAATGGCGCTGATGTAAAAGGACCTACTGCAGTGACAAATTCTGTTGGAGCTGTATTAGGAGGTAAAACTGATGATGGAGAATACGTGAATTGCTTACCTAATGGATCAAGTCATACTATTACTTTCAATCCTTCGATAATTAATGATTCAGAGCACCGTGAAAAATTTAAAGCTTATCTAAGAGGGTATGTAGAAAATGGTGGAACCGCTCTTCAAATTAACATGCTTGATTCTGAAATGCTTAAAGATGCACAAAAACACCCAGAAAATTATACTAATTTACTTGTAAGGGTCACGGGCTACAATGCATACTTCAATTCAATCGGGAAAGAGCTCCAAGATGAAATTATAGCACGCGAGTCCCATAAATTGTAATTTTATTCTTTTTACTTACAGATAACATGCCTTTTGTCTTCTTTTCAATTGATTTATAAATTCTGTAAAATTTTGGGAGATAATGTTTAATGATAAAGTTCCTTTAAAATCTAAATTAGCTTATGGTGGTCTTGGAGCTGGAATTGGTTTACCCTCTCAAATTGCGTTTTCTGCTATAACTTTTTTTTATAATACGACATTAGGATTAAATACTGAATTAACTGGAATCGCTTGGCTAATTTTTTCATTCTGGAATGCAATTAACGACCCGTTGTTTGGATTTATCGAAGATCGGACTAAATCTGAAAAATATGGAAGGCGAATTCCTTATATTCGCTTTGGTGCTCCTCTTTATGGAGTTGCATTTATTCTTTGTTGGATTCCTCTTGTGAATATTAATGATCAATTTGCTCTATTTTTCAATTTGATTATAGTTTTATTCGTTTTTGATACATTATTTACGATATTAGGCCTTATTAATTACACTCTTCCTGCTGAAATGGCTCTAACAGCAAAAGAAAGATCAAATTTATTGGTGTATGGTGCAGCTATATCTTCTATTTCGTATGTTATCGCTTTTATTTTACCTCTTCTGTTTTTAACTGGAAATGAATCTCCAAATGCAGCCATTGAGTTTCTATTTGTAATGATAATTGTGGGAATTATCTGTGCGATAATATTATTCATAAGTAGCTTCTATTTAAAAGAAAATAAGTATACGCAAATGGAAGAAACTCTCCCAGTACTTGAAGGCTTTATAGAAACTTTTAAAAACTATCCATTTTTAATTTATGAAGTTTCAAACTTCTCGTTTACTTTCGCTCAAACAATTCTTACTACTGCTATATTTTATTATGTTGAATATGTACTAAGTTTGACTGGGTTTTTAACCACTTTGCCATTATTATTAGTTTTTGCAATGATCTTCGCCTTTTTTGTAGTTTATAATAAATTGGTAGGAAAATACGGAGTAAAAAAAACCTTTATTTTAGCATTATTTCTGTCAGGATTAAGCTTTTTTTTGACTTTTTTCATAGGATGGTCATTTAATTTTGCACTAATTGGATTTATTTTTATTGGTATTGGTTTTTCAGGTTTTATGCTTGTAAATCAAGTAGTTATAGCTGATATTGTGGATTATGATGAAACTAGAACAAAAAAGCGTAGAGAAACAACTTATTCAGGAATAAACGCATTAATTACTAAACCAGCAATATCACTTGCTAATTGGGTGTTCTTGGTGATAATTAACAACTTTGGATTCGATGCGCAACAATCTATTCAAAACTTTTCTGCTCAAATGGGTATCATGATTGGATTCTCATTAATTCCGGCCATCTTATTAATATTTAGCTCAATAATCATGTTTTTTTATCCTTTAGACGGTCCTAAATGGCTAGCTCAGAAAGCAGAGTTGATTAAAATTCACGAAAATAAAGAATTGGATTATTTGAAGTATTTGGAAGAAAAACGGAAAGAAAAACATGAGTGATATTTATTCTTATCAAATTGGCTTGAAATCAGTATTTTTTTCTAGAAATTCTAATTGTTTTAGAAATAAGATATCCCGTTTTCTTAGTATTTCAATTTCACTTCTACCACCATAATCGTAATGCCCTTTCCCAGTTTTAGCGCCTAATTCTCCCTTTTTAACTTTTTCACTTATTAAAGGAACATTTCCTCCTTTAGCAGTGATAATATCTTCTACTAGATCAAGACCCGTGAAATCGTGCGCTTGAACCACTCCAATTATAGGTAACCGAATTCCTAAAGTACTTTTAATTACGAGGTCGATTTGTTCTGCTGTAGCCAAATTTCTCATCATTAACTCATACATCGCTCCCGAAATCGCATTTTGAATTTTATTTACGATGTAGTTAGGCGCAAATTTCTTCATTAAAATGGGGACCTTTCCTAATTTTTCATGCAATTGTACTGAAAGCTCGATAATTTCTTGAGATGTCTTTTTACTTGGGGCAATTTCAACTGTTGGAATGATATGGGGGGGAGAGAACCAATGATGAGCTATAATTCTCTCGGGATGGCTAATTCCCTTTAAAATATTAAAGATGTCCAAGGATGAGGTATTACTTGCCAAAATTATGTCATCGCGACAGTAATCCGACAATTTTTTAAATAATTCAAGCTTTAAATTTGGTACTTCTTTAATGGCTTCTAACGTTAGATCAGCATTTTCAGCATTCTCCTTGAGATTTGTGGAGGGATGAATTCTGTTAAGAATATTTACGATTTCAGTTGGTTTTACCCTATTAAATTCCGCTAACGTGTTCAAATTGTTATCAATGAGATTCATAGCGCGATCCAGGATCTTCTTATTGATATCAACCAAGAAAACTTCAAATCCTCCTTGAGCATATACCTGAGCAATCGAATGGCCCATGTTTCCTGCTCCAATTATTAAAACGTTTTGAATATCACTTAATTTCATTTTTAATTTCACTTTGAAAAATAATTATTAATATTAGATTTGAGTCCATTATTTAATTATATTTCATCTCACAAACTTCTTTCACATTATGTGACCAAAACCGACACATTTAAATAGTATAGTTGCATTTAATATTATATGACTAAAATGATCATATATAAAAAATGGTGACATATAAAATGAATGAAAAAGAATTAAATGAAAAAAAAGAAGATTTTGAAAATGAAGATTGGCACTCATGGGAACCTCATGTTCCTCCATATTCTTTTCATCATCCACCAAGGGGTAAATATTATCCAAGAGACAGAACATACAGACATCATAGACCTCATGTTCCATTCGATCCTTTAATTCCACCACCGCGTTTTAGAAAACATTTCAGACCACCGAGAATCCCATTTACCAATGAAGACTTTCAAAATATCAAGCATTTTATGATCCTCAACATTCTTAATGAAAGTGAATCAGGAATTACAGGATATCAGCTACAAAAACATTATAAACTTCCAAGAGGTACACTAATTCACGTGCTTGATAAACTTGAAAAATTAAATTATCTCGATACTCATGAAGAAACTATCGAAGGTCGCGCTCAGAAATATTATCAACTTTCAGATTTGGGAAAAAAATACCTTGAAGATCTCAAGGAAAATTGGGCTTCGCGGTTCATGATGTTATCAGAAATGGCTCCTCCTGAAAAATATGGGAATCCATTCCATCGAGAAAATCTACGTTCAAAAATGATGATGGACATCGGTGATCTAAGCGAGAAGGAAGAAGCAATAGATTACTTCAGGGGCATGAGATCTCGTCTAACTAGCTATTTAAGAAGAGTGAAAAGAAAAGAAATACAACTTAACGAAATAAAAGCCATTTTCGATGAGCTTATTAAAACTATAGAAAACTTGGATGAATTTAATCAAGACAAAATTAAAGAGCTAATCGAGAAGTTATAAAATAATTAAAATTTTTTTTTCTAATTTTTGAGCATTTCACATGTATTAAATCCAAAATTTTTTTTATAATTTAAATTTCTAAATTATAGGTGTAGCTTATTTGGCTGATGTAATGAAAGGATTTATTTTTGAGATTCAAAAAATGAGTACCGAAGACGGTCCTGGAATACGTACTACTGTCTTTTTCAAGCAATGTCCACTGAAATGTATTTGGTGCCATAATCCGGAATCAATTTTAAAGAAAAAGCAATTAGAATGGTTCAAACATAAATGTATTGGGTGCAATACTTGCATTAAAACTTGTGAACTGGCAGCACTAAAATTTGAAGAAGATGGTCTTTACATTGATAGAAAACTCTGTACTAGTTGTGGAAAATGTTCAGATGAATGTCCGTCAACAGCACTCCACATGTTTGGCGAATATTGGTCTTTAGATGATCTCTATCACGAGATTCAAAAAGATAAAGTATATTACGAGCAATCTAAAGGAGGCATTACAGTATCGGGTGGAGAACCCACCATCCAATCTGATTTCATTTTAGAATTTTTAAAGATGTGCAAGGATAATGGTATTTCTACAGCTTTAGATACGTGTGGCTATGCTTCCAAAAATATATATGAAAAAATTTTGCCATACGTAGATCTTGTTCTTCTTGATATCAAGGAAATCG
>CAZOYD010000047.1:0-27548 GCA_964583985.1 uncultured archaeon
ATAGTTTCTGAATATATCTTACCTTCAAGATCTTGCTCTGATCCAGAAAAAGAGTTTGAAATTTTTAGACCAACATGTAACATTCCTTTAGATTTTTCTAACGAAGGGACATTTATATCTCGTCCCTCGGGGGATCTTTCGATCAATGAAGAGCTTAACTTAATTTTTAAAAAGAGACATTTTACCATGTTACTTGGATATCCCTATGAAAATTTGGGTTGTGTCAAGTGCTTCGATACAAACGGTAATACTTTAGAGGTCGTATTGAAGGATTAATTGTATCGGAGATTTTTTTTTATATGACGTAATGTATAAAAAGCAGCGGGTAAGAGCCAAATTTGTTGGGCAAATAACATTACCCATTCGAGGAATTGAAGAGTTATTGATGCAGGAGGGTTCAAAAATAAAATTCCTGCTATAAATGGTCCAAAAATCATATAAAGTCCTAGGAAATGAGGACAAATTACCTTGTTAAGGAGAATGGCAATTCCAGAAAATAATGCTCCAAAGATCAATCCTGCAAATACAAAAAAGGAAAAAAAATAATGAAAGGAAGGAATGCTATCAATGCTAAAAATTCCAATTCCAAACAATCCAACTGATCCTACAAGTAGAAAGAAGTAACCTAAAAAGGCACTAAGATCTATAAAGAAGTAATAAAATCTCTTCCATCTTTTCACTGTAGAATTGAAAATAATTTCCTTAGTTCCTTCAATCAAAAATTTATTATTATAAAGATAAGCAGGTACTGTGAAGATAGCTCCAAATATTAAGATAAGATCAAATAAAAAGGGGACAGGAGTATAAGCAATTGATCCAAGTTCACTAATATAATTAGCCCAAATATTATATCCTTGAGGTCCAAAAAAAGTTGCGATTAGGACGCAAAAGATCAAGCCTGGAATAAATGTGATTAGGTTAATTATAATCGTAATTTTAACCATTTTCGGATTAGTGAGAGTTTTAGAAACACTTCTAATCATATAAGAATTCATACTACATAATAAAAAAGAGAGAAAAAATTTAAATGAATATTAATAATCTTTTTTGAGTTTTTGGAGTTTGGAAATTTTGTAGAAGTTTTCAATCATTCCCGCTATAATTCCTATAGTAATGAGAATTATTACCCAGAAATATATGATATAAGCTAATGAGCTCGGATTTACGGTTATAGTAGAAATTAACCCTCCAGAAAATAATGAAATCGGAAAAATTTCGGGTTGATTAAGTAGTAATAAGAATAATGGAATATACAGAATGTTGTAACCCGCTAGTACTGCAAGCATTATTTGTTGTCCAGTATGGTTCCTTATTCCCATTGCCAATCTAATTAAACTAATCAATCCACTAATAAAAATTAACAAGCCAAAAAGTTTTATCCAATTAAGAAAATCTGGATGGAAAAGCCCAGTTATATCGGCAAATGGTTGAAGGATGAGAAGTAAACCAAAAATTATTCCTCCAACAGCACCAAATACCAAGTCACCAACGGTGACGGGATATTTCTTTTTAAGTCTCTGTTTTTCTCGTGCTTCAGCAACTTTTTGCTTTCGTAGCATTTTTGCTTCAGCTATTTTTTGTCTTCTTAACATTCGTGCTTCAGCGTGTTTTTCTTCTCGAATTAACTGAGCTTCAGCAAGTCTCTCATTAAAATGAGATTTGGCTTTTTCTAATTTTGTTTCTCTATTTAAATGGATTTCTTCTATTTTCATTTGGGTGTATCTTCGATTTTCTTCGATTTCCTCTTCAGTAAGATTGAAGGGAAATATAAGAGCAAGTCTTTTTGGAATAATTCCAAAATCTTCTGGTAAGAAACCCTCCATTGAAAAATATACAAATACTATGGTAATAAACACCGCAGCAATTAGACATCCAACCCACATACCACCAAACATATCTCCTAATACATTCCACCAAGGCACGACGAAGAATCGGAAAATTGATACGACGATATTAATAAGGATAATAATTCCAAAGAAGAAGAAGAGACTTCTCAGATAAAATTCGAATAGTTCTTCAGTTAGGAAAAATTTGGGAGTACCACGCGATTTATAAGGTTTAGCTATGCTTTCGGGAGTTCCAAAGTTAAGAATTGCATCTCGAATATCCTTATCAGTTGGTGAATCTCCAGCTGCGATGATACGAGCTTCATTCATTATTTGAAGTTCTAAATCATCTATAATGCCCTTAACTTGATCCTCCTTCCATTTTAACCATTCAGGTAATTTTTTCTTTACTTGAGCAAGAAAATCGACAAGTAAAAGATTTTTTTTTTCACTCATTTGAATCAGTTTTATTTTATTTGTTTTTATTAAATTGTTTTTAAATAGAGATTATCCATAATCATTTATTAAAAAATTGGAGACCAATTTTTCGATTTAGGTTGTAAAATAGAAACATTATATTAATCAATACTTCACTATATTGCAAAGATTATCATGGATTCTATTGAAAAAGATAAAAGGAGATTTCGCCGGCAATATGGAATTCATATAACTTCAAAAGATCTATTTAAGGAATTCATTCTTCCTCACATAAAAGACAAATTAAATCAATATTTGTGGGTGGATTTATTTGCGGGGGAAGGTAATCTCATTTTACCCATTTTGGAAGAATTTGATCAAGAGGATAGAATATCATTTTTCGAGGAACATGTATATCTTTTTGATATCCATCAAGAAATGGTTCAAAAATGCATTGATAACGCTAGTTCTTACGGTATCCCTGACAATATAGCTCAGAATAATATTAAAGTAAGAGATAATCTAAAAAATTTTCCTAATTTTCTTAAAGATAAAAAATATCCAATTTACCACATAACAAATCCCCCTTACTTATATCTTGGATACATAATGAAACATGAGGATACGAAGGAATTTTTGAAGTATTTTCAAGAACAAAATGAAGGATATCAGGATTTATATCAGATAGCGATGATGAATGATTTAAGAAATAATGTTCAAGATATTACCTATATTATTCCCTCAAATTTTCTCTTTGGGTCATCTGTATCTAATAAGTTTCGCTTAGATTTTTTGAAAGAGTACCAAATTATTAAAATGATAATTTTTGAAACTCAAGTATTTGAATTTACAGGAACAAACATATGCTTGGGATTGTTTAGGAAAAAAAAGTTTCCTCTAACCAATGTACAAAATTTTACTGGAATTAAAATCAAAAAAAAAGACATTGTTTTAAATCGTAAATTTAGTTTAAATCCTAAATATAAATATCGAGCGGGTTCTCAATTTGATGAATTTATAGAGTCTTTCAAAAGAGAAAACTCTCTTAAGGTCACCTTTTATTTAACAAAAGATAAAGTCAATCAGAATAACGGTCACTATCGAGTTGAAGTAATTGATGCAAATAATTATAAACATCATGAGTATCAAAGGTTGAAGCTTGATTTAAATAAAGAATTGATGAATAAAATCAAATCAAATATTTTATACGCGAAAACTGTTGATAGTGGTTCAGATGATGGAAGAGCAGGATTAGGTATTATTCATGATGATTTCTATGTAAGTGGTATTTATGTATCAGGAAAAACATATCGAACACATCCCATTCAAATATTTCTATACCCACAAATTTCCATTTCTTATCAAAAATTACTCAAAGATTATTTTAATTCTTTATTGGAACATTTCAGATACACTTTAGATAGTGAATTTCTAACAACATATAAATATTCAAATGCTCATTACACGAGAAAATATCTGGGTTTAACTCAAGTAAGAGGTTTAATTCGAACATTTCCTTATGATTTGGATAGTACAAGTATAAATTCTCTTCAAGAACTTGTTACCAAAAAAAAAATTGAAGATATCCTTAGATTTTTAAAAAGTGTCAAATCATAAACTTGCAAAAACAAAGGATAATAATCCTAGAAGTGCTCCTATTTTTAATAATAAGCTTACACGTTTAAACTCGTTCCTTTGCATATTTTTTTTAATCATTAGATAAATTGAAAAAACCACGATTATAAATCCAGAACTCATCATTATTAAAAATAGAAATGGATTTATAATATTTGTAAAGAGGGGTAATATGAAGAATATTAGAGCAAGCAGTAAAAAAATCATAGCCAAATTTGTTGCTTTTTTAGCCCCAATCCGAATAGCAAGTGTTTTCACTCCTTCCTTTTTATCTCCCTCAATATCCTCACATCCCTTAATTATCTCACGTGATAATAGTAGAAAAAACGCAGTTATAAAGTAGTAATAAATATAAATGGGGATCAATGAGCTATTTAGTAGTGCACCATAAATCATACCGATAGAAAATGAAATGCTAACGATTATATTTCCTGGAAATCCACTTTTTTTGCCCCATTTTGCATAAACCCATCCTATGAATCCAAAAAATGCAGCTAAAATAATAATTATGTAATTTAAATTAAAGATCAAAACGTTAAAAAAACTAAATAGTAGACCAATTAATAAATACGTAAAAAATAACAATTTTGCTTGACTCAGACTAACAGATCCTCTTGGAATAGGTCGTTGTGGTCGATTTATTTTATCAATTTCATAATCGTAGAAATCATTAATTATCATTCCAGACCCTGCTAGGAATATATAAGTCAATGTTCCTAAAATAATATTAGAAAAAAGTAAAGTTAATGAAATAGATGTTCTTGTATTTAGCAAACCGATTATAATAGTTAAAGCTCCCATCAAACAATTAACAGGTCTAACTATTTCAATGGCATCCTTTATCTTCAAATCTATTACACCAAGTGGTAATTATTTTAAGCAGAAACTTTTCGGACATTCTTTTCCCGTTTTCTTTATTTCATCAATGATAATTTTAAGCGAGTCACCATCATCTTTTAAAATGTTATTTTCCAAAAAAGTACCCATCACGATGATATCTGCGCCAGCTTTTACAAATTCTTTAGCTATTTCTTTTGAATTAACACCACCTCCAACAATGATGGGAATATTGACAAAATTCGAGCAGAGTTGAATTATATCAATAGGAATTCTTTCAGCTCCTGATCCAGCTTCTAAATAAATTATTTTATACCCAAGCATTTCTGCTGCTAATGAATATGCTGCTGTTAATTTTGGTTTATTTCTTGGAAGCAATCTCGCTTTTCCGATCCATCCAGCTGTAGCTCCAGGTTCGATAATCAAATAACCTGTTGAAATCGGTTCTAAATTAGCTCTTTTAACGGTATAAGAGGCAAGTGCTTGCTGACCAATTATGAAATAAGGATCTTCTGAATTTAATAGCGACATAAAAAGAATGGCATCCGCTTCTTTTGATACATTTGAGAACCCACCTGGAAAAATAATTACAGGTACATCAACAACTTCCTTAATCGCAATGATGGTATCGTCTACAAATCTTTGATCGAAGACCGTGCTCCCCCCTATTAATATTGCATCCGTTCCCGCCTTTTCGGCATATTTTGCCATTTTAGCAGCTTTTTTTGCGCTTTGTTTAATAGGATCAGGATCGATTAAGGAAAAATGCAAGGCACCTTCCTTGTTTAGCTTATCTAAAATATACTTATATGTATTGAATTCAATAATTTTGTTTGACAAAACATTTACCATTTACTTCACTTGATTATAATTAATTAACTCTTTTTGTATTTATTAACATTTTTTTTACCTTATTTTGAACTTCTATTACATTGTTCTTCCATCTTTCAAAATTATTCAAATCTAATGGAAATTTCTTATAAATTGAAGATATCTCTCTCATCCTTATTCGAAGATAATTTAAATCTAATAACAAATCCGGTTTTGATATCCCTTTAATAAATTTTGAAGCCATATCAAAAAGAGATAAATTGAGCCCCCCAGTTGATGAAATTTCTAAAATTTCTTCACCTGATAATAACTCTTTTCCCAATCCAAAATTTAGTTCCTCATTATTAAAAACTTGAAGTACTTGTCTTAGCAAATCTAAGGAGGCAAAATCCGCTCCAAAATTCCTCATCACTTCTACGTTATATTTCCATAAAGACATAAGTGTATAATCTTGTCTTTCACACGCCTCAAACGCTACATTAGCAGCGAAATAACCTCCTCTCATTGATGGATCAATGCCTCCACCGTGTAAAGGATTGACTTGACATGCCGCATCTCCTATAAACATTATTCCACCATCTGTACACGACCATAATGGCCGCCTAATCGGTACAACACCACCACCAGATGAGAGAATTTCATATTTTGAAGTTTTAATATAATTTCTGAACACGTTGTTTTGATAAAATTCCTTGACTTTACCTTTATAATCCATAAAAACTCCTAACCCAATATTGATCGAGAACTCATTTTTTGGAAAATACCAAATATAACCTCCAGGAGCTCTTTTTTTGTCCAAAATAATGGTTATGTATTCTGGATCTTGTACTTTATGTTCAGAGGGGGGAAATTTCACTATTTCTCGATAACATAAAATACTATCTTCCTTTGGAATAACTTTTTCTACAATATCACTTTGAATGCTTTTTCTCAAGGGGGAATAAAATCCAGAAGCATCTATAACAATTTTTGCTCTTAATTCTTTTTTTTCTCCATTTTTTAATCTGACTCTTAGACCCGAAACTATCTTTTTTTGGTAAAGTAACTCTAAAGCGATGGTATTATCTAAAAATGATGTCACTCCCGCATTTAAAGCATCGTTCAGAAGACGTTGCCCAAATTCTAAACGATTAACAATATAACCCGCTTGGGTTGGGTCTAATAAATTTATACATTTTTCCATATTTGGGGAATATATTTTTGCTCCTTTAATATGGCAAGATAATTCTTCATTAGTTGGATGTTTGATGTTTAAAAAATCAAAAATCTCTGTACCTACAGCATCACCACAAATTTTATTCCCAATCTCATTTTTTATTTTCCGATCGATGAGACAAACCTCAAGACCTTTTTGAGTAGCGACTCGAGCAGCAGTACTCCCTCCAGTTCCGGCTCCGACTACAACTACGTCATATATCTTCTTTATGTCTTCCATTATAGCAAAGTATTTATATCTTTTTTTGATTAAAAAAGGGTGAAAAATGATTTTATTATATTAAAGTTAGTAAAAATATAATTATTGTCGTTAAAATTGGTACAGTCAAATCATCCCATGTGCTCGGTGAGAACAATTCAATTAAAGTTGCTAAAGCACTTGCAATTAAGGAATACAATAGTGCGTCTAAAAAACTAATGTGCATTTGAGTAATGGGATTGGTGACACCTAACAAAGTGAAAGCTATCATGCATAAAATATAACCACTAATAAAAAAAGCTAAAGAACCTTCCAGAGTCCTTATTCCTTTGATCCAAGGAATTTTTATATTATGCTTCCCATATCTTTTTCCAATAACTGATGCTAACGTATCGGAGATTATCATCAATAAAATCGCAGAAAGGGGAAAATACATTTGAGAAGGTGCAAAAATGACAAATATAAGCAGTAGAAATGTTATGGATATACAATAATGAAAAGGTCCTTGAAGATATCCAACATTTTCTTCAGCTTCTTCTCCTATGGTCTCGTACAATTCTTTTAATTGCTTTATTTTCGATTTTTTTGAACTCATAAATACTAACACAGTTAGAGAACCTGCAATCACTATTGCCCACCAAGGCCATTCAAAATAAGGTGTCGTAAAAACACTTAAGCCAGCAAAGAGGTGAACTCCTTTTCGAGCTTGGAACTTCGAGATCTTATCCTTTTTCTTAAGATAAACGGGAATGAGAATTGTAGCGAAGACATAGATATAAGTCAATAATACTAATAGTAAATCAGATAATATACTCATAATAATCATCAATAAGGTTTTTTTTCATTATTAAACGGTAATTTTACAATTGCTATTAAACAATATCCCACTTAAAATAATATTAAATGTTAGAATAATAAAAATCATAAAAAGATAATTAAAAGAGTCATAATAGATTTTTTTTTTCCAAATTTATACTCAATTTTAAAACAAAAAAAGATCATATTGATAAACAAAATTGCATTTTTAAATAAAAGCACAACGTAACTTTCAATATATAATATCAAAAAGAAAAGAGAGATGATTTTCGTATGGTTGATGAAAAATTATTAAAAGAATTAAAAGAAATGAGAGAAAAGGGGACAAGTAAGCCTTCTGATACCTTAAAAATGTATGAGTATGTCAAGCAAATTGCCGAAGAAGATGAAGATTTAAAAGAAGAACTTGAAGACATGGATGAAACTAAAGTTCAATTGATTGTCACTGACGTCAAGTATAAATATTATATCATTTTAGGTGAAGGTAAATTTAATTACGCAGAAGGAGAAATTGATGATCCCAGTGTAACAATGTCAGCTACAGCTGCAACTTGGGCAGGGTTGGCAACTGGAGAACTTGATTCAACAAGCGCTTACATGTCCGGGGATTTAGTAATAGATGGAAATCTTCAAGATGCCATCGCATATGGCGAAATCTTGAGCATGGCAATGGAAAATATGGAATAAGAACCACCTTACGTTACATTAACCACATTTATTCATTTTTTTTTCGTTTTATAGGTTCGCATTATTATGATTAAGTGCTATATTTCACTTCATATAAAAATTTATAATGACAATATAATTTAAAAGACTATCAAGAATTAAAGATATAAAATTTTAGCATGCTACGTGTAGGAATCATTGGGACAGGGGATATTGCTAATTTAAATGTACAGGGTTATATGCATTCTCAAGAAGCTGAACTAGTTGCTGTGAGTGATATTGATATATCGAATGCTGGAGAAAAGTTAGAAAGATGGGGGCTTCGATCTTTAAAAATATATACTGATTTTAAAAAAATGATAGACCATGAAGATTTAGATATCATTGAAATCCTTACTCCTCATCACCTTCATTATCCAATGACAGAATATGCAGCTAAAGCAGGAATACCGGGAATTTCTGTACAAAAACCAATGGCTCACAATATTTCCGATTGTGAAAAAATGATTAAAATCTGTGAAGAAAATAGCGTAAAGTTAAAACTCTTTGAAAATTTTCGATTTTATCCTCTGTATCTTAAAGCTAAAGAGCTATTAGACAACGGAATTATTGGGGAACCATTGAATTTTCGAATTGTGAACATTTTAACGGGAGGACCTAGCATGAATAATATTAAAGGTTTTCAATGGAGAACTAATATAGAGATGTGTGGCGGAGGTCCCGAAGTTTTTGATGATGGTCAGCATAAAATGTCAATGGCTTTATGGCTTATGGATGAAGAAAGGGTTGATCAAGTCTACGGTTGGATAAATTATTTCACGGGTGTCATTGACGCTCCCGCGAATATTATTTGGAAATATCCGCAGAGAGATTCTGAAAAACCTCCCAAATTTGGTACAATGGAATTTACATTTGCAACGAACTTATATTTTCCATCAAATTATTATGGCATCGATGAATTTATCGAAATTTCAGGGACAAAAGGAATAATCTGGATAAACCAATGCACATCTGGTGGAAATTTCTTGTCAAAAACACCTCAATATCCACCAATAGTCGTATTTTCCGATGGAGAAGTCTCAACTTATGGAAATGATTTACCGAGAGATTGGAGATATTCCTTTATTAATTCTACCGAACATTTTATACAAGTGATGAAAACGGGGAAAGGTGAACCAATTTATAATGGCGACCAGGGAAAAAATCTCTGTATTTTTGGTAAAATGCCTTATATTTCAAATCAAGAGAGTAGAATTGTTAAATGGGATGAATTTACAGCTGAAAGTGAGGAAAAAGGAGATTGCATTATTGAAGCTCCTTCTTTATCCCTAGGACGTGGTATGTCTAAATACTACATGAGGAAAAAGAAGGATTTAAATAAAGGAATAGAAGAAGGATTGAAAATAACGAATTTTAAATATGATTATGAGATATGATTAGATTACACACCCTATTAGATTCCATTTTTCACTAAGATAAATCTGATAAGAAAATTTCTTTTCCAAGTTCGCTCGAGTTAATTGCTGCTAAATTAAATTTTAACACATTTCTAGCTTGTTCCCCAGAAAGAATGGGTGTTTTTCCATTTTTTACTACTTCAATGAAATATTTTGTTGCATTAATAAATGATTTATTCCAATCCTTTTCAAATTCAGTAATAGTTTCCACTTTTCCATCTCTTACTATTACAATTGGAGCAAAGACTTCAGAACTTGACATTTTATTTCCCATAGATGTTCCTTGATTGATTTTCATTAATCCACGACTCGCGATTATTTCAATAAACTCATCTGTGGGATAATATTTTGAGCGAATTTTCATTTCGGGTAATAGAGCAAATTCCATATTACCATATTTTGGGACTAAGTGTTCTTCTTTTTCTTTACATTTCCACATTACATAAGCTGGGACATCGATTCCTGAATATCTATCTGTCCAAGCAAAAACTTTCTCAATTTCTTCGTTGAAAATCCAGTATCCTAATGCAAAAGCGTGCCATCCGTTATCAAACAGTATGGGGGATCCATTTTTTGAACCTCCAATCTGACTTGGGTCACTTCTCCAAGTATTAGCACTTTTCGGTATTTCCCACCCTCCTTTTGTTCCGATTGCAACCTTGATTCTGATAGATGATATGTCCCCTATGTAATCTTCATCTAATAATGCTTTTGCTTTCATTATATGTGGTGCAAAGAAAAAATTTTCATATACAGATAATATTGAACCCGATTTTGAACAATCTTCTATCATTTTATCCGCTTCTTCTAATGTTAGAGCCATAGGCTTTTGTACTGAGATAGCTTTTATACCCTTCTTTGCGGCGTATGAAGTTACCTCTGCATGAAGGTGGTGAGGTAGCAAGATTTCAACAACATCTAGATTCTCCTTATCTAACATTTCCTTATAGTCAGAATAAATCGGAATATTTTCATCTAATTTGAACTTTTGAATTTTTTGTCTAGCTTTTTCTTTTGTTCTATTGCATAAAGCAACAACTTTAGCATCCGCATTGTTCAGATACCCAAGAATGTGTAAATCAAAGATTACTCCAGTTCCTATGATCCCAACATTTAGCATGAGAATTAAAATTATTAATAAAATATAACAACTATGGTTCTTTAATATTTAAAAATACGGAATTTGATTAGAAGTATAGTGTGCAAATGTTTTGATACTTAACAGATTTAATTAAATATAAAAACAGAGATTTTATATTAGAAGTATGGTGTTTTTCATTGAATAATGATTTAGACGCTAGAAAAGCATATGAAAGAGCATTATATCATGGTTGTGGGTTTTCAAATGAAGCCTTAACGAGACTAAAGATAGCTATTGTAAATTCTTGGAGCGAAATAAACCCAGGACATATACATTTACGTGACTTAGCAAGTATTATAAAGGAAAGCATTAAAGAGAAGGGAGCAACGCCTATGGAATTCAATACAATAGGAGCTTGTGATGGTATTGCTAATTCTGGAAATAATTCTAAATATATTTTGCCTACTCGAGAAATTATTGCTAATTCTATTGAATGTATCATTAAGGCATATAATTTTGATGGAATGGTAATGCTCTGTTCGTGCGATAAAATTATTCCAGGAATGTTATTAGCAGCTGCAAGATGTAATATTCCTACTATCTTTGTAACTGGTGGTGTTATGGAACCCAAACATTTTAATGAGGGTCCATTAAAAGGAAGAACTTTTGTTACTTCCGATATTAAAGAAGCAATTGGTGAATACCAAATCGGTAAATTAACTGAAGAGGAATTTAGATTAATTGGAGAAGAGACATGTTGTACACCAGGAGCGTGCAATATGATGGGAACTGCCAATACGATGGCTTGTATTGTGGAAGCAATGGGTCTTTCATTACCAGATTGTGCAACTATGAGTGCGATAAGTGAAGAAAGAAAATCGCTATGCAAGGAATCTGGAAAATGCATTGTAGAGTTGGTACAAAAAAAAATTAAAGCGCTTGATTTGATAACTAGCAGATCGATAGAGAATGCTATCAAAGTAGCATTAGCCATAGGAGGTTCCACTAATATGATACTACATATGAGCGCCTTATCCCATGAGATAGGAGGAGATTTAAATCATTTCGATTTTGATGAATTAAGTAAAGCAACTCCTTTATTGGGAAAATTTAAACCAGCATCTGAATATAACATCTCAGATTTTTATGAAGCTGGCGGTATAAAAGTCTTGATGAAAAAAATGGCTAAATTATTGGATTTAACAACAAACTCTGTTGTAGGATTAAATCTTAAAGACTATTTAGATTTAATTTCAATCGAAGATCATCAAATAATACGAAATTTGGATGATCCTTTGAGTCAAGAGGGGGGAATTGCGGTTCTACGAGGTAATTTAGCACCAGAGGGAGCTATAATAAAACAAAGTGCGGTAAATAAAGAGATGAGATCGCATAAGGGACCTGCGAAGGTGTTTAATTGCGAGGAAGATGTCAAGGAAGCTTTATTTTCTGGAAACGTCACGGAAGGTGATGTTTTAATTATAAGATACGAAGGTCCTAAAGGATCACCTGGTATGCCAGAATTATCTATTCCTGCTGCTGTTTTGATTGGTATGGGTTTAGGAAATAGTGTAGCAATGATAACTGATGGAAGATATTCTGGTGCTACTAGAGGACCTTGTATTGGACATGTTTGTCCTGAAGCTTATGAAGGTGGACCAATAGCAATTGTTAAAGACGGAGATATTATAGAAATTGATATTGATAGTCGTAAGTTAAATATCCTAATCGATGAAAATGAAATAAAAAGCAGATTTAAGGATTGGAAAAGACCCAATCAAGAAATAATATCTGGTTATTTACATACCTATAGAAAAATAGTGACCTCCGCGAAATATGGAGCTTATTTAGAATAATATTGGATTCTGTGATTAAAATGATTAGTGAAGAACGTATTAAAGAAAATTTAGAATTGTTTTCATTTCCTAGATTATCAGGGACGAACGGTGAAAAAAAAGCCATGCTGCTAGCGGTTCAAAAAGTTGAAGATTTGAATCTTAACCCATTAATTCAAGATTTCATCTTTAGTACTTTCTATGGAAGAACATACCCAAAAATAGCTTTTTCGCTGGGATGTATGGTATTATTTCTATTCTATCTCAATTTTGAAGCATTTATTACATCTCTTTTATTAGTGATTGCATTTATAATTTTAGGAATATTATTCATTCTTACTAGAAAGCCGGAATCCATAAATTTGCCTAGGAAATTTAACTCTAGTAACCTTTATGTTCAATTAGGTCTTCAAACCAAGAATAGTAAGCCAGAATTTATTAAAAATACTATAAATGATAAAGAAAAATATGTCATGTTTTTGTGTCATTTAGATTCTAAAGGGCAGAGATTCTCAATTCTTGCTCGTGTAAGAATTATAAGAACATGGGTATTCTCAGGATTAGTGTTAACAATTATTATTATTTTTAAAAATTATATTTTTTCTCCATTTTCCTTACTGTTTTATATCATAGGATCCTTTCCTACGGCTTTAATCATCGTTTCTACATTACTTATTATCTTAAATACGACTAACAACGAATCCAATGGGGCAATTGATAATGCTTCGGGTATTGCGTGCATATTTGAATTGCTTACATATTTTTCAAATCCAAATTCTAGATTAAAGCATTTTAATTTATTATTTATATTTACGGGAGTAGAAGAATGTGGAACTATGGGAATTAGAAATTTTTTTAAAAAGGTTTCGAACGTTAATAGAGATAAGTCAATTATATTCAATTTTGATTCCGTTGCTAAAAATACTTACATATTTCCAGGTAAAAAGATGAATGAACAAATCTATACTATTTTTAACATGTTTTTAAAGAATAACAACAAATTAAAAATAAAAAGAAATCCCAAAAGATTTTACTTTGGATCTCATTCTGATGGATATTATTTAAAAAAGAAAGGATTTCATGGATTTGGATTTGCTGACATGGAATCATATGAGTTTATTCATTCAATTCATGATACTGTAGATAAAGTAAATAGCTCTTTGTTAAAGAGATTGTGTGAAATGATCATCGATAGTTTAATAGCATTTGATAACCAAATTTAATTTAGTATATAATTTTAAAAACGTATGGCAATTGATCTTTAGATGGATAAAGAATTAGGGGCTGTTTTTACACCCCCCAAAACTGCTGAATATATAATATCTAGATTGGGAAAAATAAAAGAAACTCATAAAATTTTAGATCCATGTGTAGGTCCGGGAGTTTTTGTTAAATCTCTAATAAAGGCAGGGGTAAATAGATCCCAGATTTTTTGTCATGACATAAATCCAGATTATAAAAAGATTATCGAAGATTTAGGTGTAGACTTTAAAACTGCAGATAATTTACTCTCCTTTAATTCAGAAAGTAAAAATCAGTATAATTTTATCGTTGGTAATCCACCATACTTGAATAAGGCAAGTAATTACGTTAAGCAAAATCGAAATGAACTAAAAAAAATTTATGGTAAGATAAATGCTCACGAAGCTTATTCAATGTTTATTGTAAATGCCATTTGGCGTTTAAAAGAAGGAGGGAAATTGGGATTTATAACAAGTGATTCTTTTTTGACATTGAGCACTCATAAAAAGCTTAGGAAATTTATTCTTGAAAATTGCATAATTAATGAAATTTTGCTAGCGCCTATTAATTTATTTGACAATCAAAATGTAAATACTAATCCAGTTATCATAATTTTAACCAAATGCACGGGTTCAGAAAATAAAGAAGAAAGAAAGAATAATGTGATGAGAATTATTTCTCGAGTAGAAAATGAAAGAGATTACATTATTCCACCCTTTGAATGTCAAATTACACAAAAAAAATATCATAGCTTACCTTTTAGTATATTTCACATTAACGTTGAAGAACAAGTCATAAATCTATTTGAAAAAGCTCCAAAGATGATGCATTATTTACAAGGATATATAGGAATGCATACTCATGATAACAGGAAATATATCGCCGCAATTAAAGGAAGTGACTTAGCTAAGATATTTATCAAAAAGAACGAAAAAATTCATGAAAAAGATAAAAAATATTCAATAATATCAGAAGAGACACTTAGTTCAAATAATTGGCGCCCCTATTTAAAACGTGGGGGAGGGGATCAATATTTTCGCCCTATAATCGAAGCATTGAAATGGGAAGAGGAATCGATAAAAATTTATGATATCCCTTCAAATGTACCATTCTTAGAGGAGGGAATAGTGATAAGTGGTATAAGTTCGCGACTTGCTGCTCGATACATGCCTAAAGGTTGTTATTGGGACTCGAATAAAGCCATAGGATTTATAATCAAGGATAAAATGATTTCAATTGAGTACATGTTAGGAATTCTTAATAGTTCTCTATATAATTATTTAGCTAAGGGAATCATAAATAATACTAATAGCATACAAATTACAGGAATACACGCTTTACCTTTTATTATTCCAACCCCAAACATTAAAGGTAAGATCGAGAAGATAGTGCGGCACATTATAAGTGAAAAAATGAAAAATCAAGAATACAATTATATTTTAGAACAAAAAAAAATTGATAATCTGATATTCAATTTTTATTCAAGCCAGTTTAACTTTCCCGCAGAATTAAAAGAAAAACTTGATAAAAAATATTCAATTTACTCAATTGTGTGATTAGATGGAGATTATAGCTAAGCTTAAAGCATTGGAAACTTCAGATAAGAATTCGATTACCATTGAAGAAATAAAAAAAGCTTTCACATTGTTTTGCTGTCTCATTAATGAGAATCAGAAGATTCAAGAATATGTTAAAGAAAAAGATCTTTCAATTTTGATGCTTTTAAAAGACGTGGGACCCTTTTTTCTAACAATTCAAGATGGTTTTGCTGAATATGGAATTGGGACCATCACTAATTATGATTTTTCACTAATTTCCAATACTGACGTCATCTTCAAATTGTTAATAGGTGAATTGACGGACCCTATTGAAGCTTATTTTTCTGAATTATTTCTTGTTAAAGGAGATTTATATTACATGATCGAGTTTTTTGAAATAATAGAATTCATAATTATCAATTATCTAAAAGAAATGAATAGTAAGGTTAGCTTAATAATTGATTCTAACTCCTTAAAAAAGCTTTTTGATATATATGCAAGAGGTCTTTCTGTTTTAGAGCCAATTCATATTCCGTTATTTTTTGAAATATTGACTGCTTTTGCGAATAACAATGCTAAAGCTAAAAAATTGATAAGTAAAGAAGATCTTATTATTCAAATGAATATTGTAAATGTAGGTAAATATTTCATACGGATTTTGGATCAAAAGTTTGGTTGGGCGATCGGTGAAGCTCGCAATCCAAATCTTAGGTTTGAAATGGGATATAAAACCTTGGCAGAAGTCATTTTTGAAACAAATCCAATAAATGCATTTATGAGAGGGGAGATTAAAGTGGAGGCCAAGGAGAATGATATATTTAAAGTTTTAATACTTAAAGATTTAACAGATTTGTTATTCAAGTTTCTAAATTTGTAAGATCGCCTGCTTAACAGTTAAGATATCTTGTTAATTGCCATTTTTGTTTCTCTCCGGATGTTTTAGCTTCTTCATATTCAGATAATTCCTTATATTTTAATGAAAGATATTTTTTGATGCACTGTTCACCTAAAACTTTTAATATCACTTTATTTTTCTCACAAGCCTCGAGTGATTCTTTGAGATTCTTTGGCATTTGCTTAATTCCTAGTTCCTCTCGTTCTTTTTGGGTAAGGTTGTCTGAATTTTTCGAAGTCGGAATATTAGGTTCAATTTTATGCTTAATGCCATCCATTCCAGCAGCAAGTAAGACTGCAATTCCTAAATAGATATTCATACCAGAATCGCCTGCTCGATATTCAATCCTCGCAGTTTTTTCATATCCTGGAACTCTAATTAGGGCTGTTCTATTCCCAATGCCCCAAGAAGTAAAAACAGGTGCTTCGTGATTAGGTTTTAGTCTATCGTAAGAATTAATTAGGGGATTTAGAATGGCTGAGATAGCCATTACATTTTTTTGAATCCCTCCTACATAATAGCGAAGATTTTCACTAATTTGTTTCCCCTCTCCTGCAAATATGTTTTTTCCATCTTTCATTAGATATTGATGAATATGTAAACCGCTTCCAGCTTCTTCTATGAATGGTCTAGGCATAAAACTTGCTATCATATCGTTTTCATGAGCTCGTATTTTAATTAATGTTTTTGCTGTTTGAACATTATCCGCTTGAAATAGAGCAGGTTTCTCAATGAATTCAATTTCTTGCTGAGAGGGTCCTACCTCATGATGAATAGTTTTGATAGGGATTTTCGCTTCAATCAAATCGTCGCAGATTAATCGCCTTATTCCATGAAATTCATCTTTAGGTGGCATATCCATATAACTTCCTTTGTCTGCTGGACTCAAATCCTTAGTTATAAAGTACCACTCTAATTCTGGTCGAACCAAAAAAAGAAAACCTTGAGATTTAACTTTTTCAAGTTGTCGTTTTAATATATGACGAGGACATGCATTATATGGCTTGCCATCGTTATTATAGATATCACATATAAAACGTACTATTCTCTTATTATAAGGTAAAACGCTATAAGTACTTAAATCTGGTAATATTTTGAGATCGCTCTGTTCTATACCTAAGAAACCCAAGCTTGAGCCATCAATTCCCGTCCCTTCCTTCATGTCTTCCCAGATTAATGCTGGAAATTCTACTTCTTTAAATTCACCATTTAAATTAGTAAATTGGTATTGGATGTAATCAATTCTATCTTCTTTTAGTTTCTTTGGAATATCTAACATAATGTATATTAGAAAAAAGAGTTATAAGTTAGAATAAAAAGAAAATAATTAAAATTTTACCTCGCTATTAAAGAAAGAATATTCTTTTCAAGATTAGGTAAAAATTATATTGTTCTATTTTAAGTTTAAATAAATTAAATAATGAAATACTATAAACTAAATATGAATTATTTTATACCAAGAGCATTTGGGCAGACTTTTCTACAAGTATTGCATTTCTTCAAAATGTAACCTTTTTCATGTTCGTAAATTGAGTGAGATCTACAGAGACTTTGATTTACCGTTTTTCCATCTAAAGCTCCTTTTGGACAAGAATTTAAACATAATTCACAATCTACTAAGCAACCTTCGTATTTAGCTAGAGGATCACCTACTAAGTCGATATTTACTAAGATAGCTCCAAGTTGGATCATATTGCCAAACTTATTATTAATTAAAAGAGTGTTTTTTCCTAATATTCCAAGTCCTGCAAGACGACCAGCGTGTCTTAATGACAAGATAGCCCTTCCATATAACCTATCTGGTTCCCAATATTCATATGGATCATCAGAAGGAATTGGAACTGCTTCAATTCCTAATTCTTCTAGTTTACGCGCAAATTTTACTGTTAAATTATCAACTTCTTGAATAATTACGCTTCCAAGATGAGAATAAGGAATGAAACTCGAAGCATAAAGGGAGCTATTTGGAATTACTTTTGCAAATACAATAACAGATTTACAATTTTTATATACATCATTAGGGTGAAATCCATCTGGAGCGCCACTAAATCGATCGACTGGAGCAATACCACATAAATCGAAGCTTAAACTATATGCGATTTCTTTAATTGATATTGAATCAAGCATTAAAGTTTTTCTCCTTTAATTTCTTCTACATAATCCTTTCTTTTTTCAGTTAAGTAAGAGGGTCTTGGCACGTCCCACCATCCAACTGCGGGACTTCCTGTAAAAGGATATTCTCTCTGTACTTTTATTTCTATTACGGCTGGTTTTCCCGACTTACTAGCACGTTCTAGTGCGGGTATAATTTCTTCTTTCTTAGATAATTGTTCAGAATAGCATCCAAATGCTTCACCAATTTTAGCAAAATCAGGGGAATATGAATTTCCATTATTATCTTCAAATGAAGTACCGTAACCTCGATCTTCACCAAAAGCAGCTTGTTGTAAATCCTTGATTGCTATCCATCCATGATTATTAAGAACGATAAAGAAAAGATTATCTAATCCAAGTTGTACTGCCATTGAAATTTCAGAGATTGTCATCATGAAATCTCCATCTCCAACGAGGGCAGCAACTTGACAGTTAGGGTTGCCTTTATCGATAACACCCAGTTTTGCTCCGATTGCTGCAGGAACGCTATATCCCATTGTTGAAAAACCTCCCGCAGTTAAACACGTTCTTGGTTCATAAAATTCAAGCTCCTGAAGAATTTGAGCTTGAACATTTCCCGAGCTTGTTACAATGACAGCATCTCTTTTAAAAAATTTCCTTATTTCTTGAAGCACTGTCGAAATCATTACAGGTATTTTAGAATTATCTTTATTCTGATTAATGAATTCAAACCATTTCTTCTTCTCCGACTGAATTTCTTTGAAAAATTCAGACTCTTTATAATCCTTTGTGAATCCTTGTAAATTTAACTCATTGATCAGTTGTTGTAAACATGCTTTTGCATCTCCGACAATTCCTACTGAAACAGGATAATTTTTCCCTATTTCGTGTGGATCAATATCAATTTGTATTAAATTTGTTGGAGGAATAGAAAAGCTCACTCCATCCTTATAAGAACTTGCAGTTTCATCAGCAAATCTGCAACCTATTGCGATCAATACATCCGCTTTAGAAGTCATCGAAAGCCCAATTGTTGTTCCTTTCGAGCCAGTAGACCAACAAAAAAGAGGATGATCGTTAGGAAAAGCATCCTTTCCCATCATTGTAACCACCACTGCCGAACCAATTTTTTCTGCTAATTCTTTTATTTCATCAAAAGCATTTGAAGATGCAATTCCACCCCCTAATAACAGAACTGGTCGTCTTGCTTTTTTTATGAGTTCAACTGAGTTTTTGATCTCTATGGGATCACCTTGTATGCGTGACATTGATCTTCTCTTCAATGGTTCAGGTATTTCGCAATCAATTGCTTCTGCTTGCACATTCATGGGAACATCAATATGGACGGGTCCTCTCCGTCCTGTCATCATCTGATTAAAAGCTCGCTGCATTACATTAGGAAGTTGAGAAACTTGGCTTATTTGCCAAGAACGTTTAGTTATAGGTTCTAAAATTCTTGGAAAATCAGAATCCCGTTTTCGCTCAATTTCTTGAAGAACTCCCTTTCCACGCATGTGCGTGTGAGTGTCACCTGTTAAACATAGAACAGGAAATCCATCCACAAAAGCATCTGCTAATCCAATTGCAGTATTAATAGCCCCAGGACCAATTGATGTTACAACTGCTAATGGTTTTCCAGTGACTCTATAATATCCAACAGCAAGATGTATTCCTCCCATTTCTTGTTTTGGTTGAATAAATTTAATTTTTTCTTTATCTCTGAAGAAAGCATCTATTAACGGTAAATTTCCATGACCCGGAATTCCGGCAACATATTTTACACCTTCTTTAATTAGGTAATTAGAGATTATTTCCCCACCAGTATAATTTGGCATCCTAAATCATCATTATGCAAATAATTTTATTAAATAAATTAATATAAACAAATAAGTTAATTGTCGCTGAAAATTAACCTTTTCTTGATAGAAGGATAAATATCCAAAAATTTGTTATGCCCTCCTTTTTTATAAGTAAACAGTGAGAGATATATCTATATCTTAATTGAAGTTAGTAAATTCTACTTAGCTGAAGGATAAATGCCATCTACCTTAGAAAAGATACGTATTTTGGGAGAGAATTCAAAGTATGATATATGTGCTAGCACGGCTTCAAGTCGTACTGAGAAATATCCAAAATTATTCGGAGATTCAAAGGATTGGGTAGGTGCGGCAGCTAGTGCAGGTATTTGCCACTCTTATACACCAGATGGTCGCTGCATGAGTCTCTTTAAAACACTCTATACTAACAAGTGCATATATAATTGTAAATATTGTTTCTCTCATGCTTGTAAGCATAAAATGAGTTTTACGGCAGAAGAATATGCTCGTACATTTATGAAACTTTATTCGATGAATGTAGTGGAAGGAGTTTTTATTTCATCAGGAATTTGCAGGAGTGCTGATGACACAACTGAAGAAATGTTAGAAGCCATACGTCTTCTTAGGTATAAATATCATTTTCAAGGTTATGTTCATTTTAAATGTTTACCTGGTGTAAGTCAATCTTTGTTACGAGAGGCAATTACGCTTTCAGATCGCATTTCAGTTAATTCCGAGGCTTCCAGTAAAGATTTTCTTTCTGAAATTGCGGAACAAAAGGATTTTTATAATGATATAATCTTACGTCAGCGTTGGTTAAAACAAATTCGAGTAAAACATAACATGGAAACTCTAAAAGTTATTAAAGATATGAAAGAAGACAATCAAAATAAATTCCAAGAAATGATGATCCAAGATCACCGTGAGGATGGTTATAAAAAATTTCGATGGGATGGAGCTCCAATATTAAATAGTGGACAAACTACCCAATTTGTAGTGGGAGCTGCTGAAGGTGAAACTGACTATGATCTTCTCAAACAAGTTGATTGGGGCTATCGTAACATTGATTTGCGGCGGGGGTATTTTTCATCTTTTATTCCTATTGAAGGCACTCCGCTTGCTGGACAAAAAGCTGCTTCACTTTCTAGAGAACACCGATTGTATCAAAGTGATTGGTTATTAAGAATTTATCACTACAAGTTAAAAGATTTAAAAGATATCTTAGCTGATGATGGAAATTTACCTAAAGGAGATCCAAAAATCTATCTCGCAAAACATTATTTTGAAGGGCGTGGCCCATTGAATCCCAATACTGCGTCATATAATGATTTAATAAGAGTCCCTGGAATTGGTCCTATCTCTGCCAAAAGAATTATCAACTTACAATCAAAAAAATTTGAATTTAAGCGACGAGAAGATTTAAAAGCAGTGGGAGTGGTATTAAAGCGTGCTGAACCCTACTTATTAATCAATGGTAGGAATCAAAGAACTCTTGAAGATTTTACTCAACCATTACAAGAAGAAAATTCATGGAGGGAAATTGCATGAATGGGGAGAGTGAAATTAAGAGAGATCCATTGATGGTTTTAGGTCGTGCAAAAGGATATTCTAAAGAAGAGTTATTAAAAAACTTGCCTAGACACAAAAATTTTTCATCAGCTCTAGTCAAACAGATACACTCTATTCCAGAAGTAATATTTCGAAATTCTGGCACACCCATTGCAAAAAAAATTAATAGAATGATGCGTGAAGTGTCAACTGAAGCATATCGTGCAAAACAATTTACACGAACTGAAATCAATAGTCGGGGAGTCCTCTTTGGAGTCGTAATGCTCAAACATCGAGTAGTTGATCGTGTTTTAGATTATTTTCATAAAAGATGGCCTACTAGTATAATATGTTTGTATAATGAGTATAGTAAAATTACTAGTATAATCGATGAGAGAGGTAAAATACAAGAAATTGTTTCACCTCTAAAAGAAGTAGTCGAAAAAGTGAGCAAAATTCGTCCAATAATGCCATATTTTGAGGATATCCAATTTTCTGGAAATGAGATATATAAAACTCTGTACAACTCTCAATTCATACCTGAGCGAGAAAACCAAACTTATTTTAAACAGATGATACCTAAAAAATGTTTTAATCTACCAGGGATGAGAAACGGTATTGAAAAACGTTTTAGATATAAAAAACTTGATGATTTTACTCAATAAGCAAATTCTAGTTCAATTTTCGCAAAGAGAACTATTTAAATGAAATTTAATTTAATTATCCATCAATTAACTTCATATATTAAATTTCATGTCTCATTCAATAACACATAAGAAATTAAATATATTATCTTTTAGCGGAGGAAATTTCCTTCAGGAATTTGTGAGTACCGTTTTTGGAGGGTGGTTATTTTTCTTCTATGAAACAGAGATTGGTCTTAATGGGTGGTTAATTACTTTAGGTTACATAATTTACGCCATTTGGAGCGCTATAAGTTCACCTATTTTTGGTTATTATACAAATCAAAAGACGAGGTTCACTAAGCGATGGGGAAAACATTTTCCTTGGATTTTAATATCTTCTTTTCCATGGTTCATTTCATTGTTTTTGGTATATTCGATTCCAAACGAAATAAATAATCAATTGTTCATTTTTTTATGGTTTACTATTTCGATTAACCTTTTTAGTATATTTTCTACGATCTTTGGCTTAAATTTCAGTTCATTATTTCCTAAGAAATTTTTGGAAGAATCGGAAAGAAGAAATGCTTCGGGAATCATAGGAGCTGTTTCTTTTATGGCATCGGGTTTTGGATCAATTTTACCTGCTTTAATTATTCAATTTGAGAGTAAAATCTCATACATGATTATGGCACTGATTAGTTTAACAATTTCCTCTTTAGTAATGATCCTAACAATTCCCGGAATTAAAGAAAAAGAAGCTACAAATAAGTTGAATATGAATATAGAAGTGTTAGCTTCAAAATCCTCCTTTTATGCTAATTTGAAGTATGCTCTAAAACAAAAAAATTTTGTGATTCTCATTATCACTTTCTTTTGCACACTAATTATAATGCGAAGTGCTGGTGCAGCTTTTCCGTATGCAGTTCGATATATTTTTAAAGCTCCAGCTATTTTTGTTGCATTAATAAGCCTCGCCTATTTGATTGGTGCAATAATATCCATGCCTTTTTGGACAAGAATTGGTAATAGACTAAATAACAATAAATCAATTTTCTTACTAGCGGGGATCCTTCTGGCAATGTCTCAATTGTTGTTAACTATTGTTCCTGACATTCTCATTGCATTTCCATTTGCTTTTTTTTATGGTTTTTGCATAGCTGGGTTTTGGAGTGTCCTTACAATGCCCATAAACGCTGAAATTCTTGATGAAATTGCTATTGATACCGGACAACGTAATGAATCAATTTACATGGGTATTCGAGGATTTTTTATAAGTTTCTCAGTCGTGATTCAGTCAATAATATTTGCTAGTGTTCATGAAATTACGGGATTTATTGAAAATGCGGAATCTCAGACTGTATTGGCCCAATGGGGTATAAGACTTACTTTAGCGTTTATTCCAATGATTCTTACACTAATTTCGATCATAATTTTTAAGTGGAAATATAACTTAACTCCAGAGAAAGTACAATTAAATAGAAAAAAATTAGAGGAATTAGGAATTTAAAAAAAAAGGAATTATAAATTCAATTCTTTAATTTTCTGTTTTATTTCTTTAGTTTTTTCCGTGGTCAGATCATATACAAAGTAAAAAACTACTAAAGCGATTAACGTTAAAATCATTGGTATCAACCCTGTATGCACCAGAATCCCAAATTTTGCAAGATCTGTTTGATTTGTTCCAAGACTAGCGTCAAATCCCGTTAATTCGTGTACTATTGCAAAAATAAATGCTTGAGCGACTAGAGAAAATCGGATAAAAAATGTATATACTCCCATAAAAGCACCTTCGGCACGCTTTCCTAATTTTACGGTAGCTTCATCAATAGTATCTGCAAAAACAGGTCCCCGTCCAATTCTTAATGCGCCTCCCCCGATACCAAGTAGAAGGGCCGCAATTATGAAACCCAAATATCCTCGCACAAACATAAAAGGTGATAAGAGTATCGTGTTTAAGAAAACCCCAATAATGAGCATTTTTCTGTTATTATTTATTTTTTGTGAAAAGAAGAGCCATAACGGTAATGATCCCAAAGCACCTAATAGAAAACCTGCAAGGATTAACGTGGAAGCTCCCGCTTCCATTTCTAGGACATATTGCGTCAAGTACTGAATTGATGCAGTAAGACTTGCCCCAATAATACCGTCCATCAAAAATACAAACATGTACACCATAAAATTCTTCTGGGTTATTACATTTTTAAGCGCTAAAAGAAAAGGGATCTTTTCCCCTTTTTCTAATTGTCGGAGTGATCTAGCTTTCATCTCCTTGGATTCCTTATGACCCGGTATTACTGCTACGAAGAGAATTAAATTGATGATAACAAATATCCATGCCATATTGGTATAAGATTGCCTAACTTCATAATCAATTAATAAGGGAGGAATTATGAACCCAATCGCGGTTCCAAGTAATTCTAAAAACATTATAAAGAAACCAGCTTTTCTCCGTAACTTATCTGAACGAAATTTATCTGGATATAATGCTGAATGGCTTAAATAAAATATCGTAAAAAATAATTCATAGAGACAACTTGAACTAATTATCCATACTAAATAAACGAGAGCTCCACTGACAGGATCAAGGTGGGGAGGTGAAAACACCATTGCGATAAGAAAAATTGAAGGGATTCCTCCGATAATGATTAATGGAAACCTTTTACCGTATTTTCTCCACATTTTATTAGGTTTATCTGCAAAATAACCTACTAAAGGATCATTAACAGAATTCCAAATTGCATAGATCGTGTATCCAATAGCAACTAGCCATACATTTAAATTTACAACGGTTTCCCAGAATAGAAAGAAAAAACCCCCGAAAATTCCGTTATAAACCGCGGCTAACGTATCTGCTGTACCATATGAAACCATATTCCAATTAGAGATTGATTCATTTTCATTCATTGAAGATACCTATTTATTATAAATATAGAATTAGAGAATATTCAACTTAAAAATTTATAATACTAACTGTTTTAATATACAAAATTATCAAGAATTAATTATGAAATAAATTTCTCTGAAAATGAGGATTTAATTGATGATAGTTGAAATATTAAGAACAAAAAGTAAAAAATCTGTTTAACGATTTATAATAAAGAATCACGATATCAAATTTGAATTATCTAATTAGTTTCGCATGCAATTCTTTTAATAGAGCATAAAATCAAACTTTATATGAGGTGTACTTTTTTTCTCACATAGGCTCGTATAACAGCAAAATGAAGAGTGAGACAAATCATGGCGTTAAAAATAGTATCTTTTAGTGGAAAAGGTGGTGTGGGTAAATCAACACTTTTAGTACTCATGCTTAAATATATCTTAGAATCAAAAAAATTCAAGAATGTGCTTGTCATTGACGCAGATCCCGATGCAAATATAGGAGATATTATCGGTGAAAATATTGGGTTTAAAGAAACCGTCGGGGGGAAAATGACCGCACTCAAGGATAAAATTCAAAAAAGACAAATACCACTGCAAGTTTCGAAAGATCAAATCATTGAATCTGAAGTATTTGAGGCTCTCATAGAACTTGATGACTTCGATCTTTTAGAAATGGGTCGCGGAGAGGGTGAGGGATGTTATTGTAGCGTCAATAACACATTAAAGCGCATAATTGATATTTTGTCGAAAAATTACGATATCGTTTTGATAGACTCTCCTGCTGGGTTAGAACATTTTGCTAGAAGGACGGGACAAGACGTGACCGACCTCATTATAGTAACTGACGCAAGTAAAATGGGTTTTCATACAATGGAAAGAATTGTTGAAGTGACCAATGAAGTCCACTTAGATTTTAAAAACATCCTCATTATCGGTAATCGCTTTCCCGAAGATATGAAAGATTTATTAACCGAAAAAGTTGAAAATGTTAAAGATAATAGAGTCAAATTTTTAGGATTACTCCCTAATGATGAAGAAATTAGTAAAATGAACTTACTCTCTAAAAATTTGTTAGATATTTCTCCTGAAAATGCTTTTTACAAATCAGCAAAAGAGTTATACAGTAAAATTATATAAATCTCTTTAGTTTTTGACCAAAATCTAATTAAGAGAGATTTCAATAAATACTTGTCATTAATTAGAAATTTTATCATGTTTGTTTATACATTGGTACTATTTTAGAGGTGAATTCTTCAAGCGTATAAGGGAATTCATCTTCACTATTTATTTTTCCCAATTCGAGCATGATTTGTCTTGCTAAAAGCCAAAATGCTACTCCTAATGCTTTTTTGCCCCTATTATTAGCAGGTATGGCGAGATCTATTCCTTTGAGAGTATCGTCTGTATCAAATAGAGAAACAACAGGAACACGTGCTAATTTAGCTTCATTTAATACTACTTTATCTGCATGAGGATCCACGATGAGAACAACGGAGGCATCTTTTATATAATCATCGATGATAGGATTAGTAAGCGAACCAGGTATGAATCTATTAGTAATAGCTTTACATCCTAAAGCCTTGCAGAATTTTTTTACAGGTTCTTTTCCATATCTTCTTACTGAAGTGACTATAACTCGTTCGCTTCCTTCCTCAATGTATTTACTTAAAAATTTCGCAGCTATTTTCAATCGTTCATCTGTTTTAGTTAAATCAATGACATATAAACCATAATTGGTCTGCCTATAAACAAATCTTCTTGCATCTCCAGTTAATAGTTTTGTACCAATGTGAATTCCACAGCTCAGATAAAGTTGTTTTTTTTCTTCGTCTTTATCGATAATTTGCTCTGGTTCTTCAATCTCAGCATCTAGATCTTCAGTATCAAGTAATTCTAATTCTTCCTCTAAATCGAGATCCTCTTCAAAGTCTTCCTCGAAATCATCAATGAAATGCTTACCGAGAGGCTTTTTAGCGTCTTCCATTTGACCTTCTTCTTCCTTCTCTGGTTCCTCATCTTTCTTTTTCTTTCTTGCCAAAGTAGAGACCTTGTAGTTAATGTTTAATATT
>CAZOYD010000048.1:0-26129 GCA_964583985.1 uncultured archaeon
TAAAAGTATGCATGGAAATTGCATCCATGGCTGCAGATGCTGGTTTGATATCAGATATACAGAATGATGTAATTTGCATTGCTGGAACGGGGCGTGGTGCTGATACGGTATGTCTAATAAAACCCATGCCCACGAGCATGTTCGATAAACTGAGGGTTAAAGCAATATTAGCTAAACCTCTATAAAAAACCTAAGTCTTTATTTCTTTTTTTAATTTTAAAGGTTTTGAAGAATTCTAATTCATTTGACACAAGATTTATAAGAAAATAGATAATAAAATCCATTAATTAAAATTTTTAATAAAAATGAGATAAAAAAGGTTTAAATAATTTTTAATTTTTTTCCTACTTTTTCAATAGCTCCTAAAGCCATATTTAAATCATCTTTCGTGAGTAAAGCATTCATTTGAACCCGTATCCGAGACAACTCACGAGCCACCATTGGAAAGACGATTGGTGTGCCATAAATATTTTCTTCTTCAAATAAGATTCTTGCGAGTTCTTGGGCTTTTCCTGGATCTCCAATAATTAATGGAATAATTGGTGTTTGAGAGTTTCCAGTATTATAACCCAAACTCTGAACTTCTTTCTTGAAATAATTCGTGTTATCCCAGACATTTTTTACATGTTGTGGTTCACTTTCAACAACTTCGATCGAAGCAATATTCGCTGCTACAACACCTGGTGGATGGGCTGTACTTAATAAGTATGTTCGACTCTTATTTGCGCAAAACTCGGTAAGATCTTTGGAGCCAGCAACTGTTCCACCAAATACTCCAAAACCTTTTGACATAGAACCTCCCTCAACGTGAACTTTCCCTTGTAAATTGAAATGTGCCACGATACCACGACCCTCACCTAGTACGCCTTCTCCGTGACAATCATCCACGAATATCATTGCGCCGAAATCCTCAGCAACTTTAGCAATTCCCGGTAATGGTGCCATGTCACCGTCCATGCTAAATACACCATCAGTAATAATGCAGATTCTTCTTGCTCCTTCCTTTTCAGCTTCTTTCAATTGCCGTTCTAAATCGCCTACATCGTTATGCTTATAGATGACTCGTTTCGCACCTGATAATCTTACACCATCAATGATAGAACCATGATTTAACTCATCAGATACTACTATGTCTTGTTTACCTACTAACATTGGTATTAATCCTGAATTTACTGCAAAACCAGTCTGACATAAAAGTGAAGATTCGACTTCTTTGAACTTGGCAAATTTTTCTTGAAATTCTCTTGTCAAGTCGAATGTTCCAGCGATAACCGGAACTGCTCCAGCTCCAGCACCATATTTTTTAGTAGCTTCAATGCTTGCTTGGACAATTTTTGGATGAGTTGCCAATCCTAGATAGTTATTGGTGTTGAGCATCAAGACCTCCCTGCCATCTACAACTGAATGTGGTTTAGAGCTCGCTTCGAGATGTCTTATTACCCATTCTAAATTGTTATTTCTTAATTCTGTCATTTCCTCTTTTAGAAATGCAATCGGATTTTTCTTCATATTTTTCACCTTGAAATTTAAAAATTGATCGCTAATTCGATATAATCTTAAGGTATTTAGAAAACTATTTGAGTTTTTCTCATCTAATTCATTAAGGAAAGCAGTGGGAGTAGAAGTGATAAACCTTTTTTAGGTGATAGAATTATGATTTTACACATACTTTTATACAAAAAATTGATTTAAATGAGAAAAATATTAGTAATTGGAGCTGCTGGTCAAATTGGATCAGAGCTCGTACCTACATTAAGGAAAATTTATGGTTCAGAAAATGTAATTGCGACTGGTAGAAATACACCTTTGCCAGAAATTATCACTAAAGGAGGACCAGTAATCTATTTGGATGTACTTGATAAAAGTTCCTTATCTAAAGTGATTTATGAGCGGAATATTGATACAATTTTTCACATGGCTTCACTTTTATCTGCTACTGGTGAAAAAATGCCTCAAGCAGCTTGGAATATAAATATAAATGGATTATTAAATGTTTTAGAAGCTGGAAGATCTTATAGCATTGATAGAATAATTTGGCCAAGCTCTATCGCTGCCTTCGGTCCATCAACTCCAAGAGAAAATACTCCTAATGAAACCATTCTACAGCCATCTACAATGTATGGAATATCCAAAGTATCAGGAGAACTTCTCATTGAATATTATTACCAAAAATATGGGCTTGATACTCGTTCTATGCGATTACCGGGAATTATTAGTAGTGAAACACTTCCGGGAGGAGGAACTACAGATTATTCTGTAGAGATTTTTTATGAAGCAATAAAGCATAAAAAATATACATGTTTCCTCAAAGAAGACACTCGACTTCCCATGATGTACATGCCCGACTGTTCCAAATGCATGGTGGATTTATTAGAAGCAGATTCCTCAAAATTAAAACGGCATGTATATAATGTTACGGGAATGAGCTTTTCAGCTGGAGAATTAGCACGTGAAATACAAAAAGATATTCCAGAGTTTAAGATCGATTACAAACCAGATTTCAGACAAACTATCGCAGATTCTTGGCCTATGTCCATCGATGATTCACTTGCACGAGTAGAATGGGGGTGGAATCCTGAATTTAATCTTTCTAAAATGACTAAAGATATGATAAACATCTTGAGCAAGAGATTATAAATTTATTACTATATATCTTTTTTCTCATGACTAAATATTTCTCTAAATATAATAGAAATTAAATGTAATTAGGAGAAATATATATTTGGTGTTAATGAAATGAAGATTGTTTTTCATAAAAAATTCTATGATTCAAGTTATGCCAATGATCCTGCAGCCGCTCCAGGACGATTGGAAGGAATTATCGAGATCCTTTCAAAAGATGAAGATTTTGAATTCATTAGCCCTGTAGCTGCGGTTGCAGAAGATATATTAAGAGCTCATACAAAAAGACATTATGAATCCATTAAACAAAATTATAATCTTTTTAAACTATCATCTTTAGCTGCAGGAGGAGCAATATTGGCTGCCGAAAAAGCACAGGCAGGAGAACCCACATTTGCAGTAATAAGACCACCCGGTCATCATGCTTCTTCAGATTCTTGTTGGGGATTTTGTTATTTCAACAACATGAGCATTAGTTTATTAAAATTATTCGCGGAAAGCAAAATCAAATCAGCGTTCGTGCTTGATTTCGATTTACATACAGGTGATGGAAATTTAAATATATTAAAATATCGAGATGATGGATTTAGAGTAGAAATCTTAAACCCTGATGCCAGAACAAACAGAGAATACTTAATAGAAGTTGAGAATTACATGGAAAATTTAGATGATATTGATATTGTTGCCGCAAGTGCTGGATTTGATCAAGGCATAGAAGATTGGGGTGGGCTATTGACTCCTGAAGATTATACTACTATTGGTAACTTGATGAAGAAGCACTCTAAAAGACTTTGCAATGGACGTAGATTTGCCCTCATGGAAGGTGGATATAACCATGATGTTTTACCCATCAATATCAATTCTTTCTGTCAAGGCTTTAAATAAGGAATTCATGAATAAAACCTAAATGTTAATTAAGGAGATATAAATATAAAAGTATTGTCTTTTATCCCCATAATAATAAATTTCTTCTAGTTTATATTACTGAAACATCAATTCATAAAAATAGGCACCTAAAAAAGACACAGTTAAAATTATTGTTAAAAGAATAATCAAATTAAAGTGAAATTTATTTTTCTTCTCCTTTTTTCTTTGTAATTCAATCGATTCCTTTTTTGATTCTCCTGAATTATTCGGATAGACGATATCTACTGCATTATCATGCCAAAATTGATCTAACCGTTTTTTGCCAAAAGCTTGTATGCCACCATAATGCGTAATGAATCTCTTTTTCGCAAACGAACTCACTCCTATGATTTTTGTCAGAGTAGAAAGATAAATTAAATAAATGATAATAAAAAAGATCATGAATTGAATAGGAATAACGAGAAAAGTAAGATCAAGATTAAAATAAAAAATCCCCCAATATTGCGTGTCTACGCATAATATCAAACTGCAAAGGGTTGATCCATAATTGAAAATGATGAAATAAGGATTTTTTATTTTCCAATAATAAAAACATAAAAAGTATAAAATTAACGTGGAAGAGGTCAGACCTAAAAAAATAAATAAATTAGAATAGTAACTCAAACTTACTAAAAACATTATATAAAAATTGATACTTGCAAATATTAAATTTAAATAATCGCTTTTACTATGAATTTTTTTTATTTCTGAACCTGGAGTAAGAATTTGGGTATTATTAATTTTTTATTGCACCAATTTACAATATAAAGTGGATTATTTAAAGATTTTCAGAGATTTCAATTTGTAAAGGATTCGAATCAAATGAAAGATGGAAAAATGAAATAAACTTACTAAAATCAACACGCTATTAGTTATTATAAGAAATAATTATTTCCAGCTTGATTATTTTATTCCCTATCTTTACATTGTTGCTGATAACGTCTCTTTGATCTTGAATCTTTCAAAATTTCTATTTTTTAATAAAAATAAAAGATAATACGTGCCAATTTGAGAATGAAATATCTCGATAATAATAGGATTTTCAATTATTATACTAAAAGCATATTTTTATAAGATTCTGCTTACTATAATCATAATCTAAAATGTAAGAAGGGAAAAAGATGCCTGAAATTAAAGATTTAGATGAAAATATCATTAATGAATTGAAAAAAATAAACAAACGATTAAATAGCATTCATTCATGGCTAGCTGGGTTTATTATTTTACCTATATTATTCTATTTAATGGTTTTTTTCGTGTTTTAGATTTTCAAAAATTTAAATAAATGTTTAGGAGAATTAAACCTATAAATTAGAATGTTGAAATCTTAGTTTAAATCTGTAAGAAAATTAAAAAGGAAAAGATTATGAACTAATTTGATAAGAACTTTCTTGAAATTCTGGTTTATTTTAATATCGTTCCATAAATTTGTAAAAATTTTCATTATCATTTTTTATCATATTCTTTATTTGAACTAAATTTTCTTTAATAAAACATGAGTGCATAACCAAAGATGATTAAAAAAGAGATTAATCATTGAATAACTCGGATTTTCAATAAAAAAAAGGTTAAATTACCTGATAAAATTGTTCTTCAAATTCAGGTTTATCCTTATACTTACCTAAAAATAACAGTGGAGCCATTTTTATGTTTTTAAAGATATAAGATGGAGCTCGAATTCCTGCCTTTTTCAGCGCATCCTGTATTCCTTCGACTTCAGGAGGGCAACCTTTAATCGCTATGAGTTCGTTAATATCTGGATGGTCTTTATTTTTATTGTATTGGCACTGTCCAAGTAAAATTGTCTTATTCATTCCAGGAGTCGGTTCCATTATCTTTCCAGTGAGAATTTCAATGTTATCAAAATCCTTTCCTTTCCACGCTTCTTTAATTGCCATCAAAATTACACCATTAAAAAAGCTACAATAAGTACACATCGTTTCATCATATCTGCGATAACTAATCCCACCAATACCAGCTTTAGCATAAGATAAAGGTAATGTATTGTTATTTTTATAAATGAATTCCCATTCATGAGGAACTGCAAGATCTTCAATAGTTTCTCCTTTTACTTCAATATCGGATAAATCGATTGGACGATTTCTATCTTTAGCTGCTTGAACTAAATGTGGAACAGCAATAGGATCAATGCCTAGTAAGCTTGAACCAACTAAATCTGCTGAAAGGAGGTTTGTTGATGCAACTATAATGTTACTCCTTCGTGCTTTACCATCAAAAGTTGGACCTCGCTCAAGCGTGTAGATTCCATCTATAATTGTAAGACTCGGCGGTGCTTTATTTGCTAATTTGGACACATTATAGTGAAGCGTATATTTAGGATCATCACCATGAAACTTTTTTCGAGATGGAATAGATATCAAACCTTTCAAGTTTTTTAACCCTAAACTGACAACGCATTGAGCGTGCGTTTTGAGTACAGGGACGTCAATTAAAAAATCCGAGTGAAGCATATCGGAGTTCATTTTTGCGGACACTCCTTCTGCTAAGTCCACTTTCTCGAAAGGCCTCTCAAAAATATCGTATACTTTAACATCATATCGTTCCTTAAAGATGTTGTATCCAAGCTTTTCGAACGCATCTTTAGATGTTTCTCTATCTTTTGGGTCTTCTGTAATAACTCCTTCTCCAATGGTGATATCATTAACTCCGTGTTCTTTTAATAATATCAAAATTTCCTCCATTACGCTCGAAGTAGTTAGCATACCCCATTTTGGAAAATCGCAATGTCTATTCCAATAAACCAAATTAGGTTTTATAAAAACTTTCGCGTTAGGATCAAGATTCTCGAACCCCTTTGCTAATTCGACTGCTTTTCGAACTGAGTCTGATCCTTTTTCATATTTTACAATGGATACGACTGATTTATTCATGATATCTTTACCTTTCTTTTTACAGATAATAGTATTTAATTGAATATTAATTATTATAAAAAATAATTTGTTATAGAAATAAATCTAAATGCTATTTGGTTATGATTCCCGTGCTTTATTTTCCCAATCTTCCCTAAGGATAGACATCATTATTTCGTCATGATAGTTTCCATTATGATATCTTGCTTGTCGTTTTCTTCCCTCTTCTATAAATCCAACTTTTTGATATGATTTATAAGCACGAATATTAAATTCATATAGAATTAATTCAATTCTATTCAAATTTAAGGTGTTAAATCCATACTCGACCAACATCTCCATTGCTTCTGTTCCATAACCTTTATTTTGAAATTCTTTCTCTCCAATCGTAATACCAACAGAACAAGATCGATTTTTTGAATTGATGTTTTGAATGGCACAATTTCCAATGATTTTATTAAGGAATTTTTCATCCAATAATAAAATCGAGAAATATACACTATTTTCATCATGTTTAAGCTTATCAAACCATTCTTCTTCAAAATCCCTAGTTAAAGGTTTATACATTATTAGGTATTGTGTTATTTCAGGATCATTAAACCATTTTAGAAAGATATCTATATCTTCTCTTCTGAGAGGTGCAAATTTAATTCGCTTTCCAATTATCATAAATACTAAGATTTCACCAATTTTTAAAAATTTAACGATTAAAGATAATTTAAGATGAAATAAGAAAAGTATTAGAAAAAGATATCATTTCTACGTGCGAAATATTTTACTATTTCAAAAGAAATGATGCAAATTAATGAAATTAAAAAGCAGATTAACCAATCAAAGGCAGTAAGATACATGAAAAAGAAATTAATACCCCATGATGCAAGTGTAACTTGAAATCCCGGAATATACATCAAAGCAAGTAAAACTAAGAATAACATTCCAATCAAAATGTACATGAATTTTGTACTATCTTCTCTTATACTTTTTAAAAGTGATTTATTGGGTCTCCGAATTTGGAAAATTAGAAAGGATTCACAGAAAAATATGGTTGTCATGAGCATTGTGAGAGTCTTTGCAACTTGAAGGGAAACACCAGGAGAATACAACGCAACATTTATATCTGAATAAAGATATGCATCATTTAAAGCCCCAAAATTCCAATTTTCAGGAAATACGGGATATATTCCAGCATACGTTATAAAATACACGACGATCATGCTTATTGCTAATAATATACCAAATATGAATAGTAATAAGAATGTATTTTTACTCAGAATTTCCTCCTCATCACGTGGTTTTTGTTTCATTATCTCTTTTGAAGTAGTATCAAAAGTTAAAATTAATCCTGGAAACATGTGAACAGTTATGGAAAGAAAGATCCATTGCATGCTAAAAGGTTCTGTTAAAAAATAAGGCAAGCCAAAAATAATTGCCAGAATGAATTGCACTATACCTTCAAAAACATTTATACATATATAAAAGAAAACTACAGCACGAACACGTGAAAATATGCCTCTTCCTTCTTCAATTCCGGTAACAATGGAATTAAATGAATCATCACTAATAACCATATCAGATGCTTCTTTCGCAACGTCTGTACCTTGAATTCCCATCGCAATACCAGCATCAGCCATATTAAGTGCAAGAGCATCGTTAACACCATCTCCAGTCATGGCAACTACTTTATCAGCATCTTGATATCGTTCTACAATATCTTGTTTATGTTCCGGAGAAACCCTGGCAAATACCTTGATCCTATTAAAATCATAGAAGGAATCAATATCTTTTATATCCTTACCTTCAACAACTAAATCATTTTCATCATCAGTAACTATTGCAATTTGTTTAGCAATAGCTTTAGCTGTAATTCGTGAATCTCCAGTAATCATTACGACATTTACCCCTGCATCATGACATTCCTTGACGCTTTCTTCTACTCCATCTCTCGGAGGATCTAATATAGTTACAAAACCAATATATATCATGTCTGATTCGCAAACTCCCCTTCCCGATTGATCTTCCTCATCTGGAGGGATAACATCAAGCATTTTGTAACATAGTGATAAGATTCGAAAACCTTGATTTTCATAAGATTGAGAAATTGCGATAATTTTCTCTCGTATATCATCGGTAAAAGATAATTCAGTATTTTTATAAACTACTTTATTGCAGAGAGGTAATAATATTTCATTTGCACCTTTCGTAAAAGAGTAATACTTGCCTTCTTTTTTATAAACTTTGGTCATTCTCTTTACTTTAGAATCAAAAGGATATTCACGTATGTATTCAAAATCATCAAGCATGTGATCTCCCATTCCTTTTTGGAATAATACCATCAAGGCTCCCTCCGTTGGGCTTCCTATTACACTCCAATTATTGATTATTTTACCGGAGATTTCAAGCTCATTTTTGACGAGTGCTGAATTATTGTTCAAAAATCCGGAGATTAATAATAATTTTAATTGTTGGTGGTCATCAATATGCCGAACATATTCTGGATTTTTTGGATCTTCGACAAGAATAATTTCTCCTTCAGGATCATATCCGCTACCAGTAACTTTATATATTGCTCCATTAGTCCAAATGTGTTGAATAGACATCTGATTTTTAGTTAAAGTACCCGTTTTATCACTACATACAACACTTACTCTTCCTAAACTATCAACTGAAGCAAGATTTCTTATTATTACACCTTGATGTGCCATTGCAACGACTCCAGTTAGCAAGATTATGGTCACTAATAACGGGATATTTATTGGTAATAAATCAAGAGCAGCATTTAGACTAGCGACAATTTCTATATGGGTGAATCCACTTGCTATCCACCTAATAAGTAAAATAACTACCCAAAATCCTATAACGATTAATCCAAGCCATTTCCCAAAATTATTCATTTTTTCACGAATTGGAATATCTGAGGTTCCTGCTTCCTCTAATCCTTGAGATATTTTACCAATTTCAGTATTACTTCCCGTTTTTACTGTTATAGCAGTTCCGTTCCCAGTAGTAATATAAGTACCATAAAAAACCATATTATTTCGCTCTCCAATAGAAATATCTATTTTAGTTATTGGTTTTCCCTGATTTAATTTTTTAACGGGTTCAGATTCTCCAGTCAAACTTGATTCATTGACTTCTAAATTTGATGATTGGATAATTCGACCATCTGCGGGAACTTTATCGCCCTGTTTTAAAACCAATAAATCTCCAACAACCACTTCTCTTGTGGGTATTTCTAATTTTTGTCCTCCTCGAATTACAGTTGTAGTCGGAGCGGTCATTTCACGAAGAGCATTAAGCTTTTTAGTGGCTCTGTATTGTTGAATAATTGCTACAATACAATTTAATGCCACTATTCCCAGTGTTAATAGAACAAATGTTAAATTGCCTTCATTACCTAAAATAGCTGCTAAATATAAAATAAGAGCTCCTCCTAAATAAATTACTATCAACCAGTTAAACAATGGAGCTAAATAAATTTTAATAAATCCCTTAGATGCCTTAGGAATTTCATTATAACCATATTTTTGGATTCTATTTTGAGCTTCTTCACGAGGTAATCCAGAAATTGAATTTGACTCGAATTTTTCATAAATTTGACTTAATTCTTGAGTGTAATATGTTTCATTCATTTGAAATTCTCCCGTAACAGACTAGATAAAATTGATAAAAATTTCGTAACGTAATTGATAATAATAAATAGTCTATAACAGTAATTATTTTTAATTTATTTCTTTTTCAAATAAAAAAATAAGGAATTATATATGAAATGATGAAAAGATATGAATTTAAAATATCATATTTTTCGATCTTGCTATATACTTGAAAATTTCAATTCCAACTATTCCTGATGATGCAAATAAAATACATATTAGCCAATCGAATCCACTAAGGAATAAGAAATTAATTTGAAAATCTAAGCCCCAAATATCATTAATATATGTATTTACTGTATGTGAAAAATTGATATGTAATATGTGAATTGCGAGAGTAAAAGTACAAATTAGAAATAAAGATATATTGAATTCTCCTCTAATACTTTTTAATAATGACTTATTTGGTCTTCTAAAACTCCATATAAACATTGTTTCTATGATGTAAATTGTGGTAATAAACATTGTTCTTGCTTTTTGATCTAACAAATCTTGAGGAGTAGATCCTGCGGGAATATAACTTAAACTTGGATTAAGATTCCATTCATTTAATGGAAATACTCCTCCTAATGTCAATTGAAGTACTAACACCAAACTTATTCCAATAAAAGAGGCTTGAAGAACTAACATTAACCACATGTTACGATTTAGTAATTGCTGTTCATCTCGAGGTGGTTCTAGCATAACATCCTTCGGATGTGAATCAATTACAAGAGCTATTGAGGGAAGAGAATGGACAATAACAAAAATATAGATGTGTTGCCATTCTGATGAAAATAATTGAAATGTGGGTATAAATTCATAAGTAAAAAAAACTGCAGCTTCCATGAGATTTAAGCAAATAAAAAAAAAGATAACATTTCGAATTTTTGCAAATAAACCTCTTCCTATCTTCACTCCTTTCTCTATAGATGTAAAATCATCATCTGAGATTATCAAATCTGCAATTTCTTTTGCTACATCAGTTCCCGTTATTCCCATAGCAATTCCAGCATCCGCTAACTTTAAAGCTAGTGTATCATTAATTCCATCCCCTGTCATAGCTACGACGTGTTTTTTTTTACCATTTTGTCCTTGATATCTTCTAACAATAATTTCTTTGTCTGATGGAGCCACTCTTGCAAAAACACTGACTTTTTCAAAGTCCTCATTTGAAAGACCTTGAATTTCTGCTCCTTCTACGACTAAATCACCTTTTTTATATATTCTACATTGAGCCGCAATTGTTTGAGCCGTTTTAGGATGATCTCCTGTAATCATTTTCACTTTTATTCCCCCAGATTCGCATTTAGAAACAGATTCTTGAACTCCTGGTCTTACTGGATCAAGTATGGAATAAAATCCCAAAAATATTAATTCAGCCTCTATACTTTCTCTAATCTGAATATCATCCTTATTAGTTAGTTTATAAGCAATGGCAAGGGTTCTATAGCCTTGGTTTGCTCGTTTGCTTATTAAATCTTGAATATCGTCTTGAATTTCCCTTGAAATTGGTCTTATTGTTCCATTTTGTTCAATTTGAGACGATAATCGTAAAATAATTTCAGGAGCTCCTTTAGAAAATACAATATATTCACCTTTATTTTCTTTTAATTCGCATACTGTTGACATTTTCTTTAATTCAGAAGAGAAGGAAAATTCCTTGATGACGTCATACTTATTCTTTATATCATAAGTAATGAAGCCTGCTTTTTCGGCTAAGATTAATAAAGCGGATTCTGTTGGCGAACCAATTGCTCTTCGCACTGCTATTTCTTTTCGATCTCTCATTTTCACTTTAACGTCTTCATAGATCAACTCTGCGGTATTATTCAATATGCTTGAATCTACAAATTTTTGAAATGTTGGATTGTCATTTAAATTGATTTCTTTATCGTTTAATATAATATAACCATCTGGTTCGTATCCAGATCCTGTTACATCATATTCCAATCCATTTAACCAGAATTTATTCACGCACATTTCATTGCGAGTAATTGTTCCTGTCTTATCAGCGCATATTATAGAAACTCGACCCAATGATTCAATTGCAGCGATATTTTTAACAATAACACCGCTTTGAGCCATGTTCAAAACACCGGTTATTAATACTAAAGTCGACAATAAGGGTAAGTTAATTGGCATTACATTCATGGACCGTAAGATAGAACTGCTTAAAGCTTCAGTAATATAATGCCCGTAGAAATTACCTTCACTAATTAAAAAGATAAATTTATAGAAGATTAAGATAATCAAAATAGAAATAAGTAAACTACCTAATATGTAACCTAATTTATTTAATTTTCTGGTTAAAGGTATCTCTTCTACACTTCCCATTTCATTAAGCTGGTTTGAAATTTTTCCAATCTCCGTATTAATGCTTGTTCCATAAATAATGACTTTTCCACGACCTGTATTCACATAAGTACCCATGAATACGATGTTCGATTGTTTCTGAAGTGGGAGAGAAGTCATCTCAAGGGCATTCTCTTTTTTTTCTACAGCCTCTGATTCTCCTGTAAGTGGTGCTTCATCTATTGTTAAGTTAATAGCTTCGATTATTCTTCCATCAGCAGGAATTTTATCTCCTTGTTCAATTAATACGATATCGCCTGGAACTATTTCTTTGGTTGGGATTTCAAATTGAATACCATCTCGTAATACTGTTGCTTTTAATGCGGCTATTTTTCGTAAAGAATCCAATGCTTTTTGGGCCCTAAACTGCTGAATGATTACAGTAATCGAATTAATAATAACTATAGAAAACGTGAATAAAGCAGATCCAAAATCTCCAAGAATTATTACAAATGCTCCCGTAAATATTAAAATAACAATTAAAAAATTAAAAATTGGTGATAAATAAATTTTCCATAAAGATTTTTTAATTTTTGGTAATTCATTATAACCATATTTTAAGTACCTGTCGTTTATTATTGACGTACTTAAGCCCTTATTGATATCTGTCCCAAACTCGGATGCGACGTCTTCAGCCGTCAAATTATAATACTTTATTCGTTGAGATATTGATTGATTCATGATGATCCTAACTGCATTTTAACTATCAAAAAGTAATTATAAATTAGCATTCAATGTTTATTAATTGTATAATAATATCAGGTAAAAATAGTTAGGTTAAATTGTTAATTCTTGGGGATCTCCTAAGATATCTTTTAAAATATGAAATTTCTTTCTTATTGTTGTGCTAGAAAATTTGCTTGTTTCTTCTACTAGACTTTGAGTGAGGATTTTTGGATCTTCAAGAGTTTGGCCAATATAGTAGATGAGTCCTGCTGTAAAGGCCTTATAGTTCAGATTTTGAAGGTATGTATAAGACACGCGTTGAAGTAACTTATTTGCTAGTAATTGCATGTTAATTTTTAATCTTTCAAACTCATTCTTGTCTTGAAAATGGCTTTTTATTAGTTCAAAAGGGATGTGATTTAGATCTTTTTGAAAGAGAATCATTATTTTCTCTTTTATCTCTTTTTCTAATTCTTGTGGAGTGTTTAATTTTTTTTTGTTAAGCCTTACTTCAGTTCTTAATATTTTTTCCATGGCGTTACTAAGCATTTTCTTATTAATTTTATGCCCTAATTCTCGAGAAACCCTAATAAATTCTTCTAATCTTATGTTAGTACTGTCCTTTATTTCCATCCATACAATAGCTAAAAATATTATTATCATGTTCTGATAAGTTTCTCTATGATATTTATTGTATCTAAGATAATTATCCTTGATAGTCTTATACTTATTATTATCGATGTTCAAACCGATTCCATAACTTTTTAATAGTTCGATGGTTTTCTTTTGTTCTGTAAAATTTGTATGGTAATCCCTATACCAAATATCTAAAGTTTTTAATTTCTCATATTTTTGTTTGATAGCGGGATCTTGTATTGCTTTCGAATCACTTGCTCGTATTTTTCTTTCATATTCTTCTTGATTATCTGAATAATGTCCGGAAGAAGATGAAGAGCCAAAATCTAAAGATTCATCAACAATTAATCCACAATCTTGACATACAATAAAAGGACCATCTTGTATTAGATTCTGATGAGTACATATTGTTGATTCAGTATTGTGTTGATTTTCTTGATTCAATTAAAGCAAATCCCTTTTTTTTCAATTTTTGTAATATGGTTCAAAAATAAAAAAATGATAAATATACATTTAAATTTTTATAAAAAGCCCACCAATATTAATTATTAAATCTTGTAAAACTTTTAAATTCTAAGTGAACCTTACGATGGATCGAGAAATCATTATAAAATGGCTAAAGATTTTCAGTATTGGATATGTTATTATTTTTGCTTTAGAATTGCTAAATATAATACTCTTTAGCAATGTCATTATTCTTTCAATTGATAGTGAACAACTAACAATCTCTAATTTGATATTTAACTCTGGTTATGCTAATTTACAACTCGTGATATTATGGATATTTTATGGGATCAGTTCTGGTGCATTCTTTATTTTAGGAGTCGCTCTTTTTAGGATTGCACGACAAAATAAACGAGAAAATCAAATATTGACTAAAACGCTTTTGATAACTGGTATGTTCATCATAATGGCAAGTTTTTTCAGATATGAATTAATCTACTTAATGAACAAGGAGTTAATAAATACTGGAAGTTTTTCTGCCATATTCATGAACGTGATCTACAATCATTCAATTACTCCTATTTTAGGCGCTTGGATGTGGAATATATTTACAATTATAACACTCAGCATACTAGTATCTTCATTAATTATTAGTGCTGTAGGTGTCCAATGGGGAATCCTTCAATATCATGAGATAAAAGCTGAATAATCCTTTTCATTCCATTTTATTAAAAATAAAAAAGAAAATTACAATAATGATAGCAAATTTTAATTTTTTTGAAGGTATTTAACCTAATTTATGAAATCTCCTATGAGAGGATCGTTTTTATTTGTTTGGCTCTGCTTCTAAGCGTTACTTCCGTAATTTTTGCTACATCTGCTACATTTGATTGCGTTTTGCGCACGCTGTTATCTTTTGCTGCAATATATATACAAGCTGCTGCTAAGCCTTTAGGGTCCTTACCCGTGCGTTTTAAACCACTCATGGATGCTTGTCGAAGCATGTCAATTGCAACTTTTTGTATTTTCATGGGAAGGTCTAGTTCATTACCAAAACGAAAGACTAAACTTTCAGCGGTGATTGGTTGATATCGTAATCCTAACTGCGGTAATACTTCTCGAATTATCATGGCAAGACTACGATGCACTGTACGTCGAGGTGTCATTGATGCTTCACAAACTTCATCGAGTAATCGTGGAAAGTCATGAACTCTGATTGCTGCATATAGTGATCCAGCAATAAATCCATTGATGGATCTACCCATCGTTAACTTTTTCTTAGCAACAATGCTATATATCTTCCAAGCTGTTTCACTAATATATTCTGGAATATTGAGTTTTGAGGTCAACATTTTAAGTTTAGGTTTTGCTTCCCAGAAGTTCCGTTCAATACTAGAAATCAATGAATTCTGGATTTTTGATAACCTTGAAAAGAGTGCCTGTTCTTTTGGACCAATCGATTTACCTTTAGAGTCTGTTTTCGTCGACGGAAGCATTGTCCGCGGACCAAAATCTCTCCATCTTGGTTCAGTACGCCTTCTTGTTTGAATTTCTTCTATTGTGTAAGCTCTTCGTTCATTTCCAACAAAAGTTCTTTCTGAAATTATTCCACAATTCAAGCATACTTTATTTCCCCCTCTCTCTTCAATAGTTGGATTATCACAACAAGCACTTATAGGAGATAAATTACCCTCATTAAGGTCTTTATTTTTGATGAGCTCTCGGTAGCTATGGTTCATAATATTTCACTTTGAGTATTTATCACAAATAATGAATTAAAGAGAATAAACACGTATTTCTGAGTAAAAAATAGTCATTATTATTTCTTTAATAACTTAATATCTGCTGTAAAGAATTAATTGATTAATCGGCTATATAAATGTTTTCATGATTGATTAATTATTTGAAAAATTTTTTGAATTTTTCCCACTCATTTCCCTTAATTCATACGATTGTTCACAATTTTGTATTATATGAAAAAAAAATATTAATTATTCTGCAATTTATATATAATATCTTATAGGTGAAAAATGACATGGAATTTTATGATGTAATAAAAAGTCGAAGAAGTTTTCGCATATACAAACCTGATATGCCTGAGAAAGAAAAAATCGAAAGGATTTTAGATGCTGCTAGGCTAGCTCCTACTTGGGCCAATATGCAAGGAATGCATTATATTGTTGTGAAGGATCCAGAAAAAGTTAAATCAGTATGGAATGCCGTTGGACAGAAGCAAAAATTTGTAGAAGCTCCGATTTTTATTGTTGGGGCTATTAAAGAAAAAGGTTCAGGTACTAACGGAAATGGAGAGAAATATTACCCTGTAGATTTTGGAATATGTTTTGAACATCTGATATTAGCTGCTACTGCAGAAGGATTGGGAACTTGTTGGATAGGTTGGTTTGATGAAAATAAATTAAAAGATGCATTAAATATTCCTAAAACTTATCGAGTATTAGGTCTCACACCATTAGGCTATCCGATAAAACAAAAAGAGTCAGTACAAGAACGACATTCTCTAGAACAAATCGTCCATTATGATAAATTTTAATTAGAAATCTTCTCTTTCTTTTCTCACTTTACGATGAAATTCTAAAATAATTTCAAATAATACTAACAACTTATTTATTTATGAAAATTATTCGAATTGATGTTAAAAAGAAGTCAATCTCTCACGATGTAATCACCAAAAATTCGAAATACTTTTTTCTAGGTGCTCGTGGTCTAACCTCTCAAATTGTTTCGGATGAAGTAAATCCCCAAGCTGATCCGTTAGGTCCAGAAAATAAGTTAATTATTGCTAATGGCATGCTCGCGGGTAGTCCTTTTCCAAATTCAGCGAGAACTTCAGTAGGAGCTAAAAGTCCATTAACTAACGGAATTAAGGAAGCTAATGTGGGGGGAAGGTCTGCGATGATGCTTGCCAGGCACGGAATTAGAGCATTAATCTTTGAAAATATTTCAGATGATTTACAGATCTTACTCATTAATGATGATAAAATTGAATTGGTCGATGCAGAGGTCTATAAAGGACTTGGAAATTATGAACTTAATTCAAAATTGTATGAACGTTATGGTAATACCATTGGAATTTATTCAATAGGACCAGCAGGTGAATACATGATGAAATCTGCTACTGTTGCAGCGAATGACCTTGAAGGATATCCGAGTAGACATGCTGCGAGGGGTGGATTAGGAGCTGTTATGGGGTCAAAAGGTATAAAAGCAATAATCAATATTCCTTCAAAAGAATCAAAAGCACCCATGCATGATCTTAAAAAATTCAGAGAAACCTCTACTCCTTTTGCGAAAAATTTGATTGATACAAAAACTGCATTTTCTACATTTGGAACATCGATGGGAATGAAAACAATGAGTAATTTTGGGGGTATTCCAACCAAAAATTTTTCAATGGGATCATTTAATGATATTGATAAAATCTCGGGTGAAGCACTTCATGAACTCGTGATAAAACGAGGAGGAAAAAAACGATTAGCTTGTTCTCCAACATGCGTTATTAAATGCTCAAATTTGATTGTTGATCAAAAGGGAAACCATATTACATCCAGCTTAGAATACGAAACAATGTGTTTAAATGGAACTAATTTGATGATTAATGATCTTGATAGTTTAGCAAACATAGATCATTTCTGCGATGATGTGGGAATAGATACGATCGAATATGGTGGGACTTGTGGTGTTGCAATGGATTGTGGTAAACTTAATTGGGGAGATGCCCAAAAAGTAATAGAAATCTTGGATAAAGAAATTAGAAATAATACTGAAATAGGAAAATTATTTGGCAATGGTGTAAAATATATCGGTGATCAATTAAGTGCCAAAAGAGTTCCTCAAATTAAAGGACAAGGAATATCTGCCTACGATCCAAGAGTTATGAAAGCCATGGGAGTAACTTTTGCAACGACTCCGATGGGTGCTGACCATACGAGTGGAGCTGCAATTGTTGGGAGGGTTCCACGACAAGGGAGAAATTATGGAGAATATACCGATATAAAAAACAAATTGGATTTATCTTTCGAATTACAAGTATACACGACAGTTATGGATACAATGGGATGTTGTTATTTTATTGGTCCGAGTTATGAAAACATGTCTATTCTTGCCAATGTTATTAATGCAATGTATGATTTACAGTTAACCAGGAATGACGTTATCAATATAGGAAAAAATGTTTTAAGAATTGAAATAGAATTTAATAAGAAAGCGGGGATTACTAAAGATAGTAATGACGTGCCAGAGTTCTTTAAAAATGAAGCGTCTCCACCCCTAAATCTAAAATTCTCATTTACCAAAAACGATTTACAAAATTTTTGGGATAGATTAGATAATTATGTCTTTTAATAGCTCTAATTAGATATACTTCAAGTATCCCTTTCTTTTCATTGTATATTCTGTCACTAAGATTAAAATTACTGATAATAGGACACAGTTTAAAAGGGTATACCGTAACAAAAAATAATTAACTGATAGTTCAAGATTGATTTGCTCTAATAAAATAATCAAATAATATAATGAACTTAAAGCTCCAAAAACAACTTTTTTCTTTTTATTAATTGAAAGAGCGTTATTCCAGCTTATAATTCCAATAACAGTTGTTAAAAGGATGATAACTTTAAGAAATAGATTATTCATATTAAAAATCATGAGATAAATTTCTATTGAAACCATTACTAAAATAGGAATTGAAATTAATTCTCGTTGGTGATCTCGAAAATATTTCATTTCTAAGGTTATTTCAATAGCTATAAGGATAAAAAAACCAAGATAGGCAACTATAATAATTTCAAATAGTAAATCATGAACTAATATTAAATCAAATGAAAATCCAATTAAAAAAGCGAATAAAAAAATTAGTGAACTAACATATCTTGTTAACATGAGCCCTTTAGCTTTAATCATGGAGAAAAATCACTTTTGAAAAAATAGAAATAAATATTAATAATATATAATGAAAGAAACACATTTTTAACTAATATATTATGAGTGATTAAAATGCAAGTCGATCTAATTTTAGGAAAGTTAGAAGAGATAGTTGAAGCTAATTTTGTGTCCAATAGAATGGAGGATCTCTATATCTATTCCCAAGATCCAGGAGCATCACTTTCTCGGCAAGTAGATTATGTAGTTATGCCTGAATCAGTAGAGCAAGTTCAAGAGATAGTTAAATTAGCAAATAAAGAAAAGATTCCGATTATTCCAATGGGTGGGGGATTAACATTGAGTGGTTTAGTAATTCCTTTGAAAGGTGGAATTGTCATGGATATGAAGCGAATGAATAAGATTGTTGAAATTAATGAATCGAGTCGCTATGCTTTATTGGAAGCTGGAGTAACATCTGGGCAATTATTAGCGTATTTAAATAAAAACTATCCAGAATTAGAACCCCCAATTCCAGATGCACCCCCTTCGGTTACAATTGCAGGTAATGCATTAATTCACGGTAGCGGTTATCTTTCTCAAAAGTTTGGAGATCATGGTTCCATGATTAATGGAATTGAAGTTGTACTTGCTGATGGAGATGTGTATAAGTTTGGATCTTGTGCTGTTTCTGACTATTGGTTTACAAGAGGACCTATTCCTGATTTAATAGGGTTATTCATCAGTTCATTTGGTACAATGGGTATAATTACAAAACTTTCTATTAAATTATTCCCTAAGCATAAGATGAGGGATATAGTTTTTGGGTTATGTAAAGACCCTAATGTTCTTCCAGAATTAATTTCAAGCATAACATTTTCGGATGTCGCTGAAGATATCTTATTGGGTATTCAAGACAAGCCCGATTGGATGAAGGGCTACACTTTTATTATAGTTTATATTACTGGTGATTCAGAAGAAGAATTAAATGATAAAACAAAAAGTCTTAAAAAAATGTATCGTAAAGGAAATGCAAGATACATGAAAGTCCCAAAGCAAATTGAAGAGATCTTTCTTGAAAAACCTCAATTCGCAGCTAAAGCAGCAGATTTTAGAAAAGGGGGTGGATTTGAATATGTCGGAGCCTTTATTCCTCTTCAATTAATTCCAAATTTAATCCAAATTGGTACAGAAATTTCATTAAACCATGGAATTGTTCCTACATTGGGTGCCAGACTTATAGGACAAGGTCATTCTGCGATGTTTTTTATTTCATACTCATTTAACAGAGCAGATCCGAAAGACATGGAAAATGCAAGAGATGCTCTACATGAGACGAATAAAGCCGTTCTTGAGATTGGAGGCATTCCATGGAAAGCAGAAGTTGAAGGACAAAAATTAATAATGGAAAAAATGAATCCTAATTATAAAAAACTATTAAAAAACATTAAAAATTTAATCGATCCAAATGGAATCATGAATCCTGGAAATTGGGAGGTGTAATACTCATTTCTGAAAGTAAAGAGCAAGATTGGAAAGATATTGTTCATAGATGTTTTAGATGCGGTTATTGTAAATTTACTGCTGATTATTCTGATTTCAATTGCCCAAGTTATAAAAAATACAGATTCGAAACGTACAGTACAGGAGGGAGAATGTGGACAATCTACGGGTTAATTAGTGGAGAAATCCCTTGGAATGAACAAGTCTCTAATGTGATATATGCGTGCTCAACTTGTGGAAATTGCATGGAAAATTGCAGGTTTGAAAGGTTTAAAGATTTTCTCGTGGACTTCATAGAATCCGCGCGTAAGGAAGCATATATTCAAGGATTTTGTCCTGAAAAACAAAAAGTTCTACGTGAACGCATTGAAAATACTGAGATGTTCAATCCTTATGGTGAAAAAAACTCGAATAATGAAGCCTTGAAAAAACAATATAATTTACCAGATAAAGCCGAATGGGTTTACTTTGTTGGATGTACCTCGAATTATCGCCAAAAAGAATTAAGAGATGCAACATTAAGGTTTCTCAAAAAATCCAATATTGATTTCACACTTATCGATGAACATTGTTGTTGTAGTCCTATCATAAGAACGGGTCAAACTGATTGCGTTAAAGATTTTATTAACTATAATTTATTGAAGATTAGAGAAACTGGCGCTTCAAAAATTATTACCTCTTGTGCAGGATGTTATAGAACGATGAAATCCGATTGGAGAAAATATGATGATTTTACTGATATTGAAATATTCCATACAATTGAACTCATAAATGATTTTTTAAAAGAAAATAAATTGAAATTTAAATCAGAATTACCACGAACAATGATAACTTATCATGATCCTTGCCATTTAGGAAGACATATGGGGATTTATGAAATCCCTAGGAATATTTTAAAGAACATACCAGGAGTTGAATTGATAGAAATGGAAAGAAATCGCGGTAATGCATGGTGTTGTGGAGCTGGAGGAGGAGTTAAGATAGGTTATCCCGAATGGAGCGTGGAAATTTCTAAAGAACGTCTTGAAGAAGCAAAAAGCATTAATGTTTCTCTAATAGCATCAGCGTGTCCATTTTGTCGCACTAATTTAAACGATGCAAATGTAAGATATGATATGGGATTTGAAGTTTTAGATATAATTGAAATAATTGATCAATTAGATTATGATGTAATTTAAGTGTTAGTTAATAAAAATGGAGAAATGATAAAACTTGCGCTTAGGAGCCCATATTAGTATAGAAGGAGGGAAATTTAAAGCTTTAGAAAGAGGAAAACAAATAAATTGTGAATCTATTCAACTATTCATCAGAAATGTCAGATCTTGGAATGATAAACCATTGGTTCAAAAAGAAATTGATGATTTTATTGAAAAAAGAAAAGAATTGAAAAATATTTGGCCTATCATATCTCATAATAGTTATTTAATAAATCTTGCAAGTTTGGATAAAGAAAAACTTGCTAAATCACATCGTGCAATGCTTGATGAATTGAATAAAGCTACCTTATTAGAAATTGAATTTGAAAATATACATCCTGGTGTCATACCTAAGCAAGATAAAGATTTAATTACAAAAGAAGAAGCTTTAATACAAATATCTAATCAATTAAATAAATTAATATTAGAAACAGAGAAATCAAAAGTAATAATTTTATTAGAAACAACAGCTGGACAAGGAGAGGGATTAGGTCATAAATTTCATCATTTGAAAAGCGTAATCGATAAAATGCATAATAAGAACAGAATTGGTGTCTGCTTTGATACTGCCCATTCATTTGCTGCGGGATATGATTTTCGAACAAAAAAACAATATGATGAGATGTGGATAGAATTTGATGATATCATCGGATTGAAATACCTACATGCTTTTCATCTAAATGATGCTATCAACGATTGTGGTTCCAGAATTGACCGCCATACACATATAGGCCAAGGAAAAATTGGGAAAGAAGCCTTTGGTTTTTTTATTAATGATGAACGTTTCAAACATCTTCCAGGAATTCTAGAAACACCAAAAGAAAACGATATGAAAGAGGATATCATGAATCTTGCAACACTTAGATCGTTAGAAAAATAATTAGTGTTATAAGATGATATGAAATCCTATAAAAAGCAGTATATCGATAATTTAACGGAAATTTGAATTTATTCAATCACTTCAAACCAGAGTGGTGTTTTATCTTTAACCCTTCCATTGTAATTGACTGTGATTTCTTCTCCCTCGTTTATATCTTTAATAGCAGAAAATTCGATAGCTTTATTTTTATAATCATATAAATATTTGACATTAGGTTTAAAAGAATGATTTATGAATTGAGAGATACTAAGCGTAATAGCATTTTTAAATCCCGGTTTTTTTGAATCCCCCCATATATAACAATAATCATACAAAACCGTTTTCCTTATTTTATTATAATCTCTATTAGGAATTAAAATTACATTTGCGACATCAATAACAGTCTTTTTTTTTATGAATTTCTTAGCAAATGCACCTTTCCCTTTCTCTTCGGAGATAAATTTTACCTCAATAAATTCATTCATAATTCGTACTCAGGGAAATCATTCAATTGAAGCATGATGGTTTTCAATATATTCTTCTGACACACCTAATTGTTCCATTAAAATTCCCCCCATAGAATCTAATATTGCCAGAGTAGAAATATCAAATAAGGAGGTGTAAGGTGCTAGTGTTTTTTGAAAAATTGCTTTTTCTTTGCTTTTTCCCTCAATTTTAAGGGTTAAATCGCTAATTCTTGCTATATTACTATCCAAATTGCCTGTAAATAATATAATTTTTCCCCCTATTTCTTTAGCTTTACAAGCTATAGCTAGAGATGAAGTTGTCTCTCCACTTCCACTGATAATAAAGAGTAAATCATTTTCAGTATAACGATATGTTACCGCATCCGATATGAAGCATGATTTGATTCCAAGATGCATCAAGCGTTGGGCAAAACATCGTCCGATAAAACCAGATCTTCCCGCCCCATAAATAAAAATCATGGCATTACTATTATAAATCTTGAGAATTTCTTTCATAATTTTTATAATAATATCTGAATCATAAGATTTGGAATTAAGATTAATTTTCTCTTCAATTTCGATTAATGTTTTTTCAAATCGTGAGATAATTTCTTCTTCTTTCAATAATTTCACCCTTGTACTCTAAATTAAGGAACCTTATCGGGATGAACGCAATTTTTCCATTGGTTTACCGTCTCTTTGGGACCTAATCCGATTATTAAATCGCCTTCTTCGAAAATAAAATCTGGTTTAAAACTATAGATCCATGTATTTTCTCTCTTAAGAGCAATTATGTGAAATCCCCTTTTATATCGGTGATCTTGAAGTTTTTCATAAGATTTATCCTTGAAAAATGAATCACTCGATATTGTTTCGCGAACGACTATTTCTTGTGTTTCTTCTATAGCTTTTTGTAAGATTGCGTGTGGTTCAAAACCTTTTAAAATACTTTCTGCAATATGTGCTGCAGCATCAGCAATTTGTTCGCAAGAAAATGCTATTCGCATTATGCCCGTTAGATCTCTGGGGGAAGAAAACTCATGCGCAAAATCTAATAGATCTTTTTCGAAAGAGATGTTTAATCCATCCATCAATTCCTCCATCTCTAATACATCCTCAGCAACCTCATAACTATCCAAAAATATTGAAGCTAAAGAAAGTTCTAACATGGTCTCTGAGATATCCGTTATGTAAATATAATCTCTCTTGAGTTCTTGCAAGTATTCATATAAATCAGGATTAGTAAGATCAAACAATGATTCTTCATCAACTTCTTTCAATTTAAATGAGATTGGCTCATCATCGAACGCGAGACTTTTAAGATTTTGTATTGGCTCCAATTCTCCCTTGATTATGAGGATATCATTTTCTAAAATTTTTTCTTCCTCATTGAAGATCCATTTATCTTCTCTCTTTATTGCAATTAAATCTACGCCGTAATTGGAACGAAAATGAATATCATGTCGACGTTGTCCAATCAAGGTACAACCTTTTTTTATCGTAATTTTTATGATTGGTTCAGGTACATCCACCCAAAATAATTGAGTAAATTCCTGAATATCAACATTAATATATACCACTTCGGCAATATCAGCGAGAGCATCTGATATTTTATCAATAGAGTATCCCATTACAACTATCGGCTCTAAACTCTTAGCCTCTTGAAATCCACCGGCATTCGTTTGTATCACTTGAACATTTAGCAAGAATGTTAACTCATGAATCCTGCGTTCAATTTTCTCAACTTCGTCAGCTATTTCTTTACTTCCAAATTTAATTGCGCTATAAGCCAAATCAATCATAATGTCGAGACTTATTTTCATTTCTTTAAGAATATCTTTGATAGAAAGAGGCGTGTATTGAAATTTTTTCCTTTTTCCCGGAAATTTACTTTTGGTTATCTTGTTCACCTACGAAATTTAAGTAAATAAATAAATAAAAACTATCATAAATAAAGGGGTCAAAAAATCTAATAAAGAAGTTGTTATTGGAATTAAAAAATTATTGGGATCCAATCCTTTCCTAAATAAGATTACGGATCCTGCAAATAATAGTATAAACATTATACCGAAAAGAATTAACATTGTCAATAACATAATTGAAATTATAAATAATGGATTTACAATACGAATATTAGTAGCAAATCCTACAGCATAACCAATAATAATTAAAGCAATAAGACTTAATAAAATTGTTATCAGTAAACCAAAAAAATCTTTTTTTAAAAATTCTGTCTTTTGAATTTTAGGAGGAATGTTCCCCAAATATAAATGTGAAGATAATCGAGAAGTGAGAACTGTCGAAATATCTCCAATTAATGAATTTAATGCGGGGAGTATTAACAGAATGATTGGAAAACTATATAAAACCTGTTTATTAACTGAAAGAAAAGTACCTGAAAATAAACCTATTATCGAGGAGATTATTACAATTAACACTGATTCTTTAAAAATTTTTTTAAAGTATTCCATTTAAGGAACCCCCAACATTATGATTGTAATGTAAAAACATAGAACTGAAAAGAAATCACCGACTGCGGTCATTATCGGATTAACAACATTATTAGGATCAAGGCCTCTCCTAAAGACTATTATATTAAGAGCTGTGGAAAAAGGCATTGTAATTGTAATTGTAAATAAAATCGAATAAACCGGTATTAAAAGTAAAATTTCAGTAGTAATGATAAATACTTTTACAATAAAATAGTTTAATAGAATTCCAAAAAGACCCAGTAGAAATCCTATTACAAGTGAAAGTGCATATGTAGCTAAAACATTTTCAAACCAAGATTTGAAGTTAAATTCTCCAATTATAATGTCTCTAGAAGTGCGAGCAATAAATGGACCACTTAGATTTCCTCTCATTGAAAGTAATGCCGGTACTATTAGAATTAAAATGAGAAAACTTTTAAATGGTAAGATCAAGATGGTTAATATTATGCCTGCGAAAATATCTCCAATAATGGAGATAATTTCTGAGGGAAAGACTTCTTTGGTAATTTTCCATTTTTCATCTTTCCAATCCATATGCCATCCTCATCATTTTTTGAAGATTCAGAATTATTATTTTCAGACATCCTTCTAAAATTTAATAAAGAT
>CAZOYD010000049.1:0-18897 GCA_964583985.1 uncultured archaeon
TTTATTTCTCTCACGCTATTTAAAATCAAGGATTTCCCCTTTTTTGAATCCTTTAATTCTTGAGCTGAATGGTTACCAGTTAAAACACCTATAAAAGGACAGTTTAAATTGTTAGATAACATCGCATCTTTAGGATGATCTCCAATTACAATAATTTGATAATTAGGATAGTGTTCTTCAAAAAAGCTCTCAAATGAAGGATCTAACTTGCCTAATTCCTTTCTTTCTTCGGTTTCGCCAATAATGTAATCAAAGAATTCACTAATAGCTAAAATTTTTGCCATTTTTAATGCCATTTCTTGTTTTTTTGAAGTGATAATTCCTAAAATAAATCCACGTTTCTTTAATTCCTGTAATTTTTCCTTGACTCCTTCAATTAAATGACCTTGATAAATTCCCTTACATCCATAGAACTCTCTAAATGTAAGAACAAGATCTGATATATTATCTTTCGCAATTGTCAAGAACATTTGGTGAAGGGGGATTCCTATCATCTTTTCTATATCTTGCTTGTCCTTTAAGGGTAAATTAAATTTTTGGAGAGCATGGTTAAATGAATTTACAATACCCTCCCGATTATTGATTAACGTATTGTCCAAGTCAAAACTAAGAATAATATTTTTAGGTATCATCATATAGTAATTTATTTTGTTTCCATGAATGTAAAAAAAGTGAAAAGCTATTTTTATTTATGTAATACTTGGGACGTTGATTTATAGAAAATTAGATTTTGTAACCTTTAAAAAGACGCAGAAGATACATGATTTCTTCAGAGTTTTCGATTATTCGCTGGAGGGGGTAAGAGAATTTTTCAAATTCAATAGGTTCTCCTTTATTTATCCAATCAATCATAGTTTCAACCATTTCTTTATACTTTTTCTCAGTATTACCAGAAGAATTTAATTTTGAAATGATTTCTCGAGCTTTATCAATTCTTCCATTCAATATGGAAGAAATAGCGGCTAAAACGTAGGATTGTACGATATGTGATTTGCCAATTTCTTTAAGATTAGCTGCTTTGTAGTAGTATTTGTAGACATTCCTAACCATTTCTTTAAGTAAAAAATCCTTTGCTGTATCAAGCTTCTGATAAAACTTGATACTTTCTAATATTAAAGTAGCAGCGGTATAAAATTTCTTATTTTTTAAACCTTCTTTCGCAATAATGCTTAATCCACGCACAATTTGGTTGAACAATCCAAATTGATTATAATCTAAATCTCCTTCAACCGCTATATCATATGCATTTAAATAAGATTCTGTTGAATCATTAACATTGCCATCTTTCCAATAATTGTCAGCTGCTTTTATAAAGTGCTTGTAAGTCATATCTAAATTATTCATTTCTTTAAATGTAACCGCGGCATTAAAGAAATTGACTGCTGATTCGTTATAATCATCAATTTTCTCGGAATAATTGCCTGCTAATACAAAACAGGAAGCGGATTCAATTAGATTATTATCGATTTCTTGATAACAAAGAGCCGCCCCCCGATAAAATGTTGCTATTTTCTGAAAATTTTCGGGTACTTTTTCTAAACCTTCTGCCAAATTTATATATGCTCCCGCTTCCTTCTTAGAATAATTAACGAATTGTTCTTTATCATCGAGTAATTCATAAAGTTTTCTTAAAACTTGTGATAATTGGGCAACAGTCAAATTATCATTATTTTCTTCATATTCCTCTAATAAATCGAGGAAATATTCAACACCATCTAAAATTAAATTATTAGAGCGGTCAAAATCATCTAATTCTTGAAAACATGAAGAAATTTGTTGATAGGAATAAGCTAATAAATCAAAATAATGAAAACTTTTTGATGCTTCAATTACGAAAGCATAAAATTTAGTAGCTCTCTTGTAATCACCGATTTTTAAGTACAATTCAGCAATATTTTGATAATTTTGAGCTAACTTCCTAATTTCGTTAAAATCCTTTAATAATTTACTTTCTTGTTTTAAAAAATTAATGCTAATGCGAATTTTTTTTCTCTCGAGTTTGTGATCATTAAATTTATCAGCATGTAAGTCTGCTAAACGAATATATATTTCGGCAATTTCATGTAATTTAGCTTGAAGTTTATATGAAGAGATTTGCTTTTCCCAGTATCTTTCTACTAATTCAAGTATTTTTAATGATTTTGAATGATCGATTTCTTCAATTATAGATGCGACCGAATATAGAAATTCTCCAGCTTCAAGGAATTCTCCCGTTTCGGAAATAGTAGTAGCAATATTGGCAGATTCTTCCATTATTTGATTTATAATTTGATTTATATCTTCATTATTCTTATTAATTTCACCTTGATCTACAAAATCTCTTAGTTTTTCCAAGTAATCTCCATAATCTACAAAACTCTCTTGAAGAATTTAAGATCAACCTATCAATAGGATATAAACGTTATTAAATAAAATTTAGGTTACCATAAAAAGAATTTTATTTTACTGAAAAGATATTTCTTCGAGCGTTAATTTGCCCCAAATTCAATCCAGAGTGTTCTAACTACTACTATCCGACTTTTTGCTAAAAATATGAATGGACCTCTTTCAAATTAACGCCTTTTATGGTATAGCAAATAATTTTAAATAGGAGTACAGTTTCAATTATAATAGTTCAAATTATTTAGTAATAGGTGGTTATACTATAAAACAAACTCATGAATTATTAGAAACTGGAATTTACGAAGTATTTAAACCAGAAAAGAGCATGTTAGTTAAAGATCTCTTGAAAGAGCTCAATTTGGAAGGAAAATGTTTTGGAATCCTTATAAATGGCAAGCGCGCTGATGAGGATACAATTATTAAAGAAACGGATGAAATTACTATCCTCCCTCACATTGCAGGGGGCTTTTAAAAAAAAATATTTATATTTTTGTCTCTATTTTTAAATGAATTTCATTTTATCGTAATTTTCAAAAGATCCTCTGCTAAAATCGTATTTGAAAACAAATTTTTTGCATCTTCTAATAAATTCACAGCATCTTCTTGATATCGGGAAGAAATATGAGTTAGTATTAGCATCTTGGCATTCATTTTCAGAGCGCTCATTGCGGCATCCACGGAAGTCGAATGTTTTTTCTCTTCTGCTATTATTTTTAGTTCTTTTGAGAATGTTGCTTCATGTATTAATACGTCTGAATTTTCTCCAAGCAGGATTAAATTATCAGATGGTGCAGTATCTCCAGAGTAAGTAATTTTTCGACCAGGCAGTTTAGGACCTACAATTTTTTCCTTTTCGGGATTAATGCTACGTCCATTATATTCTATAATTTGTCCTTCTTGCATTCTTTTCCATAATTTACCTTCAGGGATTTCTAGCTCTAATGCTCTTTCAGGCTTGAATTTTCCATTCCTTGGTTTTTCAATAAAAGAATAAGCAAATGAAAGAATGGAATGTTCAACGGTTGTATACTTGATTGAATATCTCTTTCCAATGAAAATCATATTATTTTCAATAGGTTCTTCATTTATTGGATATTCCGAATCTAAACCATCATATTCAAGAATTTGATTGTTTAAATTATCGATTTCCATTATCTTTATTGGATAATTTGCTTTCAGTCCAAGAATTTTTTTATGAAGGTATAGATATAAGAAGAGATTTCGTGGTCCGTATATTATGAGAGGTGTATTTCGCTCGATTAATCCAAATCGGAAAAGCAATCCAGGTAACCCAATAATGTGGTCTCCATGAAAATGTGAGATAAGAATTTTCATTGGTTTGTTAAATTTTAGACCTGCTTCAATTATCCGACGTTGTACGTCTTCTCCACAATCAAAAAGAATTAGTTCGTTGTGATATCGTAATGCAATGGATGGTAAATTTCTCTCTTTCATCGGGATTGCTGCTGCTGATCCTAATATAATAATATCCATGAAGAATCAAAGTTTCATGTATTTTTTCTTAATTGTTGTATCTCTAACCTTTGTTGAATATTTTGCTTTGTTAAATCTTCGACCATGCTTTTCAATTCTTGAAGTCTTAATTCATATGAGGGATTTTCTACTTGCATGCTAGTAGAATGAAGTTGAGTTTGTAATTTTAAAGTATCTAAATCATTTCGTAATTCCCTAATGGTACTATCTTTGAATTGAATTTGAGTTTCTAAATCTTCATAACGTTTCTTAATTCTGATGGCTTCATTTTTGATTGTACCAATTTCATCTACCTTTGTTTTCAGTGCTTTTTTAGCATCATCCAATTGTTGTTGCAAGAAACTCGCTAAATCTCTTTGCATTTTTAAATTATCATTACTAACATTATGAGTTTTGTCTAAAGGAGGAGAATCTATTATTTTTTGAGTTTGAATCCCTTTCAGTTGATCTTGAAGGGTATCTATCCTTGATTTTGCTTTATTTAGTTTGTTTTGTAATTCCTCAACTACTTGTTCTAAAGGGCTATCTTGAGAATTATTTTTTCTATTTAAATCAGTTCGTAGAATTTTAATTTCATCTTCTAACTCTATAATTCTCTTACTTTCGCGATCTTTTATTTTATCCTTCTCTTTCTTTTTATTGATCTTGGATTTTAATTCTTCATATTCTCGCTTTAATTTGTTATGCTTTTCTTGTAAATCCGTTAGTATTTTCTTAGTTATAGTCTCTTCATTCTTTAGATCATCAATAATAAGCTTAGAATCATTATCTTTTAATTCCTCTAATTTAATCGTAAGATTTTCGATTTCAGCATTTTTAGCTTTTAATATACCTTGAAAATCATCGTTCCCGCTATTTTGATGTTGATATCTCTTTATCAATGATTCTTGCTTATTTATCTTTTCCTGCAATTCTTTTACCAAAACGTTTAAAGGAGCTTTCTGTCTCAAATCCTCAACATTTATGACCGTGGAGTCTGAACCTTTTACTTTTTTAAGTTCCTTTTGGAGATCGATATTTTCTTTCCTTAAGTAACTCATTCGAGTCTTAAGCTCTCTCATCTCTTGATCTTTAGTTTCAATTTCCAGTTCTAATTTTGTTTGCTTAACTTTCTTCCCTTTTTTTTTTGAAGGTTCGTCAGGTAGAAGCTCTCTCAATTTGATGATTTCATTTTCGAGAATATGAACTTTTTCAGAATAATGAACGATTTCGTTGTTTTTTTTATCGAGTTCCTCATTTAGTTCATTAATTTGCTCTCGAAAGGAATTGATGTCTTCGGCATCATCTTGAGAAAACATAATTTTCACTTATTGAAAAAGAACGATTTTTATATATATTTCATCTGAAATTACTAATTTAACTTTTTTCATTCCCACAATCTCAATAAATTTCAAAATCCTTAATAGAAAATACTTTAACTTTCTTCATAAGAGAATAAATACTTAGGAAGTTAAATAACAAAAATAGACCAATTAATATCATGATAAGAATAAATGGAACATAAAGTGGAGGTAAAGTAACTCTATCAAATAATATTAAAGCATTCAGTATCATTCCAATTCCCAAACTAAAAAATAATGATGGAATTATGACATAAAATGATTCAAGAAATAAAATTCTTTTGATCTTTTTATAACTTGAGCCAATTGCTCTCATAATTAAAAAATCTTTTGCTTTTTCCATTATCCCACTTTTTTGATAATTATAAATCGATAGTAAGGAGACTAGCAGTAGAGCTACAATTATAATATTTGGAAATAAACCTAAATTTTCCATAAATTCTTGATTTTTTTGAAATGTGGAAGAGAGAGGGAGCATGCTAAAATTTTCTCCCAAGTTCCCTGAGATAATCAGATTTAATTGGTTTTCAATTTCCTCATTAATACCAGATTTTAACTGTAATACAACAAGATTAATTTCGTGATTTGTAAAATTCAATCCTTCTCTCATTATCTCATCATCGATGTAAGCGGCATACCCACTATAAAAAGGATCAATTACTACTCCTGATATATGAAAAGTATGTTGAAGTTCTTCAATTCTCATACTTTGATCAAATGGAGAATCGAAGAAATTATTGCTTAAACCATCACCAATGAACATGTACATGTACGAGTCAGAAGGAGTGAAATAAGTTCCATCGATTTCAAAATTCTGAATTAAATTACTGGTATTAATTCCTAAAATTGGGAAGTTTCCTGTCCTTTCTTGACCAACTATATGATATCCACCATTTTCAGGGTATACATATCCATCTAATTCGTTCGCTTCACTAAAACATATGAGTCGTTCATCAATTTTTAAAATTTGTGGAATAAGCGCAAATTCTTCAATATCTGAAAAATTAAACAAGTACGTGGGGTCTAGAAAATCAATCGTATCTGTATCCACGATTATTGAGGGGTCAGAAAACATCTCATACATTAATGCGTATTGTTGAATTACATTTTCGTGACCGATTACGATTAAATTGTCTCCTTGTGCTTTTTGTATCCAATTCTGTGAAGATTGGCTTAATACAAATGTCCCAAGGCTTAGAGTAAATATAATAATCGCTATTAAAGAAAATACAACCAAAAATCTTTTATATTCTCCTTTGCGTCTTAATGTATTTAATATAGAGATTTTAAAATTGAAACCTATAGAAGAAATCCATTTAGGTATGAAGGCAATTTTTTTCGAAGCATCTATATTAAACGGGATATCTTTAGAAAAGACCTTTATAGCCGATTGACTTGCCAATTTCCGTATAATCGCCCCCGGTACGATAAAAATACCAAACATGCTAGCTAAAAATAAAATTGGTGTGAAAAGCAAATCAAAATAAAAAAATCCCGAGAACCCCAAATTGCTTAGAAATAAAGAACAGATACCAAATGCAGTCAAGCCCATAATAAGTCCTAGTATGAATCCCATAAAGAAGATGACATATACTTCTGTTAGATAATAACTGTAGAGTTTCCTTGGTATTGTTCCTAAGGATTTCATTATAGCAATATCACGCTTTTTTGAGAGAATAAGACTGCTTGAGACAACTAAGATCATTACAAAAGCCAAAACGATTATTAAAATGATTATTAAAAAGGTGAAATTAGAATAAAGAATACTTAATCCTCCTGAAAAATAAAATTCATTTTGAAAATTATGAGGTATTAATCCATTCAATCCAATTGATGAAACAAATAGGATGAAGAATTCAGCTAGTGCTATTATTAGACCGACAATAATGACGTATGGAAAGGAATGCTCTTTATTCCGATAAAAATCTTTCAATGCAAAATCGAACGATATAAACCCTTCACCCCATTTTAACTATTATTTATAATTTTTCCATCTTCAAATAAAATAACTCTATCAGCCAATTCAATTAAGTTATCATCGTGAGTAGCAATAATCATGGTAATTCCTTCTTCTTTCAATTCTTTAAATAATCCATGGATGAAAATACTGGTCTTATTGTCCAGATTAGCGGTAGGTTCATCAGCTAAAATATTTGGAGGTTTATTGGCAAGTGCTCGTGCTATGGCCACCCTTTGCTGTTCACCAGCGGATAACTGAAAGGGTAGATGTTCTCTTCTGTTTTCTAATCCCATTTTCAATAATAAGCTAATGGCTTGTTTTCTTTGATCTTTTAAATTAACTCCTGCAAGACTCATCGGAAACATGACGTTTTCTTCAGCAGTTAGAGTACTAATGAGATTATAATTTTGAAAGATGAATCCAGAATTCATTAATCGAAAAGTTGCTAATGACTCCTCATTCATATTCGTTATAACAACGCCATTAAAATATATTATTCCTTGCTCTGGAAGATCAAGTCCACCTATAAGATTAAGTAAAGTGGTTTTTCCTGCACCTGAATGTCCCTTAATCACAACAAATTCGCTTTTTTTTATTTCTAAAGATACATTATCGACAGCCTTGACAATAAAATCTCCTATTTCATAATTTTTGACCAAATCTCGTGCTAGGATCACTAAATCATTATCTTTTATTAGTTTATGATATTCCATTGAATCTGAGCTGTGAGGTTCCTCGAAAAATTCTCTTTCCATGATTAATCATTAAAAATAATTATGACTTTTATAGTTCATATTCACTTAAAATACTATTTAAGACATTCTAAAAACGATTGAATATTTCTACTTGTTATAAATAACTTTAAATAGCAACTTGTGATCATAAATAATAGAGGGAATTCAGAAAAAATAATAAAAACTAAATATCCCCTAATTTCCTAATTAAATGGTAACTAACCTTAATTTTAAATAAACCTTATTAAAGGTTTTTATTTTTCGGTCTTCCCTCCCTCTTTTTTTAATGTGAAAATTACTCTATTATAGTTAATATTTATTTATGATCTTATGATTTCAATACCATTGGAGTAGTAATATTTATAATTTTTAAGGTATAATATTAATAAATTACATATTTACTACATTAGGGTTTATTATGGAGTATGAGAAGTTAACAGAACTTATAATTGAATTGGAAGTAGACGATATAGAAGCAGCTGTAAAAGAAGCTTTAGACGTAGATGGAAAGGATCCATTTGAGGTTTTAAATGCTTTGACAAAAGGCATGGATGAAGTTGGCCGTCGATACGAAGAAAAGGAATATTATTTGACAGAATTAGTTTTAGCAGGAGAAACAATGAAAGAGGCTTTTAAAGTGCTTCAACCAGCTTTAGCAGCAGCAGATCAATCAGTAGATAAAACTAAGATAATAATAGCCACAGTACAGGGAGACAATCATGATATTGGAAAGAATATCTTAGGATCATTATTGCTTAGTAGTGGTTTTGAAGTATATGATTTAGGAATGGATGTTGATGAAAAAGTCATTGTTGAAAAAGTAAAAGAAACAGGGGCCACAATCGTTGCATTAAGCTCCCTATTAACAATGACCGTAGAACATATTAAAACCACTCATGAAGCTCTAAAATCCGCAGGTCTTCGAGACAAGGTAAAATTAATCGTTGGTGGAGCTCCATTGAATATGGAACTTGCTAAACGATTGGGCGCTGATGATTTCGCAGATGATGCCGTCGATGGAGTGAGACATATTAAAATTTTAGCGGGAGAATAACTAGTTCATTTACTTATTTATTATTGTCTTTATGACTAAAGATCATAATTATTATTTTAATTTCTTTTTTCAAAAACTATTGATTTGAGCCTTTTTCGTTGAGCTAATATAAAAAAGAAAAAATTAAGTTATAATTTAAGTTCTATCACTCTTTCTTGATGATCCTTAACTTTATCTGGGGTTAATTTGTAGTATTTCCAAAATATAATAGTACCAATTAACATTACTATCGCTGGAATAAGTGCGAAGTGTAGGCTAATTCCAAATAATGCGACTTCAGAGTAAGGATCAACAGTGAATCCGGTTATAATATGAATAATTGAAAAAGAAGCAGCTTGCATTAAAATTCCTAACCGTCCGAAGAATTGCAGGAATCCATTATAAATTCCTTCTTGTCTCTTACCAGAAATAACTACAGATTCATCTATCACATCGCCCAAAACTGGTGCTATCATTGTCCAATATCCTCCTTCACCAACACCCCACAAAACTATAGGTAACAATATAAAAACCCAATTATCTATGAACATTAACGGCACTGTCGTAGCAACCAGTACTATGCTCGAAATTAACATTACTTTTTTGTTGTTATTTGTGCGTTGTGCTAGCAAGGCCCAGAGAGGTGAACTAATCAGGGCACCAATAAGAAAACTCGCCGATAGATAGGTCATAATCGTTTCTTGTTCCCCCATTACAAATGTAACGACATAATATATGGAACCTTGTATTGAAATTATGAGGAAACGGTAAAACGTGTAGCTAATAATGAAAACTACAAAATTCTTTTGCTTCAATGAACCCATTAATGCTCTAAAGAATTTCGTGTCCGTCTCGCGATTTTTTTCTTTTGAAAGGTATTTGTCAATAGTTACTTGATCTTCTCGACAGCCTGGTATTGCTAAAGCGAGTGCTATTAATCCTCCAATACTCATAATAATCCCTTGCAGTATAAATGTAGAGGGAAAAGCATCATCTACTATTAGAGGAGGAATGATAAACCCTAATGCAATTCCAATGATTCCTATAGGTGTTTGAATTGCAGTAGCAGTTCTTCTTTCTTTAACAGATCTAAATTTATCTGGATACAGGCTGACATAATTGATAAAAAAAATCGAATTAAAGAGATCGAAAAGACATGTAGAAAATATTAACCATAAGAAGAGTATTAAAGGTTCCGAACCCGGGGGTGTGAAAATTAGAGTATAACTCAGGACATAAGGAATTCCACCGATGATGATCCATGGAAAACGACGACCCCATCTCCGTGTAAATTTAAATGGGCGGTTAGTTAGAAATCCCATAATGGGATCATTAACCGCATTCCATATTGCGAAAATGCCAAAACCAATACCCACCCAAAGAGGATTTAAGTGTAAAACGGATTCATAAAACGCGAATCCCCATGTAGCGAAAGCCATTTCAATGAATTCACTTAGGAACTTCGAGAATCCATACGAGGCCATGTTTAATTTCGAATGTGTTAATTCACTTTCCATCGTAAAAACCTTTTTTTTAGAATTATGAAAATTAATGATAAATTGTTCTAACTTTATATAAATTTGATTGTGATCTAGCATTTCCCATTTTTATTTTAAATATAAAGATCTTTTTTTTTTAACTTATATACGAATTCTGCTTGCTCTAAAACATAATAAAATATAAAAAACAGATTTTAATGGTCAAAATCTTTCATATTTATATGGATAAAGTTACTCAAAATGACGAATTCAATCAAGCTATACGAAAATTATTCCACGGAGAAATCATGGAAAGAGCTGCTGCTGCAAGAAAATTAGGGCATCTAAAAGAGGGGCGTGCGGTTAATCTTTTAATCACGGCTTTAGATAAAGAAAACGATGGAGTGGTAATAAATCGCATAATCGAGGCAATGGGAGACATTAGGAATCCAAAAGCTACATTATCAATACTTAAATTCTTGTCTGAAGAGCTAGAAAAACCAGAAGAAAATCAAGATAAAGCAAGATTATTCTTAATCATTGACAGCTTAATGAAAATAGGAGATAAACGCGCTTTACAATATTTAGGGATTTTAATTGAGTCTTGTGATGCTGATATTAGAGATCGTACCGAAAAAGCATTTGAATGTATTGATGTTAACTGGCGTGAAAATATTAAAAAATCAAAAATCTAAAAATAATTTTAATTTATAAACCTTAATTTAATATCATTTAAATCGTTCTTTGAATTAAATAACAAAAAACAACACATCTTAATGATTATGATTCCAGAATTTATTGTGGAACTTTTTAATGAAGTCGATGGTAAGAATGATTCTCATGAAGTGAGCATTTATACCCTATCAACTTGCATGTGGTGCAAGAAATGCAAAGCTTACCTAAAAGACAAAGATATAAAATATAAATACATTGACATAGATAACCTTTCATTAAAACAGAAGTCAGATGTTCTTGAATATCTCAGAGAGAGGTATAAGCCAGATAGAATTGCTTATCCATTCTTAGTATGTGATGATAAATTTGTGGTTGGATATGATCCAAATAAATATGAGGAGATAATGAAATAAGAGTGGATTTATTATTATGGACATGAACACAAAAGAAGGAATGACGGAATATTGTAATAAAGTGGCTCAAAAGAATCATTGGATTTTAAACAAAGAAAAAGCTACTTTAAATGAATTGCTTGATGGTTTAATTGTAAACAAAAATAAGTACGGATACCAATCCTGTCCTTGCCGATTAGCTTCAGGGAATAGAGATTTGGATAGAGACTTGATATGTCCATGCAATTATTCTCCCTTGGATGTTAAAGAGTATGGTACTTGTTATTGTAATCTCTACATGCGTGCTGATTTCTATGAAACTATAGATAAACCTTTTGTTTTAGTACCAGAACGCAGACCTAGGGAAAAAGATCAAGCTGTTATAGCTTATCTTAATAAATAAACGGAATATTTTTTCCAATCTTATCTTTAAATATTTCATAACTAGAATCCTTAAATATTCTCATGACTGTTTTATAATTATGACTGATAAAGAATTATCTGATGATGAATTAGAGGACGAATTGGAGAAAGCGCTAAAAGCAAATGAAACAAAGCGAGATCATTGTGGAACAGCAATTCCAAGTAGTAAAGAAGTAGGAATCCAACGAACTGATGTTAAACTTAAAGAAAAAAAATAATAATTAGAAAAAAAGGTTATTTTATATTTTTTTCTTCTGCTAATATTTTTAATTTACTTTTCGCCCCAATCTCATTGAATCGACTGGGTTCTATTTCAATGTTTTTTCCTGTTAATGCATTAACAATTGTTGCTGCGAGTATACCCCAAGGACATATTGAATTAGTTAGCTCTGTTGGCTTCATATAAGACCTAACAACGGCAGTAGAACAATTAATTGATTCGACAGTGAATTCATTTTCAGATATCCAATCGATTTTAAGCTTTTCTGCCATACCTATGTTCTCAAATTTTTGCATTGCAATCTTCATCGCTTCATTGAGATTATAATTTTTTAATTCTTCTAAATCTAATCCAATATATTTTGAATATCTTTCCAGAAATTCATAAGTTTTTGGAAAAACATATTTATATAGAACGGGAGCTCCAACTAATTCTTTTGCACTCCTTTCATAACCAAAAGTAATTCCATGTAGAATCATTGCCACACCGTGTAGATTAATTCTTTTTTCTGAACTACTAAACCTCTCTCCCTTAAGCAATACAATAAGATAGAGACAAATTCCAAATAGAAATGGAATTATTGCAGCCCATAGGAATGTATTTGGAATTATATTGAGGGTGATCGGGGAAAAATTTATGGTTACAAAATAATAGTTTACTAAACTTGTCCAATGAGATAAACTCCATCCCAATACGCCAAGGGGGCCAATATACTTTCCATACTTGTAAATCACATCTTTTTTATAACGAGCAATTGATATCTTTAAAGTTACGAGGACTAAAGCACTAAATCCACCTATCCAAGAGTGAGCCCAGACACCTGAAGGTATATATAATAGTGGATTATTTGCTTGAACATAAAGAGCAAACATGTACAAGCATTGGATAGTTATTATGTAGAAGATTAATCCTTCAATCTTTCCAAAAATTTTATGATATTTAACAGTCCTAACGTCTCCTTTAAGATTATTTAAATCTTTAATACTTGTTAATCCTATTAATGCATTAGCCACAACAAAGGAATAACCTACGATTGTTTGGAGGATCATTAATTCGACCCATATTGCTGGCATGATTTTTCCACCAATAATAAATCTATAATCAAATTAATGAATTTTTTTGATTATAAATATAACTATTGCAATTATTTAAATTTCAAAACACTATTTTAATAGCAGCATTTTTATAATTGTTCAATAACTGAGAAACATATCTTTTGAATATCCATAAAATTTGTAAAGGCTCCAGTATTTCCAATAAGAATTAAACCAAATTTATTGAAATTCACGCAAATGATTGTTAAATTTTCTCCTCCAATAGCCCAATTAAATAATATCTTGTTGTAGATTTCTTTAGATGCTTTTCTTGACGCTGTTAAAAAGCTAATAATTTCTGGAATAAATTCAGAGTAATCATCACTATTATCTATAATCTTTGTATATTGTATTTTACCATCGATATCGACAATAAAAAGTTGCTTGATTTTATTATTTAGCTCAATATTCTTAAAAAGGTGAATATTTTTATCAATTTTTTTGAAACTCTTTTCTTTCTTATGGAAATATTCTTCGGACATTAATTCTTCTTCAATATTTTCTATTTGCTGATATTGTTTTATTATAAGAATTTTTTTTCTTAATTCCACTGTCATAGTATCTTTTTGAACGGTATTGAATAGGAACCAATTAATTTCTTCACTTAAATTTGTATTATATAATAATTTAGCAGAATTTAATAACAGTGGAATCAGATAAATTATTTTTTCTTTATTTATGTAATGCTTAGCTTGAATATAAAAAATCTTTCCATCTTTCGGTTCAAGATAAATTATTGATTTTAATAGCTTATCCTCATTAACTTTTTGAATTAATTCTGCTAATATATCTAATCCCAATCCTTCAATTATTTCTTTGAGTTTCTCATTAAAATTACGGAATATGGTGATGCCCCCATCAAATTCTTTGTTTAAATGTCCTTTAAATTCACTCGTAAATTGATCCATAACTTTATGGATGAATAGATGCAAGAGATCAATTAAATTGTCATTTTTTGTAGTCACTACAAAAGTAAGATTTTGCACGAACTCATCGAACTTTTCAAAAATAATTGTGGTTTCTTTTAATTTTAAAGATTTTATATCTTCTCCTCGTTCAACGGAAGCGAAACTGTTTAATGCTGTTAAAAATCCGCTTAATAAATCATCCTTACCCTCATCAATAGCCATTTCAGGATGCCAGTTAAATAAAAGTGCACCCGATTCATTTATTATTAGTAAATCATCAATCATAATTAAAAAAATAAATTAAAGTTAGTCTTAATTATTAATATATTCTTTTTTGAAAAATATATTGTTAATTATTCGTTTATAATCTTTAAACCCAATTTTTAATAGTAATTACATACTTCAAATATTTGGTGGAAACAGTGGTGAAAGAAAGGATTAAAGGTAGAAAGAATTACCCTACAGAAGAAATTGATCCAGAGAATTTTCTATCTGATGAGAAAATAAGCGAATTAATTCAAAATAAGGAAAAATTTCAATTTTCTAATGAAGATTATTATCAGATATATAATTGCGTTGATTGTGGAGAATGCAAAACTGAAGAAGAGAGAATTCAGTTAAAGGAGAAGTTTCTCAAAGATGGAAATATATTTGAAGGATTAAAGGAATTAAAAGAATGTTTTCAGAAGAATCGAACCCCATATCCTTCTAAAAAGATGCGTATTAAACGTCCTGAAGGAATTCCAGAGACATCCGACACGTTGTTTTTTATGGGTTGTCTTTCAACAATAAGAATTCCCCGATATACGGAGCATTCCCTTCAATATCTTCTCAAACAAGACATCGATTTTACCATTTTAGATGAGGAAATCTGTTGTGGATGGCCGTGGTTTGCAAGTGGTTCAATGGAAGAGTTTGAAATATGTAAAAAGGAAAACATTGAAATTTTTCACAAGTTTAGGAAGATAATTTGCTTGTGTCCTGCGTGTTATTTTCTATTTAGTAAATATTATGCCCCAGAAATGAAAAATAAAATCGAATTTGTCTATATTAGTGATTATTTGAGACCTTCTAAAGACAAAAAGAAAGGGAATATAGGAGTACAACATTTATGTCAACTTATTAACAGGGGTAGAGAAGGTGTGGATAAAATGGTTGATAAAATACTCCAAAAAAGTGGATATGACGTAAAAAATATTCCAATGTGGTGTTGTGGGGGTGGCATAGGATACATGCATCGCACGGACATTATAGAGGCAATTGCTCATAAGAGAATGGAGGATTTTGACAAAGATGAGATCGATTATGCAACGACTTATTGTCCTAGTTGTTGGTGGATTTTAGCACGGTTTAGCAAGATCTGTAAAATAAAACCAAAAGCTAAGGATATATTCGAATTACTACTTTAAATTAGATCATGAATGAAGATTTTGATTGTCCCTGTGAAAAAGCTGATCCTGATCATTTCTTGACAAATCAAGATGTACTAAATCTCCTTAAAGATGCAAATTCTTATTCATTCAAGCAAGAGGACTATTTTAAGATATATAATTGCGTTCATTGTGGAGCTTGTGGTATGCAATTTGAACGTTTCTTGCTTAAACAAAAATTTTTAAAAGATGGTAATGAGATTGAAGGACTAAATTCATTAATTGAAGCTTTAAAGGTATTTGGAACACCATTTATAAAAAATAAAAGCCGAGTTAAACTACCCGATGGAATACCAAAGGAAAGTGATACTTTACTATATTTTGGGTGTTTTACCACGGTCAAAACACCTAAATACGCTGAAAACATTGCGCGTTATTTAATTAAAAACAATATTAATTTTACCATAATTGAACAAGAAATGTGTTGTGGATATCCAATCTTATGTACAGGGGAATTAAAAACGTATGAACTATTAGTGGAGAAAAATAAGCAAATATTCATTCAAAACGGTTATAAGACAATAATTACGACTTGTCCCAGTTGTTACATGATTTTTAAAAAGCATTATAGTGAACTTGGGATTGATATTAAGTATTTTACGCAATACTTAACTCCCTTAAATGAAAAAAAGACAGGAAACTTGGTGATTCAACATGCCTGTCCCATGAAGTATATTGAATCTCCAGATATAGAGAACCAATTAAATGATATTTATGAAAGAAGCGGTTATAAAGTCTTTGATGTACCTCATGCTTGTTGTGGAGGTGGTGTGGGACACCAGCTAAGAGTAGATATTGCTGAGAAGATTGCTCTTAAGAGGATGGAGGATTTTATTGAATTTGAAAATAATTTACCCCCCGAAAATTGTCATGGATATTTAACAACTTATTGTCCCGATGCATTTTGGATAATGAAATTTTACGGAAGAAAGAAGTTGATTAACCTCAAACTCAAAGATCCATGTGAATTACTATTATAAAAAATCCATCTTAGAATCATTTCAAATTTCCGATTCATTGACCAATTTTGTCAATTTTTTATTATAATAAATCATTTGATATTTTTTTGAAATAAAACTCTATGTTGTGTCCAGTTAATGCAGAAGATTCAAAATAATCAACGTCCAATGCTTTTGCAAGTCTAATTCCATCTATTACGCTAACAATCCTGTCTTTAATCAAATCGATTTTATTTCCTATTAGATAACCTTTAATCTGCGACTTTTTTCCAAGATAACTCACAATGTCTTCATGCCATTTTGGTATTTTTGCAAACGATTTTGCATTAGTAAGATCAAATAATAAAATATACGCACTTGCACCCTCATAAAATTGTTTTCTTATCGTTTCAAAATGAGTTTGTCCACCTACATCCCATAATATTAACTCTAAGGAATTTTTATTTACTTTAAATCTTTTTTGGGTTATATTTAATCCCATTGTTGGAATATAAGCACGTAGAAAAACATTATCCGTAAACCGTAAGATACTAGACGTTTTACCGACACTGGGATCTCCTAAAATGACTACTTTAAATTTGGATTGAGGTTCTATTTGCAAATCGGTATCTGTTGGAGAATCTTGAAAATCTTGTGATTTTAACAAAAATTGACTTTTTGAATGTAAATAATCAGTGGATTCGATGAGTGTATCTTTTAACTTGACGATTTCAGCGAAAATCGTTTGAGAGTCGTTCATATTCGTCTCAAGCTCTTTAATATTTTTTATTGTATCGGAGAAATAAGAATCAATATAGCTCATGTATCTATAATAAATCACATCATTTTCTTGAGAAAATACAAATATTAATGCCGATCGCCTTGGAATTTCTTGTCCTGACGATTCTTGTCTCTCAAAATATTTAATCAGCATTTTTGATTTCAATGAGGGTAGGGGGAATACTAAAAGCACTTCAGGTATAAAAGTCATATCTTCAGAAATAATAGAACTACACTTCATGGCAATCAATGATCTCATATGTTCTGGAAGTTCATGGGGATACCAAAAATTGATTTTTGGTTCACTTGATCCATTTAAATCAATGTATATTATTGCTGATGAATATGTCGGAAGCATTCTTCATTAATACACTCTTAATAGTTCTGAAATAATTAATCTGATTAATTTTATTCTGACATATAAAAGATACCATTCAAATGATATAAAACATGTGGTTTAAAGAATATAGCGTGTCTATAAGAGTAAGATATATAAGTAAAGTTATATCATTGTATAAATTCATTTAAGATTTTATTTATCCTAACCTTAATTGAATCAATTCAATATTATAATTTAAAGAAAAAACTATTATAAGAGTAGGATTCCCTATGAATACTAGATTATCGAGAAATGGGTGATGAAGTGTTATTTTCTGAAAATGAATTGAATAATATAAAAATTGAACTGAGTAAATTAAAAAACAAGGTTACATTAAAACTTTTCACGGATTTTAAAACTCAGGAAGACGGTACAAAAAAACGGATGTGCATGGCTTGTGAGGGGACACATGATCTATTAAAGACCCTTTCAGAGCTTTCAGATGGTAAATTGGATCATGAAGAGATATCAACAGAGGAGAATAAAGAAATAACAAAACAATATAACGTGAATCGAATTCCTGCGATTCTCTTTGTTGATGAAAATGGAAAAGAGATAATCAGATACTCAGCTAGTCCTTCAGGCTCAGAATTCGTGCCTTTCCTTAATAGCATTCAATATTTTTCTGGAGTGAGACCTTTTTATACTGACCAAATTCAATCCCATCTTAAAAAAATTACTCAATCAAATATGAAGATCTTTATCACCCCAACGTGTCCATATTGTCCCGCAACCGTGCCTGTAGTGACTTTATTCGCCATAGTCTCTAAAGGAAAAATAACAGCTGAAGTAATTGATGTAAATTTAAATCCAGATATGGCAATGAAATATCAAGTTCAAGGAGTTCCACATACGGTTGTTAATGAAAAAGAAAACATCTATGGAATGTTTTCACCTCAAGATTTATTAGATAGACTAACAAAAGGCCAACGAGATTTTGGTGGCATGTATGCCTAAAAAAATTACAAAAAGGGGGGATTAAAATGTCTCAAGATGATAAATATCGAGAAATAATCAAGCAGGAAATGGCTAAATTAAAAAGACCCGTGAAGTTAAAGGTTTTTACATCTCAAAGCGCTCGAGCTGATGGGACCAAAATTAGGGCTTGCATGGATTGCGGTCAATTCATGTCTTTATTAAAAGTGTATGAAGAAAATTCAAATAACTTGCTAACGATCGAAGAATTATCAATTGATGAAAATTCCGAATTTGCAGAACGATATGATATTCAACGTGT
>CAZOYD010000049.1:18997-25116 GCA_964583985.1 uncultured archaeon
GATTCATTTTTTAATATTTAATTATTCACCAGAGAGATAAAATGCCTATAGCTTACATTTTTAACAAATTAATCCGTGAGGAGATGGTAAAGCTCACAAAACCAGTGGAATTATCATTATTTGTGGGTACTAATCTTGTGGATAATGAAAATATTAGATCTATCCTTAAAGTCTATAAAGATAGTTCTAATAATTTCTTATCAATCAAAGAAATTTCTGATCCAATTATCTCACAGAATTTTGATATCACCCACTTTCCTGCCATTTTATTCATCAATGATAAAGGGAAAGAAATAATTCGTTATTTAGCAAAACCATTTGGTCCTGAAATTCGATCCTTCGTTGAAACATTAATTACTTTTTCAGGAGACCCAAATTATTATGAATTGGTCATCAAAGAAAATATTAATAAGATTAGATCTTCAATCATAAAGGTAATGATTACAAATTCTTGTGCATATTGCCCAGAGATAATAAGTTTCGTAAATAAATTCGCAATTGCTTCAAATGGTAAAATAAGATCAGTTATTATTGATATCATGGCACATCCAGACATTAGTGAATCTTATGATGTTTCAAGTGTCCCATATACCGTAATAAATGATGCAAAAACATTTAATGGGATGGTAGGACCTGAAGAAGTTTTATTTGAATTGATAGGAGGAAAATAAATTGTACAACATTGACATGGATAGTTTAGATTTAGAAAAAACGTATGATCTAGTGATCTTGGGTGGTGGACCGACTGCAATAGCATGTGCTATTTATGCCGCTCGCTTCGCGTTAGATGTGTTAATCATTGGTAAAATATTTGGAGGATTAATAGCTACCACGGATATTGTCGAGAATTATCCGGGAGTCACCTCAACAAGCGGTCAAGGGCTAATGGAAATGTTCAAGGAACACATGAACTCATTGAACATACCATATATTACCGATGAGATTAGGAGTATCGAAAATAGTGGAGATTGTTTTAAAATGCATTCTTTTTTTCAAAAATTCAAAGCAAAATCGATTTGTATCGCAACTGGATCAGAAAGGAAAAAGTTGGGAATTCCTGGAGAGGAACAATTTGCTGGGAAAGGAGTTTCTTATTGTGCTACTTGTGATGGCCCCTTTTATGCAGATAAAATCGTGTGTGTTATTGGAGGTAGTGATTCAGCTGCTAAAGAGGCTTTATTTTTGTCTCAAAATGCTAAAAAAGTGTATATCATTTATCGTAAAGAAGAAATAAGAGCCGAACCCATCAATAAGAAGAAGGTTTACGCAAATGAGAAAATCGAAATAATCAATAATACAAACGTGGTGGAAATTGTCGGTAAAACAAAACTTGACCGGGTAATTTTTGATAATGGAAAAGAACTCGAGGTTGATGGTGTTTTTATTGAGATTGGTTCCATCCCTAATTCAGAGATCGCTCAAAGAATAGGTGTTAAAACAAATAAAAAAGGAGAAATTATGATTAGTAGAAAATCAGAAACGAACATACCGGGAATCTTTGCTGCGGGAGATGTTGCTGACGCTCCTTTTAAACAAGCGATTACTGGAGTTGCTGAGGGCGTTATCGCCGCATATTCTGCATTTGATTATATAAAAAAGGTTGAAATCGAGTATTAATATGCCAATCGTGTGAAGAATTCATTGTAATCTAATTTGGTCTAAAAAATCATCAATTAAGTATATATTTACTGGATCCAATATATCAATCAACTGCTGGGATAAAAGCCTTTTAAATGCCCATATTTCAACGCTTTTCTTTAAGTCCTTCAGTTTTTTGACGACGGGTACAAAATCACTATCTCCGCTTACAATAATTATCGTATCAACTCGTTTTTCATAAGCTGCTGATATAATATCAACGGCCATCAAAACATCGATCCTTTTTTCAACTTTCTTTCCGTTAGGAGCTACTTTAATTGCCCGAGTTTTTAAATTATACCCCATTTTATTTAATGAACTAAACCATGCTTTTTCTTTATCTCTTACAGGATACATTAATCCGGTATAAATATTAGCTTCAAGCAAGTTTCTTTTTCCTAAGATAACTTTCTTAAACTTATTATAATCACAATGAAAATTAAGTGATTGAAAAGAATGAAACAAATTGCTATTATCTATAAAAATTATTATATTTTCTGAGCTCATTAATTATAAAAAATGAAAAAGGAAAAAAATTTATTCAATATTCACGTCCACACTATGAAATTCTGGCTCTTGAAAGGGTACTTCTATTCTTAATTGTCCATTTTTTAATCGTGCCTTTGCTTTTTTCGCTGCAATTGGGCAACATACTGCATAAGTTCCAATATATATTTTATCTTCTCTTTCACCGCTAATAAAAAAAGAATCTTCTTGCATTTTTAGGATAATACTTTCTTTTTCAACTCCAGGTAGATTTACTTCAATGAAATAGGTATCGTGATCGTCATTTGGATACATTAAAATTTCTGGAGAAACATGTGTTTTTTCTTTTTTTTCAGACATTTATATCACCATCAAATTTATTAATCAATTGGAACGTCCACAGCATCCTCCATCGGATCCTTAAAAGGAATGTCAATTTTTAAGATTCCATTTTTGTATACCGCTTTAGCTTCTTCTGGTTTAATAGGGCAACATATAGCATAGCTTCCTACATATACGGTATTTTCAGTTTCTCCTTTCACGAAAAACGAATCTTCGTGAACTTTTAACTTAATTGTATCTTTTTCAACGCCAGGCATAGTAACCTCAAAATGATAGTTCTCAGTTTCATCATCTGCCCATGAGCAAACATCTGGAGATGATACAAATTTTTCTTTTTCTTCCATCATGTATATCACTTCCTATATAATTTTTAATTATTATCTAATATTCAATGAGAAAAATTTGGAATATTAAAACTTCTGATAATGAAATATAAAATTTCCCACGAATTTAGTTATCTCCTAAAGGATCCTCGAAAAAATAATCAAGATATTAAAAGAGATTAATCAAAATCTTCATTCTTGTATTATTAATCAAGTAAATCGCCCGAGATCGTGAACGTGTGCTGAATTATTTTCAAGATTGTATGGAATTTCGTTTAGGAATCGATTAGAAATACTATAAACAATTATTTAGTTTAATTTATATATTTTGACTAGAGGAATATGTGCTATGTTACCATATTTATGCTAAAAAAAAATATCAGAATTTATCTAAGTAATTAGTCTTAAAAATTTAATGATTTTGTTATATATTATAATCTGAACAGATAAAAACTTTAATCAGTTAGAATGTATATATGAATAACGCTAAAAATTCAAAAAGTATCGATAATTATAAGTTCCATCACGTTGATACAAGCAAGTGTAGTGTATGTTCGTCATTTGCTTGTGAAAACGCATGTTTTCGGGGCATATATGAAGTAATTGATAAAGATACTGAACCAAAATGCGTGGTTATAGAAGATCGAGAAGACATGTGCGTAAAATGTCACCTTTGTACTACGGCATGTAAATTCGAAGCCATAACTATCGATTAAGATAGTATGTTAAAAAAAAATAAAAATTAACTCTAATTCTGAAAGTGATACTGATATTTACAATTATAAATGATGAGTAATTATTCCTCCCTAAGGAATATTTATTTATAGAGATAAAGTTAATGATCTCAGAAAAATTAAAACTAGATGATATCGATCGCCAAATAATTAGCTTGGTTCAAGAAAACCCTAGCCTTACTCACACCCAAATTGCCGAAAATATCAATAGGAGCCAACCAACAGTTGGAATGCGTATTAAAAAATTGGAAAAGGATGGAGTGTTACAATTTCAACCAGGCATTAATTTTAAAAAAGTAGATCTTTTCCTTGCTACTGTTGAAGTGAATACAAGAAAACCAGATGAAATAATCGAAATGGCCAAATTTTGTCCCTTTATACTTAATGCTTTTCGATTAAGCGGAGAACATAACATTTGTGTTCTGCTTGCAAGTTCAAAACTTGATAAATTAGATAATATCGTCAATTATCATTTTCGTAACAATCCAGATATTCATTCATGTTCAATGGAAGTGGTTACAGAAATATCAAAAGATTTGATTTTACCCATTGATTTCGATTCAGAAGAACACAATCCTTCATTAGAGGAGGGTTGTGGAGCGAAATGTAAAGTTAAAATTGCCAAAACCCAAGGATTGGTTTAAAATACTTTTTTTATTCTTCCTCTTCCTCAATTCTAGTGAACTGATATTTTGGAAGATTCATATTCATATTACATTCAGGACCACAATTTGAAGAATGAAAATCGAATTTCTCTATCTGGAAATCGATAGGAACCACGAAATCATGAACAGATTCTATTAAAATATTGGTCTTAACGTTAATAACATTAGGATCCTTTCGAAAGCATACATCTACTAACTTTTCGATTGTTTGAAGATCTGTTGCAGCAATAAAACATAATAAGTTGAACTCTCCTGATATTTTGAAAGCATGATTAATGAAGGGACAATTAGAGATTTTGGTGACTACCCCCTCTACATCTTTGGTCGAAATGAAAACAATTGCAGTTTTAATATCTACTTCCTTAATGTTAAATCCAACTTGCTTCGTTAAGAGATGCTTGCGTTCAAGCTTAATAATTCTTGCTCCGACTGCGGGTTGAGATTTCTCAATCTCCTGAGCAATTTTGGAGTGGGTAATAGATGGATCCTTCTCTATCATTTCTATAATTTTGTAATCATCATCGTCTATATTCAAAATTTCTTTAAAAGTTTTTTTTATCATATTAGTTTCTCACCATATTAGTAATGAATTAAGACTGAAAAATATAAAGATTCTTACTCTTATTCAAAGAATTTAAAAATATTAATACTAAATTTTATTGGTTAATGTCAAAGAAAGGTTTTAAATCATAAATATTTTATTTTAAAATAGTTCTAAAATGCATAAATTCATAATCTCCATATTGCTTGCTTTTTTCATTTAGTATGGATTTTTCTTTAAACTCCTCCCTTATGAGCTGTAGACAATCCAAACATATCCACTTTTCTTTATGGGCAATATAGTATGCGTAAGTACACTTAAATTACGCTTGAGAAGATGTTTATTATGATTATCAACACGGTATATCCAAAGAATCCAATGAGAAAAAAACCTATCTTTCCTTTCTCTTTTTCGGGTATTACTTCTCGAAAGATGGTATACATTATCACTCCAGAGATAAATGAATATAACACGTATAACATTTCCAAATCAATAGGAAATATTATTTCGAAGATTAAACCGACCAATACCCCAATTGGAACTGCCCATGAAATTAGATACCTTATTACTGAGTTTGGTTTAGTTTCATCAATTTCACAGATATCTAGATCGCTAAAGATAATATGTGCTTCTGAACGATGAGAGATTATCGTTCTAAACCAAGCAAAAAAGAAAAATAAGATACCAGGAATGATAGGATTAGGGATTAGATCATCATTTAAAAGTCCTACAAGAATTATTCCAACTAAAATATGGTAAGTAAAATTAGTAAAAAAACGAAATTTCCTTAAATCCTCGCTGATATGGTCTTGAATTTTCAATTTATATCTATTAATTTCATTTTGGAACTCATTTTCTTTCACATATAGCCCGCTAAGGGTTTGAGCAATATCTTTTAAAGCCAGTTCATCTAAAGTTTCATTTTTAATTTGATTTGTTAATACGTGTTCCATATTTTTTTCCACTTCCTCCAAAGTTTTTTCCTTTTCAATTAATTTCCTCATCCTCTTTTGAGATTTTGACTCTACCTTTTGTAAAATTAATTTTTCAGAAGTATGGACAAATACAAAACCTCCTACTACAAAAAGATATTCAAATATTACTAAATTAAAGGGATTTTCAGGAAAATTCTCTGAAATTTCAGGAAGAACAACCAAAAAAAAATATGCCAATGATATTCCACCGATAAAGGAAACATGAAGACGTGGATGTTTTTTATCAAAGAATTCTGCTATGAAGAATAATGTTGCCAATACTAAAGAAATTATAATTGTAATCAAGAAATTAGTCATTAATATCCAATAAATCAATAGAATATTAAAAATTTTATACCTACAAACCAGAACCATAAAATTATAATCAATAAGCACATTTTCTTAAGTATCCTATT
>CAZOYD010000050.1:0-25066 GCA_964583985.1 uncultured archaeon
GTTTTTTATTACATATCAAGCTTTTTTTTAATCACTATAGCAATGGTTATAAATAGCACTGAAACAAGCAATATTAAATTATAACCTGGAATTATTGGTGTATCGAGTCCTCCATCCGTTATCGTCCAAGAAAAGTTAGCAATAATAAATTGCCTTGCATCTGCTGCTTCACTGCTAAATTTTGAACGACCTGCGTGAAAGTCTACTCCAATTTGCAAGGGTAATTGCGACCAACCTAATAACAAATTATCATAATTAAGCGTCGATAGTGTAACTGCTAATAACATATTACTCATGGTTGTCACACTTGAGACGTCCCAAGTACCAAGGGACTGGTCGAATTTTATAGCAAAGCTGAACATCGAACCCATATCTGTTACACTCGAGACGTCCCAAGTACTAAGGGACTGGTCGAATTTTATAGCAAGGTGGAACATCGAATTCATGTCTGTTACGCTTGAGACATCCCAATTATCAATGGGCTGATTGAATGAACGAGCATCTTGGAACATGCAATTCATATCTGTCACGCTTGAGACATTCCAATTACTAATGGGCTGGTTGAATGAATATTCCCCCCTAAACATCCCATGCATGTTTGTTGCGCTCGAGACGTTCCAAGCACCGATAGGTTGGTTAAATGTTCCCTTCCCTGCCCATATACAGAACATCCATCCCATATCTGTTACATTCGAGACATCCCATCCATTCATATTGCCGCTATCACCAAGGTTAGGGCAGTTAAAAAAAGCGCTACGTAGAGTGGTAGTTCCCGTTAAATTTAAATTATCGATAGCTGTGATTACTAAATTTTCACACCCTTCAAAATAAGATCCTGAATTTCCTAATCGTAAGCATCCCCATTGTTCGATCTCAATTATCTTTAACAGATCTCCTTCATCATTAAAACACCAACCAATGATCATTCCTGTGATCGTAATGGTGTAAATCCCCTCGGACGCATAGGTATGTGTAACGTTAGGGTCACTAGAAATCGTGATTATATTGCTGTTTCCATCGCCCCAAAATACCGTGAAGGAGTAATTTCCATTCCATTCCAAAGGCAAGCGGACTTGATTACTGTTGCTGGAACCCGAGCTAGTCTTTGTTGTGTTCCAAACTGAGATAAAATCGTTTGGATCTGATGTGATAGGTTTAATAAACTTACTTTTTGTAGTTATTGGCTTTTGCTCGTGAGATAGAAACGTGAAAACTGAAAAGTTAACTAATACCAGGGATAATACTATGAAAACTCCAACAAACTTTAATGATTTGTTTTTCATCAACTTAATCACATTTTCTTATTTTTGACATTTTTGAATTTCTTAAGTTATGTTACATTTTTATCAATTATTGAAAATAAAGATATCGAAATCGCAAGAATATTGCATATTAGTAAATTATAATAGGTATATAACCATGAATCTATGATTTTATAAAAGAATATTATATCCTTTCAGAGTTGTTTATTTCAACAGAGAGTTGTATCTCATAATGTTTGATATAATTATGAGACACAGAAAAAAGCTGAAATAGCTGAGAACTTGAAACAAGAATTACTAAAATTTATAGTTTAAATTTAGTTTAAATAAAATCCATCTAGTAGACTCGAGATATATGGTGATTTAAGATTACCAATGGGGAATTCATTGCATACAAGGGTTCTCGTATGACTGATTTTCAGATTCAACTCATGTGATTTAAAAAGTTAACATAAAAGGATGGAAAAAAATGGAAATTCGTTATTTCTTCCTTTTTGAAATTTTATGAGACTAAAGAAATCGTATTTTTATGAGATTGAGACCCTTACCACAATTAGGGCACTTAACTTTAAAGGTAGCTGGTTCGGGTAAGTTATTCCAATCAATTTCAACATTACAAAAAGGACATCTTTCGCTCCTAAGTTCTACTTCTGTCATCAAGTGAGATTTAATAAAGTCTTATTTAAAAAAAAAGAGAGCGTTCTTATTTTCTAAAGTGATTATAAAAGTTCAGTATTTCTTAGCAATTTCTGCTAGTTTATCATTCAAATTTGAAACTGTTTCATGCCAAGATGATAAAATTTCTTCCACTCTTGGTATTGTGGTGCTTCTTTCTTTATATTCTAGATACTTGGTAAATTCTTTCATGTTTTCAATTTTAATGAATGTTTCTGCGACATATTGGCGAATGCTCCGAACTTGATTCTGGAGAACTTCTTGTATTCTTTGGGACTCTCCTTTTCTAATGAGTGTTCTAATATATTCTTCAGTGCCAAGTAGCATTGAATTGAGTTCATTAATTCGTTGTTCAATAAATTGGTTATAAGTTTCTAATAAATTTTCTCTTGGAAAGAAAGTTGCGATATCTATTATGAACTTTTGGGTTTGAGCGATCAATTGTTCCATTGTCTCAAAGCCTAAAACTTTAAAATCTATTGGAGAATAAGATGCAACAATTCCTTTTGACACGTCATCTAATCGAAATATTTTAAATCCAGGATCGTGCTCAAGCTGAATTACTGGATCCCCTTTTCTACTTGGTAATTCGATTTGACGAATCAGGCGTTCAGGATTGAAAACTAAGGAAATTGCTAAGGGATTATTTGTTTGGAAACTCAGAGTTGTTTTAATATCTATATGACTCATCATTACTTTAAAACCGGGATGACTATGCCACCACCCAACTGTAAATTCTCCTTTAGAGAATGCCTCTTCATCAATAATATACAATGCTTCATAATCTTCATCACTCCACTTGTATTGATCAATTACTGCGTCTTTATCTAATTCTTGATGCATTATTGGATAAGCTTGTGTGATGATGACATCATCCCCTTCGTTTTTACCGATAAAAATGCCACTTACTTCTAACCAATCATCTTTTGGAATCCTTTGATTCGCAAACCTCACGGTTGCTGCAACAATGGTATAATATGCTTCTTTAGGAATTATAACTGTCATTTCAATATCACAATACTAGTTCCCATATTTATCTTTATTTTTTTGGATGTTTCTAACACATTTATATGTATATAATTTATATACTACATTATCTGAATAACTAACAATAATTAATTGATTAAAATGACCGAACAAGGTTTTATTCCTTTGAGTAGTCAGTTGGGAATACCTGGCACTTCTTATCGTGTTCAATTAGGATTGATCAATGATAAATGGGCTTCAAGACTTCTGAAGGGAAATGATATTATTGATTCTTTTATCTATAAGGATGAAGATGTTGGAGACCAAGGTTTTCCAAATCAAAATATGATTGTAGGATGGGTATTAAGAACAATCGCCATCCCAAATATTAATCCTCACCAAATTATGAAAACCACTCAAGTTTTGGTAAAACAAGCTAGGGAAAAGAAAGACCAGCAAAAAGTTGTGGCTCCTATTTCCGAAACAAGAGATGTTGAGTTAGAAAAAGTGCCTGAAAATGAATTGAAGAGACCGAAGGTTCAAGGATGGGTTAAAGAAGAAGGAATGAAAACTGTTGATGAGTTAGAAGCCGAAAGAAGAGAAGCTTTTCAAGTAAGATTAGCAGCTAAGAAAGAAGAAGAAAGATTGAAAGCAGCTACTCCAGAATCAACAATTAAGACTACAAGACAGCTCCCATCTATTCCTAAAGCTACTCAAGAAGTAGAATCCTCGAAATTTTGCCATTCATGTGGTAAAGATTTGGATTTTAAATTTTGCCCTTATTGTGGTAAACCTTTACTGTAATATAATCGTAATTAGAACCAAATCCTCTTTAATTTTTCATATTTACATTTTACTAGTATTAAATAGAATTATATTGGTCATTTAGAATCCCTCTCTCTGGTCTGAATTCAATTACATTCATTCAATTTTAAATCATTCTTAAATTTGTATTTATTTTTCATAAGACATACATTATTAGTATTTAAAAGTAATACAAAAATATGGAAGAAATTAAGAATTCTAAAGATCCGATTCTAGCGGGACATGGTATTGCTAATTTTTTAAGATCGCATGGAGTTGCACATGTTTTTGGAATTCCAGATGGTCATACTTTAAGCCTTTATGATGGAATTTTGGCAACTGAAGGGATTGAACATATATTATTTAATGATGAACGGAACGCGGCATTTGCAGCAGATGCATACTCAAGAGTATTGGGATCATTAGGCGTTTGTGATGCAGGAGCAGCAGGTTCCATGAATTTTTCCATTGCTTTAGCTGAAGCAAAAGGTTCTGCGTCTCCTGTTTTAGCAATTGCAGGAGTAGTAAAATCCACTGATTTTTTAAAAAATATTCCCCATGATATCAATGTCACTAAAACTCTTGAAGCGGTAACAAAATGGACTGGAACAGTACTTAATCCTGAACATTTGCCTCGTTTTTTAAAATATGCTGTTAAGCAAGCCATTAATGGCAGACCAGGTCCTACAGCTCTGGTGATCTCTGAAGATGTAATGAATTCTAATGAAATAAAATTAAAGGAATTCATACCTAGGATTGGAGGAAGCTGTTCATTAAATTCTTGTAGAGCTATTGCAGCTCCTAATGAAATAGAACAAGCAGTTTCAATGATTGAAAATTCAAGTCAACCTGCAATTTATTGTGGCTCAGGTGCATTAATATCAGGAGCTTTTGAAGAGGTAAAAATGCTTAGTAAAATTCTTCTAGCTCCTGTTTTTTCTACAATTTCTGGTAAAGGCATAATGATTACAAATCAATCAGATGAAAATCTTTACTTTGGTACAGTAGGGTTATTTGGAGAGAAACCGAATCACAAATTTATACGCACTAAATCAGATTTATTGATTGTGGTTGGAAATCGTCTTACTGAAGATGATACAGCTAATTTCAAAGTCCCGAGTAAAAGAATGGAAATGATTCAAATAGATGTTGAAGCCAGTGAAATCGGATTATCCTATAATCCATGGGGTATTATAGGTGATCCAAAAGAAACTTTGAAGTTAATGATAAATGAATTAAATGCACGCAAAATTCAAAGTCTCGATAAAAATGGAGAAATATTAAAAAATAGAATGAAGAATATTGAGATTCTTAGAAGAGACCATATATTATACCGAGAATCTGATAATTTATTGTGGATGAATGCCAATCCCATCAAACCTCAAAGGATTTTGAAATCCATAGCAGAGTTAATGGGTAAAGATGATTATTTAGTTACTGATGCAAGTGCAAGTTCTAGATGGATCGGCCCATATTTTCCTATAAAAAAGATCGGTCGTCGGATAATTACTCCCCGAGGAGTTGGACCCACAGGTTTTGGAATTGGAGCTTTAATCGGAACGAGTATAGCATCAAAGCAATTAAATTCTAATAAAAATAATTCAAGAACAATTTTATTCACTGGAGATGGAGGTTTGATGAATGGTGGTATAACGGAACTTGAAACAATTCATAAATTAGATTTAGATTGCATTATTGTCATAATAAATAATTCTTTGCTTGGATTTATAAAATTCGGTCAAGCTATGCTTTTTAAACATAGATATTACGAGGTTGAGCGCCCTAAAACGGATTTTGCAAAAATTGCTGAAGCATTTGGAGGCATCGGATATCATGTAGATCAACTTACTCAACTAGATCTTACTTTAAAAGACGCTTTTCAAGGTGAAGGATTCAAAATAGTCGATATTTCTGTTGATCCATTGGAACTTCTTCCTCCGAATTATTATTAATTTAAAAAAATTCATATTTAAAATTTAAACATACAAGTACGAAAATTTCAAAATTTAAATGAATTAAATTATATATTAACTAAAGTTAACTACTAAATATTGTTAAAAAGTGATGAAAAACCATGGTAAAAATTGGAGAAGAATTCCCAGTAATCATTAAATCATTAGCATATTACAAAATGCTTATTCACGTGCTGCGTTTTGGTTCGAAAGTTTTAGACCCTAATCAATGCAAGGAGGTTATGGGAGGGTTAATTGGGCACATTAAAATAAAGGGAGATAAAGAATTCTTAGTCATTGAAGATGCTATTCCAGTTTCCCATGGTGGTGCTATCGAAGTGAGATATTCTTCAGAGCAATTAGGATCCTTTGAAAGAATTGATAGTCGCGTTTTTGAAAAATTTGGAGATCAAGGTTGGTTTAGCTGTGGATGGTATCACTCGCATCCTAACCTTACACCATTTTTCAGTGGAACAGACATACAGAATCAATTATTTTGGCAAGCTAGAAACCCGGCAGGAGTTGGACTCGTATTTGATCATGCTTTTTTAGAAAAAGAAGGAAACCTTGGATTTAAGGCTTTTAGATTAGATGATCCATCAAAAGCTAGAAATACGAATTATCATGAAGTAAAAACGGTTGTGGAATCCCCTGATGATGTTGGGTTTTATACCAATTTAATAGATTTAATCGGAAATGTGTATTCCAAGGAAATTCCAATACTAGAGCTTAATGAAACAACGAATTTTTTTGATGATATTTTTATTCCTAGTAATGATCAATTATTGATCAAAAAACCAGAATTGAACCTAAAACAAGTGATAAATTCATTTAAAGAGGGCATTTCGAGTTTTATAGAACAATCAATGGATCCATTAATTACTGTTTTGAATACATGGAGTCAAGAAAACCTTAAAAAAACATTTCAAAACAGCATAAAAATGAGAAAAGATCTTGTTGAGTTAAAATCCAATTTGAGCAATGGGATGACAAGCATACAAAAGACATTCAATCAATCACTTCATGATAAATTGGAGAAATTAGATGACTTTATCGATAATCGTCTTGACATTTTCGATGAAAAACAAGACAGTTTAAGAGAAAAAATGACTATATTTGAAGGAGATATTGACGTTCTTATAAATAACACATTACAAGATAATATCACGAATATAATGGAAGGAATTCTAACCAGTTTCAAAAATTCATCATCAAAGTTATTGGAAATGGATAAAAAGCAAGCGTTTATAATCAATAGTCTTGAAAAAAGTAATATCTCACTTCAAGAAATGATAAAAACGTTAGAACCGTCAAAGGTTAGAATCCTTGGAGGAATTGATGCGTTAAATAAATCAATCATTGAGAATGTTAAAAAGAAATTAAAATTGACAGAAACTAAATTTGAATCCCTTGAAAATGATTCAAAAAAACTCCTCTCAGATCTAAAAGCTGCGCTTTTAGTTTTAGAAGGTTCCAAAGAACCTTTAGAACAAAAGATAGATCGTCTGGAAATGGATAAGAAGAATTTACACGAAAAATTAAAAGAAATAAAGGCAGAAAATGCGGAACTATCGAAGAAAATTAAAGAAATAGAAAAGGAGGATCAATAAAAGATGGCTAAAAATGGAGATATTTTGGGAAATGTGGATATTCAACCAAGTGCTTTTAAAAATATGATATTTCATATATTAAGGTTTGTAAACGAGATAAAAGATGAACCCACAGAAGTCATGGGGTTGTGTATCGGCAATTTCAACTCTGAAAATGATACAGTGACTATTACTGATTCAATTCCATTATTACATGGAGACACAGTAGAATTAGGATTATCCCAAGAACTTCATGATTTATTTGAAGAAGTAAAAGCATCTCATGAGTCCATTATAGGTTATTATGTTTCTCATCCGGGTTATGGCTTATTTATGACTGATTCTGATAAAAAGATTCAACAATATTTTCAAACTAAAGAAAATCCAAATGCAATCTGCATCGTATTCGATCACACACTTATCAAAGACAAATTTGGTGTAAAAGTTTTTAAATTCAAAGATTATGAAAATACAGAAGAAATCGTTGAAATATTGCTGAATATCCTAATTCCTGATAATCTTGAATATTTCAAATGGGTTCAAGCACTTGTTGAAAATTTCCAAAGAAAAGAACCAATGATTATCAAGGAATATCTTGAAATCCAAAAACCCCTTCTTGAACAATTACAGGAAATCCCTCAAATGTCTGATATGATTGAGGAATCAAAAGAAAAATTATCTTCTCAAATGGAAAAATCAATAACTGGTATTAAAGCTGGTGCGACAACACTAGCAGATACTTTTATCGATAATTACGTGAATCATTTAGATGCATGGCTAGCTGATATAGAAGAAGGGAGTCTAAAAGGTATGAATTTCATCCAAAGTTCTCTTAATCAGCTGAAAAATACAATTGGTAAGGGATTAGATGGCTTGGAAAAATATTTTCAAAGAAAGTTTAATGAAATCACAGCTGTATTTGTCGATGGCATAACTGAATCTTTAGAGTCAAGGATTGAAAATCAAAAAGACTTAGAAAAACATTTAACTTCTCAGATTGAAAATATTATTTCTAACTCTAAAGAAGTTATAAACCAAAAAATGAGAGAATTGATAACGGTTTTAGAATCCCAAGCTACTCAGTTAGAAGAACTAGCAACAAATCATGATATAAATGCTAACCGTATAGAGGAATTAATCGATAATAATACGAATAAAATTTCATCGCTATACTCGATGCTAAACGCCTTATCTGAAGATATAAAAAAAAGGCTTGGAACTTCCAGTCCTCAATTTGAGAAAGCATTGTTAAATGAAATTGAGAATCAAGGAATCAATTTCGTGCCAATCAATGAAAAATATGGAGAAATAGAACTTTTGATTGAACGGCTCCAAAATCTCATATCAGAATTTAGACAAATGAAGTAAAATTTTCTAAATCCTAATTATTTAAAATTTTAAGGTAGCTAATGATGCCACATTTAGTTTATATTTAGGAATATTCGTATTGAGTCTCTTTAATTGATTTTGTTTAGCTAAATTATTTAGAATTCGTCCTATTCTATCTACACGGATATTGATGCCATAATTTTCCTTTAATACCGAATTTATTTTATATGATGAAAGAATTACCATACTTGAGATGTTTCGTTCACAGAGCATCTCAATCGCTTGTTTTATGTATAATAGTAGTGTTTCTTTATCGTGCTTATTATCCATCGGTAATATAAAATATCATTCAAACTTTTTAAAAGTTTCATCTTAAACAAATTAAACATTTTTTGGGTTAATTGGGAATTTATTTAAGAAAAAATACATTAAATAAAGATAATTTATATCTCTACGTTAATATAAATATACATGGGGTTAAAATGAAAGCACGTGAATACTTATCCCAGTCTAAAAAAAAACTAAAGCGTTTATCTGATAAAATTTTATATCAAGAGATCACAACTGATAGTCAAGAACCGCCAAAATTTTATTCTTATGGAAGGAAATTTATAGGTTTATATGTCTTTTTTCTTTTTTATTCCTTTATCATATTATTTGCCATTAATTATCCTAGACATCCGTTTGTTTTATTTCTAACAATGCAAAATCCTTTTGCATTTGGTAACGCCATTATTGGACTTTATCTTTCTCTTTCTATTCTATATAGTATAGATCAAGTTCGTAATTTTATGTTTGAAAAAAACACAGTGATTAAACAAATAGCACTTTATGGGGCATTGATAAGTGGGTATTTTTTCCTGTTTTCATACATAACCTTTAGTGGTGCAAACATCATGAGTTATCTTTTAGGCTTATCAACAGTATGGTTAATACTCTTAGGAACTCGTTTTTACATGTATTCCCGTAAATTTGCAACGAAAATTGAAGCTCGTTTTATTACTAAATTTACAGTTACAAGGAGTGCTGTTGCATTTACAACTCCTTATTTCATATTAGCCGTGTTAGTAATTTTAGCTTTATTTTATCGAAGTTTGCTAGTTTTTTTATCACTTGATTTCTTTGCTATAGCGGCTCCAATAGAAGCTGTTACTGTATATCTCTTAGAAATGAGATTAGTAATGCCACTTATTTATTTTAGTTTGATTCTAACGTTACTTTTCATTCTATTTGAATTCATATTCACACGCAGGAAAGCGGAAACGAAAAGAGCTGGGTTATATGATAACTTTACTTTTTCTTTAATAGTGTTATTTATATTCTTTTTTCAGTTGCTACAAGTCAGTATATACTTGATAATGCGCGAAGAAACGATTTCTGCTATTAAAACGACTGTGGGTGCAACAAGTGCAACGGTTACTTACATTTTTATATTTGAATTTATAATTTCAATGTTCTTCCTTTACCGCATTGTTAAAAAATTAGGCCTTTCAATTGGATGGCGATTATTAATATTTAAAAAAGACGGTTTAATATTACTGATATTAGGTTGTGTTTTTGCTCAGACACTTTCTCGTTACGCCCTTCAAAATCAAATTCCCTATCAAGGGATTACAGAGATAGGGCTAATTTTCATGTCAGATAAATATCTTGTATCTATTATCATAATCATTTTTCTTGGTATCACATTATTGATATATTATTTGAAACCCCATGAAACATCAATGTTTATTAGATTACAGAAAGAAACGGTCTCTGAAAAAGAACAAGACTCAGATATTGTGCTGAAATTAATAAGGAGTGAATATATTCGAAGAGGAGAAGCATTTCCTATTGATATTTTGGAAAGAGAGTTAATTAAAGCAACAAGACTTCCTAAACAAAGGATTTATGCAATAATCAACACGCTAGCTTATGATAATATTGATATAAACATAAGAAATAAGAAGGATGATTTGGGAAGAAATAGAAAATATATTGATTTTGTCTCAGTGACAGAGAAATTTGATCGTAAAGGAGTTGCTCAAAAGAAAGCAAAAAAGTATCTCAGTCAAAGATTATTTGAAACCATGTCTAAAAGAGAAACATCACTCAAACTGGGAGGGAATTTACAATCCAATGAATCATCTAATCAATTCTTGAATTCTTTGTCAACTGACTATACCAAGAAACAAGTAGAAGAAACAAAAATAAAAGAACAACAGGAACAGAGTGCTTTTTCATTCGTTCGGAAAGAAATTCCTCAGTCACTAAAGAATAACATAATTCAAACGTTAAAAAAAGAATACACATATAGAGTCGAAAATGCAGATAAATATCAAGATTTTCATTTTAGCATATCCGAAATAGCCTCTGAAATTCAAACACAAACTAGGATAACTGTTGGTGAACTCTATCCTATTCTTGAAATTCTCAAGGAATCAGACATTGAGTTCGAATTGTTGGATAATCCCGAAGAACCCGATGATAAATTAATTAGTTTTTTTCCCATTGCTGATGAAGATTTAAGTTATCAAATATTAAATTTTCGTCCTGAAGAATATGCCAAAATAAAAACACGTGTAACAAAACAATTCCTAAAATTCTTTAATCGCAAAAAAGCTAAAGCCACTTTAACCAAACTTAGGAAAGAAATAATCGATGGGAATGAGGCGAATGACTCTTGGAAACAAATTTTGACAAGATTAGAAAATTACTTCGCAGATTATTCTAGTACTCATTTAAAACTCATCAACGGTGAAGGTGGAGAGAAAATATTTGAGCAATTTCCTAGAAAAGATATTGATATTTTTGATATTAAATAGCTTGAATGAATAAATAAAGCATTATTCATTTTGTTTTTTGATATAAAGTGGTTAAAATCAAATCTGAATCTTTTTTTTCAAAATCGTTTCTTGGGTTATCATCATTTCAGATGTTAGCCATGTTCCGCCGGGGGCTCTTTTACACGTATTTATCAATCTATTTTAGAAGTTTTTTACACTTATCAGTTACAGAGACAACTCTTTATGCCACCCTACCAATGATAATGAGCGTGATCTTCCAAAATTTCGTATGGGGACCTTTAAGTGATAAATTGCAAAAACGTCGAACTTTAATCATCCTAGGAGAAGTGTTGGCCGGAATTGGGACAATTTTAGTTTGGTTTATTCATTATGGAATTTCAAATCTTCTTATTGCTGGTTATGTGATTATCATCGGATTATCGATAATAGAAATCTTTTGGAGCATGAGTAACATTGCTTGGTCAGCTTTAATTAGTGATATGTACCCTTCTGAGGAACGAAGTAAAATTATGGGAAGACTGACTAGTCTTGGGGGAATGGGTCGAATTTTTGGCATTTCTATTGGTGGAATATTATATGATTATGGATTTGGCTTTCGAGATGGTCCGTTATTTTTTTTTGCATCAATGGTCATGTTTATTTCCACATTTCCCATGCTGTTAACACCTGAGGGAGGAATCCATCATCAAGATCAAGTTGAGATAATTGAAAAGACTGCCGAGATAAATAATCACGGTAATGGATCTTACAAAAAGGTCTTTATTATATTCATTATTTCCTTGCTCTTCATTAATTTTGGAAGAAATAGTATTTCTGTCCCATATTCTCAATTTCTTGTTTTACCAACTGGGTTTGCAGTAGATAGCATCATGCTTAGTTGGATTGCAAATACTAGATCGATTTCAGTCCTCTTAATTGGATTTTCAGCGGGTTTTTTAAGCAAGAAACTGGGCCACTCAAGAACATTAATATTGGGATCATTAATAGCTATATTATCATTAGTATTTACAGCAGTTGCCACTGATTTAAGCATGATATTTGTAGGGAGCTTTTTAATGGGGACTGGAGAAGTAATAATATACGCATCATCTTATGCCATTGCTTCTAACTTAATCCCTGAAAAAGTCAGAGCTAAATTATTCGGAGCTTACAACACTACCTTTTTTTTGTCGTGGGGTCTTGCGTGCACTTTAATATCTGGACCAATGATAGATGCTTTATTAAAATCAGGTGTTCTTGAAACATTAGCATATCAAGCATCATTCATTTTAGGAGCGTTGATTACCTTAATGGGTTTAATAATTTTTATATTATTAGAAATTATTATGCGTATTAAGGAAAAAAGCTAATTTAAAAAGATAAAATATCATAAACATAAAAAAAATAAATAAAAAAAATTATTTCTTAATTAAATAACTTGCATTGGTTTACCATGGTGTTTTGGGATTGGCTGAGTTCCACATGAGGAGCCCATCCAACAAACTAATTGATCATCTTCTTCGTGCATAGGTTTACCACAATGCTTTGGTAAATCTTGCTCAAAACCACATTCAACACATTTTAATTTTGCCAATTTTTCTTTAACCTCTTTTTTGTTAGATTTAACACTCTCTTCTTTAATTTCAACATATTTATCTGGTTCTTGCTTAAATTCCATCAAACAGGAGTTACTGCAGAAATAATATTTTTCTCCCTTATACTCATATTCAATCCAATCCTCCGGTTTTCCTTTCATTCCACAAATTGGATCAGTTACAAGATTTTCTGATGTTGATTGTTTTTGCATTAGTTTAGGATTGATCTTATCAAAATTCATATATTTTTCCGGATTAAGCTTAAACTCTTTTTCACATCCTGCGCTGCAGAAATAATATTTTTTATCTTTGTATTTGTATTCAATTGATTGGCTTGGGACGATCTCCATGCCACATATTGGATCTATTACCCTTTCTTCAGTTAATAACTTAAATTCTTGTATTTGTTGTTTTGTTTTTGGTTCATAGCGTTTCAAGAACAAGGCATTAGTAACCACTGAAACAGAGCTAGAAGCCATAAAAACAGCGGCTAAATATGGGAGAAGAAAGTACCCTGTCAAGGTATATAACAGTCCAGCTGCCAATGGAATACCAATAATGTTATATATTAATGCCCAGAATAAGTTTGTGATCATTTTTCGATATGTCTTTTTTGATAGATTAATTGCTGCTACCACATTTCTTAAATCTCCTCTCATCAGAACAATATCTGCAGTTTCTATCGCCACATCAGTCCCAGAACCTATTGCAATCCCAACATCTGCTTGTGCTAATGCAGGTGCGTCATTTATACCATCTCCTACCATAGCGACATGAATGTCTTCAGCAGATTCTTGCAAATTCTTTATAGTAATAGCTTTTTCATTTGGTAATACTTCTGCAAATACATGGTCTTCATCAAAATTTAGCTCTTTCCCAATACTCATGGCAGTTTGTCTATTGTCTCCAGTTAACATGTAAATATCTAAGCCTTTTCTTCTTAATTCCTGAAGAGCATATGGAGTTTGATCTTTTACTTTATCAGAAATTCCTAATATTCCTTTTACTTGATTATTAATACTAATTAAAATTGTTGTTATACCTCTTTGCTGATATTCATTGAATTTATCTTTATACTCTTCAATTGAGATATTATTATCTCCAAACAGTTTTTCATTACCCAGATGAACTTTGTTATCAGATATTATCGTAATAATACCTTTCCCAGGAATCGCTTCGAAATCAATTGGAGAAATTAGTGATAAACCTCTTTGATTTGCTTCTTCAATTATTGACTGTCCAATTGGATGTTCCGAACCCATTTCAGCACTCCCTGCATAAAAAAGTATATCATTGTCACTCATACCTTCACTTTTTAGGTTCTTTTCGGAATAAATAATAGAGACTTTTGGTTTCCCTACTGTCAATGTTCCAGTTTTATCAAAAACTATGGTGTTAATATCATTCACAGCCTCTAAAGAGTCTCCTCCCTTCATTAAAATACCGTTTTCTGCTCCTTTTCCCGTACCAACCATTATTGCGGTTGGAATAGCTAATCCTAAAGCACACGGGCACGATATTACAACAACAGAAGCAAATACAAGTAATGACTTTTCTAATCGTAATGACGTTTCTAATCCGTTTAGACCAATGAAAAACCAGTAAAGGAATGCACCAATGGCAATAATTACTACTATAGGAACAAAATAGTTACTCACTTTGTCAGCTAAGCGTTGTCGAGATCCTTTCCGAGCTTGAGCCTCTTTCACAAAATCAATTATCTGAAATAAGAGCGTATCCTTTCCAATCTTTTCAGTAACTAACCTAATTAACCCAGTTTGATTTATTGTTGCACCAATAACTTTATCATCGATTGATTTTTTCACATATTTGCTTTCACCTGTAATCATAGATTCATCTATTTTTGTTTTTCCTTCAATGATCCTTCCATCTACGGGTATTTTCTCTCCGGGTCTAACTATTAGTTGATCACCAATTTCAATTTCCTCAATTGGAATTTCAATCTCTTGACCATCTTTAAATAGAGTGGCAGTTTTTGGTTGTAAGCCAATTAGTTTCTTTATTGCTTCAGATGCTTGTCCTTTAGTTTTATGTTCTAAGTATTTACCGATCAAGATGAATGCGAAGATCATGCTCATCGCATCATAAAACACGTCTCCAGAGGTAAAGATAAAGGTAGTCAATAAGGAATAAACGTACGCAGTCGTAGTTCCTAATACGATTAGAACATCCATATTTGTTGATTTGCTTTTTAATGATTTATAAGCCCCTCCTAAGAAAAAAGATCCAGAAATAGCATAGTTTGCAGTAGAAAGAATTGCTAAAATAAGATTCCGCGTAAAAGTTGGTGGAACTATAAAGTTTATAGGAGAAATTATTGCCGCAAATATTATTGAAATAATAAGAAGTCGTAATCGGTATTTCATTTCTTTTTTGTGTTGCTCAAGTTCTTTGTCCACAGCGCTAGCGGCTTTTTCGATTTTATATCCAAAATTTTTCACCCTTGAGTAAATTTCTTGCTCATCCGATTTCAATTCATTGAATTCAATAAAGAATTTTCTAGCTTCATAGTTACTTCTCACATTATAAATTCCGTCAATCATTCTTGTTTTGTTTTCTAAATTTTCAAATTCTTCTTTAGTAACTGTACTAACTACTTTAAGATCCATTTTAGCTAAGTTTCCTTTATATCCTAAATCTTTAATCGCTTTATTAAAGGTATCATAATTCGTTATATTTGGATCGAATTCTACTGTAGCCTCCTCATTTGCAAAATTTACAACAGAACTAGAAACCCCGTTTAAATCCTTTAATTTAGTTTCGATCTTCAAAGCACAGTTCGCACAAGTCATTCCACTGAGTTTAATTTTAACTTTATCTTTAGATTCCAAATAAAACCACCGATTTAAATTTATTATTAAAAAGTATCTAACTACTTTAAAATAGGTATGGATTATAAATTGTAAACGTAAATGCCCAATTTAGTAAAAAGAAGAAGATTTCAAGATATTAATTAATATATTATTAATATTGTTAGAGGAAGTCTTAAAAAGACCTCCTCTTAAGGTTTAATTTAAAATTCTGATTGAGATTTAAAATAAATTAAGTGTAATAATTTTTCCTATATTTGTCAATAGCGTCACGCAACGCATCAGTCGCGAGATTACTACAATGCAATTTAATAGGAGGTAATCCATCTAAAGCATCAGCAACATCATTTTTCGTGATATTATATGCTTCGTCAAGTGTTTTACCTTTTGCTAATTCAGTTATCATGGAGGATGTAGCGATTGCAGCTGCACAACCAAATGTCTGAAAGCGAATATCTTCGATAATCTCCTTATCATTTTCTTTTTTGACTTTTATATAAATATACATCAAATCTCCACAAACAGGGTTCCCATGTTCGCCCACGGCACTTGCATCTTTAAGTTCTCCCATATTTCTTGGTGATTTAAAATGATCCATTACTTTATCAGAATACATGTTTAACCGCCTTCTTTAAGTATCATCCTATTTATATAAATATTAATTCAATATTATTAATTTCCTTTTTTTTGGTAAAGAAACTTTTTCAACCCCTAATTCCTTCACGTAATCTACAACTTCAATTAAATTCTTTGCAGATTGGTGAAAGAAGCATACTTCTTTAGGTTCTAAGGCTTTAATCATTTCAGCTAATTGATTTTTATCAGCATGAAGTTTTATTTGTAATTGCGGAGCAAACGTATTTATTAGCATTGCTCGAAATGGAACACTCCACGATTCGGTAAATGTAATTTCTTGACCTCCATTTATTAGATTTAATCCGGGTTCTTCGTGAATTGAGCCAGCAAGAAACACCAAATTGTGAGGATTACGGCCAATTACATTGATGATGTTCCGAATGATACCGTAGGATAAATCTGGTGGGTGACTGATGATTATGTTATTTTTTTTCTTTAAAAAATCTAAATCATTCAGATCAAACCATCTAAATTTTATAGAATTAAAGGGATTTGCTTTATCCTTTATCAATTTAGAAATTGGACCGTAAATGTATTGATAACGATGATTAATTACTTGAATATTTTTTCTTACCATCATATCTACATAAATATTGGGACGCTTTGTGAATCCTTTTTGTCTCAATTGTAACTTCCTAAAGTACCTCCAAAATATAAGCATGAACGTAATTGCTAAACTCGAGGGATCTGTCCCAATTAACACGTTATCTTCGTATTCCGCTTTTTGTTCCATGAATAAAATGAGGCTATGAAATTGATCAGAGATATTCCCATGATCTTCTTTTGCACTAGTTCCATCTATTAACAAATAATCAATTGGTCTTGAAATTTGTTCTAAAAACCTTTTAGTTCCAGAAAAAGGAGTAATATCATTGTAAGTATAATCTCCAGTATAAAGGAAACGAAATTCATTAACTTTTATTAAAATCATTAAAGCTCCCGGCATGTGACCAGCATGAAAGAATGAGAAATAACAATTTTTTTCTTTAAATTCTAATTTTTCACCATTCTCTACATATATTACATTCTTGACTATGTTGCGATATTCTTCTTCCTCAATTTCTTCAAAAGTTTCTTGTTTTAAGAATTTTGAATCTCTTAAGAGGAATAGATCCATTGTTATCCGGGAACTTAAGATTGGAACGTCGGGATACATTTGTATTAATTTTTTTAGTCCCGAAACGTGATCATAATGACTATGTGAAATAAAAATCGCATCAATTTTAGGCAAAAATAAAGATTTTTCCTTTAAATCATTAATTTCGGAATCTTCAAATTGAGTTCCTTGTTCTTGTATTTCTTGGCTTAGTTCTTCATTGTGAAGTTCTTCATTTTCTGCTTCCTTTATCAATTCGGGTAAGTTATCGAGATAATCAATAATATTTTGAAAATCATTGTATTTCTTAATTGGGAAATTCATGTCATTGGGTTCATTTTCTTCGGTATCATCAGGTTCATACTCTGAAATTCCGCAATCCAGAAGAAAATTTAAATCCCCTAAACCTAGAATATGACAATTATGATTAGGTTTTAATACAATAGGATAGATAGAAACCCTAATTTTTTCATTTTTAATTTTTGAGAGAGAGATGTTGTTAAAATAATTGGAATCATACCTTTTTTCTATTTTATCGATTGCGAGGGAGATCTCACTTTTTCCGACGGGGACACCAGTGATATAAAAATACCATCCATATTTCTTAACCAATTTCTCAAGATTATCATACATTTTATCTCCATTTAAAGCCTTTATTACAATTACTTTTTCTTTTATGTAATAGATGATATTTCTAATTGATTTTTTTTCTTCTATTGGTACTAATAGATTATTGTCAAAAAGATCATCCAAGACTTCCAATATATTCATTTGAGGGATATTTTTTGACTGTATTAGTTTAGAATAATGAAAATATTCTTTAGTATGATATAAAGAACGCATATTTAGTTTTTCTTCAACTGAGATGGTTAGATCTTCAAAAATGTAATCTTGTGAGCCTACAATCTCTTCCTTCTTCTTTTGCTTTTCCTTTTTTTTCTTTGGTTCTGAAATTTGTTTTTTTTCGTTTTCTGAAACAAAGAAAAACCATCCATACTGGTTAATTAACTTATCTCGATTCCATATAATATCCTTACCTGATGTAGTAATAAGAATAATAATTCTATCATTTGAAGAATAAATTACCTTAGAAATAGATTTTTTAGATTTTTTAGAAATTATAGTGTCCTCGGAAAAAAAATGTGTAAAAACATCCGTTATTGATTTTTGTATAATACCCCTCTTTTCCATATAACGTAATTTATCCTTATAAATTTTAATTTTATAAGAGGAGCTTAATATATCTACTTCTTCAAGGATAATCGTGTTATCTGCAAATTTATATTCCATTTACTTAAAACAATTTTTCAATTAAAAAAAGATTATTGGATAAAATTATATGTGAGAGAGAAAATTGTAGGATTTTTTGATGATTTGCTTCCATTTTAAATTATTTATACTTCGTATATTTAATTTCATCTAAAACAGTCATCAATTCACCAATGGGATAATTCTTATTTTTTATTATCATTTCAACATTAGGGAATTTTAAGCCACTTAAGAGATCCTTATAATTATCTTTAGAAAATTCTATTCCAATTAAATCAGGTAACGCTTTATTAGCATATAATGCACCAGTGAGCTCTTGAAATCTTGGATGAAGGAATTCTTCTATGGTTTTGCTAAACTTTATGCTAAGCAAAGGAGCAACTGAGATTAAATCAATAATTTCAGTTAAAATTTGAATTTGATTTTTGCTTAATTTGGCAATTCCGTATTCTTTTCCCTTTTTTTTATACTCATCCTTTATATAAAAAATATCATCTTTTAAAATATTATATTCATATTCTCTCATGAGTGTATTTCTTCTATTATCTCAATTATTAAGATTATTTAGCACATTCTATTTTAAAAACTTTTATATATTATAGATACATCCTACGTATGTAAACTCAATAAAAGTGGTTTAATGATTAATTATATAGTTTTAATAATTTTGAAATATCAATTGGACCTCTTATGTTTATTAAACTCACTAAATTTTTATCTAAAGGTTGAATCAGTTGTTCTACTGAGACATAATTTATTTTCCATTGTTTATCGATTAAATTGAGTAAACCGTAATTTTCGTTCATTAAAATCTCTTTTGCGCGTTCAAATCCTTTTTCAACTGGATAAATAGCAAAAAACGGTTCTAAAAATCCATTTCCCCATCGAGGGATGCTACAATCATATCCTTCAGATTGTTGAATCATGAATTTGATAACTTCAGCTTTAATCAAAGGCATATCACATGATAGAACGAAAGCTTTTTCAAAATTTAGCTTTTTTAGTTGTTTAAATCCCGAATAAATTCCAAGCATTGGCTTAAATATATGCTGGTGCTTGAAAATATCCCTATCATCAATAATAAACTTAATGTCTTCGGGGAATTCTATCATATCCCGATACTCATAAATTTGATCTTGTGAATGAGCAACGAGAAATACATCTTGATCAATACCTGATAACGTTTCAATTTGATGAAGAATTAACGGTTTTCCTAATATATTAATAACTGCTTTTTCAATCCCAAATCGAGTGCTTTTTCCTCCAATAAGTATAAGAATAGCCAAATTCTTCTTATTTTCGATAAAATTTCACCTTGCTTTATATTGTTTAATTTTAATTAGTCTCTAAATACATCAATATTAATATTTTTCTTACTCAATAGATCATTAAAATTTTACTTTGGCATTAAATCATAAATAAATTAACTTTATATGTTTTTATGTTTTTGATAATAATTATTTAAAGAGAATTAAATTGGATACGCTACATGAATCTACCGCTTTTAATATTCCTTTTTATTATATTTATAATCATATTAATTAGTTATTCCTCAAAGAAATTTGATTTTGTGGCTACTTCTCTTCTGGGATGTTTTGTTGCGGGGACGGTAACTGGTTTAATCTATGGATTAGATATAAATTACTTCATCGGACACATAGAATTTGAAGCTTTGATTGTAATATTAAGCATGAGCATTATTACAAAGATCGCTCAAGATTCAAATATATTAGAATATGTAGCCGTAAAGTTATTTAAAATATCAAAAGGGAATAGAACAATCTTTTTTTATCTAATATGTATTATAACCACGCTTTTGGCTGCAATTATAAGTGATGTAGTTGTTGTTTTAATATTAGCACCGGTGGTAATTCGTTTATGTAGATTTTTAAATACTCGAGCTGGAACTTATCTACTTGGAATGACAATTTGTATCAATATTGGTTCGATCATTACTCCATTTTCATCTGGAGAAAACATAATTATCTCAACTTATTTTCATTTAGACACCGTATATTTTATCGTATATTATTGGGGATTTTCTTTTTTCTTATTATTTATTACGATATTTCTAATGAATAGATGGTATTTAAGAAAGGAACCAGAAATAAAGGAAGAACAAAAGAAATTTGTATTAGAATTAGTGGATGCAAACATCATGATTAAGAGTAGAAAAATGTTTTACTTTAATAGCACTGTTATTATTATTACAATAGCTCTTTTCGCTATATTACCTTTATTATACCTTACTGCGGGAGTGGCTGCGTTTTTTCTCATTTTGGCAAATAAAAAGTTCACAAAAAAAAGAACCAGTGATTTGTTCAAGGATATAGAATGGGAGATCATATTCTTTTTTATTTCGCTTTACGTGGTAATAGCTTGCATGTTAAAAGCTGGATTTAAAGAGATTTTTGAAAGCATCCCATTCCAAGCTTTAGATCCTTTCATGTTAAGTCTGATTATCCTCATTCTAGTCAGTCTTATTTCAGGTTTTGTGGCAAACACGCCAACAGCATTAATTTTCATACCGATAATCGATTTGTTAATACAAACGTTTCATTTCCCTTCTGTTACATTATATTTTGCTTTCATTATTGCCATTAATATTGGAGGAAACTTAATACCTCAAGGTGCTGCTTGCGATATGATGACCTTAAAGATTGCTCAGAATAACTCCGTCGAGAATTTGAATTTTAAGAGGTTATTAAAAGTAGGGGCTACATTTGCGATTATTCACGTGCTCTTATCTATAGTCTACTTGTTTTTATTAAGTCTATTTACTGGAGGAGTTTAAATTGATCAGGTTTTAAAGAAATCAATCATAATGAAAATGAATTCCATGACAAAAATAAAAGTCAAGAGTATTTCTAAATATAATAAATATCCTTCCTTCTTATTTGTTTGAGCGTTAGTATAAATTTCTCCAATTATATCAAGGCGATGTCTGATACTATCACTCCATTGCTTCATTTGGAACAATTCTGAAAGATCTATATATATTTGAGCTAAAAAATAATTTCCAATCAATTTTGAGACATTTTCAATATTTTCTAATATGAAAGTTAAATCATATTTTATTCTCAATAATTTACCCACTTTTTTATTTAATCTCTTGAGCATGGGAGAACCAGTAGAATAGATCTTGCGGATATCTTCTTCTGCAATATTTAATCTTTTTTCCAACAATATATCTAATACGCGTAATCCCAGCAATTGATAATTCGCGATCTCTGCAACAAGTAAAATGTCTTCATAATCTCTATTAGGATCGAAAATGATGCCACGATCAAAATCCAAAATTACTAGATCATTTTTTAAAAACGATTTTGGTTTTCCCAAAGTCTCATCAATTTGAGTATCATGTAAGTCAAGATTAGGATCTTCTCCCTGTAATAAGCAAGCCAAGTATTTTTTATTTTTTTCGACCAACTCTGTAGGATTGATGTCATCAGTAATACAATAGAGTGTGTATTTTTCACGCTCAATCTTCTCCAATCCAAATTCTGGTTCTTCGATATGTTCTTTAATTCGGAGAAAAATTTCTTCACTTTGAAATTTTAAGTATTGATTAATATTATATTCGGTTTCTTGAATGGTAAATTTGATTCTCCTTAACTGGTGAAGTTCTTTTAGTGGAACATCTGCAAATCTTAATCGAGCTATTAATGAAATCACTCCATCTTCATATAATTTAATTTGAAGTGCTATTAAATTTATATAGCTCGATTCAGTTCTTAACTCTTGCTGTACTTCCAAATTCAAACTTTCTGGAAAAACGATATACGAGGGAGTGTCTTTTGTTTTAAAACTTTTTTTATCATGAATACCTGGGAAAATCGAACTTGCCGCTTGAAGAGAAATTTTTCTACCAACATCAGTTAAACGCATGAAAATTACTTCACCATTCAATATGACCACCTAACTTCTAATTTGTTTATTTTGTAAAGGAGATATCTGCCTTAATCTTTTTATGACATGAGGTAATTGTTCAAGAAAATAATTAATATCCTCTTCCACCGTGAACCTTCCTAATGAGATCCTTAAAGAGCCATGGGCATCTTGTGGGGGCAATCCGATAGCAAGAAGAACATGAGAAGGTTCCAATGACTTGGAGGAACAAGCTGAACCAGTGGAGGTTGCAATTCCTATTGAGTCTAAATCTAAAACAATGGATTCTCCCTCAATGTATTTAAATCCCAAATTCACATTATTGGGTAATCTTAATGTTGGATGACCATTTAAATAACTATCTTGGATGGTTTCTAATACAGTTTTTATTATCATATCTCTAAATCTTGTTTGACACCTGATTTCTGTAGCCATTTCATCCCTAGCCAATTCAACTGCTTTTGCAAAAGCTGCTATCCCAGGTACATTTACGGTACTGGGCCTCATATCTCTTTCATGACCTCCACCAAACATGATAGGCTCAATATATTTTCCCCAACTTGAACTTATCCCTTTATTCCGTATAAATAGCATTCCAACGCCTTTAGGACCATATAATTTATGAGCAGATGCAGACAATAGATCTATGTTTAACTCATTAACATCGATCGGAATTTTCCCAAAAGCTTGGACCCCGTCAGAATGAAAAAGTACATCATGTTTTTTGGCGATTTTACCGATCTCTTTAATAGGTTCGATTGTTCCAATTTCATTATTAGCAAGCATTATACTTATTAATATGGTTTTGTCAGTAATAGATTCTTCCAATTGATTTACATCAATTAGACCTTGCTTATTTACGGGCAAATACGTGATCTCAAAGCCTTGTTTTTCTAAATTATGACAAGTATTTATTACCGCATGATGCTCGATATTACTTGTAATGATGTGATTTCCCCGTGATTTATTTTTTCTAGCCACTCCCAAAAGTGCGATGTTATCCGATTCAGTACCTGAAGAAGTAAAAAATATATCATTTCTTTCAGCATTTATTAACGAAGCAATAGTTTTTCTAGATTTATTTAATGTTTTTGCTGATTTTTGTCCCATAGCATGTAAGCTAGAGGAATTCCCATAGTTTTCTTTCATCTGTTTATTAAATTCTTCTATTACGCGAGGATCCATTGGAGTTGTTGCGCCATAATCAAAATAAATATAATTCGAAATATCCATAATTGATCAAGATTCTTTTAATGCAATAATTAGCATACTTAAATTATTAACTCTTATAATTGGGTTTACATATAGTTTTGTTATCATAATAATCATAGTTTATGCAAAAATCTTCTAATTAGATTCTTTTTTGTGTCTATTTTATATGGATATATTTAAATTGAACCACTTTTACTAGTTTTATGCATAATTTAGATCTTAAGTCAATTTCTAGTTAAAACATTATGAGTAATTATATGATGAGAACGAAACATTAATTTCAAAAATTATAAAAGATAGGATATTAAAGAATATCTAAAAAAAAGGGTTTAGAATTTAAGATGGAAAGCAATAAGGTTAAAACGAATGAACAAAAATTAATAGAATCTAAGGAAAGATATCGCCTTATTTCTGAGAATGCAAATGATTTATTTGCCGTTTTAAATAATAAATTTGAATTTGATTATATAAATGAAAAGGCTTATCAAAAAATTCTAGGCTATTCTAAGGAGGATATATTGGGGAAAGCACATTATGAGATTATTAATCCAGAAGATCATAAAATATCTCATAAAATATTAAGAGGAGGTTTTAAAAAGGGCGGATCAACGGGGGAATTAAGACTTCGACACAAAAATGGAAAATATATTTGGGTAGAAACTAAAGTATCAGTCTTTAAAAATTCTGATGGTCTATTAAAAGTAATAACAATCTCAAGAGATATAACTGACCGAATATTGTCAGAAAAACGCTTAAAAGAATCTGAAGAGAAATATAGATTAATATCTGAAGGTTCCGATGATTTAATATTAGCTTATAATGAAAAGATGGAAATAGAATATGTTAATGGGGAAACTCACGAAAGAGCTTTAGGGTATTTTGCTCCTCTTTTTTGGAATCAGAAATTTTTATTTTCCATCGTTCATCCAGATGATACTAAGATTTTAGGATCTGCTATTAGAGAGGGATATAAAGGGGGGCCTTATAAACTACAAATCAGATATAAGCATGAAAAGGGGGATTATTTATGGTTTGAATTTAGAGGAAAAAAATTCTATGATAAAAATGGTTCTCAAAAATCGTTAGTTGTTGGAAGAGATATAACGGATATAAAGTTAGTTCAACAAAAATTATTAGAATCAGAGGAAAAATTCAGAAATATTACTGAGCAAAATCTAATGGGGATTGGGATCTTAC
>CAZOYD010000051.1:0-24402 GCA_964583985.1 uncultured archaeon
TATTAACCATATAAATTTTACTCATAGCTTAAAATTAAGAAAAAAAGGAAAATAAAATCTATAAGATATTATTCAAAATGAGCTAATTAAGAGGGCGAAATCCAAATTGTATATAGATTTTTTTTTCCAATTTTTTTCCAATCAAGATTTAATCAAATGAGAACTATAAAAACACCTCATGAAATCGGTTACATATTTTTGCCCTTCTATGATTTTTTAAAATTAAGTAAGATTAGAACCTTTTTTCATAATAAATATATCATTTTCATTATTTTATCAAATGATGGAAAATCAAAATCGCTTGGATCTGAGTCTTTTTCATCCAAAACACATTGCCTTCATTGGAGCTTCGGAGAAGAGTGCTTTTGGATCGATGTTATATCTAACAGCATTTAAAGAGTCTCAATGGGCCTCCACATTTTATCCAGTAAATCCAAAATATGAAAAATTGATGGATTGGAGATGTTATGCCTCTGTATTAGACATTCCTTTCCCGGTTGATACCGCTTACATCTCTGTTAAACCCAATATTATCCCAAACGTGCTAATTGAATGTGTAGAGAAAAAAATTCCGTGGGTAGTTATTTACTCATCTGGGTTTTCTGAAACTGGAGATAAAGAAGGAATTAAATTAGAGACTCAATTAAAAGAGATCATCAAGGGTTCCAATACACGTATAATAGGGCCAAATTGTTTAGGACCATTTAATGGAGAAACTGGGATGGCATTCTCTTTTACCTCCCAGAATGTAATTCCTGGAGGGATATCCTTCATGTCACAATCTGGAGGGCACCTTACTCAACTATTGGATGTTGGGGTCAAACGCGATTTGAGATATCGATATGGGATTTCGTTTGGAAATCAAGTTGATTTAAACGCTATTGATTTTTTAAAATTTTACCATAGAGATGATAAAACAAAACTTATTGCGGCTTATCTTGAGTCATTTGGATCTGGTCATGGCAATGATTTTTATTTAGAATTGAAAGAAACCACTAAAAGTAAGCCAGTAATAATTTGGAAAGGGGGATACACCAAAGATGGTTCACGTGCGGCATTTTCTCACACGGGAGCCATGGCAAGTGAAAATAAATTATGGAATCTACTTGCTAAGCAAGCGGGAGCAGTAATGGTACGTAATGATCTCGAGTTTTGGAATGCAATTAAAACATTTGAATTATTAGTACCGCAACTTTTACCCAAAGGAAGAAATGTGGGGATAATCACCCCTGGAGGGGGTTCTTCCGTAAATGCTACAGACTTACTAGCGATAAATGGATTGAAAATACCGGAACTGACATTAGAATCACAAAAAAAGATATCTGCAATTTTACCGAAAGAAAATGTCAATGTAAAGAATCCAATTGATCTGGGTGCTCTAGGGTTTGTTGTAGATATATTCATTAAATGTATTGAAGTAGTAGCCAAGGATCCCGTTATCGATGTTTTATTAATCCCGTTATGGCCTCATTTTCTTTATAGTCATGTATTTTCCAAAATGATCACGACTTTAAAAAAAAGTGGAAAACCTTTTGCGTTCAGTTTACCAAGTATATCAGATTCTTTAGATAGTGCAAAAAAATTTTCTAATGTTCAAAAAATATTACATAAAGAAAGAATTTTATATTTTTTCTCGCTAAGCGATGCAGCGAGGAGTATTTCGTTGTTATGTGAATATTCTGAATACTTGCAATCACATTAATCAATTAATCTTCTTGATCACTTTTTTCAAATATTTCCTCATGAAATACCTTTCAAGCATGCAGTAATCAATTATTTGATTGTTACTTAACAATTTATCTTTATTATTTGATAAAGAAAGATGTATTTCCATAATTTTATGAAGTATATCATATAGATCCTCATCAAGTGGTTGCAAGTTGATATATTTAAAATTCTGATTAAATTGTTCAGAAATTAGCATGATCTGAGTTAAATTATCCCTTTTATTAAGCGGATCGTTAAATATTTTAACAGATGTGTTTTGATTAAGGAAAAAATTTCCTCCTGATGAACCCTCAGTTATTTTAATTTTTCCAGAACTCATATTGAGGATCCTCTTAGCAATAATTTTTGAATAAATTTGTCAAAATTGCCCCAAAACCAAATATAAATTCTTTTTTTGTCGGTATATAAAACTTTGTTAAACTGCTTTTTCAAGATACTGAGATCATAACGCTAATATTTCAATTTTACATATACTATTATTCTTTTTTTATAAAACTTCGTTTACGACACATATTAATTCGTTAATAATTCACGAAATAGTTAAAAACAAACAAGGAGCAGATAAAAATCAATAAAATCCAATAATGAACACCTAAACAAGTGTTTTTATATACATCAACTTTTATAATAAATAAAAAAAAGAAAAGAGCTTACTCCACAAAATTTTTAATACATTTCTGTTTTGGTGAAAAGTAAAGCGAAAGCACCATAAAAGACACCATTCGTCAACCCACCAATAGAAGCAACCACAATCGTAGTCATATCCGCAGGTAACATATAAGCTACTAAAGTTGTAGGACTTAACCATAATAACATAATAATTGCTGCAGCACTTAGGATTGTGGTCAGTAAAAAGCCTCCAAAGCTCGCTCCTTTTTTCTCACCTACCCTTCCAGCCACAATTGCCGCAATAAAAGGCGAAACAATGTAACCAATGTATTCAATTAAGACATCAAGTCTTAATGAACCAGTTATTTCAACAAATAATCCATTGAGAACAATTCCGGGAGTGTTGGTAATTGGACCAAACAAGATTAGAATTATAACAAAGGGATCAGCAGATATAACACTGAATGTATGGTTCAAATCGCCACTTATTGTATTAGCAATAATTAAGAAAAGGAAATTAAGACCAACGTATGTGAGTAAACTAAAGCCAAATGATTTTCCGAAACCCATTTTCACTATCTCATTATATTTTGGTAATTATGTAATCATAATCATACATAAGCTATATAAATTTATATTAGACCAATATTGATCTGTTTTAAAATTGGAGATAAGTAGCAGAAAAAAAATAAATTGAGATTTAAATAATATACAACTACTAATATTGATTAACTCATGAGTGAGATCAAAAAATTCGGGTTGGGAAAATTAAAACTTGAGTTTCTAAATGAAATAATAAGTACCTATATCACTGATCTTGAATTCAATGATGAACGAGTTATCGTAGGTTCTAAGGTTGGAGAAGATGCAGCGGTTATTGATATGGGTGAGAATTATTTAGTTGCTAAGACTGATCCCATAACTTTTGCTACTGATGAAATTGGCTTCTATGCAGTCCATGTCAATGTTAATGATGTAGTCTGTACTGGAGCAACACCTAAATGGTTTCAGTCTTCAATTCTCTTACCTGAAAACAAAACTTCTCCTGAGTTAGTAAGATCTATATTCAAGGATATTCATGATACATGTCATAACTTAAATATCACGGTCATTGGAGGGCATACAGAAGTAACTTCAGGGCTTGATCGCCCTATTATAATAGGTTCATTATTAGGTGAAGTAAGTAAAGAAAAATTGGTCAAATCATCTGGTATAAGTGAAGGAGATGCATTAATTTTGACAAAAGGAGTATTTATAGAAGGAACTTCAATAATTGGAAGAGAAAAAGGATCTTTTTTAAGACAAAAAGGATATAACGATGTTTTTATTGAAAAATGTAAGAAATATCTCCACAATCCTGGCATAAGTATTATGAAAGAAGCGCTTTTAGCAAACAGTAAATTTAAGATTCACGCAATGCACGACCCAACAGAAGGAGGTTTAACTACAGGCATTGCAGAACTAGCGATCGCTTCGAATTTGGGAGTATTGATTGATGAACAAAAGATTAACATATTACCCGAATCTAAAATATTAAGTAAAATCTTTAACTTGGAACCTCTCGGCACAATATCTTCTGGATCACTACTAATTGCAATAGATAAACCAAATTCTGCTGAATTAGTTGAACTATTAAGAAGTGAAAATATTGATGCTCAGATAATTGGTCAATTTGTTAAAAAAGAAAAGGGAATGAGAATGAAGAGGTTAAATGGTAAACTAGATTCAATGCACTATTCCGAATTCGATGAAATATTGAAAATTTTTTAATATTAGTATGATCGCATTTTGATAAACCAATATTTTTATTTCTGAAATATAATTTAATATTATACAATATTAGGGTTAATACAATCAGATTACATTTTTAATTAAATTATTCTATGATCCAAAGTGTCGAGCAAAGGACTCAATGAAATACTTGAAACAATGGGGGACAGAATGAAGGGAGAAGGGGTTTCCCTAAAATTAAATTCCAGCTCGTTCTTTAACATTTTAATAGGCAATGATCATGAATTAGAAATGTTCAAAACCGATATCCAATTGAAATGGGACGAATTTAATCGTCAAAATAAAACCAAAGTCATCCAAAAGAGTTGGACAACTTTTTTTTATTTATATTTTGCTGATTTTTTTCAAGATTTCCTTGAAAAATTTTGTGGATTTGATCGCAAGTCATTAACACTCGTCATCAAGGAAAAATTATCAGAAGATAATCTTTTCTTGGAATATAACTATAAAATGTCGAGTGAGGAAGCAAGAAATTTCAAGAATTTTGGTCGGAATTATGGAAAAATAATTAATGGAATAACAACGCCCACAGGATATCTCTATATAGTGGTTTCCATTCTCGGAGTAATCTTGAGGAAACTTCTTAAGCAACCTTTTTATGTGATATTGGATGGAGCTGTCATACGAGAGGAAGAAGGTAATAATGTCCTAAATTTCTTAATTGTCATCAAGAACAGCAAAGATAATCTTTTTGAATATTATTATAAAATGTTTTTGTATTACTTTTTAAGACATTTCAAGGGGATCCCTGAAGAGTATTATGGAAAATTATTATCAGGCAGAGATAAATTATACAGATTAGCAATTGAGAACTATCCCCTTGCCAAAGAGAAGTTAGTAGACCTGCTTTACTATTTCTATAAAAAATGTAACTTACTCCATAATTTCTCCCCGTTATTAGATTTCATCAATTTCGTGTGTTCTCGTGTGGAAGATTCTGTTTACTCTAAAATAGATGTGATTAAAGATGAATTTCTTGTCAATTTTAACTATTCTGATGGAAAAAAAGATTCTATAATAAAAATATTTGAATTCTTGGACCAGAAATCCACATTATATTCTACCTTCCAATCTAATAATCTTCCCAGTGCGAAAAGTCAATTTAATTTATTCCTACTTTACATGAAGGTTTATTTTGGTAGTGGTAATATGAATGCATTTGGAGAAGGAGGAATGCTTTTATTACCAGAAAAGTTCAAATTAGTACTAAACCATTATAACGATCACCATGAGAATAAAATTGATGAAGCAGCTTTTATGAGAGTCCAGAAATTCATTGAAAATGCTTCAATTCTTTCAAGTATTAATGATGTTGATCTTTTTTTTGAGAAAATATTTAATACGCATCTAACAGGTATAAACTATGCTTTTTTTAAAACTTTTTTACACAGCCTAAATTCAAAATTAGCTAAGCTGATTGAAAGTGAGAATAAGGTTATAAGTGAGAAGTATAATGATGAACCTTTCACGTTTAAAGATATTGTTGATCATGTATGTCGAATGCTGTATACTTTGATCGATCAAATTTTTATAAGAACTTCTCCTAATCAAGCAAGTAAAAACTTCATTGATCCACGTAGTCGTTACATTGGGAAAAATATTGCGTTACGTGTGCTAGAATTGTTCATTTTCCAAGATCTCAACGTTTCTGATGATGTGTGGCCAGATTATGTCATCAGCATGAATAAAGATGAATTAAAAGGAGATATGAAATCATTTGGAGTGGATATTCCAGAGAGATACTTCTATAATGTGGAAGATATTATTAGATTTGTTGTTACCTATAATTTTGAAACATATTCTGATAAAATCCTACTTGAGGAATGGTTTGTCAATGAAATCATTGCTCCTCTAAACGAATTTATCTTAATGATTCAAAATTCTGTTAAAGATATGAAAAATAAGGAAGCAATTTTTAAATCTCTAAATGACTTCTTTCTGATAGATATTCCCGCTGAAGATGTAACAAGAATAGAGGATTTTAAATTTGCTTGTAATCAATTGATCCCAATCTGGCGTGAAAAGTGAATATCAAGGTAAGTCAAATATTTTTGTAAAATCCTCGAACTTTTTATCGATATCAATAATTGGAATTCCTGAATAGTTATCTATCTGTTTATTTAGGACCGTAATCCGTCCTGAAATCATCCTGACATTTTGGGATAATTGTGCTTGAATATCCTTTGTCTCTTTAACACATAGAATGGAAGGATAAGGTAAATATCTGAAACCCTCGATAAATAGAAGATCTAACTCAAAAGGTCCTTCTATAATCCAATTTATAAAAGCTACATCATTCATCTCTCTTTTAAAAAAAAAGGCTATGTTATTGAATTTATTTCTGATGATTGATAAATCAGCCCCAGCTTTAACATAACGTTGTGAATCTTTACCATCAGAGTCTACCGGATGATTATGAACATTTTTAATTACTCCTATATCTAAGGGGAACTTAGATTTCAATTTTTCTATTGCATTTTCGATAAAATACGTTTTTCCGCTCCCAGAATATCCAAAAAAGCTAATTACTTTCAAATTATTCACGCTTATTTGCAATAAATTCTTGAATAAAAGACGCTTTTTTTAATGCTAAAATAATATATACATTACAATTAATTATTTAGATATAGGATTTATTAATACTAAAAATATAGGTAATTCGCATATCATGCCAAAAGAAATCATCGTGTTCGATGCTAATTTTTTTATTTGCATGCTTTCCATACGCGCTAAAGATGTCTTAAAGAACTTGGAAATAGCCGGAAAAGACTTGAATTTGGATTATTACATATCTGATATAGTCTTTAGTGAAGTAAAAGGTCCTCATACGTATAGGGATCGATTAGCTCAATTTGTGAATGTTGAAAACGTTACAGATTCCGAAATAACAATCGTTAAGAATAAGTTGAGTCAATTTAATGTAAAATTTCCCGCTCAGGATCCTGATCTTTCTTTACTGGTATTAAGTGAAAAGTTAATGGATGAAAATCAAGGTATAACAACCCATTTGGTTACTGATGATTTCAAATTGGCGAAAAATGCTTCTCTCTTGTTCAGAAACAAATTGAATATCCTTTCCCTTTCAAGTTTTTTATTGAAAGTCCAAAGAACCATACCTAATAAGCTATTAAGAGCCTATTTTAAAAATATTTGGAAGAAAAGCTTGAATTATACGTTATCTTACATGATAGAACGTTCTAAAGTGTATCCCGCTGAACAAAAGATTCAATGGTTAATTGAAAGAGCAGTATCCGTTACAGAGGATTCTATACTCGCTAAAGATGAGGCTGTTAAATTTAAGATAGGTAGATCAAAATACATTGAAGAAATTGAAATAGCGGAGCAATACATTGAAAATCAAAATTTAACAACCAGTAAAGAGGAAATGGTAACAAGTATCATGTATTTCCTTGAAAATTTGAAAATATCTCGGGAATACGTAAATAAGGCACGTGAAGCAATAATTAAAAATGAAAGTAAAGATGCTGTTTCATATTTGAAGAAAGGTAATGGATTTTTAGTATCTCTTCTACAAATGGCGGCAGGCAAATTAACTACCGTGAAGGATTACGATATAGTCCAGCAATTAATCTGTTCTGAAATTTCAAAAATGGAGTTTTTACGGGCATTCTTATTGGTTACTCTTGGTCGCATTAACAATGCAATTGATTCTCTTGAGAGAGCAGCTTTATTTTCTACCATTATTCAAAATTTTCACACGTGTTTGACTTTAAATTATCTAAAAGCGTTAATCTTACTATTCCACGGGCTCTATAAAGAGGCCATTCTTCAATATAACTTTACCGAAGAATTATCGGATATCTATGAAGATGAGAAATTAAAATTAAAGTGTGCGATTGGCAAGGCTATAGCAATATATATTCAAGGTGAAGACAGAGAAACTGCAATGGGGATAATGGATGAAATAGCTAACATGGACTTGGAGAAAAATTTTTTAGATGCCATAATTGTATTCAGTGAGCTTGGAGATTATTTCTTAGCATTGGGACATTCTCAAATTGCCGCTAATTTATATAATGAAGCCCTTGAGATAAGTATTGATTATAAAATGAAAGTCAGGAGTGATATGTTGATTGAAAAATTAAAAAGGGCTTATATTGCCACTGTTTTGAATGGTTATAGTGCAGAAGACATTATGGTTGATAAACTTGATGTATTACTCGACAAGGCTTATTCCGTAAAGGACGTGGAGAAGTACAACGAGCAAATCAAAAAGATCTCTAGTTTCAACATTCTATTTTATACTCCTTTTCCATATATCACTGGCAAGAAGAAACTCATATCTTTTCTAAATTTACCCAAGGAGCTACAAGATGATTATCTGGAAGTAGTACACTTTGAAAAAGTAAAAAATGAAGGAAGGAATCAATATCTATTCATAGTGTCTCATTATGAATTAGGATTATTAGGGGTCTTATTAAAAACAAACGAAAATATTATCGGAATAGCCGAGAATTATAGCCTCAAATTAAAACCGACATCAAAGGTGAAGATCTATAACCCGTCAGAAAAATTAAAAGACACCTTTTTAATTCGTGCTATGATTGAACCGACGCAAATCGATCAATGCGAGATAATTTATTCACTGCCTTCTTTCTTTAAAACGCTCAATTTGTGAATCATTCTTTCCTTAAACTCTTATCTCTTTGACTGATTTGATGACCGTGCACAGCACAGGATATGCAGTAATACTTCTTTTTGGTAGGGCTTTGAATAATCGTTCCTGTCTTTTTTAGTTCGGTAAACATTCGGCCATCAACTAACGAGACTCTTCTGGTCACCGCTTTGGCTTTACTTCTTGGCACAAATCTCCCACACTTAGAACATTGAACTTGGCTGTAATGTCCCTTACTGGAACCACTCTTACCGGAACTCTTTCTTTTCTTTGGCAGTTATATCAGCTTTTAATATATTAATATTTAATGCTAAATACCTAAATAAAGCAAAATTTAAAAAATTTATTCTTTCGGCTAAAAATTCTGAGATTTTAAAGAAATTAACTTGATTTGTTAATTGTCTTCACGAATCTCTTTTCAATTATCATTCTTGCTAAAGAATTTATAGGAAAAAACAAAACGTTGAATGATAGTATAGAGACATAGTGCCATAAACACCAAAATGACGATTTGACTAAATAATGAACTTGGCGTGCCATAAAAAAGATCTGTCAGGAAGTATACCCAAACTTCTGCTACAAAGAAGATCAATAGAAAAATTACTCGTTCTGCTCTTTCCATCATGCCAACACCACTCATTTCAAGACCGAGGCTTTCTGCTTTTGCTCTAATGTAAGAAATCATGATAACGAGGAATATTAGAATATATCCCTCAATATAACTTATCAAATTACCGAATATCATGCCAAAAATTATTGTAACATCAGAAAGACGATCCAAGTTGGAATCCAAGAACGCTCCTGCTTTTGAATTTTGATTAGTTCTTCTTGCTACTTCACCGTCAAAAACATCGAATGCACCTGTCCAAAAAAATATAAATGGTCCAATCCACCCTAACCAAAATGAAAAGTGTAAACCTCCAAGCCCTATAAATATAGCTGCAAGAAGAGAACATAAATATCCAAAAAATGAGAGTAAGTTGGGAGAAACATTGTGTTTGATTAGAAATTTAACGGGATCATCAATGAATTTATATAAAATTTTTCTTTGAACATCTTGTTTATTATGAGTTTTTTCTACTTCATTCAATTTGCCATCCGTATCTCCTTTATTCAGTGTGATAATTTAAACATTCTGTAAGATATAAAATTTTTTATTGTGAAGTAAGCAATCTTATTTTAACTAACCTTATAACTGAAGATGCTAAATAGGATTGCTTACCCAAGCTCAAATTAATAAGATTTAATCCTATTAATTCTTGTTTTTTCATGAAATTACCAGTTTGATCTCCTAGGACAAATACCTGATCTTTTTTTAGATGATTTTTCGTAATATAATTAGCGAGATCTTCTCCATCTTCATTTAAAATGAAAACATCACACCCATCATTCATAAAGTCTTCGATGGCTTTAAAAATGCTAATTTCTGTCGTTTCTATTGAATTTAAGGGATGATCTTGAGCCACATTGCTACCTTTATGTAAAATATAATCGATAAAATACTTGGCTAGCAAGAGTTCATTTTTTGGAAAATTTACATTTAATTTTTCAGAATTGAAGATAAAAGTTCCGTAATTGTCAATGAAAACCCAAATCTGGACATTTTTCTCAAATTTAGAATTTAGATATAATGCTGCTAAGATACATCGACAAAGCACATCTATTCTTCCAGAGGATCCGGGAAGATCTTTTATTGTATAGTGATCAAGATTTACCGTTTCTGAATGAATGACAAAAATCAAAGTCATGAAATTAATTTCCAATTAAATTTTAAATTGTGATAATCTAATTCTTAAATTGTAGATTGTTATATTAAATGAACTGATAATTTTAAATTATTAAATTTGAGAACGTGTTAATTTTTGGATGAAATTGACCTTAAAATTTTAAAGCTGTTAATGGCTGATTCGAGGTCACCCTATAAGCAATTAGCTGATGAATTTCATATTAGTGTCAATTCGATCCATAAACGTGTTAAATCTTTAGTAGAATCGGGTGTTATTAAAGATTTTAAAGCACGACTAGGTTTTGGGAACTTTCCTAATATATCAAATATTGTAATTTTTGGGACTCCAACTATAAAAGATAAGAAACTTCTTTTAGAAAGATTAGGTGAAAATGAGTATATTTATAGTATTTTACGTGCTAGTGGAAATTTATTTTATATCCATGCTTATATTCAAAATATGAACGAGCTGGATTCATTGGTTACATTTATACGAAAAACAGGAAAAATTAGTGAGCTTACAGTCGGAATTGATCGAAATTTTCCCACCATTTCAGTAGATAATAAAATTAAGATTACAAATCTAGATTATCTAATTGTAGATTCTTTACAAAATAACTCAAGAAAAACTATTTCAGATATAGCCGAAGAAATAGGAGCCTCCACCAAGACAATTAAAAGAAGGTTAGATGGTTTGATTGAGAACTCTTTAATAGAATTTTATTTAGATTGGTTTCCCTCTTCAATTTTTACCATAATAACCCTAAAGTTAAAATCTGATTCATTGGTAGATGATAGAGACTTTTTAATAAGTTTGAAAAAAAAATATGGTTCCAGAATTGTACATTCATGGGTTTTCAGTAATTTACCACATATAAAACTTATATCCATTTGGACAGAATCAATGAAAGAACTTCAAGAGATTGAATCTTCACTTCTTTCTGAAAATTATGATTCTGTAGAAGTTACAATACTAATTGAAGGTAAATTTGTTCCCACATGGAGAGAAACTTATCTTAAAGAGAAAGTTCGAGAGATCAAATTCCCATAATTATATATTTCTCTTTTATTTACCGCAATTATGATAAATGGGTAGTTAAAATTTAAATTTTATTTATAAATAAAAATTTAATTTCGTCCAATGAAGGAATGAAATCTTATTTTGGAGGAATTACTATTTTTTTTATGTATAATTTTTCACCCAAGTGGGTTAAAAACCTCCCATTTTGCTCATTTTTTTATCTCATTTCTGCTATATCGGGTTATCGTTAACATTAAAAATGATTCATCTCATTTCAATATTAAACATTGGACTAAAGTTAATTTATATTAATTATAACCTTACAATGATCAAAGAAAATGGAAGTGATAAAAAAATGTCTACTAAAATAAAACCTTATGAAAAACCTGAAAATATCATCAATCCGAACAGTGAATTTTCGATTGAAGTACAAAATTTAAGAAAAATATTCAGAGGGAAAAAGGGATATGATGATATTGTCGCGGTAGATGATGTCTCCTTTACAGTGAAAACTGGGGAATTATTTGGTTTTTTGGGACCGAATGGAGCAGGAAAAACAACAACAATTAACATGTTAGTTGGACTTGAGAAGCCAACTAGTGGAACCGCAATTATTAATGGATATGATGTATATTATGCTCTCTCTCATATCAAAGAATCGATAGGAGTATGTCCTCAAGAGCCATCAGTTTTTAAATTTCTCACGGGATTAGAGAACATCGAACTTTTTGGAAAGCTCCATTCAATGAAAAAAGCTGAAATAAAAGAGAAAACCAATAAACTACTAGAAATCCTTAACTTATCAAATGCAAGTAAGAGAAAAACTAAAGGATATAGTGGTGGGATGTTAAGGCAACTTAATATGATAATCTCATTAATTCATGATCCTAAAATAGCATTTTTAGATGAACCTACCGTGGGAATGGATCCAAGAGCACGGAGGGCGACTTGGGAGTTCATTGGATCGCTTAAAACTAAAAACAAAACCATTTTTCTTACAACACATTACATTGAAGAAGCAGAAGCTCTCTGCGATAGAGTGGCGATAATAGATTACGGAAAATTGATTGAAATAGGAACTCCACCAGATCTAATCAAGAAATATGAAGTAAAAACTTTAGAGGGCGTGTTTTTGAAAATTACAGGAAGAAGAATTATGGAGGGAATATAATGAATACCCAAAGAATTTTAGCTCTACTGAAAATGGAACTTTTAAAACTTGTTAGAGAGCCAGCATATTTATTTTTAATGCTTTTATTTCCCGCTGTTCTTACAATCACTTTTGGATTTGCTTTTAATGATCCTGAACTTGGTTCAACTTTTAATATTATGGTTCCTGGATTATTTGCATATGCATGCATATTCATAATAATGACTGTATCTCAATCTTTTACTGAATTAAGAGAACAAGGAGTATTGAGAAGACTTAATACTACACCAATGTCGTCTAGTGATTTCATGATGTCTAATTTGCTCTCTAATATGATACTTTCTATGCTTCAAGTGTTGATTGTTTTTGCTCTAGCATTGTTAGTAGGATTTAAATCTAATAGCGAAATTTTAGGAATTTTGTTTGCATTTTTACTGATGGCTTTATTCTCATTAAGTTCTGTAGGATTAGGACTTATAACAGCATCAATTTCTAAAAATGCTGGAATAGCGACTGGGATTTCATTTATTTTCATACTACCACAAATGTTTTTTGGAACATTTTTACCAATGACATCCAATACTAGAGTTATTGCGGTTTTCATGCCCAGTTATTACGCCACTGATGCATTAACTTCTATTTTTGGTGGTGCAAACTTGCTGAGTGTGAATATATTAATAGATTTCGCATTTATTGCTATATTTAGTATAGTTATCGTGATTTTGGGAATAATAATCTTCAAGAAATATGGAAATAAATAATTTTTTTTTATTTTTTTTTTTTTTTTTACTTTCTACATTAGATCGTTTTCTTTCTCTTAGAATATGAAATTAGGTAGAAAACTCCGATTATTACAAGCAAAGAAAGAAGTATGCCAAGAATCCCCGCAACATAATCATTTGTTATCCAGCTTAATATTGGTACCCAGGGAGAAATTAAACTTTCAAGCCATTCTTCACCATACATGTCGATTAGAACTCTTTCTAATCCATCAGGATCTTCAGAAAGAAATCCTATTGTAAAGCCTGTTGCCAATACTATCATTAAGACAGCTATTATAACAACAACGGTGATAATCGGCCATTTATATCTTTTCCATTCAATCATGTCTTATTCAACCCCATTAATGATTCAGTAGTGATAAAATCTGGTTTTGTTTTATATATATAAAACACGATTAGCGCTGAAATTATTCCTTCTCCAATTCCTATTAGAGAATGCCAAAAAACCATGGAAATAATCGCAACTTCCAATGGCATAATCCCTCCAACAGAAATTTCAATGCCACAAATAAATGAAGCCAGTACGATTGCGATGTAAGATCCTATCCCAGTAGCAATTGTAATTTTTATCTCTTTTTTCAATGAAGAGTGATTTAAAAGCTTCACAATAAAGACTACTATATAGAATCCCACCATCCCAGCAATAATTCCCATATTAAATGTATTTGCTCCTAATGCCGTGATTCCACCATCTCCAAAGAGACTTTGAACAACTAATATTAAAAATATGACTATAATGGAAGCCCAAGGTCCTAAAATCACGGCTACTAATGTCCCTCCTACTAAATGACCAGAAGTACCTCCTGGGATTGGATAATTTACAAATTGGAACGCAAAAATAACAGCCGCCAATACACCTATATATGGAATTAATTTCTCAGAATCTTCTCTATCAAACAGATTCCCCATTCTAAAATATCCTATTATCATGAAAGTAATGCTAACAATCCAAAGTATTACAATCGTGACAGGATCAAGTAACCCATCGGGTATGTGCATTTTTTATTTACCTTATATTTTGTTATCGAAATATATTTTTAGTTTGAATAATATTTTTTTATAAGGAAGTATTATTTTTAAAGGATATGAATAATCTATAAAATAGTATGATCTTTATCAAAATGCCAATAGAATTAGATTGAATGAATTTTAGAAGTTTTTTAGTTAAATATTAGAAATAAGAGGAGTAGAAAGAAATTGGAAATAATATTACCTTTTAAACATGAAGATCAAAAAAATTTATTAAATAAAATCCATCCATTAACTCGTTTCATTCTTCCCTTTATTCTAGTTGTTCCTTTCCTTCTATTAAATAATATATATTTAATAATTACGACATTATTGCTCGTTATAATCTTTAATTTATGCTTTCGGCTCCAAATGATAACTATTTTATCAAGAATCAAAGCTTTACTACCCTTCGTATTATTTATCACGATTTTTATACCATTTTATGTTGGAACCACAGTTTTTTTTCAATTAAATATCGGAATTGTATTGAATATTTATAAGGAAGGCTTATTATTCGCCCTGACTCTATTCTTTCGAATTATCGGAGCTATTTTTGTGTTTTTAACCTTTTTATCTTCATTAACTTACTCTGAATTTATAGAAGCTTTGACTAAAATCAGAGCAATACCCTCATTTTTTACTGGAAGTATTATTATAATGCTTCATTACATACCATTATTAGCAAAATCCAATAGAAAGATATTAGAAGCCCAAAACTTGAGAGGAAAAAATAACACATCATATTGGCGAAGATTGAAAACTCATGGTTTCATAATGGGTAAAAATTTAGTGCATAACATGGAAAGAAGTGAAAAATTATATGAGAGTTTGAAGATGCGAGGTTTTTCAGGTAAGATTACTTTTGCTCCAAAGAAATTGAAGATTTTGGATATATCATTAGTTCTATCTTTCATCGTTCTCGCCATCTTCCTAAGCTACTTGATTAATTTAGAACAGATTTATACAGAGGTTTTCAAACTATTTTTCTGATAGAAGTAGAAAATTTGAATTTTGAGTACAATTCAAAATTTTCGATTAATAACATATCATTTAAAATCGAAGAAAATTCAATCTATGCTTTAACCGGGAATAATGGTTCCGGGAAAACTACTTTATTAAGATTATTAGTTGGTTTACTGAAACCTAAGTCGGGATCTATTAAAATTTTTGATGAGATCTTGACAAGAGATAAAAATCAATTATGGAAGTTAAGGCAAAAAATTGGCTTTTTATTTCAAAACCCCGATGATCAACTATTTGCTCCAACATGTGAAGAAGATGTTGGTTTTGGGGCGAGAAATCTTGGACTTGAAGAGAATGAAGTGATGAAAAGAGTTGATTGGGCGCTTAATGCAGTTGACTTGATAGATTATAAAAAATATTCTCCATTTGATCTGTCTTGGGGCCAAAAGAAACGTGCTGCTTTAGCAGGTTTGTTAGTATTGAAGCCAAAATTATTAATTTTGGATGAACCATTCGCGAATCTCGATTTTAAATCAATTTATAATCATTTAAAAATTTTGGATGCCCTTAGAAAAGAGGAAAAAATGACAATCTTATTTACTACCCATAATCTCTTTTTCATTGAAAATTGGGCAGATAGAATGTTGGTTTTAAACAACGGGAGTTTATTTTTCGAAGGGAAACCTAACATAGGATTGCTAGATCCCTCAGTTTCAGAATTATTGGGGTCCTATGAAGAAATCTTAAAGGCACTCAAAAAATGAAGATAGCAAAAAGTTTTTAGATCCTTTTTTCTTATTATTAATTGGGAAATGATGAAGGAGCTATTGTCGCAAAAACGAGGACATGCACGAAAAAAGATGAATGCACGTGCAAATTTTTGCGCACATCCTGAATTTAAATAATCAATACTAATACTGCATAATAAATGGGCTCTTTACCTAGCTATGGTGTGTACCTTTGCAATGAGGCTTGAGTCAGTCACCCAGCGTGCAGACATGATTATGTCCCAAAACGGCATAGAAATTATAGCCTAGCACGAGAGAACTTTTTTGATTACTTGGTATGACCTTGATATGATAAAAGCGTGTTAGTGTTTTAGGCGACAATATATGCTCAATTAATTAAATTGAAATGCTAAAGCAGCCCCATTGTGTCAGAACTAAACAGATCTTTTAACTCTTTATTTAATTCACCTTGATCCGTTTGTAAGTAACGAGATAATATTTGAGAAATTTTAGGAGCAAATCGTTTAATAAGAGCTCTTACAAACCCTATTTGGACGTTTTTATCTGAAACAATGCATAAAACTCCTTTTCCTATTTTACCTGAAAATATAAATCCTTTATCATATTCCGTGAATTGTAGTTCTGTAATTCCATATCCTAAAATATGTCCTTGTTCTTCTCCTGCAGTAAATACTGCACCTCCAATCGCTCCAATTTTTTCCACGGAAATTTCTTCTTCATTAGAAAACGTGAATTTAGATTCACTCATTATGGTTATTCCTGTATCATCGATGATAATAACGTATTTTAACCCGGGAGTGCTCGTAATGATTGTTTTTAAAATTTTTCTTAAAGCTACCTCATCTTTGGAATAACCCAATGTGAATCTGCTCCTTGTAAAGAAATAATAAAAATTTACTTTTATCTAATTTCTATAATTTTAAAGATAACCATTTAAACTTAAATATTTAAGGCTTGCTGTGAAACAACAATTAAATGAAATACATAAAATGAAATGCAATTTAAAATAAGTTTTGCGTTCTAATTATATTTTTTAACATTTTTATGCTATCTTTATGATATTTAGATTTTTCTAATAATAAAAATAAACGATATCGTTTGCCTTTGTCAATATCAAATTTAAGGGGAACTAAATTGGGATCCTTAATAGTTAATTCCCTATTCTTCGATACAGCAGAGAGTGCTAATGTATTCTCACGAATCCAAAGTCTTTTTGATATATTTGCACCGATAGGAAATCCATTACGATCAGTAATCACTCCTGCTACAAAATTAGGAAAATTTTGCTTAATTTTATGTAAAAAATAATTTACTTCAGCTTGTTTGACTAATCTTGTTGATTCAGACTTCATTTAACTCAACTTGTTAAAATTATATGTATTTAAGATCCAAATAAAAAGAAATCATCTTTAAATGGTGTAATATTGAGATAACATGGTTAACAACCATGAAATAAATTGAGATTAAAAAGAGAGAATTATTTTTTCTTAAAATTAATACCTAGATTTAGATTTTCGATGAGTTCTGAGAACCTATTACGTACTGTAACTTCTGTAACTTGAGATACTATTGCAATTCGTCGTTGAGTTCTTCTTTCATTAGTTAATATACTTGCTGCATATATCGCAGCAGCACAGAGACCTGTAGGGCCTCGACCAGAGGTTAGACCTCTGACTTCTGCCATTCCAATTACTTTTTTCGCCATCTGTTGACATTCATTTGATAATTCCAATTCTGAAATAAACCTAGTGAGAAAGTCTGCTGCTTTTGTAGGATTCAAGTTCAAAATTAGTTCCCTTGAAATGAAGCGATACGATCTTCCAATTTCTTTTTTATCTACTCGTGCTACCTCAGCAATTTCGTTTAATGTTCTTGGTACTTTATACATTCTACATGCCGCATATAAACTTGCTGCTGCTACTCCTTCAATGCTTCTTCCTCGGATAAGATGTTTTTCAACTGCATCTCTATAAATTTTTGCTGAACATTCCCTAAGATTTTTCTGAAGTTCTAAATTAGATGCCATTCTATCTAATTCACTTAAGGCAAACGTTAAATTACGTTCGGTTGCATCTGAGACCCTAATTCTGCTTTGCCATTTTCTTAATCGATGAATTTGCCCTCTTAATTTTGCAGGAATTTCTTTACCAAAGATGTCTCGATTCTTCCAATCAATCATGGTACTCAGCCCTTTATCATGTATCATATATGTCATTGGAGCGCCAGTGCGTGTTCTCTTTTTCTTCTGATCCGCATCAAAAGCTCTCCATTCTGGACCATGATCAATATGATTTTCGGAATGGACTAAACCACATTCTTCACAAACCATCAATCCTCTATTTTCATCAAATAATACGTTTTTTCCACACTCCAAGCAATATCCATCTTTAACTTTAAGGTTTTCTGTTGTAGCAAAATGTTCTATATTCCAACTTGAAATAATCTAACACCTATTTAACTTAATTTTTATTTATACTTCAAAGATTAGCCCATTTTTACGTAGAATTTATTTTCAGGATTGAAATCATAAATGGAAGTTGTTTTAATTGAAATGAAGGGTAGATTAATCGGTCCAAAAATTTCTTTAATTGAACCAATCTCTTCATAAGATTCAGAATATATTGATTTATACAGTATTTTTTCTAACGATTTATCCCATCTCTTTGCTCTAAAAATATGATGTTTTTTAGATTCTCCGAGATAGAATAGATTTAATCGAATCCAATTTTTCAAGGCTTACCCTTATGTATTGTTAAAATATAAAGTTTAAAATTGATAGCTAATATTTAAATATAATGTTTTAACGCACTCTTGGACAAAAAAGTACGCGCTCATAAACTCGTTCCAGAACCGTTCTAACTAAATTGAAATTACGAAGATTAAATATTATTGTTCTAATTAAACATCTTCTGCATGTGGTATTTCAATTTACAAAAACATTGTTCCCCCTCTTCTAGTTTCTTTAAAAAAGTGACATTTTGAGAAAGAACAAAATTTTTAAGAACATCTTTCATTAGAATATTGCACTCCTTTTTAGTACAACTATGAATACCTCTCCTTGAACCCGCACCAGATGGATCGCATACTATTCTTGTAGTAAGAAGGCTTTCTTGGGTTTTTAATCCTTTTTTCAAACTTTTTATGAGAGAATAATAAGATGGAACATGATAACGATTCTGTTGATACATATATTCAACTAATGTTCCTCGTTGTACATTAACCGGATTAATGGAAATTGTATTAATTTGCATGGTAATTAACGTTTTAATAGAACTCACACAATCATCGATCGCTGATTCTTCGCTAAGGAAAGGAGGTTTGAATAATAAGTAAGCTCTAATACCAATCTCAGAATTTTTGCATAACTCAACAGCATCCAAGAATTCATTGAAAGTCATGCCCTTGTTAATATAATTTAATCTAATATAATCATTTACCGTTTCAAGCCCTATACCAATTTCAATATACTTGTTTTTTAATTCAGATCTCATTTGAGTTAGTTTTTCTTTATTTAAATGCTCAGTACGAGATTCCACCACAACCTCAGTTATGTTTGGAACTTCTAAAATTTTTCCATAAATAAATTTTCTTAAATCCTCGGAAATTTCATCATCATCGAAGAAGCTACCCGAATTAAAAATTTTTATGATATAGTTTTCCTTATCGTCTTGAATTTCTTTTATTTTCTCATTCCAAGCATGCATAAATTGATTTTTTATATTATTTGAATCAATACTATCAACACATGAATCTTGTATGTACCCACACATGGTACATCCACCTTGGTCCCCTAAAGCCCAACTACATCCTTTTGTTCTTAAGATTATGGTAAATTCCTTACCAATTTTATCGAGTAAGCGATCTTCCTTTATCCAATAAGCTACTGGTATGTTTAATTTCTCCGAAGGCAATCCTCTTAATTTATGAATGGTCCGTTCTCGAAGATTTTTCACTTTTTCGATCATTAGGGTTCACTTTTCACTTTTTCATATATTTTCGCTATTGGACCCGTGTGAGAATTTTTAATATAGGGTGATCCAACCAGCATCCTTGCAACTCCAATTATTTCCTCTTTTCCTTGATTCCAAATAAAGGCAAGATTATTTGGTTTGAGGTCATTACTAAAATCTATAACTCCTGGTCTAAATAAGGTATTTCCGTTAATGATGTCTCCATTAAAGACTAAATAATGAATGTCTTTGATCCTATCTTTAATAATATTTGATCCATATAAAGAAAGTTCTACTTGTCCAGATTTTTTAATAAACACGCCTAATTTTTTTTTAGATTTCACATCCCTAATATTAAAACGGGTTTTATCTTTATTTGGATATATTTTTACTTCTTCTGAGAATAAAAAACCACCAATTCCTTTTCCAAATTGATAATCGAGGGTTTTTATGAAAACGCGAATCCAAGATTCCTGATATTGTTTATTAATCGAATCAGAAATATTATAGATGTCTTTACATTTGACTAATAAATTTTCTAAAGATTTTAGAGAACTTTTAGAAGTTAATCCATTGGTAACTTCAGAAAAATAGACTTTATGAGGCAAATTACTCATTACCTTATTTATTATTTCATGATATGCTTCTCCAGAAAGATGACAAATAATTGGGATTTCGGGATCATACATCATGATGATTTTTGCTAACATTTCTTGAGCAATCAGTATTTCTTCAGAATCCCATTCGCCTGTTACTGAAATATCGTATTTATTTACGGGATGAAGATTTTCTAATTGGCGTGGAATTACTCCAAGAGGCGATGTTATTATAAATTCTTGAAAATTTGGGAATTCTTTGAATTTATGCATTATTTCATGGAATTTCTTGTGAGATTTTGATTCAGAATAAGGTTTTTTAGATGAACAAGGTAATAGTACGATTAATTTAGTCCATGGTTCGGGTTCAAAAGAATCAACTACCTTTTCTCGATATTCGTGGAAATCAGGACGAAAGTAAGAGGAAGGGCCAATGCTTTCAATAGTCTTAGTATCTTGCGTACTTGGAGTTTCCTGTTTAATTTCCTCATAATATTGATGATCCAAGACTTTTAACATTGACAATAAGACCATGTCATTCATCGATGATTTCTCAACAAAATTTCGATAATCTTCTGTTTTCATAAATTGTTTAATCTTATGCATTTGATTTTTAGCGGTGATTAGATTATGAAGGGCTAATTGCTCAATTTTTTCTTTTGAAAACTGTTCTGATGCTAATTTTCTTAATTTTCCTTTACATGCGCAACAGGAACATGGGAAATATTGCACTTTATATATCGGTAATAAATGTTCTATTGTATCATAAAAGTTCTCAGAAGAAAGATATAGTATGTATGAACTATCTATGAGATCAAATCCTAAATATACCCATAGTGGGTAAGAATTTGGTAATATTTTACCAGATACCATAAATATTAGATTTTTATCGACCTCTTTTCTAGTTTCAAAAATCACTTGCAAGATTTTACGAAAATTCCTTTTCTCTTCAAATAAATCATTAAAATTTAGGATTTTGACGTTACGATTATTTTGGATTACGGGGAAATATAGATTAATTAATTCTGCATGACCAAAAAGTTTAATTGTCATACCAAAATTCAGTTTAGGATTTGAATTGAGTAATTCTTGAGACATTTTGATGTGATGTTCAATTTCTTGTTTGGCAAATTCTATATTCATAACTGTCGTGGGGTTGTTAAAGGGGATTATTGAAATAATATTATCTTGAAGGAATAGACCCTTATATTCCTCTAAAATTTCTTGATATTTTTCAAACGTGCCATAATGAGTGTAGATAAATCCATTCTGCTTGAATTTTGCTCGTAAAAATGATATTTTGAGGAAAATTTCGTTTGAAATCAAGAATATGGGATGTTTTTCAAATTCTTCAAGAAAATCTACCATGTTTACCAGCGATCTTCTAATTGGAATAATGATGTTTGGAGAACTCACGTATCTTCTTTCTTCTTTTGATAGAATGATGCGTCCAATTCTTGAAAAGCCTATCTTTTCACTCACTAATTCAAAAATAATCCTCATCGTTTCAATATAGTATGCCAATGCAATTAAAGTTGAATTATTTTAAAATGTATAATTAGAAAAGTGTAAAATTCGTATTTGTTATCAACTCATCAAGAATAAAATTTGTATAAGTATCTTCAATCTTTTCATTATATAATTCCTTGATAAATAACGCGAAGTCTTCAATCTTTTGTACACGAACAACAGCAAATAATCCATATTGCTCACCGATTCTGAATAAATCAGTAATTTCTTTAATTTTCTCTAAGTTTAAAGCAAGATTATCGTACTCAGAAGGATTATTTGGCTTGATCCGAACGATAAATTTCCCATTGTATCCAATAGCTCTAGGATTAAAGTTGATTGCATAATTCAAAATAATTCCTGAATTCTCTAGGAGTTTAATTCTATTATAAATCGTGGGTTGAGAGATTTCTAATTTGGGATCTTGATTAATAATTTTCTTTACTTCATACGTAGAAATTGGTTTTAAACCTTGATTTTCCTGTAAAATATCAAGAATTTTATAATCTAAATCATCAAGTTCATAATCTGGATTAAATTTGATTTCATTCAATTGGATTCCATTCATTTTATAAATACGGATTACTTCATTCATTTGATATTTTTTAAAATAGGAAGCTGTCATTATCTTATCTATAACGTGTAATATTTCATGATATTGATCTGCTGATCTGAATTGTAATAAACCGATCAAGGAAAATTCTCCAAAAATACCATCTAAACTCTTCAATTGCGGAATTTTAATCAAATCTTGCAATAAATGTGGTTCTTTTGGATTTGTTTTAATCTCTAATATTACAATTTTCATTCTATTTCGACCTATACTTGGATTTATATTGATAGTAAAGTTCTTAATTATTTGATCTGATATTAAATTTGAGAATTTAGTCCGAAATGATTGCCGAGTTATTCCTAAACTATCGGAAATTTTTGATATTCTTAGTTTTGAAGGAGAATTTAAACTTTTAATGAGGAGTTGAAGCTCTTGTTCATTTTTTAATTCCATTTTTTATGTACTCATCTGATTTTATGATCTGATATGAATTATATGTAATATTAATTTAAAAATAAAACTATCATATAATTAAAAAAAGCTTTATTAATCAATTAAAATTCATAAGATCATATCTAACAAAAGTGTTAAAATATGGTAAATTATAAAGTTGCTAATGAAAGTTTAGCGGAACAAGGTAAAGAAGCATTATATATAGCTGAAAACAAAATGCCCGTCATCTCTAAAGTTATTCGAGAACGATTTGAAAGGGAAAAACCGTTAAAAGGTATAACCATTGCTGGATGCCTCCACGTAACAAAAGAAACGGGGAATTTAGCCCGAACTTTAAAAGCTGGGGGTGCAGAAGTATATTTATGCGGTAGTAATCCTTTATCAACTCAAGATGATGTATCAGCAGCATTAGTTAAAGAGGGTATTAATGTTTTTGCCTGGCATGGGAATACTGATGAAGAATTTTATTGGTGTATAAGAGAATGCTTAAAAGCTAAGCCTAACATTCTTATAGACGATGGCGCTGATATGATTGTTACTGCCCATAAAGAATTTCCTGAATTGATTCAAAATGGTACGATTATCGCATGTCAAGAAGAAACGACAACAGGTGTGAAGAGATTTAAGGCAATGGATAAGCAAGGGGCTTTGAAAGTTCCATTATTTCCTGTTAATGATGCTCGTTGTAAAAATCAGTTTGATAATGAATTAGGTACAGGACAAGGAATTGTTGCTGCAATATATGGAATGCACGTCTTATTTGCTGGGAAAAACGTGATTATAGCAGGATTCGGCCATTGTTCCTCTGGAATGGCTTTAAGAGCGAGAGGATTAGGTGCTAACGTTACTGTAACGGAAGTAGATCCGATTAAAGCGCTTCAAGCTAAATTTACCGGATACAACGTAATGCCTATAAAAGAAGCTCTTCCTTATGCTGACATCATTTTAACTGCTACTGGATGCAAGCATGTTATTCATCCTACCAAAGAAATGTTTGGGTTATTAAAGGATGGGGTTATATTAGGAAATTTAGGTCATTTCGATATCGAGATCCCAACCAAGGAACTTTACGAATATGCTAAGGAAATAAACCCAGTCCGTAAAGATGTCGAGGAACTAGTCTTTCCCGATGGTAAAAAGGTTTATCTTCTAGCTAAAGGGCGTTTGGCTAATTT
>CAZOYD010000052.1:0-24287 GCA_964583985.1 uncultured archaeon
TCGCTTTTGATGTTGCACATAAGCCCAGAGGAAGACTCGATGAGAATTTTACCGAATTAAAAGATTTTCTTAATTCAAATGGATTTGAATGCTACAATTTTTTAGAAGCTCCTATTACCAAGTCATCTCTCAAACCATATGATGTATTAGTCTTTGTATGCCCAGATTTTTCTAAAATCTCTGCTTTAGAAATATCAGAAATAAATAATTGGGTTCGCGAAGATGGCGGTGGACTATTGTTATTATCACATGCGGGAGGAGATCGAGGAAGAAATAGTAATCTAAGCGAGTTAAGCCAAAACTTTGGGATGTCATTTGAGAATGATCAAGTGCTCGACGAAACTAACAATTTAGGTATGGAGAACATGCCAATTATTACAACTTTCATTCCGCCTCATCCTATAACTAATGGAATTTCTTCATTATGTTTTCGATCCGGGTGTTCCCTAATGGTTATAGGAAATGCAATTTCTATAGTATCTTCAAATGATACATCAGAACCTTTTTCGTCTCCTTTAATTTGCGTAGCGGAACCAGATAACGGACGCGTTTGTGCTATTGGCAGTTATGAAATATTCCGAGATAAAATAGGTTGTGGTTTTAATTCTGATGATCATCCAAGTTTAGCTTTTAACATATTTACTTGGTTAGTATCAGAACATCGTTTAGAATTAAGAGAGAGAGGAGAAATCCCTGAAATCTCTCCAAATCAAGTCATATCCCCTCAATTTACTGAAACCCTTTCTTCCTCTGAACAATTAATTGAGAACAAAAACGTAGATATTGATTTTTCAATGAAAATTTCTCGCAAAAGCGAGTTGTTTGAATTATTAAAAATCTTTCAAAATCAGATTAATACCATTAAGACCACGATAGACAAGCTTATCAAGACTACTGGAGCATCTGAAGATGAAATTCTTGAACTCAAAGAGAATTTTTCATCTATGTCTTCACATCCTCAAATTACTGACCCTCCCACAATAGAAGATGATTATGATTATAAGCCCTCCCTACAACCTGTAAGTATATTTGATGAGGAAATAGATCCTACGCTAACCGAATTACCTCCCAAACCATTTGAACTGCAATCTAACCCATCAGATATTTTTTCGGGGTTTGATAACGCTCAGAAACCAAAGAAAATAATCTCTTCGCAAAAAAAGAAGCTTAAAAAAAGTGAATTGCTTTCTCAAAAAAATAGTTTAGAAAGCAAAATAAATTCGGTGAAAAATTTGATTGACTTTGTCGAAAAGAAACATGCTGCTGGTGAATTAGATGATGAAACCTACACTAAAAGAATCAAACAGCTAAAAAATGATATAAAGCAAACTCAAAATAAGATTGATGATATTAATAAAATATTATAGGCACTCTAATGTTAATTATCATCATTATTAGTTCCATTTTTTGGTTTAAACTCATCGGGAACATATGGTTGAGCGTATTTGTTAACGATTTCAAAAAATTCCTTGTCCGTTACTCCTCTAGTGATTTTTTTCATCTCTTCCTTGATGATATTGAATGATTTCCGAAGTTCTTCTTTTGAAGTTTCCTCATGTTTCTTTTTCACTTCTAATACAATCTTCTTAATGATTTTATCTGGAATATCTAAATCCAGTACTTTAATTTTCTGTTGAAGTGCATTTAAAATGGATTTAGAGCCTGAAAATTTACCGAGATAAAAAGTTCTTCGTCTGCCGACCATACGAGGATTAATTGGTTCATATGTTAAAGGATGTGCTAAAATTGCTGCGATATGAAGTCCACTTTCATGAGAAAATGCATTTTCACCAACAATTGGTTTATATTGAGATAATGGTTTGCAAAAATATCTTTCGCAAACCTCACTTAATTCTGGAAGGCGAGTCAATTCAATTCCGGTATTTATACCCATTCTTTCCAAAATTGTAGCCACTTCTTCTAACGCGGCATTTCCTGCCCTTTCACCATAACCATTTATACAGGTGTGAGGATAAGTACATCCCTCAAATACACCAGAAATTGTATTAGCAACTGCTAAACCAAAATCATTGTGCGTGTGAATTCCCATGGGAATTTCTTTCTTCAGTGGTTTTAGGACTTCATTTTTAATTTGCTTGATTAAGTATGAAGTAGAAATCGGCGTTAAAACGCCCACAGTATCTCCAAGGACGATCCTTTCAGCTCCTGCGTTTATTGCCATTCTAAAGACATCTTTTAAATGATCAAAATCGCATCTAGTCCCATCTTCTGAAACCCAATTAACTTTAAACCCGTTGTCTTTCGCGTAATGAATGCCTTCTTCAATTATTTCCAATTGCTGTTCAGGTGTTTGTTTTAATGTTTTTCTGAAAATTGGAGAAATTGGCATGAAAATAACGATTTCATGCAGATCTGCATCGATACATGCATTAATGTCTTCCTTCTTTGGACGAGCTATTCCAAGGATAGTAGCATTTTTAAAATTTTCATTTACTATCGCTCTAACGATTTTTTTTTCGGATTTTGAAACGGCTGGAAACCCAACTGCTATCAATATTACTCCAATTTCATCCATTAATTTGGCTAAATGGATTTTTTCATCTAAATTAAGGTAAACAGTAGGGCTTTGTTCTCCATCCCTTAAAGTTTCATCCCATATGCAAACTTTAGAAGGTGGATCGACTTTTTGCTCTTTTAAAGCAATTTTATTGTAATCAATTAAAAGTTCTTCCAATTCCTCTTTTGAAAATTTATAGCTCATCGTTGATTATTAACGGAGACAATTTAATTATTTGTAAAAATTATCTAAAACAAATAAAATTGTTTATTGCCTTTTACTCAATTTCTTTTCTGAAATTTGAATTTCTTTCAAAAGAATTAGCAATAAAAGGAAAAATTAGATAAAATTATCTTTTACTGGGGCTTTTTTTTAATCGTGCTCACAACCACATCCGCATTCATGAGCTTCATATGGATCTGGTTCGCAACCGGTTTCAAGAATTTTTATTTTAAAATTTAAGGTTTTTCCCGCCATTGGGTGATTCATATCAAGCGTTACAAACTCATCATCAACATCCTTAATCCAGATCAAGGATTGTGTTCCGTTGGCATCTTGCGCGCTTAACATCATCCCTGGTTCGGGATCAATTTCTTCTGGAAGTTGATCTCTTGAAATTACTTGAATTAACTGTGGATCTATCTCTCCATAAGCTTCAGAAGCCTTTAAAGTAATGGTAAATTCATCTCCAACCTCCTTACCTATAACAGAATCATCAAAACCTCGAATTAAGAAGCCAGCACCAACTTCAAATTTCATTGGTTCTCCACCTTGAAGTTCAGTGCTGTCAAATATCGAATTATCTTCTAATCGCCCTTCGTATTCTACTTTAATTATATCGCCTTTCTTGATAGCCATTATATATTTCAACTTTTTTGATATTAATAATATAAAGAAAATAATGCTTATTATCTCGCGGTTTATTTTTTAAAAATCATAACTGATATCGCTCTTTCAATTTAAAATAAATTATCTCTAGTTTACGATAAAAGATAACAATGATTTAAATATAGAGATGTGTTTTTTACTCTCAGAATCCTAAAATTTTGTTAGTGCGTTTTATGAACCTAAAAGAAAAATTATCCTCTTATAATGCTGAAAATCTAGTTTTCAATAAAGATCTAATTGATTTTTTTAAGGGTTTTGATGATATTGTAGAAGAAATTGAAAGAGATTATCACCGATTAGACGATCTACTTGAAGAAGGGAAGATAAACTTTTCAGAATTTCAATCTTTAAAATCGATTGGATCTAATTTTAAAAAAAATTTTGAAAATTTAGAAAAAATGTTCAAGAGGAACAAAGATAAAATTGAGATTTTTAAGGAAATTAGGGACAATTCAACGGGTATTATTGAAGAGTTTAAGATAGTTAAAGATTTAGATACATCTGGTTGGGGGGATTATGTATTCGACGTTAAGAAAGATACTTTATGCTCTGTAAATTCTCAAAAATTAGAATTATTATTGGATTCCTTTGTTAAGGTATCATCTTATGCTGAAAATAAGGTAGAATATGAAGAATTGCCTAATACGTGTAATTTATTTATAATTTTAGCTAATTTACTTAGTAAATTTGAAAGTGAATTTGTTTTAAATGTAGTTTACAGATATCCAACCGAAATTATGCGAGAACTTATCAATATCTCTAAAGATATTGACTATAAGTTTAGTTTCTATAAGAAATCTATAAATCGCAGTTATTTTAAAACAAGTATCGAAAATTGTTTAGCGAGTATTGAGGCTTTAGAATCAAAATTCCTTGTTCCAGTAAATAAGACAGAAGAACAGTACAAAATGGTAAAATTAAAAGATATCGTGGGTCCAAAAAAAATTGCGAGTAGTCTCTACGACTTTAGAGATTCTTTGAAGTATGGGTTTGGATTTTCTGAAGTTAATAGTTAGTTGAAATATAATATTTGCAATTCTTATTTCTCTTTTTTCATTCAGAATAATTAATGCTAATTAATTTCCCGCTATCAAATAATCTCTTTGATTATATCTATTAAAACATTATTTGGAATAGAAGGGACAGGAATTTTCAAATACATAAAGTAGAGATTACGTCATCTGTTCAAATAAGGCTTGTAATTCTTCTTTCACATTAGTCAATCCCAGAACCTTAAGCAATTGATCAGAGCGATCACTTAAAGAGTAGAAGGATCGTGGTTCAGAACGCTTATATTCTGCAACTTTCTTGTTTTTAATAAAATCATTCTCTTTCAAGATTTTAATGTGGTAATTTAAATTATTTTCTGGTATTGATGGTAATAGATTTCTTAATTGGCTAAAGGAAAGTGGTTGCTTTGCCAAGAGTGTAAGCAATATTTTATATCTGGTTTTTTCAGATATAAATTCTAATTCTTGTCGTTTATCTTCAAATTTCGTTGGAAGGTTCAAATCATTTCCCTCTTATTATTTATATTAGTTTTTTCATTTAGTATCAGAATTAATATGTATAATTACATATTTAAATCTAACTCAAATCTAATAGAGCCAATTATCATTGATATATAATAATTAATAAGATTAATGAATTTCTTAATTGTTTATTATGTTTTAGGGGGAATTGAATGGAAATATCACATCATAGCGCATGGGACGAATTTTTAGATGAATTTATTGATGTTTTTTCCGTGTTTGATTTAATTAAGAAAAAAATATTCATTTGTGGCTCGTATAATGATGATACATTTGCTACCCTTCAAGAAGTGCAAAAAATAATAAATATTAACGAAAATAATCTCGGGTTCTTTGAAAAAGAGTTTAGACGCACGCATATTGAAAATCTCATTTTAAAATTTGATCTTATTGCCAAATTCTCAGATGAAATCATCATGATTATTGAACATGATAAAGGAGGACACATGATTGAGATGGGTATAATACTTTCTTTTAAAGAATACTACAAAAAAACAAAAGTGTTTGTTCTTAAAGATGTAGAAATTACGGAAGTATTAAATAGGGGTGGTCTATTGTCTCCATTCTTTAAGGAAAATATCAGTCTATTTTATTTCGAAGATATATTACAATTAAAAAGAGATATTGATAAAATATATTAAAAAGTCATTTTCAAAATTATTTGATTATTTTATAATATCCGTAATAAAACAAGTTTCCACGATTTTGCACCCTTTAATCTGAGAAATCTTCTCTTCAATTAAAGGATTAAATTTTTCAATCGACTCAATCTCAACCTTGATAAATATTCCACAATTTCCACTCAATCTCCAGATATTCGTGATTTCATCAATATCCTTTAACTCCTTAAGAATATTCTTGATTTCCTTGAAATCAGGTTCAATTTTGAGTGTAGCACGTGTTTTTGGTTTTGAATTTATTGAATAATCAATAGTGAATTTTCGGATAACATTATCATCTATTAATTTGTTCACACGTCTTCGAACCGTTGCCTCTGTTTTCCCAACCCCATCAGCAATAATATTAAATGATTTTCTACTGTCTTTTTTTAATTCTTCTAAAATTTGAATATCAATGGCATCCAAAAATTTTCAACCTCATGTTAAAAAACAAACTTGATATTATTAATAACGATAAATGAATAATTAATTTTATTCATTTCGTATTCAAAAATAATTATTTATTATTATTTTTTTCGAAAAAAAGCGTTTTTGTCGTGCTAGAAAAAATATCATGTGCAATGAAATCAATTTATCATATTGAAATAGAAAAAATAATAATTGTTATCATATCAATAAAATTGATTATATCTTGAAAAATAAAAATTAATAGAATCGCATGAAGGAGCTATTTTTAGGGTTAGATTGTTCCACGCAAGGACTAACTGCTATAATAATTGATTTTAACTCTTTTCGAATTCTTTATAAGTATGAGATCAATTATGATCGAGATTTAGCGCATTATAAGACTCATAATGGAGTCTATATCCATGATGATGGAATTACAGTTCATTCAAACCCCTTGATGTGGGCAGAAGCTTTAGACCTAATATTTTTTAACATGGTGAAGGATGATGTGCCTTTACAGTCTGTTTTAGCTATTTCGGGATCGGCTCAACAACATGGTACCGTTTATCTCAACACTAAGTTCGAAAAAAATCTTAAAAATGTGAGTCCTGATTCTAATTTGGCCCATTTTTTACTCAACTCATTTTCACGAAAAACAAGCCCAGTTTGGATGGATTCAAGCACGTCAAAACAATGTCAAGAAATTAGAGAAAAATTGGGAGGCATGAAAAAAGCCATTAAGCTCACCGGCTCAAACATAACTGAGCGATTTTCAGGACCTCAAATTAGAAAATTCTACCAACAACAATCCGAGAAATATGAAAAAACACACATAATTCATTTGATCAGTTCATATATGGCTTCTTTATTATTAGGAAAGAATGCTCCTATCGATCATGCCGATGGAACAGGAATGAATTTAATGAATATTGCTCGAAATCAATGGGATCGAGAGGCTGTGGAAATAACAGCACCAAATTTGATGATAAAACTTCCTCCTCTTATCAAATCTTATGAGATTATTGGAAATATTGCCCCATATTTTACAGAAAAATATGGTTTTTCTCCAGAAACCTTACTTATTGCTTGGTCAGGAGATAATCCAAATAGCCTTGTAGGAGTGGGATTGATCTCTAAAGGGAAAGCAGCAATAAGTTTAGGTACTAGTGATACATTTTTTGGATACATGGAAAACTTACACTTTGATTTTACAGGAGAAGGACACGTGTTTGGTACCCCTACAGGTTATTATATGAGCTTGATATGTTTTAAGAATGGTTCCTTAGCAAGAGAACGAATTAAAAATCAATTTAAATTGACCTGGAGTGAATTTTCAGAGTTATTACTTCATACTCCACCAGGTAATGACGGAAATATAATGTTACCCTATTTTTTTCCAGAAATTGTTCCACTAGTATTAAACTCAAAACCCTATAGATTTGGATTCAGTGAAAATGATCCAAAAGCTAACGTGAGAGCCGTTATAGAAGCACAATTCTTATCGATGAAATTGCATTCATCATGGATTAAAGAAAAAGCCACTGAAATCCATGCTACTGGAGGAGCATCAATAAATACAGAGATAATGCAGGTTGCTGCTGATGTTTTTAATATACCTGTACGCATTTTTGAACAGGCAAACTCAGCAGCTATAGGTGCTGCTATAAGAAGTGCAAAATCATTTTATGACTCGATAGGGCAATATACCTCCTGGATTGAAATTAACGAAAAATTATCGCAGTTACTCATTAAAGAGATTCTATACCCAAATGAAAATGTTACGAAATTATATGAAGAAATGCTTTTTTTGTATGAAAAATATGAGGATTATGTGCTCAGAGGGAGTGAAAATCCCGAATATTTTAGACAGAGATTTAAAGATAAATACGGAAAGAAATAAAAATATTCAATCCTAAATACCGTATAATACTACAAAAAAAATTTTAATTTAACATCATGACATCTGAACTAATAGACCTTTCTCGCAAGAAAAAGAAGATATACCTTCTACTTGCCATAATTCTCATAACGGCAATCTCAATCACCTTAATTTCTTTAGGAATCGCAAATTCAAATCCAATAGATGAAGGAGGTGGATGAGGATGTTTAATTATCCCACACATTGCCAATTTCTTAGAATTAATCCTTTATTTTTGAATGATTCTCGTGAAAAAATGATGGTCACGAGAGGACTGCCCTGCACGGGTAAATTAAGGAGAAAAATTAATTTGAGTGTTTCACAAAATTTTTAATATGATTACTAGTATAATAAGTATTATTTGTCTGTAAATTAAAAATTCTTATAAATTTTCAAATCCTCATAAATTGAATTAATAGAGATTTAGGTGAAAAAGCATCTCGAAAGAAATTCCCGAAAAAGTAAAAGAAGCGCTTCGATCTATTGGACTCACGGACTATGAAATTGCCATATATCTCACATTAATTAGCAAAGGACCAATGGACGCGAGAGAATTATCTGATGCTTCAGGAGTTCCATACTCGCGAATATATAACATTTTAACTCAACTCGAAAAAGATAAAATGTGGATTTTAAAAGAAGAATCATCACGCCCTTCCAAATATTTTTCAAAAAGTCCAGATGAAGCATTAGTAATCGCAAAAAAACAATATAATGAAAGTTTTGATGAACATTCAAACAATATAATCCATGAACTCACTCCAATATACGAATCACACGATACTCCCATTAAAGTTGCGCTATATATCCATCGCGGTCGAAATGCATGCATTAGTCGTGGACTCTCGCTTATTAACATAGCAAAAACCGCCATTTATTTAGTCTGTCCCGAATATGAGTTCTTAGACATATTCTATGAGGATGCTAAAAAAGCCAGAGCTCGAGGTGTAATTGACATTAAGATTTTAATTGAGGAAAAATCGCTTGAGGACAAGAAATTCCTCGCAATACTCAAAAAGTATTCTGAAATAGCAATAATTCGATCCAGAGATCAAGTATTTGGAACATGCATAGTTATGGATGAAGGAGAAGATGCATTTATTATTTTAACTCAAAAATTTTTCAAGGGGTTAAGTTATTTCGGCGCATTAACAGATCACGTAGCTTTTGGCCCCGCTGCTAATTATTACTTTGATTATTTGTACAGATCCGCAAAAGAAGTTGAATTAAAATAAATTACCCATTCTATTTTTGATCTTCTTTAAAAAAAGTAATAGTAAAAAACAAGTTTCATTACCAAGATATCGTTATTGCTTTTTCCGGACAAACTTCTATGCATTTAAAACATCTCGTACAAAGTGAGCCCCATATTGGAGTTATCCTCCAGTCTTGCGGATCGAATGGATCTTCCTGTTTCTTTTCTGTACCAAGGGTGGGATGCATGACAAACACTGCAGGATCACACGATCTCATGCAGAGGCTACAATCGCGCGGATCAACTTTACCTCTTTCCCCACAAATTGAATAATCAATTTCAATTTTCGTTCGTTTCTTCTTGCTTTTAGATTTACTCATCATTATCACCTAATATGTTCCATCAAATCCCGGGAATTCCTCCCTTGGTATTAATTTTAACGCATCATGCTTACATGCATGACGACATATTCCGCACCCAAAACACTTGTCATAATCAATAATTACTCTATTCATTGAAGGAATGAAACGAATCGCATTCATCTGGCACATGGAAACGCATTGCTTGCACCCTTGGCAGTTGTCTTGATTTAACTGAATGATATACTCTGCTTTATACATGACGTGCAGATCAAAGTTATTCCTCAATGTAAATCCACCACATTCAGGGCTCTCACATGAACAGATAGCATTTATATATGGAACTGGTTGAAACCAAACCGATGAAATATATCCCTTCTTGTTAAACTCCTCTAATTTTTCCATCGCGGTTTCTCTATCAATTGTATAAGTTCTGTCTTTAGGAATGAATCGGGGAAGTTTTTCTATCACCTCAGATAAAACACCAAAATTAATACAGACTGCTTCTTTTTCCTTCCTTTGCATCCATCTACACATGCAATAATTACAGATTATTGGTTCGGCGGCAAGCTCGGACATGATAAGTTGAGCATCTTCTAAAGGAATTACTTGTCCAAAATGCCCATCTGCATTTTTCGCATTTCGATTTGGTTTTTCGCTATGGATCATTTTCTCTGCTTGTGATCGCAAAATTCGACCAATTATAGGCATCTTTAACTTATATCCCAAATCTTTGGAAGAGAAACCCGCGATTTTGCGAATATAGATCTGTTCAAAATTCATCCATTGTTCTGTTAGATACTCTGTCATCTCCGCTTCTGAGGAAATTTGATCGGCATGATAATTGCGAGAATTTAGATACCATTTCTTGCCAGCACCATGTTTTAAACACCATTGACACATAAAAATTATCTCCAAATATTGATATATAGATTCTATGTTTTGAAAGTTAATAAACCTTAGACTTTATATTGGTTTGAACATCAATTATATTTAAATTAATTTTATGCAGTTCACCTAAAAAAATCTCATGTCGCAAAAAATCATCGAGATTGAAGTTCAAAGCCATTTAATAACGATTTCGGGAGCGATTTCTCTAAAATTGTTAGTATCGGATGAATTTGAATATATTGGTTGTCAAGAGATCATAATTTATGGCACGAGTAAAGTGTACCATTATGTCTTTGCTAAATCCACTAAAAATGACCAAGATAAACGAATTATCTCGAAACTATTCTTTCTCCAATATGAATACTACCTTCCGGAATTTATACATTCTTATAATTATAAATCGACGGATATTGTCGAGTTTGGTGGGATTTTATGGCAAAGAGACAATTTCATCGATCCAGCAACTTATGATGACTGGGATCCTCAATCAGATTTTTATCAATTACTTACTTTTTTAGAGAAAAAGAATCTTAAACATCCAGATATGGCTTGGAATAATCGTTTTGCAACGATGCTCAATAAAGAAAAAAGCCAAGAACTTCTAATTTTGTATATTGAAGGTATACCAAAGGAGAAGCTAGAAACGCTTTTTGTAAATGATAAACTAGTAGATGATGAATGGGAAAAAGAAAAGATCGGTATAAAAGAAAGAAGTCTTGCTGCTTTTTCAATTCCCTGATTCTCATCCAATTATTACGTTAAATCTCATTTTTTGTAAATTTAATTTCTATGTTTAGCAAATATTACAAATTAGTTTTCTAACTAAGAAATTATTGTTTATAGTTTCATTGATCTTAATTAAGAGATTTATTTTTCTAATCTCTTTTTTTCTAATTGAACTAACTCTCTACGTAAAATTTTACCAGATCCTGATTTTGGGATTGAATTGACAAATTCAACTTCCCGTATCTTTTTATAGGCTGAAATCCGTTCAGCTACCCACTGGATGATATCCTGTTCGTTCACTTTTCCTTTGGATTCCTCATTTAAAATGATAAAAGCCTTTGGTATCTGTCCGATATCGAGTTCTTTTGATGGCTTGCCTATCACTGCTGCATCAAATACAGCGGGATTTTTAAACAGTAAATCTTCGAGTTCAGCGGGAGCAATGCTCCATCCCTTATATTTAATCATTTCCTTGATGCGGTCTGCAAGATGTTCATATTCATCTTCGTCTATATGAGCCATATCACCGGTTCTCAGCCATTTCTCACCCGTTGTAGGATCAATCCAGAAGGCAGCTTCGGTAGCTTCGGGTTTATTCCAATATCCCTTCATGACTTGAGGTCCTTTAATGACTAGTTCACCAACCTGACCGCGTTCTGGTAATTCCATGCCCGTTTCCACATCAATGATTTTATGATAGGTGTCGGGAACGAGAGTTCCTTGCGATTCCATTTTGGGACGATACATGGGATTGACAGCAACCACGGGAGAAGCTTCAGTTAAGCCCCATCCGTGTTGTACTGTTACTTCTCTTGCGTTGCATTTTTCTTTCGCGAGCTTGTCAAATCTTTCGAGGAGTTCAAGAGGAATGGGTGCTGCACCATTATTAAAGATTTTAAGATCACTCCAATCATATCCCTTGTTATTTGGGTCTTCGAGGTGACGAACAACTGCTAAAAATATGGGAGGAACGCATAAGCTATATGATACTTGATATCGTTCAATGAGCTGGCAAAATTCTTTTACTTCAAATCTAGGCATCACTACTTGTGCTGCTCCTAACCAAATTGACTGGTTCATGCCAACATTCAATCCATAAATATGATATAGTGGTAATACAATTATGGCAATATCAAGCTCACTTAACTCGAATAGCTGTGAGATCTGTACCACGTTTGAAACAATGTTATAGTGGGTGAGCATGGTACCTTTTGGGAGACCAGTAGTTCCACTGGTATATACCAATGCCGCAAGATCTTCTTTCACATCATAAATATATTTTGGAGGGTTTGAAATTGTGGAATCCATTAGTTTCACCCACCCTAAAGTTCCTTCGGGTAAATTTTTTCCACTTTCTCTTGATTCAATAATTATAACATGTTTAAGATTCGTTTGCTCTTTTATGGTTTTTACATTGGAATAAAGGAAGTCAGAAACGACTATGGTTTCAGCACCCGAATCATTCAATTCATATTTTACTTCAGTTTCTTTAAATTGTGGATTCATCGGAACCAAGATTGCTCCTGCTTTCTCCAAGCCATAAAATGAAATCTCCCATTCAATTGAATTAGGTGCGAATAAAGCTACCCGGTCTCCCTTTTTCACGCCTAAATTTTTCAATATGGTTGCAAAAATATCTACTTTTTCTTTAAATTCTCGAAAAGTCATTTTAATGGGAAATAAAAACGCGTATCTTTCAGGAAACCTTTCTGCGGTGTCTTCTAAAATAGTACTTACAGAAATTTTAGGATAATAGAGGTGACCTCTTTTAAATTTTACCAATTTTTTCACCTAAATTAAGTAGTGACAAATCTAATACGTCTCTAAATTATTTATAATTTTCTTTAGATTATTACGAAATATGCCCTAAACATCTCAATTAATTTTTAATATTGCTTTGCGGACTTCTCTAAATTTTTATCGTTCTTAAATGTTCCATCATTCCCGTTCCAATTTCTCCCGTTTTCAAATCCTCCATGATTACCATTTGTTCAAATAATTCGGTGAAACCCCCTGGGAAATCACGAACAAATCGAATATAGGAGGTTTTAAACATTCTGCTTGATTTGATCTTGTATGAATGCCCCTTATTATCCTCAAACTCATAAGTGGCTGATATCGGGCTTTTAAATTGATCCCTATCGTTTAGAGTTTCGATTTCTAAGGAGGATAATAAGGTATTACCCTTTTCCCTTGCAATATGTCCCGATAAATCGATATTCTCCTTGGAATAATCTTTCCTAAATGCGCACGACCAATCTTTAAACTGAAAATGACCTGCATACCACTTATCAAACTCATGCCAATCCCGAAACCCCCAACTTTTATCACGTTGCCCGTACCCGCTTACTTGGATGATCTCTCCATCACTATTAGCTAACTTCCCCGTGATAATGCCTGAGGATTCAAAATGCTGGTGCCAAGATTTAGAAGAGTTCAACCCAAAATTATGAGTTGGAAATCTCGTTTCAAATGCTAGTTCAAGTTGCATTTTCCGCGACTGGTAGGATATACTCCATTTTTTAAATGGCTTGATGAGATGGTACGAGAGTCTTTTATCCTGCAACATGATATTTATATCTTGATTGTATTCTCTCAAAGGGGGTTCTTTGTAATAAATCTCATTTCGATCTTTTAAGAAAAGTAAAAATACGAATTCTCTTCTCTTTTCATTTGGAAGAATCCCAATCGTAGAAAACCCCGAAATTTTATTATCTAAGTCGCTCCAATTAAAATAATATGATTCTCGCCATTTTATTTGATTGGTGGGCTGATGTAATAATTCATCTTTCTCATTTAATCCAGAGGGTAAGTAATTATTGTTCATGCATCATTCCTCTGGAAACAAATATAAGGATGGACCTTCTCTCTTCTTTTTCCCTTTACTTCTCATTAAACGAGGAATACCGGGGTCAAAATCGGATTCCATGAATTCTGGAATATAGGTATTCATTGTTTTTTCAGTCAGATCCCAATTGAAATTGTGTGTAATGCCAACTTGATTAGTATAACGTGAATAGCCATAGCAGTATGCGTAAGCTCCAGCAATAAGTCGTTGCTTGCGGTCCCATTTTGAAAATTTTAAAAAGAGCTCCTTGTTTGCTTTTGTGGCGTAATCATTAAAACCTTCTAATACTTCAAAATCTAATGGTTTCACATTGTTGTTATCACGGGTGAAGATTGCAGCTCCAGTAATATGATCTGTAAAATCTTCGGGAACCGTTTCCATTGTAGCGAAATCATCGAATTCGACATTAATATCTTTTAAACGATATGCAAATGCAATATTATTGAAAGGAGCAGTCGCTTTAGTTTCAGACCATGGAAAATGGGGTTCTTTTCCATCGAATAGATGAGATATTTCACGAAATATTAAAATTTCATTATCATTAATGGGATATGGGCCGTGATCGCATAACTTTGCTCGCGCTTCACACTCATCAAGGAAAGAAACAATTTCAAGATTTGCCATGGTTCGTTTCATGAATCCAGCACTTTCCTTATTTATGTCCACTAAATGATCAATAGTCCAATCAACATCTTTTTGATTAATCGCAATATTTTTCTTATCTGAATCAAAAACCGATAAATTGCCTTGAAAATAAGATTCTGCCAATCTTTTCCAAAAATCTAAGACAAATAATGTCTCTTCACGTTTTTTTAAAGACTCACTTCCAGGATCTCCCTTATTTCTGTGAATTTCTCCCATTCTTCCTACCATGTAATATAATGGAATGTAAAAGATACTTAAAGCTTGAATTTCAGACAAAATTTTTCTGCTTTCAAAGCCTAATTGTTCAGGAGTCATCTTTTCTGATACTTTTTTCAAGATATCATACAAAATATCATACGCATTATAGAAAGAAACGCATATGTAAGCAGTCACTGGAAATAACTGGGTTTCTAACAGACCTCTCTTCGACACTTGATAATCTACTAATTCTGATGCATGAGCTATCAGTTTATTTGCTTCTTGCACGTTCATTTTAATCAATCGTAAAATTTTACTAAAAATTATTCTATAATACTACTATTGTTAATTAAATATTTGAAGCTATAATTCGATAAAAATTTTAAATCTTAGACAAAAATACAACATACGAGTATTGAGTAATTGAATTATTAACAGGTGGATGTATTATGAAATTGATAGGGGAAGGATTATCTTGTTCTTCAAAAAAGGATGCAATAGGAGAACTAGTCCACGTAAAAACTATTGAAGATGTGATCGAATTATTTGATTCAGCTCAAGGAAAAATATGCCTAGTTGATGATGCTGGTATTACTACTCTTGGACCAATATTATCAGAGCTTTCAGGTACGATTTGCACCACAGGAGGCGCGGGATCCCATCTAGCTATAATATCAAGAGAATTTGGAATTCCATGTATTATGGCAACAAGACTACATGTCACCGATGCCTCAATTCTCATAGGAAAACAAGTTCAAATAAAATATGATGGAGAAAATAAGGGACTTATTTATGTTTTAGATGATTAAAACCTTTAGATGGGAGAAAATTGAATCACGATAATTATTTTTCATTTTTAGAAGAAAAAAAACTCAATACGAACCTTTTGGGGAGTAAAGGTAAGAATCTATTTAAGCTTCATGATAACGGGATTAATATTCCTCATTGTTTCGTATTAAATTCACATGCTTACACCGAAGCAATCACAAAATTGGAAATTCCTAAAAAACTAAGATTATTCTTTTCTAGATCTAATCCCCCTACACGGGTAATAAATTTTTCAAATAATATCACGACAGAAATCCTTAATTATGAATTCCCAAAAAGACTCATACTTGAATTACAACAAGCCGTTACAAGATTTAATGATGATATGGGTGGAGAGATCTCTTTTGCAATACGCTCTTCAGCAAATATCGAAGATCAATTAAAATTTTCCTTTGCGGGACAAGCAGAGAGTTTCCTATTTAATAGTTCTTTAATCGAAATAATTCACTCCATAAAAAGCTGTTGGGCATCTCTTTTTTCACCTCTAAGCTTGTTATACATATTGAAATGTAATCAGCGTGGAATTGAATTACCTACCATAGAGATGGCAGTGATAATACAGGAGATGATTGATTCTGATATAGCAGGCGTACTATTCACGATAAATGTATTAAATAATAACGTTAATCAAATGTTAATAAATAGTAGTTGGGGTTTATGCGAAACAGTTACTAATAACTCCGTAATACCCGATTTAATTATTCTGGATAAAAATGAATTCATTGTAATAGACAGCAAAGTTGGAGATAAAGAAATTAGACGTGTAAAGAACCCTAATGGGCCATCAACAATTATTGTTAAGAACGAGCCTGAGATAAAAAAATTCCTTTGTTTAAAACATGAACACTTGTTAAAGATTCATGATTTAGGTTTAAATATCGAAAAGATATTCGGGTATCCTCAAGATATTGAATGGGCATTTAAAAACGACGTTTTATATACTTTACAATCACGCCCAATAACAAACTTCTCCTTGGACGAATAAAAAGAGAGAATAGAAATAGTTAAAATTAGTTTATTTTAAGAATGCCCGCTTGCCTAAGAATATAAAAAGTTCACCTAACTCAAATGTAGTAAGAGGGAATATCAATTTTGCCATATCTTCTCGGAGTTGCGCTTTATCTGCTCCAGAGACAATTAATTTCTTTATATCCTCGACATAATCATCCATATTGAGAAATAATATTTCAATCTTAGCAGTACCCGTTAATTCCTCAATATCTTTGTCTAAATGTAATTCCACTTGATTTAATAATTCTAATTTAAGTTTGGGATTTAATTCATATTTAGAAATGAGCCTATTCATCTCTTCTAAGATGATATTTAAGCTCAAGTTCCAATCAGCATTCTCTTTATATCTTGGAATGAGAATTTCACTTATGATGATCTCAAGAAGTGTTATTGGGGCTTTCTCGTCAAATTCAACTTCTAAATCATTGCTTAATTTGAGTGTTTGAACCAACTAATATTTCAACTCTAAATAATTATTTTTTATTCTTATAGAGATAATAGACTATTTTTTTTTTATATTTTTGGAGAATTTAGAGAAAAATTTGATTTATCATCTTTATTCACATTCCATTCAAAAGAACATTCCAAAGATCTCCATGTAAAAAATTATTGATTAAGATAAAGTAATCTAATCTTAGTACATTATTTTAACGAATTTTGTCAAATAGTTTTATAAAAGAAAGGAGTTAATCGGATACCAAGATAAATTTAAAATTTTAAAAGAGGAGATTGTATTTATCTAATAACAGGGTTAAGGGTTTGCCCCGATTGGTCGAAGCGACTCGTCGCTGAGGTATTGGCCGATTCATCGGCTTTAGGTATAAGAATATATATTGATTTATCATGGTTTCCGATCATTATAGTAACTTTGAATGGCTATCTATTTAAAATTATCTTTTTCACGGGACGAAAGGGAAAATCTAATTAGTGAGAGGAGGGGTCTATTTTCTAAAAATTTAACTATTTTTTACAGTTTTCATGAATTTTAGCCATAGAAATCAATAAATCTAACAAAATTTTAGCATTTTTTTATATTTACTAAAGTTTAACCGAAAAAAAAACCTAATTATCATTTTTTAGCCATTTTACTCTTTAGAAATTTTATGTCTTTCTTTACATTTTTAGCATCCAAATCTGATATATTTAATCTTTATGCCAGTATATTATTTTAAATGTAAAAAATAAGCGTTTATTTCGATTGGTCCTTGATATACCATTAGAGAATTATCTTTTTAATCTTTTTTAATAGCTTGGTATCAAAAATAATTCTTTTTTCATTTGCCAAATCCAACATTACTTCGAAGATTAAAAACTTACCAAATCTTTTGTGAAACTTTCTCATGATTTTTTTCATTATGGTTTTGGTAATAACTTCATTTCGTTCTTGACAATAGGATTTGATGCTTGATTTTAACATGCTTTTAAAATTTTTATCATAGAATCGGGCAATTTTATAACCTAAAAAAGTCGTGCATAAAATGTTAAAATTTGGTAAACTAACGTGGTGAGCATCTCTTATATAAAAACTGTAGAATTGAGTCTTGAACTTATTTCGTAAGTTCTTCTTTATTGGTTTACTATAATGTAATGCGAAAAAAGCAGATATGGAAGGATTTTTCTTCAAGTCAATATTAGCATAATAAACTCGTCCACCATACATTCCATGAAGAAAAAGCTCTGCAGGACTGATTCTCACGCGTTTCTGATCTTTGGGATATTTAAATGAAGGAGTGCATTTTCCTTCTCCATGGAGAATCCAAAGGACATGTGCTCCTTTTTCATTATAATCTTTAGTCCTTTGCCTTATTTCATTTACAGAGATATTGGAATTTTGAACCTCAACAACAACTTCATATCCTCCTTTTAACTTGAAAAATATATCCGCAAATCGATTGCCAAAATATTTTTCAAGAGATCTGTCAATGATTGAGCCGTTTGTTGATGCTAGAAAATCGTTTAATAAATGTTTCATTGCTTTATGAGATTGGGATTCAGAATGAGTATTCTTCAATGAAGTAATGTCCAGCATTAAGAAAAAATCTCTCTTCTTTAATTATCACTTTAATATTCTTAATCTTTAATATAATTGACCAGTATCCTTGATTTTTGAATTATATCTTTCATTGATTTAATAATCCTTTTTTATCAATGAATCTAAAATTATATCTATTCTTTTTGAAAATGGACTCTATTACTAATTTGGAGTAATTAATAGAATAGTAGAAAAATTTTATTTGATTCTTTCATTATAAAAATTATTGTTAAGAAGTTTTCGATAAAATTTATTAAGATACATAGGTAATTTTAAATTGTATTATATTTTGAGAGATGAGTTAATATAAGGACTCAAAAAGAGAGAAATAGGAATTATATAATCAGTTTGATCATCTGTATGATAATACTAGTGATTTTTAATTATGTTGCATTTAACTTTAGAGCCATTTTTGGCTTTGGAATTTACAATTTAGAGGATGAGTATAGCAACTCTTATAGCGATGGTACCGCGGGTATTAGTTTACATATACATATAGATCATATCCAAGACAATCGACATTATATTTCTACTCACATTGAACCGATCTCAACTGGAAATGTTGTTAATTATGGTCTTTTATCGATTCAAATTTATTTTTTAGGTGATAACCACTACATATACACAACATCAGTTCAATTTGACCCTCCATCAGGCATTTATTCTATAGATAGATTATCTAATGATCTCTATAAAAATGAAAATTTTTCTTGTAATGGTATGGCTGTTGTATCTTATGAAACAGGAGGGATTCTAAAAAATGATACTATTAATTTTCAATTGGACTTTATTATCCCTTATGGTTTAGAAGATTATATGAATCTTGACCTAGCGCTTTATGTATTATTCTTCTCTCCATTCTTCCTCTACGTTCTCGTTCCTATTGTATTAAATTGGATATTTAGACCTGTATTCGGATTACATTACGACGAGGAAGAAGAGAAAAGGGATGAAAAATATTTGCAGTATCTTCATGAACATATTAAGCAAAAAAGAAGAGAAGAAGTGCATTAATTAAATTCATATATACCACTTAATTGAACAAGTAGAACTCCCTTATTCTTCTCCTTGTTAAAATTTTTTTCTAATTTTAACAAATCACCTAATTCATTATACAATTTCACCGTGATTAGTTTTATTACAACTTGATTGGCGAATTTACTTTGCTTTTCACAAGATGTTCTGGTCATAATATAATAAATTGGCAATCCGCATGTAATTAAAAATAATAAATTGTTCACAGAATGTGATATCATGGTAGATAAGCATAGTCAAAGCTTTTTTGGTAAATCATCCGGATTGACCATTCAAAGTTCTTCTAAAAATGAACCCTTTATTTTCTTGAAATGTATTAAAAAAAAGGGTGATGGGTTCTGGGAAAAACCATCTAAAGGTGAAGGTAAGACAATTAAATGCAGCTTAGATGAAATGGTCATGATAAATGAAATCTTGCATAAACGAATAGAAAATTGGTCAAGTTATCATAATTTTAATGATACTAAGACCCAGATTACTTTTAAATGGGAAAATGAGAGAAAAGAGAGGCTATATATTAATATTGGAAGTTATTCTAAAATGCTAAATTTCCCTCAATTTGAGATCCTCAGATTATTATTAAATCATATGCTCATTGAGAAAATTGAGTTTGCTACATCTTCAAGTTTTTCAGAGGGTCAAAATGGAAAACAAAAAACGAATAATAAAAATGGTTTTGTTAAAACTGATAAACATAAATCAGAACCCCCCGTGTCAGTTTTCCAGGAGAAAATAGACACAAGAGAAAAACCTTCTTGTCAAGTAGAAGGATCGATAAAAAATGAAACGCAAAAAGCACTATTGATTATGTTTCAGAATGATCGAGAATGTTGGATTCCAAAATCTGCAATTCGATCAAACTACGTATCTGATCAGGAAAAACAACAATCTTTCGTGATTGATTCTTGGTTATTGGAAAAAAATAATTTAATAATTCCTTAATTGTAATTTACAGTCTTGATACGATTCCAGGAATATATTCCTCATCACAAATTCGTTTTAAATCATTATTATAATCAATCATCTTTTTAGCTATCTCGGGGTGTGATAGCAATTGAACTTCGGATTTATCATCCCTATCCCAAAGCAAAATTGGCACATCCTCGTATGGTACCTCTTTTTTTACTTCTGTCATCCAAGTTTCGGGTAATTCATTTTTTAGATCAACATCAAGCATTTTCGCCAAAAAGATCGTCCAAGCCCTTGGTACAACGGTCATTGAATATCCGCCACCTCCAAAAGCAAGCCAGCGATTTTGACAATAATCTCGTGCACTTGTTCGCATAGTTTGTGCGATGTCTCTATATACTGCAATTGAAAGACCCATTTGAGTAAGCGGATCGTTATAATGCATATCCACGCCTAATTGTGTCAATAAAATATCTGGTGAATATACTTGTAATATTTTAGGGATACAGTAGCGGAATAATTTTATGAACATCCTATTTGAAGTTCCTGGTAAAAGGGGGAAATTCAATGAAAAACCTTTGCCTCGGCCCTCTCCAATTTCGTTCGTGTTGCCCGTTCCTGGAAATAAAAATTTTCCACTCTCATGAAAGGATATTGTTAAAACATTTGGATCATTATAAAATAACTCTTGAACTCCATCTCCATGATGCGCGTCGATATCTAAATATGCAATTTTTATATCTGGTTTAAGTTTTTTCAAATAATGAATGGCTACAGCAATATCATTAAATATACAAAAGCCTGCGGCCCTATTCTTATGAGCATGATGGAGTCCTCCTGCAAGATTAAACGCTATGTGAGTCTCTTCTTCGTTCCAAACTAAATCAGCTGCTGTAATACTAGCACCACAGACTAATGCTGATGCTTCATACATATTTTTAAAGATTGGATTATCCCCAGGTCCTAAACCATAGACATGAGGTGATATGGATCTATCTTCTGGATTCTCACTGAGTCTTTTCACTGCTGTTACATAATCAGATGAATGAGCACGTTCTATTTCTTCTCTTGTTGCCATTCGCGGTTCTAATAATATCAAATCTTGATGGTCTAAAAGATTCAAATCTCTCATCAAATTATACGTAAGCTTTAATCTTAGTGGGCGTAAAGGATGTCTTGGTCCAAAATCATAAGATTGATACTTATCAGTATATACAAGACCGACTGCATGTACCATGATAAAGATATAAATTAGCGAGTTATTAATGTTTTTTATAATAATAAATACAACTTATCAAAATATACATCAAACCAAAGAGTTATAATATTTAAATATCATATTAAAAAATAAGGATGGTTGAGAATAGGTCAATTTAAAATTAAGCTTTCTTTTTGATCATGAGCCAGAGATTTAAAAAATTTGTTATAAGGGTTGGGGGAGATAACGAATTTAAACCCATTAAAAATAAATTATTGAGTTATCTCCAAAAAGAAAGTGAAAACAAATACAAAAATTACCCCCGGCTTTTAGAAATGATGGAGAAATATTGGCCAACTTATAAGAACGGATCTCAAATTTCTTACTTGCTAAAGGATCATTATGAAGAAATTTTCACTTTTTACCTCAATACCATCTTTCCGTTCCGAAAAAGGGGTTTAAATCTTGAAGATCCAGAGGCCCCAACTCCTGTTGATTTCAAGCTTGTTTATAAGTATCATTACAATGAGGGTGAAATTGAAGCAGTAAAAGATGTAATGAAAAAGATGAACATTGAAGGCAAAATAGAGGGTATTTTAAAAAGACTTTTAATTTTCGCCGTTAGTTCCTTCAGCCCAATGATTGAACAAATATTTAAACGACCTTTTGCTTTTCAATTCTCAAGTATTGATGCGAATCCCCTTGATAATGGAGAATGGGAAGTTGTAGCTGTAATTTCAGCTCGGGAACAATAATTAATACTTGTTTTCATCATTTTTTGGTCAAATAGGATCCCAAATCCATGACTTCGCCATCGCCTTGCTTAACTTTTATCGAACTTTTAATTCCCTTGACCTTTCGCTCCAAATAAATGATAGCATCTAAAGGGATTTGCCTGGGGACTCCTCCTTGTTGTCTTATAACTGATATAAGATAATCCAAGCTTTGAAATACATCCGGACTAATCAATTCATTAAAAATCCCTTGATAGACTGCGGGCTCTTCCTTTTTAAGTTTCTCAAGATGAGAATATGCTGAGGGGTGCAAAACTGCTCTTAGAATGAAGTCTACTTTCTCATAAAAGCTTCCTACCCTTTCTTGATTTGCTTGTTGCGATTTTTGGGCATCTAGCATGTCTCTCATTTTTTTTAATCTGATCTTGTCCAATTCATATTGTTCATGGTCTTCATTATTCTCGTTCATTTCATCTTTCACGTTTTATTAATGCTTATTATATTTCTATAAATCTATGATCTTCAGTGCAATTTCTAAAGCTCTGATTCCATCATCTAAATTAACTTTTAACTCCTTATCATATAAAAAATTAATGATTTCCCGTTTCAGAGGTTCATCTTCTCTCAAGGGTGTGTAATTTACATCTTTAGTTATTGGTCTTTCTCCTTGTAAATCAATGCCTGTTCGAATATTCACTTGTTGCGTGATAAAATCAATGGATATGCCTCCATATTCTCCGTTTACGTACATACTTCGTGCTTTAGACGGCGTGAGCCAATTTGATTCTATTTGACCAATTGCATTTCCAAAATTCAGTATTATGAACACGGCATCAGCATGGGCACTGTCTTTAAAACATTTTTTGACTCCAAATGCATTTATAATGCTTCCCTTACCCATCAATTTCTCTTGAAGATAAATGTCATGGATTGATAAATCAAGTATCACTCCCATATCCCAATCACGCTTTGGATATAGCCCCACTCGTTTGGATACAATGGATATAATCTCTCCTATTTGAGGTACATACTCAAGTAATTTATCAAATACGGGATTGAACAATTCGATAAAACCAGGCATGATTCGAAGATTATCATATTGTTTGAAGATTGTTAGATCCTCAAGTTTTAGCGCCATGGGCTTTTCCATCAAAATGTCCATGCTGGCATCAACCAATTTTTTTGCAATAGATGGAATAAATTTTGGTGGAGTTACAATACTGACGGCATCAATATCTTCGTTTTTAATCAAGTCGTTAATATCCGTGTAAGTATTGACTGTATCATATTGAGCTGAAATGGCTTCAAGTTTTTTCTCATCCTTGTCGCAAACCGCCATTAAATTTGAAAGTTCATGAAAATTTCTCACGTGTGCTCGACCAAACCATCCAGCACCTACTACAGCTGTATTCTTTTTTTTCATTCAACTCAAATGATTCTTATTGTTATGCTATAGTGTTAAATAATTATAACCAAAATAAGAATTTTGTGAAGTTAGGAATTTATTTTTAATTTTAAAAATCGTAAATAATAGAAAATTAGTCCCCCCACCCGGAATCTCATTCCTTCCACAAGGGAAAGCAAGTTTGAGCCGGGGACCTCACGGTATCGGCTGACATGGCATCATCGGCGTGTGCCTTAGCATGCGAATCAAAATCTACAGCCGCGCGCTCTAACCAACTGAGCCATGGGGGGTTTGTATATAAATTTAAATAAAGCGATTAATATATTTTTTACGCTTTTTTTATGATATCT
>CAZOYD010000053.1:0-24174 GCA_964583985.1 uncultured archaeon
AATTGCTTCCTGCATCACGCATAGCTTTAGTTCCAATTCCCGCAATTTCATTTTCCGTGAAAAATTTTCCCGTTGGGCGTTCAGATAATGCCACTTTTACGGCTTTTTGACCGATATCTGTTATTCTGCTTGCTTCTCTTAACATCGCTATTTCCTCTGGTTCTTTAATGAATTGAATACGTTCAGTTTTATCATTAAAATCTATCAATTCACATCCAGGAAATAGCATCTTCAATTGTTCTGCCTCTGTATAAGATAACATTTGTCCGGTAACACAAATATCTACGCCTAATTCCACACCAATTCTAGGGGGTTTGCCTTTTGGATTAAAAACCCCGCTTTTTTTTGCTGCACTTTGCACTTTTTTTTCCCAATAAAAGCCTTTCATCGGACCCCAACCACTTACTTTTTTCAATGCTGATTCTGCTTTAACACGTTCAACATCCAAAAGCACGGTAAACAACTCTGGATCTCCTTGATCTTCCCTTGGAAGGAATATATAACTTTTCCAAGGGACAAAACATCCCGAAAGATATGTGATAGACTTGACACGGGTTAACAAGCAAAAATTTAAGTTCAAATCTTCCATTGCTGCTTGATATTTTTTCGCATGACCTTCCCAATCTATTTTAATCTCACTCATTTTCATTCAATTTGCAATGTATATAATTATATACTAGCAAACGAAATTAATAAAATTAGTAGCTTAATGGAAATTTGTCAAAATACTCTGTGTAAAAAGAGATTATTTGTAGAAATCACCAGAACTTTCATCAAGATTCCGAGATTCAGTTATAATTTTTGCCATTTCTTCATAACGTTGAACAACACTTTGAGTTAATGTCGATTTGATTCTATTTAAAGAAAGTTCAAAGTGTCGATATTCTATTTTATCAAAATCATACATTTTTTCTCGAATTGCTTCCATTCCAGCCTCTCGACATAGATTTTCTATATCCGCACCACTATACCCTTCTGTGACTTGAGCAATATGTTTCAACGAGACATCATCTGCTAATGGCATATCTTTTGTATGTACTTTTAGTATCTTTTCTCGTGATACCAGATCTGGAGCGGTGACATAGAGTAATCGATCCAACCGTCCGGGACGTAATAATGCTGAATCAACCATATCTGGGCGATTTGTACTTGCAATAACAACAACTCCCTTTCGATTTTCAATGCCATCCATTTCAACTAGAATTTGATTCACTATAGAATCTCTAAGTGAAGTAGTTTCATTAGCTCCCCTAACTGTACTAATTGCATCAAGTTCATCAAAATAGATGATTGAAGGAGCTGCCTGACGAGCCTTTCGAAAAATATTTCTTACAAATTTTTCACTTTCTCCCACAAATTTAGAAAATACCTCGGGACCTTTAACGGTAATAAAATTGCTGTTGGTTTCAGTAGCTATTGCTTTTGCTAAAAGAGTCTTTCCACACCCAGGAGGACCAAATAATAAAATCCCATTCAAGGGGCGTATGCCAGCTCTTTCGAATAATTCTTTATGAAGCAATGGCCATTCAACTGCTTCTTTTAATTCTTGTTTAATTTCTTCTAAACCACCAACATCATCCCATTTGATGTTTGGAATTTCAATCATTACTTCTCTCATTGCAGAAGGTTCAATTAAATTAACAGCTTGAGCAAAATCATCATCAGCTATATTTAATTCTTGAATGATATCGGATGGAATTGGTTCATCTAAATTAATTTTAGGTAATATTCTTCGCAATGCAAACATTGCCGCTTCTCTACTTACTGCCATTAGATCTGCTCCTGCAAACCCATGTGTTATCTCGGCATAGTGATCTAAACTTACATTATCTTCTAAAGGCATGCCTCTTGTATGAATTTGCAAAATTTCTTTCCTTTCTTTTGCATTTGGCACACCAAATTCAATTTCTCGATCAAATCTGCCAGGACGTCTTAAAGCTTCATCAATTGCATTAATTCTATTTGTAGCGCCAATACAAATGATCTCACCCCTTCCTTGTAATCCATCCATCAATGAAAGTAATTGTGAAACAACGCGTCTCTCCACCTCTCCAGAAGTATCAACTCTTTTAGGTGCTATAGAATCAATCTCATCAATAAAAATAATCGATGGGGCCAAATTCTCTGCTTCTTCGAATATTTTTCTTAATCTTCCTTCACTCGCTCCATAAAACTTACTCATGATTTCGGGACCATTAATTGTGATGAAGTGAGCATTTGATTCTTGGGATACAGCCTTAGCCATCAAAGTCTTTCCTGTTCCTGATGGACCATAAAACAACACTCCTTTGGGCGGATCTATGTTTAATCTATGAAATAACTCGGGATGTTTTAATGGTAGTTCTACCATTTCTCTAATTCTTTGAATCTCATCACTTAATCCCCCTATATCATCATATGTAACGACTCCTCCAGACACATTTAAAACCGCTACTCTCTTATTAACTTTTATTCTAGTATCACGAGTAATTTTTACTACTTTATCTGATGGAATGCTGTCTTCTACAATCAAACGTAAAGTGCCTAATACAGGCTTTCTCTTCTGATTCCGAAGCATGGGCATCATTTTCATTATTTCATTCATGGCATTATCAGAATCGTCGTTTTGGTATACTTCTCCCAAAACTTCGATAATATCGCCGATAACCACTGGTTTATCAATCAATTTAGCTTTGATCGCTTCTCCTTGTTTTTTCAAATCTAAATTTGCTTTTGTAGGAGTTAAAATTATTTCTTCAGCTGCATATACTTTTGCTAATTTGATTGAAACAAATTCCCCAATCGTTGCTCCCGCATTAAGTCGTTGGAGTCCATCTAACCTAATGATGGATTTGCCTTTATCAATGACGCTCGAGACAACAATTCCAGTGGTTTTTTTTTTCCCACTAATTTCAATTATATTTCCTGTTGTTAATCCCAAAACATCAATTATGTCAGGATCAATATAGCATAAAGAACGCCCGCTTCGACTTTTTTCGAGCTCTTCTATTCTCACTTTAATATCTTTTAGTCTTTCTGGATTTGAAGGCATAATAAATCTTTTCACTTTTTGGTTTTTGATAATAGTTAATGTTATTAAATGATCAAAAAGATAGATCCAAATTCAGATTAATAAAATCATTTCTACTTTATTTTCTTTGCCCTTAATTTTAATAAATTATGATATCAAAACAATCAAATATAATCAATGTTTAAAGCTTTTTTCAGAAATTCCATAAAATCTCTTGAAAAATCTACTTCAGAATTTATATCTTCCATCCTTTCTTTTATATACATCTTCCGAAGGTTTAATAATCTCCTTTTTAAATGGTGATATTCTTGATTCCTTAAAAAGCTCCCAACAATTCTCCGTGTAATGAGTTCAAGCTTATCTTTGGACTCTCTTTTTAATTTCTTCATTTCAGAGGTTTTTTTTTTCATATTCAAATATCTCAATTTCGTCTCAATCTGCGTAATTGCCAATGATATTGTCTTTTGAACATTTGCGGTGCTTAAGTCACACGATATCGTAGGTTTATCCCAACTATAATTATCGAAAGAATCAAATTTTTCATTAATCCTTTGAACTACTTCATTTGGTATTGGAGAACCTCTTTCCATGTTCCACTTTAAACAAGTTTCGATTGGAGTTGAGATATGTATTATAAAAAACGGTATGTGAAATTCCTCAGCGATTTCCTTTATATCGTGTCTCATGCTTGTATAGTAATTTAGATCATCACATATCACGATATCCTCCTGTGCTACTGCTTCCTTAATCATTTTTAAATAATTAGTTCTTACGGAGCGTTCATCTTCATGATTAAATGGTTGAGGGAAAATGTCATTTCGTATATTATCTGGATCAATAATTTTGACATTAAAAGCCGGTGCTATGGATTGCAAAGCTTTTTTCATCAAATTAGCAAAATAAGATTTTCCTGCTGCTGGTAGACCAGCTAATATTAGTAAAAAATGATGTTTAATCAATCGCATCCTCGGATTCAATCGCTATTTTAATTAAACGAAACTTTTCTCTTCTTGAAAAGGTTTTAATTTCTAATTCCCGTTTCATGGCTTCTTTCCTATCCATATAGGTTTCAAAATACTTTAATTCTACTTTCTTACCCCTACAAAATTTGGCTCCTCGACCATTTTTATGTTCCTCTAATCTTCGCTTCAAATTATTTGTATAACCCGTATAAAATCTTTTCTTATTATTTTTTCCAATCGTTTCTAAAATATAGACGTAATAGAAGGTCATCTATTCTTCCCTACATAAAATTACTTATCGTTCTATTTATTTTTTTTTAAAAAATACAAGATTAATAGAAATTTCAATCTGTGGATATGAATCAAATTAACTTTTTTTAAATTAAATTTATTAATGCTAATTTTTATAATTTAGAAGAAGGAATATAGGAAGATCAAGGTGAGAGTTTATTCCAATAGGAATATTTCTGATTAAATGGGATGAGATCATTGGTGGGACAATCTACTTGAAATATCCAGAAGATTTTGAAATTCCTACTAACATTGTCCAACAAATCCAAATCTCTCATAATTTTGTCGAAAGTTATATTACCATTGAAGAAAAAAATTGGAATTCAATTTCTTATTATAATGAAAATAAAGAAATAGTAATAGTATTAGTTTTAGATAGGTATGATGATGCTTCGGATTATACTGTCATACTTGATGAATTTAAAAAAGAACTCGACTTGGATATAGAAGAAGATAGACTAAAGAAACATCTCAAGGAAAAATATGATTTATCATTAAAGGTTTTTAGAACTCGGGATGAAGTGATCTCTAAACTCAGCAATGAAGTCGCACAACTTAAAACTTTTGAATATGATTGGAGAAAAAGATTTGAAAAAATAGCCAAATCAGATCATTTGAAAGTTAAAAGTAAAATACAGTTTTTGTTAGCTATAAATGAAGAGATGGAATATTGTGAAATCTGTAAAAATATTAATACTAGTAAAAATTGGATAAATTCTGTTCTTAAAACATTGATGAAAAATAAAATTATTGGATATAATCACCAAAAAGATTCATATTATTTACAATTTTAAGCAAATCTTGTCTTTAAAACGTTCATCCTTCATATTACAGTATCTTATTAATAGTTATAGTTCTTCGACAATATTAGTTAAAATTCATTAAAAGACAATAAGGTTTTTTATTTATCAACATTTCAAATACTCGATTAATCATGAATCTGTCAACTGAGGAACAAAAAGAAGTCATAAAAGTAATGGAGTCTCAAATGTTAACACTCCTTCACGGAGAATATGTTAAAAAATTTGAGAAGGATTTCGCCTTGTATCATGGTGTTAAGCATGCAATAGGCATAAATACGGGTACAGCAGCACTTCACATTGCCATTGCAGCATTAGATATCGGTCCGGGAGATGAAGTAATCGTTCCTCCTTTTACTTTTATAGCGACTGCTAGCTCTATACTCCATAATAATGCAATTCCTATATTTGCTGATATTAATAATAAAACATATACGCTTGATCCTAAATCCGTGAAAGAAAAAATAACGGATAAAACAAAGGCTATCATACCAGTGCATCTAGCTGGAATCGCAGCGAACATGAATGAATTAAAAGAATTAGCAAATGATCATGGGATAGCTATTATTGAAGATGCATGTCAATCAATAGGCGCTCGATGCAATCATAAATTGGTTGGCTCTATTGGTGATATCGGATGTTTTAGTTTTTATCCTTCGAAAAATATTACCACTGGCGAAGGAGGCATGATCATAACCAATAACGATGACCTTGCTGAACAATGCAGGTTAATTCGACATCACGGTGAGCCTTCTTGGTATGTATACAATCGACTCGGTTATAATTATCGAATGACTGAAATCCAAGGTGCAATTGGAGGAGTACAACTGACAAAAATAGATGATTTTATCAAAATTAGGAACGAAAATGCCCATTATTTGAGTGAAGGAATTCAAGATCTCGAAGGAATTGATCCGCCATTCGTTCCAAAATATTGTGACCCGGCCTTCAATTATTGGATTGGACGTATTCATCCCTCGATCATTCACATGAATAAGAATGAATTTTTAAATAAATTTCCCAAGAGCAAAGTGCTTTACCCAAAACCCCTCTATAAAACTAAATTGTTTCAAGAAAAAATTGCGTACCCTAAAGGATGTCCTTGGTCTTGTCCCTATTACGGCAGAGATATTAGTTATACAGATCTACAATTACCAGTTGTAGAACAAGTTACGAATGAAATATTTGCCCTTGACATTCATCCTAACATATCAAGAGAAGACCTTGATGAAAATATTGAAACAATGAAAAAGATCGCAGGTAAATGAGGAACTGCTTTTTTATTTCATCATAATATGGTGATATCACCTAGATATTATTCTTGAAAATAAACTAATGTCGAATTTAATTATTTATGTCGACTACATTAAAAGAAGAGAGATATCTCCAACGATTTCATTCTCTTTATGGGTATAAAATATTGAAAATGTATGGATTTTTAAATGAATTAAATCTAAAAACCGAAAATCGATATATTTTATGTAATTTTATCGATCAAAACAGTAAGAAATTTGAAACTGAAGGAGACATCTATGAGAAAAATAATAATTATAGTATAAATCATTTGTTTATATTTGCTATTAACATGGCAAAAAAATATGATTTATTACAAGCATTGTATGAAGGTTACACGGAAAGTATTCTTGCAATTACTCAAAAAAGAGATATAAATTCTTTTTAACTTTCTTTAATATCTTAAATGGGGAAATAGTTAATAAGAATAAAATCTATTATCAATGTAGTAATTAATATGAATTGATCGAGTATGACTGAACCAAACTATATCATAAAAATCTGTTTGCTTGGTGAAGCAAATGTCGGAAAAACTTCTTTAGTTTATAGATTTATCGAAAATAAATTTAGAGAGAACTATAAAAGCACGCTAGGAGTAAATCTTCTAAAGAAAGACATGAATATAAAAGGATATGGCGAGGTAGTAGCGCAAGTATGGGACTTGGGAGGTCAAGAGAGCTTTAAAAGTCTCCGAAAGTTGTATTTAGAAGGTGCAAATGGCGCTCTACTAATTTTTGATGTCACGCAAAGTAAAAGCTTTGAAAAATTACGCGATTGGATTCAAGATTTTAAATCAGCTAGAGAAAATGAACCCGTCATATTGATTGGCAATAAAAATGACTTAAAGGATAAAATTCAAATCTCAAATAAAGATGCTTTACAAATCGCTAAGGAGTTTGACATGAAATTTATTTCTACATCAGCAAAAACTGGAAACAATGTAGAGGAAGCATTTAATCAAATGATTAAAACCATTTTAGATAAAACCTTAAAAGAATAGCTATTTTCAAATATTTTATATAATACTAGTTCGCTTTCTCCTCAAGAATTTTAAGTTATTTATAAAGCATTTATAAATGATCTCATATTTACAATAAATTATATCTATAAAATTACTAACTTTTCAAGTTAATTTATTCAATATATAATAAAAATTCAAATCATATTAGGAATTGAAAGAAAATGCCAGAAGAAGAAACTGAAGATTTTGATGAGGAAGAAGAAGATTATGAAGACGAAGAAGACGAAGAAGACGAGTCAGAATCTGAAGAAGGCTTAGATTATAAAATTGAAAATGTTGTTGCCACAGTAGTAGTAGAAATAACCCAAAAAATTGATCTTAATCAAATAGCCAGAAAACATGCTGATGTAGAATATAATCCAGAACGATTTCCAGGTCTCGTCATGCGAATCGAAAAACCTCGCGCCACGATTTTAATTTTTAGTACGGGGAAAATGGTGGTCACTGGATTAAGGAAGGCGCGTGAAGCACCAAGGGTTGTGGAAAAGGTCGTAAAAAATATAAGAAAAGCAGGGATTAAGGTATCAAATCCTGAAATTACAATACAAAATATCGTAGCTTCGGGCGATTTACACACAAATATCGACCTAAATATGGCTGCGATTGTTATGGAGTTTGCAATGTATGAACCGGAGGTTTTCCCCGGTTTAATTTACCGTATGCCCGACCCCAAAACGGTATTCTTAATTTTTTCAACGGGACGGATTGTTTGTACTGGCGCCAAGAAAAAGGAAATTGTTAGGGACGCCGTACGTAAATTAAATCAACAAGTTCGGGAATTAGGAGTCGCTAAGAAGGAGTTAAGCGATAGCGATTACGAGGATATAACCTTTATTTAAATTGTTTTTTTAACTTATTATTTTTTTATTTTTAAGCTGCAGAATGGCTAACACGTGGTAATGGGGGATCTAAAGAAGAATACTTTCAAAGAATAGTGACAAAACAGTAATCTAGTTTTTAAAAGAGTTTGATAGCAATATCCGTCGACTTTACGAGCACCGAAGATCCGTTATTAACCGGAAATCCAATTTTGACGCATTATTCGCATTTTGGCATAAAGTACAACAAGAATATTTTCAAAGAGTGCTGCCGAAATAATAGTTTAATATTTAAATACAAATTTCTTTATTATAAATGATATATAAATGACTTGAGGAGGAAGAAATTGAAAGAAAATGAAAATGAATATGATCAATCACTTCGCATTTCTTTGCCCCCTCAGTCAGATCTGGACTTCGATGTGGAAACATGGTCGTATGCAATCAAAGGAAATAAAACCGCGGACGATTATTCCTTTGAAATTACCCAAATTATCTCTGGTTTTGCCACGCCCGAAGAAAAACAAACACAATTCTTACATAGCCGCTCCACGCGAAATTATTCGCTCTCAGAAGACGTTCGAAAGGAGAATAATGAAAAGCGTCTTGAAATGGAAGTAGAATTGATTCATAGAGCTTACCCCACTCTTATCGATTATGCCACCCATAAAAATTCCAGGCTCGCCTTTTTTATGGTTACAATCAGACTCATGGTCTATCGGATGGAAATCCCTCCCGATCTCAAGGAAAAAGTCCTTGAATACGCAAACTTTGAAAAATATGAAACGTTCCAGCTCTCCAGTCCTAAATTCATACACGCACGCAAGATGTACTTGGAAGATTTTAAACAGCGCGTCCGAAACCATCAGAAGGGAATGAAAACCCTGCTTCCGTTCGAATCCTTGGACGATGTCTATGAAAAAACACCCCCCGATGAATATGGCGATAGAATAGTCGCGCTCTCTGATATCGATTATTCCATCTGAGGGTATCTCTAAGAATCTCTAAGCACTTTCGTTACTGCATATTTTTAATTCCTTTGTAATAATAAATAAGACCTGCAATAAAACAAACTGCACCAAAACTAGGGATAAAATATATAGTAAATGATACCATGTATGCTAAAAATACTAATAGAAGGATGAACCACGAACCCAGTAAAAGTTTCTTGTTAAGTATCTTTGGATTCTTTACACGAGAAGTAATTAAAAAGAGGATAACTGAAATTCCCAGTATTAACATGATCAAAATGCATATCAATCTCCAGGTATTTGCTAATACGAATGAATTGAGTGAACTATCAAAAATGAATTGAAATATAGTGCCAATATTACCCATGTTACCATAATTCGCTACTAAACCAAACATCCATAAATTTATATAACTCATCCCACCACCAGCAAGTACTTGAAAATGACTAGGAAAAAAAATTGATAACAAAAAGCAAAGACTTCCTATCTGAAAAAAATCTGAAAAAGATTTCATATGTGCAATTATAAGGTAGTTCTTTTTTTAAATTTTAATGATTATAAGGGGGTATTTTTTATATACTCACACAAGATCAAGCGAGTCCTGTCATTAAAGATGGAACGGAAATTTAAGCATTATGATTAAATTAGATTTCAAAAGGTAGAAAGTGATTTTACGGTATAATCTGGTGAATAGAATAGATTAATCCTTTTGAAATACAATCATGAATTCACAATAATCATTACCTGATTGTAAACCGCAATCAACCTCTTGAGCAAAACAATGAATATTTATCAAGTGTTCTACAATACCCGCAAGCATTCCCGCTTCAAAAGCACAAAAACTCCCCTCTGTTTTTATCCCTTTATTAAGGAGGTCCTTAATGGAGGAATGACCTCTTAGTCTTAGATTAATTATCTCATCGCTACTGTCGATAATCTCCATTTCACCTATATTAAACTCTTTGATGATATCTCTCAAAGCGTTAGGAATTTGGGATACATCCTTCAATTGTCTTGTTTTTAAGATTGTCCCGAGTTCATGACCTAAGTAATAAAATATGGCTTCCAGTTGATGCCCTAATTCTATGGTATCTAAGAAATTTAGAATCACATTTTACCGTGCTAGTAAGGCTCCAACTTTCATGTCTCCAATTTCTTTTCCTTCTTTAAGGTGCTTTTTCATTTGGGTTAAAATTTTAGATAGCAATTTTCTATCCATTTTTCCACATCCATTTTTTATAATTTTTGATATATTATATTCTTACTGAAGTGTAACTGAGGAGATAAATCCCAATAAAATTGCATCAATAATATCTTCTTCTTGGATATTTATTGATAATCTTTTCTCAGCAATTATTAGTGTTGGTAAGGCGGTTATTTTGTATTTTTGAGTTAACATGTAATTCTTGCTCACATCTATCTTTTCAATATATAATTTTTTTCCGAACATGGAAATATTTATTCTTTTTAACATTTCTTCCACAGGTTTGCAAGGTGCACAATGTACCGATGAAAATAACAATATTTTTGGATATCCTTCCCTGAAAGCTTCAGACATGTATCATCCTTGCCAAACCAGTATGATTCAAATAATTTCTTATAGATCTTTAAACTTTTCATATAAATTACTAATGATCGCTTGAAATGCTTCATATACACCATTTCCAGTTTTGGCAGATGTTTTATAATACCCCAGAAATTTTCTATCTTTTGTAAATTTTATCGCTTTTTCATCGTGAAGCTTCTCAGGGGGCATTAAATCAATTTTATTCCCGAATAATATAATAGGTATATTTCCACAATATTTCTTAATATCCTCATGCCATTCTCCTACATCATCAAAACTATCTTCTTCTCCCGGGGCGTGTGAGAATACTATTATTGCTGCTTTACTACCCTTATAAAAAGTAGGTCGCATGAAGCTAAATTGGGATTGCCCAGCGATATCCCAGAAAAATAACTTTACGGTATTTCCCTTAATTTTTTCATCGTATTTGGAGAATTGGGCACCTAATGTCTTAATATATTCTTTTTGAAAGCTTCCTTTTGTATATTTCCGTATTAAGCTCGTTTTTCCGACCCCGCCATTGCCGATTACGGTGATCTTGAAGACAAAATCCTTTCTGACATCGTTATCGTTCATAATATCACATTTCAATATAATTCCGTGTCTCTATTAAAAAAATTTACGCAATATTTTAAATACAAAATAATATAATGATTTTTTAATAAATATAATAAAATTAATTCCTTTAAAGTTTTACAAAGAGATTATATAATTTCATATAAACATGAAAGAGAATGAAAACTGATGGATAATTTCTTGAGAACGGAAAATATAATTCACCAATTAATAAAGAATGATTTATCTATTGCTGTTGCAGAATCTTGTACGGGGGGATATGTTTCAAATATGTTTACAAATATTTCAGGAGCTTCAAAAACATTTGAACGTGGAATTGTTTGCTATAGTAATGAAGCGAAAATTTCGGTTTTGAATGTAGATCCCAAAACAATAGAGGTATTTGGTGCAGTCTCAGAGGAAGTTGCACGGCAACTTGCCTTTAATTTACGCATTTTATCAAACGTTGATATAAGCGTGAGTATCACGGGTATAGCTGGTCCGACGGGTGGAACAAATGAGAAACCAATTGGTTTAGTTTATATTTCTTTCTCCACCGAAGAAGAAACAATTGTATATCAATATAATTTTCAGACTAATAGATTAGAATTTAAAAAGAGAGTGTTTGAGGAAATTTTAAAATGGTTTGAAAACATTCTCGATATAGATAATTTATAGAGCTATGAGATGAATTTACCCTGACTCATGACGGATTTTTTTGTTCCATCGCCATATTCTACTGTAATATTTACATTAGGTGTTGTGACGAAATCCCAATGCATTTGTGAAACCGAGGTCCCTGCCATCATCTTGTTTCCACCAAAAGCAACGTGCACGCTACCATTTATCTTTTCATCGGTTAAAATGTACCCGATTGCTTTGTTTATTTTTGGATTGCATCCAATGCCCAATTCTGCAACGTTATAAGTTCTTAATTCAGGCACGTTATTTTCTCTATCAATCTCTTCGCACTGTATAAAGCTTTCCTTTAATACATCTATATCATTATATGCCGTAACTTTATCCATTTGAAGTTTTCCTTGTTTAAAGACTAAATTTATTCCCTTTATTATTTTATTGGTATATCTATCCTTAGTTAATGGACAAAATATGGTTCCCTCACCCATTGTTTCAATAGGAGGAAAAAATACCTCACCTGCGGGTAAATTTCCACCTAAATCTCCAGCAGCAATTTGATCATCTGATATAAACCCATCATCAAGGATTTTAGTTCTACCTTCTACTGAAATCCAAAAATCAGTTCCTAAATCATCCGTTACGTATATTTTCTTTGCATCATTAAAGAACTTACCAATTTTAGTAGTAATTTCCTGTAATTCTTCAAGAGGTACGGCTGTCCCATCAACAGTAAAACGCTCAAGCGTCTCATATTTAATTTCATAGAATTCAGCAGCTTTTTTTGAGGGCCAACCTGCATATATCCACTTTTTTCCAGGTGCGTACTCTTCCTTGGCTCCATATAAGATATCTCTAATTGGAGCTAAAGCCTTTCCTTTTGCTTTTAGCTTATCACGAGGGATGTTTAGATTGATAGCTGGATTCTCTAGGGGTTCTATGACTATATATGCATCTATATTTTCAATAAATTTCATATAATGCTTGTGCGGTGTTTTTAATGTTTTTATGGTAATATCCGGATCTTGATATATGGATTGTTGATAATAATCAGTTGTATATGAAATTTGAGGTAATCCCCCTTTCCTATAAACTTCCAATCCGATTTCTTCCAATAATTCATAAGCATACGTACCTCCAGTAATATATATACATTCACCTTCCTTTTTGATATTGATGGCATTAACAATATTTTTTGCACAGAGCTTCATTTTATTTTTCGAAATCATAAATCAAAAAAGGATGAATGTTAATTAAAAGCTTATTATCATAAAAAGCTCTCTGAGAGTTAAATCAAAGAATTTATTAGATCTGAAGGTTATTCTTTGATTATCCCTACGTAATAAAATAATATTATTAATAAAGAGGACAACTTTGAAATGGTGATAAGAGAAGCTGGATTGCTCTTTAGAGGTTTCACACTAGTGAAAAAAAGTTATCATAAATCGACATTAGGAAAAATTGACTCCGATTTACGTAGTGGGTTATTAACTGCAATATTAAATTTTGCTGAATCTGCTATATCTAAAGATTTTGTTGAATATTTTGAAGGAAAGAAATATATAATTGCTTTTAAGAAGAATCAAATCATGGCAGATGATAGTATTGAACCTGAACTTTTAATATCTTATGCCATTATGGATAAAGAGAAACGAGTAGATAAATATACTCGTAAAATTATCCAACCAGCACTAACATTAGTTGCCCAAGAGTTTATCTCTAAAAATTCAGGAAAAAATTTATCAGAAATAACTCAATTTAAATATTTTAAACAACAACTAGACCAGATATTCGGATCTGATACAAAGAACATTGATCAGAAACTTCAAGGATTATTTTATTGATGTTTTTTTTTATTCAATTGCTTAGTTTTAAGGTATAACAAAATAATAGGTAATACTATTGTAGCATCCGAAATTACTGTTGAATATTGAGCTTTTTCCGCTACCTTTCCCCATGATTTGGCTTCCTGTAATGTTGCACCACTCAATCCTCCAGGTTCTGGACGATCCATCGTAATTTGAATCGCATAGTTTGCAGAATTTGGACAAAATTGGAGTGATTGTAATATGAAATTTTTAGGAACTCCGCCCCCTATAATGCAGACTCCTGCTTTCTTCGAATCCCAAGCGAGATCAACCATTTTTAACATGTCTTTAAAATGGTTTAAATTTAGATTTTGATGATGAAATCCAAGTTGTAAGGCTAAACCCGAATCAGTAAATGCTGGACAAAATATTGGAACGTTTTTTTCTGCACATATTTTTAATATTGAATTAGAATTAGCTGGTAATTCCTCTCCTAAAAACTTCAAGAATTCACTCACAGGCATGTTATTGTCAGCTATATTCAGATTTGAAACAAAATCTTCTATTCCTTCATAAACGTTATTGGGCAGGAATACATCGTAGATCCGATTAATTTCTTCATCGTGTAATTTAACATCATTAACTTCGCTTAAATCGATATTACCTTGAAGATGATGATATCCCAAGGTTTCTGCTATATCATGAGTTAAGCTTGCACCTGTTGTAACAAGGATATCTATAAATCCCTCCTCAATAAAGTCATGAATTATTCCTTGAAATCCTGCAGGAATTAGAGCTCCAGCAAGTCCAAAAAATTTAGTACAATCGTTATCATTTATCATTGCTTCATAAATTTCACAAGCAATTGCTAAACGTTTAGCACTGAATCCCGTATTAGATAAATTTTCAATGAGAGAGGTAATATCCGTGTCTTCCTTAATTTTAAATTGCTTTACTTCTTTTAAATTATTTTTCATTTCTGGTTTTGGTGTCATGGATTTTCTCGAATTTTAGGTTGAAATAAATGAAATAAACTCGATTAATAATTTAGCTGCTAAATTAGATGTCATTCTATTAGGAGCGTCCAAATTCGGTGATACTTCGACTAAATCACACCCGATTATTTTAAATTTTTTTGTCACCATTCTTAATAATTGCCATAATTCTCGATATGAAAGTCCTCCCGGTATAGCATATCCTGTACCAGGAGCAACTGATGGGTCTAATACGTCAATGTCTATTGAAATATAAAGAGATCCTATTCGAGAATTCTGAAAGAATGAGATGATATCATTCACTAAACTTTCAAATCCAAGATCTGAAAAAAGAAATGCATCAAAATGAGTAATCCCTTCTTCATTAGCAATTTTCATCTCGGGTATATCTATATCTCTTGTCCCGACTAATAATAGATTTTTTTTGTTGATTTGTTCCAAATCATAAATTCGGTGTGAAACTGTCGCATGGGAGTAAGCAGCTTTATCCCATTCATCATATAAATCTAGATGGGCATCAAATATTAAGACACCAATATTTTCATCTGTGATGACTTCCTTACATATTGTTTTTACTACAGGGAATGTGCAGAAATGATCTCCTCCAATCATGACAGGGATAATGTTTTTTTTCTGTTTATAAATAGCTTTTATGAATTCTTTAATTCCTTTAAGATTTTTCTCAGTATTCAAGGGATCTATTGTTACATCTCCTATGTCTGCAACTTTTAAATTTGGAATTTCAAAACCCATTTCGGTGGTCAATGCCAAATCTTCAGTTACTTCTCGTATTTTTTCAGGTGCCGTTGAAGAATTGACATTGTCTTTTGAACTTAAATAATCCCATGGAATTCCAAAAATTACAAATTCAGTATCTGATGTTATTTCATCACCAAAATCATAAAATTTCAAATCAATCACTCTCTAATGTTACATTTGGTCTAAAGTTTCTATACTTAATATATTTAGTCCTATTTTTATCACAATTTGAACACAATAAATTAATAATAATCGAACTTTCTCTAATTCTTTATCTTCAGAAATTACTTGACAAGAAGAATAAAAGGAATTAAAGGATTGGCATAATGTTAATAAATACTGAGGAATAATGTGAATGTTATAGGATTTTGCAGCAGAACCTATTATCTCTGGAAAATAGGTAAGATGTTTCAATAGGAGTAATTCTGTTTGATGAGTTAATAATCCCCATTTCACGTTTAGATCAATATCTCTTCCTGATTTGGAAATAATAGAGTTAATGCGTGCATTACAATATAGTATGTACGGCCCAGTTTCCCCCTCAAAAGAAATGCTTTCTTTTGGATTAAAGGTAAATCCTTTTACTGGGCTATATTTCAAGATATAAAATTTTAAAGCAGCCATTCCGATGATTTCTGCTCTATATTTCCTTTCTTCTTCAGATAGACTTGGATATCTTTTATTTACCTCTTCAAATGCTAATTTCTCTACTTTTGAGATAATATCATCGGCATCAACAATTGTTCCCTCTCGACTTTTCATTTTACCCTCAGGTAAATCTATCATCCCATAAGATAGGTGAAAATTATCTTCTTTAAAGCCCAATAAGTCAAGTATCGCAAATAACCATTTGAAATGTTGAATTTGCTCATCTGCAACAACATAAATAGATTTATCATAATTGAAATCTTTCTTTTTAATATAGGCAAGATATATATCCTGAGTTATATAAATTGAAGTACCGTCACTCCTCATAAGTATTTTATCTTCAAGGTTATATTTCTCTTTTAGGTGTGCGATTATGGCTCCATCTTCCATCTTGTCAAATATTCCTTTTTTTAAGCCTTCATTTATAATCTCTTTACCCTTTAAATATAGATTTGATTCATAATATTCTTTATCAAATTTTATGCCTAATTTCTTGTAAGTAATTTTAAAACCATCAAATGCCCATTTATTCATCTTTTTCCACAAATCTCTTGTTTCCTTATCTCCCTCTTCCCATAATTTTAACATATTACGAGTTTCAGATTCTAATTGAGGATCTTTTTCAAGCATTTGACTGTACTTAACATAAAAATTTCCAACAAAATGATCGCTTTTTATATCAGGATCTTTATTTTCCCCCCATTTTTTATAAGCAATCATGCTTTTGCAGATATGAATTCCTCTATCGTTATTTAAATTAACTTGAAAGACGGTATATCCTTTATACATGAGCAAGTTTGAAAGAGATTTACCTAACAACATGTTTCTAATGTGCCCAAAATGAAGCGGTTTATTAGTATTTGGTGATGGATATTCAATTACCACGTTAGTTTTGGGAATCGGACTAGTAATCTCGTGAATTTTGCCATATTTTTCTTGTAGTAAGAAAATATTTTCTAGTATTATTTGAGGGCTGACCAAAAAATTAAGATACGATCCCTCCACTTCCACACTTTTTATGGATTTAGGTAAGTTGATCTTGTTTTTCAATTCTTCCGCGATGTGGTGAGGAGCTTTTTTTTCAAATTTAGCTAATCTATAACAAGGAAAAGCATAAGTAAAACTGAATTCATCTGGTGGAATCTCGATAAAGGATTCTAATTCCTCAATTGAAAAATACGAAATGTATTCAGATAATATTTCTGCTATAAATTTCTTATCGATAATATTCATTTTGGTGAAGGAATGCGATTCAAGTTTGGATCTAAGATATGCATGTAACTTTTATCTGTTTTGTAAAATATATTCTAAATAACTCATAAAATTTACGTTATTTTTCAAATAGATGTGATTCAGAATGTCATTCAAGCACGATAATAAGTTTATATTTCCAAAATGGCCCATTTATGATAAAAATGAAATTCAAAATTTAACTGATGTCATAAAATCTGGAGATTGGTGGTGTGGTTCTCCCGGATTGCATCAAGGAGAACATGTCTGGAGCTTTCAAGAAGAATTTGCAAAATTCCAAGAAGCTCATCATTGTATCGCTGTTTTTAACGGCACGGTTGCGATTGAATCCGCTTTAATGGCATTGGGCATCGGTTTAGGAGATGAAGTTATCGTATCAGATTACACATTCGTAGCTTCTGCTTCTGCTGCTATAGCTACTAATGCCGTGCCAATATTTTGTGATATAAATCATGAGACGCTTGTGATGGACGTAAGTAAAATAGAAGGTTTAATAACCAAACGTACTAAAGCTATTATAGCAGTGCATTTAGCAGGAAATCCCGTTGAGATGGATGTATTAATGGAAATAGCTAATAAATTTAATCTTCACGTGGTTGAGGATTGTTCCCATGCACATGGGTCAAGATACAAGGGAAAGCACGTTGGTAATTGGGGTGATGCTGGCACGTTTAGCTTTCAAGCTTCAAAAGTGCTTACAGGTGGAGAAGGTGGCGCTGTAATTTGTAATTCTAAAGACTTAGCTGATAAGATCTATTCTTACACCGATTGTGGTAGAATAATTAATGGTTATGGTTATAAACACGATTCTTATGGAACTAATTATCGAATGACTGAATATCAAGCAGCGGTGCTTCAAGCTCAATTAAAAAAATTCCCCGCTCAGCATAAGCTTAGAAATGAAAATGCTATTTATTTAATGGAGCAGTTAAATAAAATAGATGGAATTCAAGTAATGAAACCTACTCCTGGAACCATGGAACTGGGGTGGTATGTTTATCCCATTGTTTTTGATCCAAAAAAATTTAATGGAATAACAAAATCACAATTTTATAAAAAATTAAATCGTGCTGGAATTCCCACTGATGATTGCTACCCCCCATTACATGGATTAGAATGCTTTAAAAATATAGTTTTGAAAAAAAATGTTGATTATTCAGGCGCAAATTGGGGTAAATCCAAAAGTGAAGATAAAAATTTTCCTGTTGTTTCAGATATTTATTCTAGGAGTGTAGAATTTCCACATGAGATCCTTTTAGCATCAAGAGATAAGTTAGATTCAATTGTAAAATTTATTTTATCATTAAAAAACTAATTAATTTGAGATTTTTGTTTAAATAAAAATTATAAATGATAAACTAGGCTACTTAAATAAGTATTTGGTATATCTCTATAATGGATATTGAAACGTTATTATTGAAATGGAATGAAGATACTGATAAATTCGAGCCAATTCAGTCAGATCAAGGTATGCATGAAGGAATTTTTTTGGAACTTATTGAAGAAAATAGAATTTGGAAATATTTTTACATTAAAGGCGCATCTTTAATAACTAGACGTACTGCAAGAAGAGCAGCAAATGGAATTGCTAAGACGGGATATGTTCACCCTTCCAATAACATTCGTCATGGAGTAGAGTTCACTCTTGAAGAAGAATTATCACCTTTTGAAGATATGCCAGAAGATATTCAAAAATCCCAGAGAGATTGGTATGGTGGGCATTATAAAGAATTTTAGATTTTTTCTTTTTCATTCATCTATTTCTTCTATTTTATTTGTTTGAGCACTTTTGTACATTGCTTCAACAATTTTCAATATTTTCAAACCATATTTTGCATTCGTTAAAGGTTTTTTATTATTCAATATGCAGTCCATAAAATGGGCAATTTCTTGCGGATAACCAAAATTCCAAGCTTCAGATGGAACAGGAAATGTCCATCCTCTTGTAGATCCTGCTTTTTCAACGGCATAGCCATATCCTTTTTCACTATAGACACTCATTAAATTCGAGAAGGTCGGTGAAACTTTTATTTGTCCTTCTGTGCCAAATAATTCAAACCTCATATCATAACCTCCTGGTGCTGTCCATGATTCTTCAATAACGATTTGAGCATCATTCTCAAAATATAATACTCCTATGGCATTATCCTCAACTTCACATTTACCAAATCTTCCTCTTTCTGGAATAATGGTTTTCGTCTGACAGAAAACTTTAACTACATCACAATTTAAATACCACACTAAACAAGCAATATCATGTATACCTAAATCTAATAAAGCACCTCCTCCTGATTCTTTTTCTTTATAGAACCACGCTGAATGCGGACCAGAATGTTGTTCTTTTCCCCGACCCATATAAATTTGACCTAATGCCCCCTCATCAATCACCTCCTTAACCTTGCTAAAAGTGGGAGCATACATGTTATTTTCACAATAAAATATCTTCCTGTTGGACGAATTTTCTGCATCGAGCATTTCCTCCCCCTCTATAACATTCCTAGCTAATGGTTTTTCAATAAGTGCGTGTTTTCCAGAATTCAATATTTTTATTGTAATATCCTTATGAAGAAAATTTGGAACACATGCGGATATAGCATCACAATCTAGCTTTAGGAGATCTTCATAATTTTTCAATGGATTTCCTGAAATTCCATGCTTTCTCATGAGAATTTTAGCTTCCTCTGTATTGAGAGAGGAAAGCCCAACAATTTTTACATTTGGTAATAATGAATATGCATAACAGTGGTGGTTTGCAATAAATCCCGAGCCTATAATACCTATTCTTAATTTATCCATACAATTCAACCTATTATTCTATGACTTTAAAAATTATGATAAATCTTTCCAAAATTCCGTCGGATTAATTATTTTTTTGATATGAGAGAATGGACAGGCAGCAATACAATTACCACAATCGCTAGAATTAACAATCCAAAATTCAAAGCATTTTTCCACATTAACATAGTATTTTTTTATACCTGGATTATTTGAAATACTGATCGGATTAAAATTTGGTTCTTCTTCAAAGCTTATTGCCTTAGTTTCGCAAGATTCTGAGCACTTAAAGCATCTCTTGCAGGTTTTTTCCACTTTTTTTATAAAATTCAAATTAGGCACATCGGAAATTAGAGGTAGATCGGTGAAAACCTTACATATTCTCACTCTTGGACCAAATTCGGGTGTAATTAATAATCCATGTCTTCCTAAAGCTCCAAGACCTGCATCTAATGCTAACGGTATGCTAAGAGCAGTGTCGTTTCCGCATTGAATTGCACGATATCCTAAGTTCCTAATGAATTCCCCCAAACATGAAATTATAAACGCCATCTTGGAATAAGTTAGAGAAGCAGCAGCAGCTGCAGGTTGAGCCGGAGCTGTCGAAATAGCATCGTGATCCATTTCAATTGCCATGACAATTACTTTATTGATCCCATCAGGTAATATAATTGGAGTATCTAAATCTGAATTAGTTTGAGAGCCCTCCCTCACCCCTTTCTTTGATTCTGCTTCACTTACTCCAATTGGTCTTACAAAACCCGTTTTGAAAGTCCATTTATCATTCACATCTGCTATACCTACTAAAGAAGCTCCAAAAAATTTTGCAGCCTTCTTTATTTGTGTAGTAATTAAATTTTGATCCATTATTTCCATTTTAGATTTCATCCAATTCATTCCATAACCGATATCTATATCTTCAGTTCTCTCCCACGAGAAAGCAGAAGGAAATTTTTCATATATTGTCCAACCTGCGGCTACTAAAGCGAAATCTATTCGATTATATCCATCCTTTTTAGAGTTAATGTGAGATTCAATATTTTGATCAAACATTTTTCCAAAAGTTGGTAGACTTTTATCCCACGTGCGTCTATAGATCATATTGTTTTTTTCTTTAAAACGCTCGTATTTTTCTTCATCAATTTCATAAGGATAATCTTTAAAATTCATAATTTAAAATCAATTCGGCATTAATAAACTTCATTTTAAGAATTATCTTAATTATATATATTTGATAAAACAATACATAAAAAGTTTAAAGAATAAACATATAATTATGCAGTCAATTTCACTTGAAAAAAGATAATCATGACTAACAAGAGATTTATTGTTCAACTAGGGTGTGGAACGGACCAGCATGGTCACGATAATGATTGTACCCACGCAGCAATTAAAGCAATAAAGAATGCAATATCAAATAATTGCTTAACGGGATTATTAGAAATATGTGGTTTAAAAGATCCAAAGGATCTTCTCGCCATGAAAGTTCACGTGAAGATTGGTGCTCCCTATCCTGACAAATTAGATCACAAAAAAGTACTGAAAGCAGTACCATTTGGTTTAAAATCGCTTGAAGTTGTTAAGGGAGGATTGGTAGCAGATGGAATCATGATAAAAGAATTAGGAGATACTTCAAATAAGATGATAATGTGCAATGCTGCAGTGACTGTATCAATATCAATTTAATCTCAAATTATTGAATTAAACATTAACTGATAAAAATGGATAATAGATGTGAATGGGTTGGGAATGATCCTTTAATGCGAGAATATCATGATACCGAGTGGGGGACCCCTCAACATGATGATCAAATCCTCTATGAATTATTAATTTTAGAAGGAATGCAAGCTGGACTTAGTTGGAGTACCGTGCTTAAAAAACGTGAAAATTTCAGAAAAGCTTTTGATAATTTTGATTATAGGATTATAGCTAACTACGATGAGGATAAAGTTGAAAAACTACTTTTAGACGAAGGAATTATACGAAATCGACTAAAAATCAATTCTGCTATTATAAATGCAAAATGCTTCATCAAGATTCAGGCAGAATTTGGTTCATTTGATAATTATATCTGGAAATTTGTAAATAACAAACCAATAGATAATAAATGCACATCAATGAGTGATATACCAGCTCATACGGAAATTTCTGATTTAATAAGTAAGGAAATGAAAAAGCGAGGTTTTAAATTCGTTGGTAGTACAATAATCTATGCATTCATGCAAGCAATTGGAATGGTAAATGATCATGCTGACTATTGTTTTAGATACGAAGAAATTAATAAATTAATGGTTTAACTCTAAATTTTCTAATCCAATTTCTTCTTCTGCATATTGTTTTAGTGCGTTCCATTGTTCTTCAGAAGTTCCAAAATATTTGAATAAACCTATTCCTAAACCAAAATCAAACCCTCTCATTTGTTTTAACATTTCTTGAGCATCACATTCAACGGAATTTGTTACTGTTAATGCAGGACTTTTAAACTCATGAGCTCTCTTTTTCATGTTCCTTATAAAGTACCAATAGAATAAATCAGCTAATTTTCCCCAAAACCATCCGTCATCCCTAGTCCCCATTAAATATGGGTATTCCATTGGAGAAGCAATATCTAGAATGGAGGAAAGTTTTTCCCAATCCTGTCCTAATCTCTTCCGAGTAAACATTTTTTTAGGTCCTGGAAGACAAAACCAACCTGAAACGCAATTATTATTCGTAGATTTAATTATATTATGCAATTTCTGAGCATATTCAGCAATATTATCTGCTTTAAAATCGTACCATTCCTTACTCTTCAGTAATTTAGATTTTACTCCATATTGATCAGTAAATTTCTCTCTACACCTATTGCAATGGCAAAGATCTGTATATGCTCCATCATATCTAATGTAATCTGCAAACAAACCCATAATCTTGTAATTTTTTACAACTTCCTCGGCGATATCAACTAAATAGTCAATGTGTTTGCTTGTAGGACACATGAAACTCGTGAGAGGGATATATCCCTTTCCTCTAGCTCCTCTTGATTTACCAATTTTAGCATCCATCTCCGTTGTAAGGAAAGGTATTTTTTTTTGATATTCTTCAATTGATATACCGTCAGGTAAATCTACCCTCATTTCTCCTTCTTTATGAGTAGATATATCACCTTTTGCAAATTTTTTTCCTTTTTTTTTGCTACTTTTTCCATGCACACTAACACGTTCGGGGTGTAAATATCCTTGATAAGCATCGTTCATACTGGTAAAGGACGCCATTATTTTTATATTCCTATCCTTCCCAGAATCACAAAATTCTCCCAAAATATCACGATTAGTTGGATTCCAACCTATCTTAGTATTCCAAAGACAAGCTCCATCTGTATCCTTAATAACAAGACCGAGAACATTGAAATGATTATCCTCTAATTTATCCAATATTTTAACTACATTTAAATCATTTTCAACAAATTCATAGTCCAATTTTCTAAATCCATGAAGACCTCTTACAGGCATTAATGCCATGGCGAATATTTTTTTAACTCCAATCTTATTGCGCACTTCAAGTGTTTTTACTAGATCGAAAGTAAAATAATTTGACCAATCTATATTATTTTTCATGATTCAATATTTTCAAGTAATACATTCTTGATATTATACTAATTTTTAAAATTTATATGCATGGAATAAATATTAAATACTATATAAAGAACTTAAAGTTAAAAAGATAATATTAATTAAATAAGTATAGTAGAAGGCAAGAAAAAAATGTCAATACTATTGGAAACGGTATTATAATGTACGATGCAACATTCAAAATTGTAATATTTGGAGACGCGGGTTGTGGAAAGACCACGTTAACTCAGAGATTTTTAACGAATTTATTCGTATCAGATTCCAAAATGACAATTGGAGTGGATTTCGAGGTAAAGAGCCTAGTTGTCGATGAGCAAAAAGTTAAACTACAAATTTGGGACTTTGGTGGGGAAGAAAGATTCCGATTTTTACTTCCAACTTATGTACGAGGTGCTCGAGGTGG
>CAZOYD010000054.1:0-23877 GCA_964583985.1 uncultured archaeon
GGGAAAGAATTAGGAGAAAAATTATTTTCAAGCATTCAAGAAGGGATTAAAAATAAGGAAACTAAAGCACAACTAAAAATGAGAGCAATTACGATTATTGAACCTTCCTTGCCTGAAGATAAAGTAAAAGAAATTGCTGACCTGAAAGTAGGAAGACAGTGGATAACAACAAGGCATAGTTAATTTTCTAATCATTTTTTTTTAATTTATTTGTTATATTTAAGTATAAGAGAATTGGGATTAGTAATGACGATATACACTGATTTTCTTTTTATTTGTTCAGCTGGAGGAGATTTAAATGAATCAGACTTTAAATCTACACTGGGATCTGCCTATATTATAGCTTATCTAAGAGATAATGGATATAAAGCTGAACAATTTGTATCAGACAAATTGTTTAATGTAGAAGAATGTACAAGGGAAATTTTGAAACTTAATCCAAAAATAATTGGTTTTACAGTATATAACACTAATTATATGCAGTCTGTTTTATTATGTCGTGGATTAAAAAGAATTAATCCCAAAATTATCACAATCTTTGGTGGACCCACTCCTACCGTTCAATCTGAAGATATTTTAGATTGCGAATCTTCTGTTGATATATGTGTAAGAGGCGAAGGAGAAGAAATAGCACTAAAATTACTAAATTATTTAAAGGCTAATGACTTTGATCTCGAAAAAACGACTCTTGAGAAAGTTTGGGGTATAACGTTTAAACGCAAAAAGAATATTATTATTAATCCAGATAGTGATATTTTATCTTCAAACAAATCTGTCAAATATTATATTGATAAATACCCTTCTCCATATCTTTCAGGTGTTATTTCTGCATCTCAAGCATTTCCTCTTGGAATAATTACCGCAAGAGGATGTAATCAAAATTGCATTTATTGTAATTGTAGTATAATGAGTAAGAAGAATATTTATTTTCATTCTATAAACCGAGTTATTGGAGAATTAGCATATATAAATGAAAATAGATCCTCTAAATTTCCCATTCCTATTAATGATGATGGTTTTACAATCATCCCCTCAAGAGCGAAGGAGATCTGCGAAAAAATTATTGAATATCCTCTCGATATTCCATTAGCCTGCATTACTCGTGCTGATAAAATTGATGAAGAACTCCTTGATTTAATGAAACAAGCAGGTTTTCAATCAATCGGATTTTCTTTGGAAAGTGCGGTTCCAAGAATACTAAGAACTATAGGAAAAGTTAATCCTCCAAATAAAAAAGATGATGCGAATTATGAGAGAGAAAAATTCTATATTCAAAATTTACAGGATATGACAGCATATGCCAAAAAAATCGGAATGCACCCCATATTTGTCAGCATAATGGTTGGACTACCTGGGGAGACTTATCAAGATGCATTGGAAACGTTAAAATTAGTTGAAAATTTAGATATTGATTATTACGCTCATAACAAGCTCCATATATACAAGGGGACTTCGATCTATCAGAATTATAAAGCTTTTGATTATAGCGTTAAATCATATGGGCGTAAGAATAGAGTTTTCATCTCAAATACACATCCTTATGATGTCAATCAAATTAAATATGGAATTAAAAGTGCTGAGCGCCAGAACAATAAATATGTTGATTATAACACACTTAAAATCTTATCATTCAATCCTGTTAATAATCAAAGAAGATCTTTTTTTAATAATATAATTTTAAAATCTAATTTCATTGAGGAAAGGTTAGTTGAATGGATGCAAAAAAACCTAGCATTAAACGGTGAAGTTATCCAAATTTATTCAAATAAAAGAGAATTTGAAAAACATAATGAAAATAATAAGGGGATAATATATGATTGTTTATCGCCATCCAAACATCACAAATGTTATTATTGGGAAAATATAAATGGAAAAATCTTGCTAAAATCTGAAAGAATGTCACTTTTGGGAGATGATAATGGATTATCTATTGAATTTAAGAATACTACATCATCGCTCTATGAATATGATCAGAAGAATGTCGAAAATGTCATTTCTATTGAATGCAATCCAAATGATGCAAAATCCTTTTTAGAATTCTTACGTAACCTCTCAGAGATGGAAGATCCTTATAATTTTCTGTTAGAAAGTAATACTCTTCCTCAGTTTTTAAACATCTGTAAATGGACGAACAATCTAGCTAACTGCAGAACACTGGAAACAGCGATAATCGAAGATAATCATGTTAAAATATGTTGGTATTCTGATCCAATTGCAGAAGTGGGAAGCTCATTTGCTTATATAAAGCAGATGATAAAACAAACCCTTTCTGATACAGAAAAGATGAGAAAATGCAAATCATGTACAATAAGAAATTTTTGTAACAAGTGTGCGTATCCATTTCCACTTTCCTCTAAAGGTTATTGTCAACTTAGAAAAATGAAAGATTTAACAAAAACTGCTAATTTAGTAAATTCCCTTTCCGTCCTCAAAGATCTAATATTTGAACCAATTACGCTTATAGATTATTAAAAAAATATGAAAATGATCCCGAACTAAAATGTGTGATAAGTCTTTTAAGTATGAATCTCAGGATTTATTAAATGCAGAAAAACTTCTCTACCAATGTAAATTTAGAGAAGTTAAGAACATTCTTGAAAAGTTAGATAAAAGTTATGATGTAAATTCTGCTGAGCATTTATCAGTTCTTCTTTTGAAAGGAAGATTATCCTTCTACAAAGAAAGTTATAGAAAAGCAACAGATATTGCTGAATTAGCTCGTGTATTGAGTCTAAAATTGAATTGTATATACCAATATATTGATGCTTTATTGATTAAAGCCCACGTAGTTTTTTTAGGTAAATTAGAAGAATCCAAACAAATTATAGATGAAGTAGAAAGCTTGTTAAATGAACATAAAGATAACTCTTCTTTAAACTTCAAGAGGCAAATTAATGATTTTTTAATAATGAAAGCAATTGTTTACCATTATACTGATAATCTTGATCAAGCGTACGAAACAATTAATCAATGGATAATTAATAAACAAAATGATGGTGAAAAATTAGATCTTTCTCGAGCTTATATAACTCTAGGCTATATTTATATATATAAAAATGAAACAAATAAAGCTTTAGAGTGCTTCGAAAAAAGTCGTATAATTCAATCTGAACTAGATAATCAAAGAGGTATCGCAACAAGCTTACAATATTTAGCGTTAGGTTGCTATTTAATAGGTAATTTTGACCATTCTCAATCATTATGTAAAAAAAGTCTATCAAGTCCTAAAATAAGTACTTTCACAACATCAACATCTCTTCATCTATTAGGGGATATTTATAAGATGAAGGGAAAATTAGATAAAGCGTTAAGAATTTTCAAGCGAGTGGCTAAAATTAGAGATGTGGAGAAATATTACGAAGAATATTTAACAATTGTTCTAGAAATGGGGATTATTTATAGAATGAAAGGAAACTACAATTTAGCATTAGAGAATTTCCTGAAATGTTATAACGAATGTAAAAAAATCAACTCTCTATATGGAATGTCATCATCTCTTTTCCATCTTATTTTAACGTTTCTTGATAAAAATAACGTTGAACAAGCAAAAACGCATTTATTAGAGTTGGAACATATAAACTCTCTTACGAAAAGCGAAACCTATAATGAAATATTTTTGGTGGCTAAATCTTTAATTCTCCGAAAGTCAAGAAGATTACACGATATGACTCAAGCAGAGTTAATTTTAAAGCAAATAATAGAAAAAGAAACCTTGCCAATACAATATCTCCTTATAACATTAGCAAATTTATGCGATCTTCTTTTATATGAGATGGTTATAATGGATAATCTAGATATATTAAAAGAAATTAATCCGTTAATATCAAAAATGCTTAAATTTTCGGAAAATCAACACTCCTATTTATGGCTTTCTGAGACTAAATTACTACAGGCAAAATTAAGCTTGGTTAATATGGATTTAAAAAGAGCAAAAAAATTGATGTCAGAAGCTCAAATGATTGCTGAAATGCATGATCTAAATTTATTGGCTCAGAGGATATCTCATGATCAGGATTCACTTTTAGATCAATCACCATTATGGGATGAGTTATTAGAACGAAATGCACCAATTTCTGAAAGAATAAAACTTGCTTCTCTTAATGGCGTGCTGGGGCGCATGCAAGGAAAAGCTGCCATTGACCCTCCAAAAATTACAAAGGAAAAGCCCATTTTATTACTTATAATGAGTAAAGATGGTGTACCCCATTTTTCCCATCCCTTTCAAGTCAATTTGGATTTGGATCCGCTTTTCAGTTCTTTCTTATCAGCATTCAACTCTTTCGGTAATGAACTATTTTCATCAGAAAGCTCAATTGAAAGAATTAATATTGGAGAACATAGAATCCTTATTAACCACCTTGAAAACTACATAGTTTGCTATGTTATCAAGGGACAATCATATTTAGCTAAAAGAAAATTAGAAAAGTTTACGACAGAAATTCAGGTCGTTTTAGAAATTTGGGACGCTTTAAAAATATCTACTAAGACAGGAAAAATGCTAGAAATGCACAATCCACATGTTTTAGGAACGCTTGTTAATCGAATTTTTTGTGAAAACTAAAATCATCTAAAAAATAATAAGAGTTACATCCTTTTATTATGATGAAGATTATTTCATCAGAAAGTGGTAAGGTATTTAAAATGGATCTGGAATGGAAAATATGTGAAAACTGCGGTTTCTTGCAACATCCCACTCATGTACGATGTTTGAAATGTAAATCTCAAAAATTTTATTATGAAAAAGCCAAGGGTGATGCCACTCTTCTAGCTTACACGACTTTAACTGCCCCTCCTGCGGAATTCAGAAATAAACCATCATATACTTTGGGTGTCGTGGAATTTGAGAATGGTGTAAAGGCACTGAGTCAGATTGAGTTTGAAGGGAAATTGGATCTTGGCATGAAAATGAAACTGTTCCAATCAAAAATCTGCGATAATCTAGATGGGAAAGAGATTGTTGATTATATATTTAAACCACTTAGATAATTTTAATATTTGATAAGCTTGAAGTGATGTTATGTACTCTAAAGAGGAAATTAATAACATTGAGAAACAAAGGAAAGATTGGGAAGAAACATACCTAAAACCAGCAATGGAAACAGGTGAGAGAAAAAAAAAGTTTGAGTCTCCTTCTGGAATTCCTTTAAAAGTATTATATGGACCAGAAGATAATCAAAAAATGGATTATTTAAATGATTTAGGATTTCCTGGAGCACCTCCTTATACAAGGGGAGTATATCCTAATATGTATCGTGGGAGAGTATGGACTATGAGACAATATGCTGGATTTGCAGATGCTGAAAAAACTAACGAAAGATTCAAGTATTTAATATCTCAAGGACAAAAAGGATTATCTATTGCCTTTGACTTGCCAACACAGATGGGCTATAATTCAGACAATAGTATTTGTTTGGGAGAGGTTGGGAGAGTAGGAGTAACGGTTAATTCATTAAAAGATTTTGAGAAAGTATTTGATGGAATTTCTCTAAACAAGGTATCTACTAGCATGACTATCAATGCGCCTGCTTCTGTACTTCTCGCCATGTATATTGCTGTTGGAGAAAAACAAGGAGTAGAACCTAAACAATTGATAGGAACTGTACAAAATGACATATTGAAAGAATATGTTGCTAGAGGAACATATATCTTTCCACCAAAACCCTCTTTAAAATTAACTGCCGATGTGATAGAGTATTGTTCTAAAGAATTACCTCGATTTAATACAATTTCAATTAGTGGATATCACATGCGTGAAGCAGGATGCAATGCAATTCAAGAGATCGCTTTCACATTAGCAGATGGAATTGCATATGTCGAAGAAGTGATAAAAAGAGGAATTGATATAGACGAATTTGCACCTCGCTTATCGTTCTTTTTCACAACTCACAACAATTTTTTTGAAGAAATCGCAAAATTAAGAGCTGCAAGGAGATTATGGGCTAAAATTATGAAAGAAAGGTTTACTGCCAAAAATCCAGATTCATTACGATTGAGATTTCATACTCAAACAGCGGGAGTGACGCTAACAGCCCAACAACCTAATGTAAATATTATAAGAGTCACTGTACAAGCATTAGCTGCTATATTGGGTGGAACTCAATCTCTTCATACTTGTGGCGCTGATGAGGCATTATCTCTACCCACAGAAGATTCGGTTAGAATTTCACTAAGAACTCAACAAGTATTAGCGGATGAATCTGGAGTGACTGATGTGGTAGATCCGCTTGGTGGATCATACTATATTGAATATCTTACTTCTCAGTTGGAAGAAAAAGCTAAGGAATACATTGACAAAATCGATGAAATGGGTGGTATAACAGTTGCTATAGAAAAAGGATTCATTCAACTAGAAATTCTTAACAATGCATATAACGAACAATTAAAGATTGAAAGTGGTGAGAATAGAGTTGTCGGAGTAAATGTGTTTTTTACGGATGAAAAATCCAAGATTAACACCTTTAAGCAAGATAAGGACGAAGAAGCGAGAATCATATCCAATTTAAATAATCTTAAATTAGAAAGAGACGAGAAATTGGTCAAACAAGCGCTAGAAAAGCTCAAAAAACAAGCGATGACAAATAATAATATTATCCCGGTAATGATTGAAACAGTTAAAACTTATGCGACAATTCAAGAAATTTGTGATGTTTTAAGAGAGTTATACGGAGAATACAAGAATCCTGAAGTTGTTTAACCTCTCTTACGTGCATAACGGGAAATTATTGGTAATAATGGAATTACTTCTAACGGATCTCCAAAAATTGGAACTTTCACTTTAGCTAAAATTTGTGCTATTTCCCTTCTTACATCTGGGGTGTGTGTTCGTTGGAGGATTGGAATTAATGGCTTGCCATATTTTTGCCCCAAGCACAATGTTTCAATCATCATTTTCCTAAAATTCGTATCTGGGCTAAAAAAATATTGTGGGTCAAAGTAATAACTTGGTAAATCCATGAGTAAAAAATCAACTTTTTCATCATTTAATGCAATTTCTATTATCTTTTGAATGCTATCTCCCTGAAATAATTGTGCTGCCACGTCTATTGGATTTTTAGAACTAGTACCTTTAATAAAAAATTGTTTTTCAAGCATTTCTTGAACTTCTGGGGAAAAATCGGGTATATTTATTCCTACTTGCTGTAAAAGATCAACTAAAACCACTCCATAACCTCCGCTAATGCTGAAGACCGCGGCATTTTCCAGTTTTTTTAATCCATAACAATCAATGAGATTAGCTAAGTTTAATAATTGTTCCAAAGAATTTACTTCCATTATATTGGTTTGATTAAAAATAGATTCCCAAATCCTAAGATTTCCAGATATCGATGCCGTGTGAGTTTTCGCAGCTATTGCTCCTTTATTAGATCTTCCTCCTTTTAATATAGCAATCGGTTTAGTTGTATTTGCGAAAACTTTACGAAGCAATTTCCCTCTCCCTTTTTTCACGCCTTCTAAATAACACAAAATTATATTTGTTTCAGGATCTTCTTCTAAAAAGGAGATTAAATCAATCACATCAAGGTCTGCTCCATTTCCAAATGAAAAAACTTTGGAAAAATGAAATCCCATTTCTTTTGCTGTATAAATTGCAATATTACAAATTCCTCCCGATTGTGCTACAAATCCAACATTCCCCGCTTCAGTTGGAAATTTATCTCGCCATTGAATGCCAACTTTAGGGTAAAATAACCCCATCCCATTTGGTCCTAATATTCTTAACTTATTATTAGCTCTTCTAAGTAATTCCCTTTCCAATTCAATTCCTTCTTCTGTACCGGCATCTGAAAATTCAGCTGTGAAAATGCTCACTAATCTTACTCCTTTCTCCACGCAATCATCTATAACATTTAAAACCCTGCTATTTGGTACTGTAATAAAAGCGAAATCAACATCACCGGGAACATCTTTTATGGAAGCATATATATTCTCTTGAGGAAAATTCGGAATTTGTCTAACAGATGGATTTATAGCATATACAGGACCCTTGAACGTTTGATAATGGTTTCTTAAAAAGAAGAAATTTCTTTTTTCAGAAGTACCAATAACAGCCATGGATTTAATCTCGTTAATAAATGATAAATCTTTCATTTTTGGGTTATTAATATCTTGAAGCGACATTCAAATAAGAAAAGCTGGCATAAATTTAATATTTATAGAAATACCAATTTTTTAATATTGAATTCTGAATCCTAATATTGCCTTTAAATCATAAAGAGTAACCTTTTATTTATGAGATTTCTCGATTTCATAAGTACAGATAGAATTTGCTCCTAATGTCAAGTATCGAAAAAAAAAGAGAAAAACGTTCACAAAGAATACTCACGTTATTTAACGCATTTATAGGACAAGAATTAAAAAATCTTCCCGTTCCACCATTTACTAAATGGATTAACGGAAAAATTGTTAATGCTAAATATGGTCAGGTTGAAGTGGAGGTTGAAGTTCGCCCTGAAATGGCTAATCCTACTGGTCTATTACATGGTGGAATGCAAAGTGCCTTTATGGATGATGTGTTAGGAATAACATCGGCGACGCTTGGTTATGAAGGTTTTCCGATCAGTATTGACTTCCATATTGACTTTTTGGGAAAAGTTAAAGTTGGAGAATCAGTGCGTGTTATTGCCAAGGTTGTGCGTGAGGGAAAGAATATCATTCACATGAATATTAAGATATTAGATATGAACGGAAAGCTCATTTCTACTGGTAATTCTAATCTATTAAAAACGTCTTTCATTCCCGATTATGTAAAAATCACAGATGATATTGAAAATGAATAATTTAAAAATTTAAATCCATTTAGTCCAATTTTTCTGCCATGTATGGTTTTAATAACTTGATTGAGATGATATAAAAGGGAATGACTGATAATTCAACAAATATGGATATAATGAAGGGAGCGGAAAAGCCAATTTGAGAAAATGCAAATCCACCAATAACCGGTCCAACTATTGCTCCAAAAAAACTCATCCATCGCGATATACCAAATATTTTCCCTCGATGACCTTTAGAAATACGGCTTAATACATTTTGAAGAATTAAATTTCCAGCCCACGCAAGTGTGGAATCTAACAATAAGATGGTTGAAACCATGATTTCATTAGTACTATTGATAAAAAACCACGTGACTAAAGAGCCTAAACTACTAAAAATAGCTATTCCAATCATCGGATTAATGCGATCTGCGAACTTTCCTAATTTAGGTGCTAATAGCAATGAAACTATTTGACTAGGAAAATATATTAACATTACAATTATATCGTTTGAATTAATGTATGTTCTAATATAAAGTTGGGAGAAGGGTGGAGCAATGGTCTGGTTGATATTGCTCGTCATGACAGCTAATGTTAAAAGTATGAACCCGAGTATGAAAAACAGTGACAATTTTGATGGGGATGGTTCTTCTTTTGACTGTAATTGAATTTGATTCTCGTTGTATTCATCCATGTTTCCATTAATTTTAGCAACATGATCTTCATACGTAAGGCTTTCATCAACTTTTATATTGAAAATGATTCCTGCATATACATTTGAAACAAAAAATAAGAGAAGAGGGCTATAAATTAGGAATGGATTGTTAGGAGTGAATGTAAGTGCTAATCCAAATATTAAAAAAGCCAACATAGAACCCACTAAATTCCCTCTTCCTAACATTCCCGCTTGTTTTCCAAAAGCAGAAGATCGAAATGCTTTGTGAGATTTCTGAGATGTTAATGCATCTAATGGGCTCCAGAAAAAGCCTACAAAAAACCCGAGTGTAAACAAGCCCACAAGAAAAAAACTTAAAGATGTGATGACGATACCAATATACATTATAAAATATGCGGCTCCTCTCCCAAAGCTACCAATGAGTACTAATAATTTTTTTGATACTTTATCAGTTAAATATCCTACGATTGGAGCGCTAATGAGTCCACCAAACGTTTGTCCAGCAAATGCAAATCCTAATTCTATACCGGTACCCCCCATGAGAACCCAAATTACGAAAGGGATCAGATACCAAAAGAAAAAGAAACCCATACTATTCCAAAAAACGATTCGAATCATTGGCATGAAATCAGGAGTAAGATTCTCTGAATCAGTGTTAGATTTTCTTGAAAAAAGTTTATGTTTCAATGGTTAATCACTCAAATCAACTTCTTAATTAGCAAAAACGATTATTAATGATAATTTCAATATATAATATCCTATAAACTTAATTCTTTAAGGATAAGTATGTTATATGCGTGAGAACTTCGTATTAAAGTCCGGGATCAGAAAAAGAATTTTTTGAATAGAGGATTTCAGTATTCTTTTTCCTTAATTCTTCCATTAATGCTTCTTCTGTAAATTCCCTTATATTCAATAAGGTCCATCCATGTACTCCTCCACTTTCAAAATTGTGTGGATCATGCATATCTGTTCCTGTCAGCATTCCAATCTCTCCTTTATGCTTCAAGCAAAAATTATAAGATTCTTGATCAAAAACATTTTCAGGGAGTGAATCATCATTGACAATTTCAATATAATCTATGCCCCATTCTAAAAGTGTTTCTCGAGATGGGTGATTCTTATATTTTGCTTCATTTATGCTCCATGGAATGTGATTGCAAACAACTATTCCATCTAGATCGTGAATTTTATTAATTACCTCTATTATTTTTCCATCCTTAGGTTTGTATGGCACTCGCTCATCCCATTTTGAAATTCCTAAGAAATTAAGATGAAGTCTGGTAGTAGTCCATTCAAATCCATTTAATATAATAAATCGCTTGTGAGCATATTCTTGCTTAATTCCGTTAATTTTTTCCATATATCGCATGTTGTTATGATCAGTAATTGCTATGGCATTGAATCCCATCGCAATATGCCATTCTATATTCTGTTTAATTGTAAGTTTGCCATCACTATAATGCGTGTGCGAATGATGATCAAATACAACATTATGCTTAGATTTATCATATCCTGGGGGATTATGAGGTATAAGATCCTTCCAATTGTTATCAGTATATGTGTAACTCTTATTCATTGTTCAATACTATATTTTCAAGAATTAACTATTTTCTATTATCTCCAAACCCAACAATTTAGCTGCGATTTGAAAATGCTCCTTCCAATCTCCTAAAAAGGATACTCGATGCCAACCAAAGGATTCCCAGTCATAGTTTTCTAATATTTCTTTGGCATTAGTATCGACTAAGACTTTTGTTATACAACCTCCTTTATCAGTAGGATTATCGACAATTGTCCCCGTTCTTATCGCGATCTTTTTCTCTAAAACACTAACTTTAACCGTTGTTAATATCTCGCCAATTGGGAATTTTACTCTAGGTGAAGCTCCCACGATCTCTGTTTCGCCATGATGTAAAATTTCATAATCGGCAAGAGGACCGTCAATGCCATGAAGAACTCTAGGACAAACGCAATGCATGTATGTTATCTGATTATTAATCAAATGGAACGTATGATTGGAAACAAATCCAGGTCTCCCGGTCAAATAAAATCCTAAAATGAAACTAATTGAAGAATCCATGTCAGATTCACAGATTCCATTAATTCCTTCATTAAATAATTCTAAAAACGCCATACATGGATACGCAGGCATTTTCCCGCATAATAATAACGTTCCACAATCTGGTGTAAAGAAGTTAATCTTCTTTTCGTTTAAGAGTCTTTTAAATGCTAAGTATAATTTTGCGGAGTTTAAAATGGTCTTTTCAGTAGGTTCAACCTTTAAAGCATCTTTAACCCATTTCGCAGCTATTTCTTTAACTTCACTATCCTTAATTTGATCATAATAATTGATAATCTCTTCCGGATCTTCTCGGATCATCTCAATACCAAAAATGGATTTTAGATTCTCTTCATATTTTGGTATATCTTTTCTCCATTGATGAGCTTGATCCTTTCCAACTAAATCAATATAGAATTTGGAGTCTTCACTCTTCATCCGTGCAACTTGTTCTATATATTCCGGATAATTCTTTAGTATTTCCTTGCGCTCTGGATTTACTAATCCCATAATGCGTGACCAATCCATCTGCGCAGATTCAAGAGCATACACTAAAACCTTATTCCCTCTTATCTTGACAATGTTTTTTAAGACCTCAATTGGTTTATCCATATTTTCTATGTTCCGAGAAGATACCGGAAATATCGGATACTTTTGATCTTTGAGAATTGAATAAAGTTTTGTGAAGGTATGATCACCTGTATAAATAATGTTTGCAAGAATAACAGGTTTTCCGGATTGGATTATTTCTTTCCCTACTTCTATTATATCTGGATTTCCATAGTGCCCTATTGTAAAAATTATTATTCCCCCTGCTTGTGAGATCTCCTCTTTGGCTTTTTTCATTACGCTTTCATCATATGTTGTAATAATATCGCTGGAATTAAATTTAACATTAGGAAAGCGATTATTTAAATGTTCAAGAATGGAAGATTTTAACGGTTCACTATCATACCCTAAATATGGCCATCCTGCTTCCCATTGTGGCTTGCCAATAAAGAAAATTTGAATATCTATAATATTTAAACCCATAATTTGCGCCTTTTATTAGTCATTTTAACAAGTTTATTTTAACCTTATTTTATTTTTATATAATTAAAATTTAAGTGTTTTAATTTTCCACGGTCCCATTTCAATACTTTTATTATTTAATGAAGCTATTTCTTTAAAATTAAAATTAATTTCTTTTAATTGGTTTTTTATAAGATCTCCTTTTATTTCAAGATAAATTTTATCATCAGATGGATTAAATAATCGAAGATATGTATCTTCTTCACGACGCCATAAATTTGCTATTGAAACAAGAGGATTTAATGACAAGAAGGATGTATTTAAACTGTTAAAATTAGTTTTTTTATCAAATATATGTCCAATTATTCTAAAATAATAAGTATACACGAAAAATAATGGAGACTGATTCTCCACTATTGATATACAAAATTCATATTTTCCATTACCAGGGATAAGATTAGAAATCCGAAAGGTTTCTTGATTAATTACAAATTTTTGGCTATTTTTTTGGATATAAATCAAACCTTGTTGTGGTCCCTTTAACCATAGAAAATCTAAAGATTGGATTTTCGTTCTTTTGGTCTTTTCAATACCGAAAGGATAATTTATAAAAGCGGCTTTAATTTGAATTTGTGGTATGATAATAATTCCACTCAATCCATTTGAATCTAATATAAATTCAAGCCTATTAATATCATTGTATTGAGTGATTTGTAATTTGAATTTATTGCCTTTAATATTTCCAATGATCTCGATTATCTCTTCTATATTATTGCTCACTTTTTGATTTATTTCTAATTTATAATGCATTTTAGAATTAAATTGAATTTCACAGACAATTTCACTTTTAAATTCAACTTGTATTGTCTGTAAATCATTTAAGATATGAATATCAAACAGAAAGCATGGTTTCTCATTTTCTATATCTTTTAAAAATATGTGAGTATATCCATACCCAGGCACTTCTGAAATAATTTTTTTTTCAAAATCTTCAATTACAACGACATCTCGTCTTGGATAAGGTGTTGGATTAAATATTATTAAATATTCTTCAGAACTCTCTGAATTCTTCGCCATTTGTTTGAAAGCGTTCTTAATGTAAGCTTTACATTTTTTTTGAATATCTGAAAATATTTGAATGCTTAAATCTGATATCGAAATATTACCCTGTGGTAGATTTAGCTTTTCAAATTCTTCCTTGGGTAATTGTGCTCGAGAATAGTCCCCTGTTTTAATAAAAGGTACAGCAAAACTATCATGGGCTTGAGCAAGCAATAACTTTTGCCATAATTCTTCGAAGAAGGAATCACTAGATTTCTCATTTAATTGTCCTAATATTGTATTCATAAATTCTGCAGAAACCAGAGATATTTCAGCATTCCTATTTTGTAGTAATAGCTCTGAAGTAAGAACAGTATAATCTCCAATCAAAAATTGATCTCTTAAGAACTTGTATTCACCTTCTTTGGTGAATATTTGGAAAGCATCTGAACAAAGTAAAAATTTTCCTATTATTTCCGAAGATTTGGTTATTCTCCACACTTCTTCTTGTAAAGGAAGCTCATTCATAAAGTCTTCGATACAAGAATAAAGCATATATTCCATATAAGGTCGTCCAACTGCTTGAAAGAGTAGATTTGGTATTTCTTTAAAAAAAGTTCCGTGCCAAAATTCTCCATTAAACACGCCAGATTGATCAATTAAGGCATCAATAGACGTATTATCTAACCCTATCCAGCTAATTAGCGCTGAGCTCGACGTAGGATTTACTCCCAGCAATCTTGTCCTCAATGACCCAAACTTTATATCGAACCCTTTAAGAATTTGAGGAATTTGGGGGTGTATGGAGCTCTCAGAACAATAAAATAAATCGCAAGGTAAATTCAAATCTCTTAATGCCTTAAAGCCATATTCAAAATGTTTAATATTAGCTTCTGGACTAATGATTAAGTTATAAGGTTGCGAATATGAGGGATTTATTATTTCAAATTTTCCTTTATTAAATAATTCTACAAATCGTGAAAATGATAAGGAGGAATGAAGTTTTAGCCATTCTAAACAACAAATCGCAATTTCAAGATTATAAGGCATATTAGTTTTTAATGCGAGTTCCATTTTTTTAATTAGAGTAGACAATGCGTATTCTGGAGAATCAAACTCACAAAATCCCGTATCTTCAATGATTACACCTCCATGAGCGCCAAACAAGAAAAATAGAGGAATATGTAGATCTTGTTGAATAATTGCTTTTAATTTTTGAAGTACTCTATTAAACGTCTTCTCTTTTATCTCTACATCATTTTGAGACTTGAGTGATCCTACGTTATCAATAAGTTTTGAGAAATTGATTTGTTTCTTCCTAATAATATTCTTTTCTGAAAATTCTTTAATTAAATAAATTACTTTTTCTAATGCTAAAATATCTTCTAATTCAATCATTATCTTATGGTAAAGGCCTCTCTTTCTCAATATCAGCGGGTTGTCTCCCTTTTTCTAATTGTTCAAACCACCATTTATCTGTAGAAATTATCTCTTTAGCTTTTTTTAACACATTTTCTATGTTTTCTTGAGCAACTATTATTACACCGTTAATATCTCCAAAAACTAAATCTCCCGGTGTAATTATTCTTACTCCACATTTAACGGGTTTCATCACTGATTCTAAATCTACAATCATTCTTCCCCTTATTGACGAACAAATAATACCTCTTGCAAAAATAGGAAAATTAAGTGCAATAACTTGTGACATATCCCTAACTGGACCGTCTACTAAACCGCCTCTAAAACCTAAGCCTTGTAATAATCTACTTGTACTCTGTCCAAGCCCAGCAGCATTCATATTATCTGACATGTCTACACACATGATAGGAAACTTAGGGGTCTTTCTTATATATTTCACAAGTTTAGCGATGATATTTCTATCCAACGGTTCTTCAGAGGGAACCATTTTCATTGTTCCAGCGTAACCTAGAATCCTAGCTCCTGACCACATTGGTCTAATTCCTGCATCTATAAACGCGGGTTCAAGTCCTAACTCATCAATTGCATCAGACACAGCACAGGTATATAATTTTGAATATTCTGCTAGTATATATTCTAATTTGGTATCATTCATGTTTGTTAAGCTTTAAGAATTTATTAAAATATAATAAATAGATTGATACTTTTTTTATTATAAATTTAATTACACCAATCTCAAACACTGGTTAAAATGAATGATCAAGATTTATCTTTGAAATCGAGAAGTGATCGAATATTTGAACATACAAAAACCACGCCTTTTAATTACGTGACAAGAGGGATAATTAAGGGAGTAGGATTAAATGACAAGGATATTGATAAAAAACCTTTTATAGGTATCGCTAATTCTTGGAATGAAATTAATCCTGGGCATACACATCTTAAATCATTAGCCGAAGCTGTAAAGTATGGAATTTTGGAGACAGGTGGCATACCGCTTGAATTTTGTACCGTAGCACCTTGTGATGGATGGGCTAATGGAAATGAAGGAATGCGTTATATATTACCGCATAGAGAAATCATTGCAGATTCTGTTGAATTGATGGTTGAAGCCCATAGTCTAGATGCATTAGTGACTCTTTCTAGTTGTGATAAGATCAATCCTGCAATGTTGATGGCAGCCATTCGATTAGATATCCCAACTATTTGTGTTCCAGGAGGTCCAAGCTTTTGGGAAATTGAATTTTCACCGGAGTATTCAGGAATCGATGAGAATAATTATGATAATTTTTCTGATAAGGTAAAATGCGTGACATGCGCAAGTTATGGTGCTTGTGAAATAATGGGAACCGCAAATACATTTCAATGCATAATGGAGGCATTTGGAATGACTTTACCTAATGCAGCAACTATTCCTGCGGTGAGCAATATGAAATACCTCTTAGCTCGAAATTCTGGAAGACAAGTAATGCAATTACTCAAGGATGGAATAACACCGTCTCAAATAATGACTAAGAAATCTTTTGAGAATGCATTGATGGTTGATTTAGCAATTGGTGGATCTACTAATTCTGCTTTACATTTACCAGCTATTGCCCATGAGATGGGAATAGATTTTGATTTAGAGCTGTTTAACAAATTCAGTAAGAAAATTCCAACTATCGCGAACATATACCCATCGGGAAATTATGGTGTTGTCGATTTATACAAAGCGGGAGGTATTCCTGCAGTAATGAATAGAATAAAAGATTATCTTAACTTAGAATGCATGACAGTCTCGGGTAAACCTTTAGGAAAGACCTTTAAAAGATATAAAGTATTAGATGATGATATTATTAGACCATTGAATAATCCTGTTTTCCCCGAAGGTGGAACCGTAATTCTTAAAGGTAATTTAGCCCCAGATGGAGCAGTTATTAAGCAATCTGGTGTTAAACACAAAGATATGCTTAAATTTACAGGACCAGCTAGATGTTATAATTCCGAAGGAGAGGCTCTTGAAGATTTAGCCATGAATAAAATCCCAAATGGATCGGTCCTTATTATTCGATATGAGGGTCCTAAAGGAGCCCCCGGTATGCCGGAATTATTAGCTGTAACGGCAACTCTAATGTTAAAAAAGAAATTAGATCGTGTTGCATTGATTACTGATGGGCGATTCTCTGGTGGTACTTCTGGTCCTTGTATAGGTCATGTAAGTCCTGAAGCATACGTAGGTGGTCCGATTGCGATTATTCAAAATGGAGATCTGATTGATATCGATATACCTAATAGGACCCTTAATGCAAAAATTAGCGATGATGAGATTAAGGATAGGTTTAATCGATGGAATCCCGTTGAAAACCCTGTTAAAAGCAAAGCACTACTTAAATATAAAAAATTAGTATCCTCTGCCGCAAAAGGAGCTATTTTACAATTCTAAAATAAGATAAAATAAATTATGATTTTAGAATATTATATGGTTTTATTGGAATGAATGGTTCCGATTGAAATTTGGCTCTTTTCCACTTTCCTTATATTAAAATATGTATTAAAAATATTTTTGAAAGCGGTCATTAATTTTGGTAATCTTGACCAAATCCTATTTATTGCATTAAAAATTAGCACTTTCACATCCTAGAATTTAGGAAGGATACATTTATAGAAATAACATCCAATCTCATTTTTTCAATGAGGGAAATTCGAAAGGTGGTATATTTAAATGTTTAACTTTATTATGACTATTTAATTTTAATTGAGGAGATTATCTTAAAATGAGTGAACAAGAAAAACCTGTATCATCAAAAGTTAAAATTTCTTTTGCTTTGGGCAATATTGGAGGATTAGCTATAGGTCAATCTTCAATTTTACTATTGTATACCTATTATTTTTTATATATTGGTGTTCCACTTCATCCTATTGTTTTGGGTTTAATTTTAATGATATATGGTATTTGGGATGCATTAAATGAACCTATCATCGGTTATCTTTCAGATTTTACGAAGTCACGATGGGGACGAAGAAAGCCATTTATAATGGCTGGCATAATTCCATTAATTATCTTTGGCTTTCTAATTTATACGCCTCCGCTTTCAGATTCAGTAGCTGCTGGACTTTATTTAATAATTATGCTCTTTTTGTATGATACATTCGTGACGATGGTGGTAACAATGTGGTTTTCTTTATTTCCTGAAATTTCGTTAAAACAAGAAGAAAGGCTATCAATTTCCAAATATTTACAAATCTTCGGAGTATTTGGGCTCATTTTTGGGTTAGGAATAGCACCCTTGATAGCAGGATCTTTTTCCGAAGTGGGAATGGGATATTCAATAATGGGATTAGCCATTGGTGTTCTCACTGCATTATCAGTAATTCCAACGATCCTTTTTGTGAAAGAACGTAAAGAATTTCAAATTCAAGTTGAACAGAAAGTCAAATTTATAAAGTCGCTGAAAATCGCATTTAAAAGCAAATCATTTAATTATTACGTAATGGTTCAATTTCTGCTCCAACTCTCTTATTCTTTGGTGCTCTCAAGTTTACCATTGTTCTTTGAGGGCGTGTTAGGGTTAGAATCGGTCGAATGGGCATTACAGCTGCTTTTAGTATTTGTTGTTGTTATTCCAAGCTTATTTTTGTGGATTAAAATAGCATCTACCAAAGGAACCAAATACGCTTTATTTTGGTCCATGGTTGCTTTTTCAGCAGTTTTTCCCTTCGTTTTTCTAGTGTTTAATTCCTTAACAATGATGGTGTTACTTCTACTGGCAGGAATTGGCTTGGCTGGAGTGATGTTATTTCCAACCATTTTATTAAGCGATGTAATTGATGAAGATCAGTTAATTACAAAAACTAGGAGAGAAGGCCTTTATAATGGTGTTTCTGGTGTGATTGTGAAGCTTGCAAATTCAATAAGCTGGTTATTGTTAGGTTTTATGATAACTCTATTCCAAATAGATAGAAATAACCTAAATCCTCTAAATATTACAGCTTTGAATGATATTGGGCTCAGAATATCAGTAGGATTGTTGCCTGTCCTCGTTATCATTATAGGATTGTTTTTTCTGTATAAATATCCTTTAGCAGGAAAACATTTGAAAGAAGTAAAAGAGCAAGTCAAGTTAATTAACGAAGAACTATCTAAAAATAAATAAAAATAATTCTCTTGTACTCCTCTCACAGAGGAGAATATGAATTATCTATTTTTTTGTTTTCAAGCTTATCCAATATTTAATTCTTTTAATTTTTTAGATGTAGGTATTCCGTTATCATCCCAACCTCGAAACTTATAATATTCCTCTAACATTAAATCAATCGTTACCACTTTATTTTTAGTTAAGCCTTTTTCTAATGGAAATTTAAGTCTTGGAGGTAACTTATCATCAATTCTGGTGACGCCACATTTAGTATTATATACTCTTTTTAAATTAAATATTCGTTCTCCAATTTCTATTAGACTTTTCAATGAAAACTTGAACCCCGTTAAATAATAAAGCACGTCTAAAAGTTTATCCAACAAGCCATCAACAATCTGGGATCCAGAGGTCATGGTTTGTTTGCATATTCCCAATGCATTTACCACTTCTGCTAAATTTTGCGTCATGGCAATATCTTTCGCAAACTTTGGATCATCTATTGTTCTTTCTCTTATCGGTTTTTCCTTTGTTATTTTAAGATTATCATTAAAACCAGTGAATCCTGAATACTGATCATTTGCATAACCTCGACCATGACACGCACCACGATTGGAAGTGGCATATTGTAAACCGAGTGGAAAGATACCTCTTGGATCATGCATCGGTGCCTCAAGTCCTTTTACATCAGTAAGAAATTGTTCTGATCCTTTTCCAATTATTTTAGAAGCCTTTTTAGAACCCAAACTTAGAGTTTTTCCTATCCCTTCTCTTTCACATATTAACCGAGTTAATTTAACAATAGCTTCTGCATTTCCCCATTCTAATGGAAATCCTATATCTTCTTCCGTTAAAACTCCATGTTCGTAACAATCAAGAGCGAAAGAGATTGTGCATCCCGTGGATATAGTATCAACTCCCATTTTATTACAGAGATCGTTCAAATAAGCTATGGCTTCGACATCTGATATTAAGCACATTGCACCAAATGCAGCAGTTGTTTCATATTCTGCACCAGCCGCGTGCTCAATCTTATAAGGCCCTTCTTTAATTTCAATCTCTCTCCCACACATGAAAGGGCAAAGATAACAGGGTTTATTCTTAACATGGTATTTTTCAAACACAACTTCTCCCGAAATTTGAGGAACGTCTCGCCACTTGTGTAATGTCCAATTTTTATGAGGGACATCATATAATCGTTCAAAATAAGTAATGTTATTCGTGCCATAAGTTCGCAATATTTCTGCCATCGGAGATTTTTGGAATGATTTAAATAATAATTGTGTTATCTTGCGGAAATTATCCTCATCATAATATTCGATTTTCTTCTTACTCTTTTTTACAGCAATGGCCTTGAGATTTTTTGACCCCATTATGGCCCCCATTCCAGTTCGCCCCACTGCTCTATGATGATCATTCATTATAGTCGCCAATGGAACCTGCTTTTCTCCAGATGGGCCAATACAAGCAATCTTATAATCCTTACCGAGTTTGGAATTTAGTTCTTGGATTGTTTTATCGGTTGTTAATCCCCATAAATCTGAAGCATCTTTTAATTCAAAATGATCTTTCTCAACTAATAGATATTTAGGAGTCTCTAATTTATTTTTAAATACAATCCCATTAAAATTTTTTCTCAATTCTGCAGCGAAAAAACCGCCTGATAGACCTTCACCGTAGATAGATGTTTGAGGAGAACGCGCTGAAACCGAATAAAAGCCCGAACAAGGATAAGTAGTGCCTGTCAAAAGTCCCGTCATCAATGCTAGAACGTTTTTTTTATCAAGCGGATTGTAGTTATAAGTTTTCTCATCCAATAAATAGTTTATAGCAAATCCAGGACCACCCAAGAATTTTTCAATATTCGCTCTACCATATTCACGGACAATAAAGGATTCATTTTCTAAATCTACTTCCAAAACTTTTCCAATATCATGTTTTGCCACTTTTTTTCATATCTATCTGTATTATTTAATCTAAATTATTTTAGAACCATGAAGTTAATAAATATTTATAATAATAGGAAAATCTTCAGTTTAAATTCTGATGGGAAACTTATGAAATTAATAGATAAAGCTTAATTTTTTGGAATGATTTTTTCAATTGAAATAAATTAATAAAAAAATAAGATTAGAACTAAAATGATAACTCCAGAACAATTAAAAGAAGTTTTAAAAGAAAGCGTTATTAACTTAAGATTCCACGCTCGTGGAGGTCAAGGAGGAGTAACTGCTTCAAATCTTTGCGTTGAAGCGTTTTATGGATATGGTGTATGCCAACCTAAATTTGGTGCTGAAAGAATGGGCTCTCCTACAGAAAGTTATGTACGTTTAAGTGCTAACATTGATTTAGTTCGAAATAATGAACAAGTATATGCTCCTCACGTGGTCGCTGTTTTAGATCCTTCTCTTCTTGGAGAAATTGATGTTGTAGCAGGATTAGCACCCGGAGGATGGTTAATTGTCAATACAGTGTTAGATCAAATCTCACTTCAAACGATAGTCAAACGGAAAGATATTAATATTGCAACTATTGATGCTTTAAACATCGCAATGGAGGTGCTTGGTCGTAATATCACAAATACAATAATCCTTGGAGCAGTAATACGTGTCATGCCCATTTTTACCATGGAAGCTTTGGCTGATGCGATAATGAGTAGATTTAAAGGAAGCATCGCTGCAAAAAACGTAGAAGCGATAAAACGTGCTCATGAAGAAACATGTATTTTTGAAACACCTAAAGCTCCAGAGATTAATTTTTCAGTAGATACAAAAGTTCCGTGGCAACAAGTTTCTTTAGGATTACCAGGATATAAAGAAATTGATGCTGCAGGAGTATGGTATTGCGATGAAGATATAATAGAATATGGAAGTAGCCAAGTTAATACGGGTTCATGGGGTGAATGGGATATCATATGGGATGAAGAAAAATGCACGGATTGTACTTTGTGTTGGTATATATGCCCCGATTTTGCAATAATCCGAGAAAAAGGAGAAGATGGACTATGGCACATGAAAGGTATTGATCAATTTCATTGCAAATCTTGTCAAAACTGCCTTGAAGTCTGTCCTGTTAGTGCAATATCCAAAAAATTAAAACAAGGTCCGGCGGCTTGCGCTGTACCGGAGGAGTAGAGGTGAAATAAAATGAGTATCGAACCAATGAGAATCTTTTTTAAAGAAATCAAGGAACCAATTAAAACCACCATGATTGGAAATTATGCGGTTGCTGGGGGTGTCACTCAAACAGATCCAGATGTAATCTGCGCATTTCCAATAACACCGCAAACCCAATCTGTTGAAGGATTATCTGATGTTGTAAACCAAGGAAGATTAAAAGCCGCTTTTGTAAATGTAGAATCTGAATTAGCTGCGATTAGTTATTCAACAGCAGCATGTGCAGCTGGTGCTAGAACATTTACCGCTACTGCGAGTCAGGGCTATTTGTTGATGACTGAGGCTCTACCCATGGCTGTAGGTTGGAGAATACCCTTGACAATGATGATTTCAGCCCGAGCATTCAATTCACCCAATTTATCTATTTGGAATTCATGGGAATATACCCAAGTCAATTCTGAGCTTGGATGGAACATCATAGTCTCAGAAAATGTTCAAGAAACCTATGATGCAGCGATCCTATCTGTTATGATTTCTGAAGATACACTATTTCCAACAATCTTCGTTCACGATGGATTTATAATCTCCCATTCCGTCCAAAATTTAACGTTAATCCCCGATGAAACGGTTAGGCGCATGACACCCAAAAAACCTCGTCATGTAATTGATCCTTCGAAACCAGGAACATGGGGTGGTATTGTAACTCCAGATTACTTCATGGAAGGAAGAGCAAATCTTGATGAAGCTAAAAAACCAGTTTTAACTCAAATGAAAAACGCAATGGCTCAATTTAAATCTGAGACTGGAAGGGAATATAATTTAATAGAAACGTATAATGTAGTTAATTCCTCCAAAACCTGTTTCGTAACAATGGGGTCAATGAGTGGAAACATAATAAGTTGGATGACGAAAAATAAAGACGTTGGACTCATAAAGATCCGAGCATTTCGACCATTCCCATATGAAGAATTAAGAAAAATAGTCGAAGAAAACGGCATAGAGAAGCTTATCATATTAGAGAAAAGTGATTCTTTGAATGGACTTTTACCTCCCTTTTCGATGACGATCGCTTCGGCTCTTTATCCTCTTAAAACGATATTCAGAAGCTTTATTGTGGGCTTAGGAGGCAGAGATGTGACTCGAGATGAGTTTGATATAGCAAAAATGAAAATGGCTACTGTTAATGACATGAAGGGACCACTCTACATATATCTCGGAGTACGTGAAACAAAAGAAAAAATTCATGGGGTGAATCTCTAAAATGTCTAAACCAGAGAGGAATGTTATATCTTTTGAAGATATTTTAGCTCGAAAAGAGAAATCTAATGTATTCACTAATCTATAAAATAAATTAATAACCCTTTTTTTAATATCATCTTCTTTTTTTAATTAATATTGGGAAATAAAACAATTCTCTTATATATTATTCACAATTTGTAATACGTTCATGTTTGTATTTTATCGTTTCCTTTAATCATAAATTTTAATATAGATTTCTCTTTATAATTTTATTTCTATATTAAAGCATTGTAAAAAAAAATTCTACAAATTTACCCTATCAGTAGATGAAAATTAAAATGAAAAAAATATAAAAATCATAAGAGAAGTTGATATTTCTCTACTAAAACATCCACCCAAAATAACCAATAAAAATATCAAAATATTTAAATATTAAATTATAAACTATTTA
>CAZOYD010000055.1:0-23497 GCA_964583985.1 uncultured archaeon
GTGAATTCTATAATGGAATTCTAAATGAAAAATGTGGAATATACAATAAAAAATCAGTGAATGAAGCAGTTAACGAAGTAATTCAGGATTTAACCAATGAAGGAAAAGTTGATAGAATTTACGTTCCCGTTACTCGTAATTTGAGGTGTCGATGTGGTGAAAAAATAATAGTAACTATTTTAGAGGACCAATGGTTTTTAAATTTCAATTCAGGAAATTGGAAGGAAAAAGCATTTGAATGTCTAGAACAAATGCAAATAGTGCCCAAAAAATATAGGCAAAATTTCATTAATGTATTTCATTGGCTAGAAAAGCGACCTTGCGCTAGAAAACGTGGATTGGGAACTAAGCTACCTTTTGATAAAAACTGGATAATTGAATCATTAAGCGATTCAACTATTTATATGAGTTTCTACACCATCATACACATAATAAATAGGAATAAAATTGATGCTAATCAATTAATTCCAGAAGTTTTTGATTTCGTTTTTTTGGAAAGTGGTGATATCAATCGGATATCTCAATTGTCTCAAATTCCAAAGGCGATATTAGACGAGATGCGCTCGGAATTTACATACTGGTATCCTGTTGATCATAGACATACCGCAATAATGCACATCTCTAATCACTTGAGTTTTTACCTATTTCATCATGCAGCTATTTTTCCCGAAAAATATTGGCCAAAATTGTTAACATTAATAGAACCCGTCATTGTTGAAGGTGAAAAAATGGGAAAATCTAAAGGAAATCTAATTTCATTAGCAGAAATTCGAGAAAAATACTCCACAGATTTATTTCGCTTTTACATATCACATAGTGCAGATCTTGGTGCTAGCATGGATTGGAGAGAGAAGAAAATCCAATCTGTTTCAAGCCATATCGAAAAATTTTATAGGTTTGTTAGAGAAAACATAACAAAATCAAAACAAATTGATCTGAAAATTAAAGATATTGAATCAGATTATTCTAGATTAATTCTCTCAAAAATAGTTAGGAACTTCATAAATGCTGCAAACGCTCTAAAAGAGTTTAATCTGCGGAAGTACCTTCAAATTGGGTTTTATGAAACTTTTAATTTGATCCAAGAATTCAAAAAAAATGTCGAGGATAAATCTGAGTTTATGGATGTGTTTCATATTATGATACCAGATTGGTTAAAATTATTATCTTTAACCATTCCTCATGTTTGTGAAGAACTATGGGAATATGCCGGACTGGAAGGTTTTGTTTCAAATGCTTTATGGAGTGATTTTAATGAAAAATATCTTGATCAAGATATAGAAAATGAATACGATTATATTACTAATATTATAGAAGACATTCTAAACATACAAAAAATTGCTAAAACACAAAACATTGACAAAATATTCATTTATACCGCTCCAAAGTGGAAATTTGATGTTTTAAAAGTCATCACTTCAAGGAAAGGCGACTTTAATCTAATTTTGACCGAACTTAAGAAAGATAGTAATATAATGAAAAATAAACAACTCATCCCATTTGTCAAACTTCAAATTAAAGATAGAGTGTGGGAAACCTTTTATCAAAATATAGACGAAAAAGCGCTTATTAAGAAATTCAATAATTATATTGAGAAACGAGTTGGAAAAATGGTTGTTTTAAATTCTACGCACGATCCCACTAATAAAGCTTTAAAAGCCAATCCATTTAAACCTGCAATATATATTGGAGATTAATTCAATTACATTTTTAAAATTAATTTAATCTCCCATTTTTATCCTATTCAATTTTTATAACATTAACGATTCTCTTCATACAATCTTCTAGAATTGACTTTGGACAAGCTACATTGATTCTTTCAAATCCAGAACCACCTGGACCGAACATTATACCATCATCGAGTACTACTTTAGCTTTTTTAAGCATTAAGTTTTTAAGTTCTTCATCGCTCAAATTTAGACAATTAAAATCTAACCAAGCAAGATATGTACCTTCAGGGACTATAAATTTTACACTCGGGAGTTCTTTTTCAATAAATTCCTTTAAATAATTGAAATTATCATTAATATAATGTATAACTTGCTCCAACCAATCTGATCCTTCATTATATGCTGCAATCATTGCCACAATTCCAAAAGTATTAGGAACATGGATCCCATTTTTATGAAGTATCGTATGGTTAAAGGATTCTCTTATTTTTTCGTTAGGTATGATAATATTTGAAATTTGAAGTCCTGCCACATTAAATGTTTTACTTGGAGCAGTACAAATTATAGCGTTTTGCTCAAATTCTTCTAAAATCGTTGAAAATAAGGTATGTTTAAATCCTGGGAGAATTAAATCATGATGAATTTCATCTGCTATTACCATAATATCATTCTCAAGACAAATTTCACCGATTTTTTTGAGTTCTTGTCGAGTCCATACTCGTCCTACAGGATTGTGAGGGCTACATAAAATAAATATCTTGGTAAGAGGATCTCTCGCTTTTTTTTCAAAATCCTCCAGATCAAATTTATATCTGTTGTTTTCATAGAGTAATTGGTTTATCAATACTTGACGACCATTATTGGTAATAGCAGAAAAAAAAGGATAATATACAGGGGATTGTATGATGATTTTATCACCAATGTTGGAAAACGTTTGTACCATCATGTATATTGCTGGAACTATTCCAGGACTGTAAACTATCCAATTAGGGTCAACTTTCCAACTATGTCTTCGATACATCCATCCTGTAACAGCATCATAATAAGTTAATGTTTCATGCCAATTATATCCATAGATTTCTTCGTTTGCTCTTTTCTTTATAGCGTTGATTACGGGTTGAGGACACTGAAAATCCATATCTGCAACCCAGAGGGGTAATAAATCATCATCAGTCGTCTTAAAAAATTTTTGGATTGCTTGCTTATTCCATTTTAATGCGAAAGAAGAATCTCTATCAATTAACTTATCAAAATCATATTTCATTTTGAATCTAGAGATGAAATTCAAAAATTAATTTAAAGATTTATTATTTGTAAGCTTAAAATAAATTCAAAGCGCATTTTTCAATAAAAAAATAAAGTAAAGTCAGTAATATTAATTCTGAATATAACCCTCTTAATAAAAAGACGGAAAAAGCTCTTTCCAAACTATTACTATATCTCTGAAATTTATACAATTGAAAGATACTTAAAAAATTTCTTTATGAATTTCTCAATCGCATGTTTTTTTGAATATAAATTCAAAATTGTCTTATAAAATAAAATTAAATAATTACCAATCATTTATTTCCCTATATTCTAATATTATGTGAAGTTTTATGGCAGAAGCAATAAATATGTATGAAAAATATTTCAAAGATCCAAAAAGGGAACCTGTATTAATAGATTATGTCCGTACTCCAATAGGAAAAAAGAAAGGTACAATAGTGCGTCATCGAGGTGATGATTTAGTAGTTCACTGTTATCAAACCATACTAAAAAGAAATGATTTTGATCCTAGGATAATTGAAGATTCAATAGTTTCATGTAACAGTCAAATTGGAGATTGTGCTCTTGATATTGGCAGAACATCAGCTTTAGCAGCACACTTACCAATAAGTGTTCCTGGAATGTCAATTAATAGGCAGTGTGCGAGTGGATCTCAAACCGCGTTATCTGCATGGCAATCAATAGCATCAGGCATCCATGATTGCGTAATATGTGGTGGTGTAGAAGTTCAAAACCGGTACCCGATTATGTCAGATTCTTACGTGTTTGATGAAAAAGAAGGAAAGCTTGTAATGGTTGCTCCAAACAAAAAAATTCTGACAAATCCTGAGGTAGATGCAAAACTTAAAGAATACAATACGTCTTTTGCAGGTCAGATCAATTCTGCACACGTAATTGGTCAAGTTTATATGAAAAAATATGGGCAATCTCTTGATGAATATAGACATGAAGTAGATAGTTTATCATTATTATCACATCAAAAAGCAGATAAAACTTGGGATCTAAGAGGAAAAGAAATTGAACCAATTTGGTGTCCAAAATTAAATGAGGAGACTGGAGAACTTTTACTTGATGATAATAATAATGTGAGTCAAGATTCGAGTTTATCGGTCTTAACCGAAAGAGATGAAACCCCTCGACCAAATTCAACGATCGAAAAGCTTGCAAGTTTGAGAACCCTAATTGGAAGAAAAAGCCAAGCATTTTTAACAGCCGGGAATAGTTGTCCGACTAGCGATGGTGCTGCAGCTCAATTATGGATGACTCGTGCCCTAGCACAAGAACTTGGTTTGAAACCACGTGCATCGATTGTTGATTGTGCAATAATTGGTTCAGATCCGGTACTTCAGCTCACTGGACCCATAATATCGATGCCTAAAGCCTTAGCGAGAGCTGGATTGACGTTTGATGATATGTCTTTCATTGAAATTAATGAAGCTTTTAGTCCGGTTATTCATGCTTGTTGCCGGGATCTTGAATTAGATTGGAAGGATCCCCGTTTTAATCCTTGGGGCGGTGCGATTGCTCTTGGACATCCAACTGGAGCAACAGGAAGTAGATTGATTGGAACGAACTTGCATCAATTAGAACAAAGTGGTAAAGAGTTTGCCATTTCATCAATGTGTGTGGGATTGGGTATGTCTATTGCTACTATCATAAGAAATGAAAATCCAAAATAATTCTTATTTCTTATTTTTATTTCATTTTTTAGGCTATCATCTCATAGTTTAAGTATAATACTGGTAGACTTTTTTTGTTTTTTTCATGTTAAAGACATCATTACCAAAAAAGGATAAATAAATCATTTAATTGATAAGGAATCAAATCCTCTATCAAAAGCATGAATATTTAATTTAACAAATCGTGAATGAACAGAATCAGCGATTGATTTATGGATTGACTCCTTTGAGACTAAATTAGTCAGCTTAACTAGACTTCCAAGCATTATCATATTTAAAATTTTCTCATTATTTAATTCTCTAGCAATAGTACTAGCAGAAATTTTAAAAATTTTGTCAGAGTTAGTTCTATTTTCAATTAAATCTGAATTTATGAAGATTAAACCATCTTCTTTAACTTTTTGCGAAAAATAATCATATGCATTTTGACTAAATCCAATTAAAATATCTACTTTACCATCTGTAGGGTAAGATATTAGGGGATCATTGGAAATGATTACATCACTTTTAACCCTGCTACCTCTTTGCTCTGGACCATAAGATTGCGTTTGTATTGCATTTTTGTTATCGTAGATTGCAGCTTTACCCAGAATAATGCTGGTTAAAATGACGCCCATTCCCCCAAGTCCACAAAACCTAATCTTGATCTCTTTTTTGCCGTTCTTCCCAAAACTCACTTTGACTTCTCTCCTTAAGTTTTTTATACAATTCACTAAATGATGGTTTTTTTTCCACGTCCGCGATCTCACCGACTATAATTTTTCCAGCATATTCTGCCGTAAAACATTCATTTAAGTCCTTAAAAACACGAGCAGATGTCTCATCTTGTACTTTAGGTGAATATCTAATTGTTTGATCTAGAAAATACCGTAAATTTTCTCGAGGATTTCTGAATTGTTTTTTATTAACTGGACAGGCAGATATAATTTCAATAAAGGCAAAACCTTTTTTTTGTAAACCTTTTTTCAATGATTTAATCACTTGAATTGAATGGGCAGTTGTCCATCGTGCTACATAACTAGCTCCCGCTGCTTTTGCTAAGAAAGATAAATTAAAAGCGAATTCAATATTTTGATATGGGGAAGTTGTGGTAAAGTATCCCACAGGAGTAGTAGGGGATAATTGACCTCCTGTCATACCATATGTTTCATTATTAATGCACACTACTTTAATATCGATATTTCTTCGAACAGCGTGTAGAAAATGACTCAAACCTATAGCAGCTAAATCTCCATCTCCCGTAAATACAATTACTGTTAACTCTGGATTAGTTAATTTTATTCCCGTAGCAAATGCAATTGCTCGACCATGAGTCGTATGAATACCATCAGCTTCAATATAGGCTGGTAACCTTGAGGAACAACCGATTCCTGAAACAAAAACTAATTTGTCTTGTTCTACATTTAATTCATCAAGAGCCCTAATCATATAGTTTAATACTTGACCGTTACCACATCCGGGGCAAAAAAGAGTAGGAAGTAAATCTTTTTTTAAATACTTTTCTCTTAACTTAATAGATGAGCTCATCACTAATTCTTCCTCCTTTTATTTTTTTAAATATTTCTTTTGGTTGAGGGATATTACCCCCGATTTTATTTAATCGATCTACATCACAATTCCCTTTTGAATGTTCCTTAATTTTATGGTAAATTTGACCTAAGTTCATTTCAACAACCACGTATCTCTTTATTTCTTGGGAAAGTTCATAAATTATATCATGAGGAAATGGCCATATTGTTATTAAACGTAAATAACCTACTTTAAAGCCTTTATTTCGCGCTCTTTCAACCGCCATAAGCGTTGTTCGTGATGATATTCCATAAGATACGAACACAACATCTGCATCATCAATATACTTTGCCTCATAAGCAATAATATCTTCTCTACTATCTGCTATCTTTTCATAAAAACGTTTTACCAATTGCTCATGTATATCCGCTCTATCTGTAACTGGATACGCCCTCCAGTCATGAGTTAATCCTGTTAAGTAAGTATGATATTTATCTCCTAATTTATCCATCTCAGGAACTTTAGTTGGATGAGTATAACCAGTTCTAAACGGATGGTACTTCTCTTTATCAATTGTAACGGGTACTCTATTTATGATATCAACATCTTTTTGTAAAGGAATAACTAATTTTTCTCTTGTATGGGCAATGGCAGCATCAGAGAGCAAGATTACAGGAACACGGTATTTATCGGATAAATTGAATGCCCTTATCGTTAGCCAAAGACTTTCTTGAACACTATTAGGATAAAGGGCTATAATATAATGATCTCCATGGGTACCCCATCTTGCTTGCATAATATCTCCTTGAGCTGCCTTTGTTGGCTGACCTGTAGAAGGACCTGATCTTTGTACATCAACTATAACACACGGTGTTTCTGTCATACAAGCATAACCGATGTTTTCTTGCATAAGAGAGAAGCCGGGACCTGATGTAGCTGTCATTGTGCGATAATTATTCCAGCTTGCTCCAATTATCGCTGCTAAGGAACTAATCTCATCTTCCATTTGTAAACAATATCCATCTTCTAAAATAGGCAGAAATTTCATCATTAGTTCTAAAATTTCAGTTGCTGGAGTAATAGGGTAACCTGCAAAAAAACGGCAATTTGACAATAATGCTCCATACACAATTGCCTCATTTCCAGTTGCGAATTGTAACTTTGGTTCTAATAGCTCATCTACTTTCGGTGCTTCCATCCTTTTTTTCCTCTTGTTCAATAAATATTGCCATTTCTGGGCAAATTAATTCACATCTTTTACATTGGGTGCAAGAATCAGAATTATTAATTTCTGGTAATGGATAACCCAATACATTTAATCTTTTTGACTCTTTAAATATCTCTACAGGACATATTTCTATGCAGTAACCACAACCTTTACAATAATCTTCCAAAATTTTAATAGACATGAGATATTTCTTTTTTAACTCCTAAATTAAGATATAATACTCATATATTTCTTAAGATCTAATACATTAATATTTATCTAAGATTATTAGATTTATTTATTAATTGAAATGCTAAAATATTTTGTTAAGATCTAATAAAAAAGTGATTATCTAAGATGAATAAAGTTGCTATAATTGGGGTAGGTCATACAAAATTTGGAGTTCTAGAAAATAAAGAATTGTTAGATTTGTTATGTGACGCATCACTAGATGCTCTTGAAGATTCAAATACAAGTGAGAAGGATTTTGATTCTGTCTATGTAGGGGCCATGAGTCCTGCTATTTTTAATAATATATCTGGAATAGCAAGTGCCTTGGTAGATCGCATTAGTCTATTGCCTGCTGCAGCTGACCACATTGAAAATGGACCAGCAAGTGGCGGTTCTGCCATAAAAGCTGGTTTCCAGGCTATTGCATCTGGAATGAGTGATCTAGTTCTAATTGTAGGCGGCGAAAAAATGACTCACATCACTACACCCGGTCATGTTACGTCCGTGGTCGCTACTTTAACACATCCTCAAGCTGAACGTCCTTATGGTGTTTCATTACCCTCTTTAGCTGGCATGTTGACTCGATCATATTTAGAGAAATATAACGCCAAATTAGAATGGATTTCTGATATTGCTATTAAAAACCATCGGAACGGTGCATTAAATCCAAATGCACACTTTCAGAAGACTATAGAAGAATTTATGAAAAGTGCGATAGAGAAAGGGAAAGGAAATTGGAATGATATTTATGAATTTTTAAGAGACGATGAGAGAAATCCAATAATTGCTGATCCTTTACGATTATTTCATGTCTGTCCAATATCTGATGGAGCTGCTGCTCTAGTGTTATGTAATGCTGAAAAAGCAAAAGCATATTCCGATTCTCCAATTCTAATTAGTGGGATAGGGCAAGCAACTGATACTCATATTGTTTTTGAAAGGGCGGATATCACTACTTTAAAAGCCTTAAAGCTAGCATCCTCTCAAGCATATAAAATGGCACACAAAAAGCCAGAAGATATTGATGTTGCAGAATTGCATGATGCTTTTGAAATTTTAGAAGCAATACAATCTGAAGATATTGGTTTTTTCAAGAAAGGAGAGGGCGCTAAAGCTGCACATGAAGGGTTAACAGAAATAGGTGGAAAAATACCAATCAATCCATCTGGGGGACTAAAAGCTCGAGGACATCCTTTAGGGGCTACTGGTGTTGCTCAAGTTGTTGAATTGGTTTGGCAACTACAAGGAATAGCAGGAAAAAGACAAATTGATGGTGCTGAAACGGGTATTACATGCAATTTTGGAGGATTTGGGAATAATATTTTATCAATATTAGTAGAGCGGATATAATAATACGAAAAAAGACAAGTTGAGACTATAATAAGAGTATTAATAGAGAGGAAATAATTTTTTTCAATCGAATTTAAACTCAAATATCAAAAATCTTCAGTAATCGCTTTAATCTCTTCGATAAAGGGATTAGCATAAGAGTGCCACATCTGTTTTGTAATGTCATCACCTAGAGTTTGTTCTATAAGCTCTTCACCTTTCATTAAATGTTTAAGTGCTAAATCATAATCTTCCAACTCCCTATAACAAATTCCAAGTTTAATGTGTGTTTGATAAATATACCAACTATTTGGATTCAATTCTATCGCCTTTTGAAACTTGCTTATTGCTGATTTATGATCATTGAAAGCCATAAGAATTTCACCATATGAGTCTTGATAAATTTCATTATTTGGCTCTCGTTCTATGAGATCCTGGATTACATTTAAAGCTTCTTCCCTTTTATTTAAATATTGATACCATAGCGCTTTGTAATTGAGAAGATCGTTGTCTTTGGGGTATTTTTTAGTTAATTCGTCTATTATTTTGAATCCTCCAATAAGATCTCGCATATTTTTTAGAATAGATGCTTTTTTCAGTTTGAGATCTTTTTCATTTTCAGGAAAATCTCTTAGCATTCCATCAAAAAGGATTAAAGCTTCATTGTATTTATCAAAATAAAGTAGAATCCTGCTTTTAATATAATATAGATTGAGTTCTTTAGGGTTTTGTTCAATGGCGTTATTTATTTCTTCCAAAGTTTCATCAAAACTCTTTGCAGGGTCTATATAAAAGCTATGCGTAGTTATTTTTTCGGACTGCTCTTGTGCTTCAGAAGAACTGAAGATCTGGATTTCTTTCCATATTAATCCTTCTAATTTGTCATAAGTATCTAATAGTTTTCTTTCTTTCTCAATTTTGTATGCTAAATAGTTGATATAATCTGGTAAGAATATTTTTAGAGCTGGTCTTAAACCCGGTTTAAACAAATTTTCAATAATCTCCTCTAATATTGCATTAACAATACTTTCCATGGTTAATGGAGAGGTTCCTTCTGATATTTCTTCATTTAACTTATTTAAATATGTAAATTTAATAATATGCTCTTCCACAATTACATTAAGCATCCGTTCTAATTTCCCATTTACTTGAAAATAAAAAGTATTTCCATTGGCTAAATCTAATTTAAAAAATTTTATTGGAAAAATATTTTCTTCAACAATACAAAGAATAACAAATTTAAGTTTAATCAGATTGATGTCGTACTTTTTAGAAAACGCCTCTGGAGAAAAATAATGAGGAAATTGGTCTGGATGATTTATAGAGAGATAAAGTAAAGCTTTATCGAAATTTTTTTCATTTTTTAAAGTGGATTTGACCTTTTCATATGGTAACTTTAACTTATTGTTTAAAAACCGAAATTTGATATCAATATCTTCTATTTTATACTCTTTAAAGAAAGTGTTTGTGCTTTTAGTAATTTCATTTATCCGTTTACTTTCTTCATCTAAGATTGATTGTCTATCTAAATTATACAGTTTTAGTATATTTGAGTATTCAATTCTACCTAATCGAGTAATTCTATATTTTCTCTCTTCCTTTCTTATAAACTCCTTGTCTAATAACAAATTCAAATTTTTAGATAAAGAAGATTGATTGATCGAAAGAGGAGACTCAGAAAAATCCGACCACTTACAATAATTATTGTTAGACACCATCCAAAGAATCCAATGGTCATAATTTCTTGTTCTACGTATAGCTTCGGGAGGAAAACTTATTTTTCTTATTTTTTGCTTTGCTTCAGATAACTTATAAAATCTATCCTTACCCTTAGAGGTAATTTTATACTGATTGAAAGTGCTCTTTTCAACATAGTCTTTATCCCTTAGTCTTTTTAGGTAGTTTGATAATGTGGAATGCGTAATTTTTTCTTTCAGGTTTGCCCATGTGCACACATCATTATTGTTCAAAATCCATAATATGATAAATTCGTAGTTAGGCTTACCAAAAGTAGGTTTTATAATCTCTTCAGGAGGATAATTACATGTAGAAACCACAGTTGTTACTCCTTATTTAATGAACCTTAGATGAATAATGCATTAAATTCTATTTATACTTTATGATCCATAATTATTCCAAGACTCCATATAAACTTCACTAATTTAAACTATATATGCAATAATAACTTATTTACTAATAAGTAAAAAAAAAATAAAAAGGTGAAAAAAAAAAATGGTTGAAGCTTATGAAAAACTTATTTTTGAAAATGAACTAATTTTTATAGAAGAACTACTCCCTGTTAAACAAAAACTGATTACAATAAAAGAAACAAACCAAAAAAATGATGCACAATTAGAAAAGAGGAAATTACTTAAGAAATGGAAAAAATCAGAAGGGAAATATTATTTAAATACAAAGAACTTAGCTAAAACATACACTAATTTCTTAGGCGTTGGGTTTATCGCCTAATCTTTTTTTATATCTTATTTTGAATTTAACAATTTTTTGTTATATTTTAATGATTTCAATTATCGTTAACCTTAGATGAATATCGCATTAAATTCTATTTATACTTTATGATCCATAATTATTCCAAGACTCCATATAAACTTCACTAATTTAAACTATATATGCAATAATAACTTATTTACTAATAAGTAAAAAAAAAATAAAAAGGTGAAAAAAAAAAATGGTTGAAGCTTATGAAAAACTTATTTTTGAAAATGAACTAATTTTTATAGAAGAACTACTCCCTGTTAAACAAAAACTGATTACAATAAAAGAAACAAACCAAGAAAATGATACACAATTAGGTAAGACGCAATTACTTAAGAAATGGAAAAAATCAGAAGGGAATTATTATTTAAATCCTAAAAAATTCGAATTTAGTTTGAAAAATTTAAAGTGAATTTTTTAGGTATAACACCCAATACTTTTTTTATATCTTATTTTGAATTTAACAATTTTGAGTAATATTTTAATAAATTCAATTATCGTTAAACCTTTTATACATTTATAAAGATAGCATAGAAGAATTAATCAATTAGCGTAATTTTTTCGGGTTGCTAAGACAAATTTAAACAGTTCTGCAACAATTGATGATTTTTACGTAAATATGAGGCATTATTAGAAGAATTATACCATCTTATCAGAAAACCTTTTATACTAACTTAACTTCTTTTTCGTAAATCCAAATAGATGCTCAGTTCATTTCATTAAAAATTAAATTACGATTGCGTTTGGAATGATATTAAATTTTAAGATTACTGTCATCGGTGATGGAATGGTTGGCAAGACCTCAGTCATTAAAAAATTCACAAAAGGCATGTTTAAGAAGGATTATATTAAAACTATTGGAGCGCAATTTTTCGTATTTGATCAAGAAATTAATGAGGATAAAATTAGATTATTATTTTGGGATATTGCTGGTCAAGTTGACTATAATTTTTTACGACCCTCTTTTTACAATAAAAGTGACGCGGCTATAATTATCTATTCTCTGGAAGATAATGATCTTGGAGAAAAAAGTTTTAATCATATTGTCGATTGGTATGCTGATATCTCAAAATACTGTAGTAAGATTCCTCTCGTTATATTTGCGAATAAAGTAGATTTAGTGGACCAAAACAATTTTGATGATTCTAAAATCCAAAAATTAGTAGATAGATACGACTTTCTTGGGTTTTATAAGACAAGTGCTAAAACTGGGGCTGGAATTAATGAAGCCTTTAATGCAATTATTAAAAAACTATATTATAATTATAAAAATCTAAGTGCTTAAAATGAGTTAATTGCCAATAATATAATCTATATATTAGTTGAAAGAACCTAATCTAATTAAAAATCAGAGCTATCAAGAACTCTCTTTTTCAGTCTGTTCTACGCTTTTAAGTAGATCTTCCTTTCCAAGTTTACGAAATATTACTTTAGCCTCCTGTAATAACGAAACTATTTTTTCTCTTGCAGACGACACGTAATTTTTCTTAAGAAAAAGAGCATAACCATAAGTTAGCTTCCCCAAGTATTCGGTAATTTCAGGTTTTAATTCTACTAATTCTTTAGCCATCCTTAAGGATTCTTGATACAATAACTCAGCATCATCAAAACGATTCATTTTATCCAACAATTCGGTCAATTGAACCGATATTCTCAACGCTCGTGTTTTCATATCTGGTGTTTGTTCCATTTTTCCAAAAAGATTCATGACTTCTCTATATTTTGATTCTGCTTTTTCATGCTTTTCAGGAGGACCATACAAATGTAAAGAAGCTGCAAGAAAAAAGATGCACTCCCCTAAATTAACCATTAATCCTGGCGTTTTCTTTACTTCTTCTTCATAGATCTGAATAGTTTCATCCATCAAGGATTCGATTTCATCAATTTTATCATTCTTTCTTGATTTGATCTGTGATGATAATGCTTGGGCTAGTTTATGTTGTACATTTGCTATGTTTATGCGCATCTCTGGTAATGTTTCATTCATTTTTCTTAAAATAACCAAAGCATCACGTAAAAGTTCTTCAATCTCACTCAATTTTTCCGTATTCCCTAACAACGTTAATACATCTGCCAGTTTTACTTCAATATTTACAATATCTGAATTAGAAGTAGTGGATAATTGTGAATTTGTTCTAAGCATGATGAGAACTTCTTTATATAAAATTTCCGCTTGAATTAATTTATCTTTAGTTCTGAATTGAGTTGATAATTCTGCCAATGAAAACAAGCTTTTGAGATATTCTGTTTTAACATCAGGAAAATCAGAAGCAAGTTTTCTTTGGATATTAATCGCGTTTTTAAAATGATCTTCTGCTTCAATCAAATTTTCTCTGGTTCTTAAAATAGTTAATACAAACGCTAATCCATACTCGATACGTGCAAAAAGGGCTTGAAATTGAGGTGTATCTATTAAATTTGTCCTTGCGTAAGCTAAAGCTTCTCGCAAAATTAATTCTACTTCATTGTATTTCTGATTACCTTCACCTAATAATATGATATTTGCCAGTTTATAGGATGTATCCATGATTGCAATTTCAATACCGGGCATGTCGCGTTGATTTTTCAAATATGTAAGAGCATCTCTACAATAGATTTTTGCTTCTTTTACCTTCTCCTTTTTAGCTGATTGCTGATACAGTTCAACTAACGCAATCTTGGTTTTATATAAATTCATTTCTGCATTTGGAATATTGCTTATATTTTCTTTAAAAATTGATAACGCTTCGATTAAACATTTCTCTGTTTCTGCAAATTTCAATGGATTTCTTAACCTTAGTAAAAAGGATGAAAAATTCAATAATGATATTGCTAGATCACCCTTGCTCCCGGGAAATTCTTTAATCCGTTTTCTAAACATATCAATAGAATTAGTATAAAATTTTTCTGCTTCAATTAGTTTCTCAGGAACATTAATCTTACTTAGAAGATCTGCTAAAACTCCCAATGTCCGGGCGAGATTAATCTCGGCTAAGGGATTGTGTTCAATTTGGTCTCTATTTATTTCTACAGTATCACGCAATAAATTTTCCGCTTCTGCAAAACGTTGTACACCGCCTAAATTGATTAAAATATTAGCTAGATCGGTTGCTGTAGTCGTTATATCAATTTTGAGTCCATGACTGGTTTTATTTAATTCTTGTTGGATGGATAATGCCTCTCGATAACACTTTTCTATCTCACTTAAATTCGTTGAATCTCCCATCATTCTTAAAATGCTTCCCAAACTGGTCAACGCATTTGAAAGATTTACCTTTAGGTCTTTCGATTCTTGGGTAAAATCTCGGTAAATTTGTATGCTTTCCCTTAATAAAGATTCTGCCATTTTCATGGATTGAATTCCACCTTTACTTGCAATAAAATTAGCATAATAGTATAAAATATGTGCCATGAGTCCACGTATTTGGGGATTCAATTCCACTAATGCTTTGGTAGTTTTGAGTGCATCTTGATATAAACTTAAAGTTTGATTGTAGTAATCTTCTCGACCAAAATTGTGTAGAAAATTTGCATAGTTTAGTTTTATCATCGCAAGATTGATTTTTAGTTCCGGAATTTGATCCATTAGATCCTCTTGAATTTTTATGGATTCTTGATAAAGGGATATGGCTTCTGTGAGATTTTTCGCTCCACCTTTTATCATTATTAATTCTGCGAGAGTTACGTTCATTGATGCAATACTTAATCGTGATCGTGGCAAGTATTGAGCTTCTTCTCTCATTATATTAATAATTTGATGATAAAGATCTTCAGCTTGATCTAATTTCTCTGTCCCTCCTATTATCCTAAACAATTGTGCAAGTGTAAACAAGTTTTGAACTTTTAATTTTGAAGTAGATATCCCCATTTCTTCTAATCTGGTAGTTATAGATAATGATTTTCTAATTAATGATTCTGCTTCACTTAATTTTTCTTTATCACCGTAATCTTTTATAAAAGTAGCTAATTGTATGAGATTATAGGCAAGACCTTCCAATGCAGAAGGCATTTTCTCCGAAATATCCTCAAATATCATTAAAGCTTCTCTTTGGAGTGTTTCAGCTTCTTTAAAATAGTGCTCTCCTTGAGTCCTCAAATGAATTGCTAACGAATATAATGAAGAAGCTAAACCTCTTTGCATTGACGGTTGAGTTTTTACAATCTCTCTTTGGATCTTAATCGCTTCTCGATACATTTCTTCAATATCTTGAGATTTTTCTACTTTTTTCTGAAGTACTAATACGTTAGCATATTGTACTAATGATTCTACTAAAGCAGTTTTTGCTCCAGGGATAAAAGTTGCAATTTCTTTATGAATTGTCAAAGCCTCTCGACATAAAGTCTCAATTTCAGGCATTTTTTCAGCTTCTCCGTACTTTTGCAACAATCTTGATAAGGATAACATGGAACGAGCTAAATTAAACTTTAAACGGGAATCACCCTCAGCTAATTTCTTATTAATTGCATATGATTCACGGATTAATGACTCTGCTTCTCTTAAATTAGTTTCACCTTGGAAAATTAATAAGAGATTAGCTAATGCATCAGCAGTTTTAGCAATTTCCCGTTGATCTTCAATCGAATTATTATCATATTTTCTCTTCATTTGTAATGCGTTTCTGAAGAGGATCTCTGCTTCTTGTAAATTTATTTTGCCCCCCACATTCATTAAGAGGAACGCGAGTGAATCAGAAGCTTGAATTATGCGTTTTCGAGACAATGAAGTTAATTCAGCAACTTTATCATAATGCTCTAATATCCTTTTATATATCTTTTCGGCCAATGCATTATTTTCCGGACCGCCAAATCTTGCGAGGTTATTGGCAAATAGTATAAGTATGCCAGTATCATGAGAAGAAATAACCTCACTTGTATAAACCGTTCTTATCCATCGAGTTGGATCTTCTAATAACCCCGCCCAATCAAAAAATAAGCATATCGCTGGCGTCAATTCCTGTAATTTTAAATGATCGAATTTCTCAGCTATATTAGCACAAGCTGAAATGTTTGCATACTCTTCCAATAAAAAAGTAGCATTTGAAGGTTTATATATGCCCGATCTCATCTCATTTTGAAAGGAATTTATCTCTTTTAAATAAAAATCAATAGCCTCTATTAAAGTCTTTCTTGTAATCTCATCTGAGGAAATCATCTGTCGTATTGACTCGATGCTACGATATCGACCTCCTGATCTTATTAACAAACCATTAGTTAAAGCGGGGGCCAATAATTCAGTAAACTTATCTCCAATCTTAAATTGAGCAACTTTTGGGGATAAACCAGCCGGAAAAGCTAGTGCTATTTGTAACGCTAAGCGAGAATCTTCCGGTAAAAGCTCAAACGTCGTATTTATTACAGCTTTAGAGGCTTTTTCTGGATCTTCTAATAAACTTTTATATAAGTTCTCTTTCCCCTCATCTGATAATTTTGCTGCTCGACGACCAAGAATTCTTATAGAACCGGGATTTGTGGAAAGCCGATTTAATAACTTTTCTCCCTTTTCTGAGATCGCCTCTGCTTTTGATTCTAAAATGAAAAGCTCTCGTGCTTCTTCATAATTAAGAGGTCCTAAGTTAATAGTTAGTGCATTTACGTTATCTAAAAAATCAGATCCGACTTCTTCGCTAATAGATGTTCTTGTTGTTAAAATGAGTGCACCATTACCCTCTAATTTCATGAGTAATTGGAATAGGGTGTCTAAAAACTCAGTCTTGAGTTCCTTTTCTTGCCTTAAAGGATCCTCAACATTATCTGCAATAATTAAAGCTCGACGAGCGCTAACCTCATTAAAAATTTCGTCTTTTTCTGTTATTTCCTCAGATAATCCTAATGCGTCTCTGATGCCAAAAATTAAGGAAGACGCTCCCTTCTGATTTCTTAAATCCACAAAAATAGACGTACTAAAAGTATTATTCATGCCTTGTTCTTGTCGTATGTTCTGAGCAGCAGCTCGTGCTAATTGAGTTTTTCCAATACCCGCAGGTCCAATAATTTCAACTAAAACTGCCTTACTATTGACTAATGCTTTATTTATCCGTTCTATTTCGATAATCCTTCCTTGAAATCCAGATTCTGGGGCAGGGATGAAATCACTTGATTCTAATAAAGCCAAAAATGCATCCACTGCAGAATGAGCTGTTATTCCTGTTCCAACTGCATAAGGAATTACACGTACTCCGATTCGCCTCAATCGTTTCTGTAGTTCAAATTCAGCATCTGGTAAAAGAGCAAACACTTCCAATTCATCAACGAAATTTCTATGTAAATATTCTAAATTTTTTAAAATGTAGGTATCAGTTATCGAATAACCAACAAAAATTATCGCCCATCGTAAAAAAATTTGTTTAAGGACTTCTTGATATGCTTTATCATCTTCAAGCGCTTGATATTGTTCTTTTGTAAACACCATGAGATGAGGTTTAGTAGGATCACCATGAATCTTAAATAAAAATTTTCTCTGTTGGAGATTCATCAGCACATCTTTATAATCTCGATATATGATTTCTTCAAGCGTAAATCCACAATGATCTTCCAAAATTGTATCAAAATTAGTAGTTACTACACCAGGTAGATCATCGCGGAGTTCAGACACTACTTTATATCTTTCAGGCATATCACCAGAGATCTCTGGTTTTAAGGCTTCTTGAAGGAAATTCATAAAAACTTGAATATCTCCTGAAGCTATCGTCAATTTAGAAGCAATATCAGATAATTCCTCAAAATTTGTATCCCATTCTAAAGAATTAATTCTTTCCTTTAGATTATCGGAACAATTGATTTTTTCGGAAATTGCTTTTAATAATCGCGCCCAAGATGGAACTCCTAATGCAGCGCTTACACCAGCGCCGAAAAATGGTAAAAGAGTTCCTGATTTTTTTGCTCTAAATAGTTCTTCTGGAACTGTAACTTTCATCAAAATAACAACGTTTTATAACTATAATTTTTTTTATTTGGACTTATTACGTTGTTTAAAACGATTATAAAATTTATTACTTTAGATTTTTTTTAAGTCATATTTTATGGACTTTATGCTGATTATTAATTCCAACGCTATAGAATTAACAATTATAATAAATATGAAATCATTCAAGCTCTATCCTATAGTTCTCATCCAGTATATGACGGTTCTTTTTGAATTTTATTAGATATCTGGCTCACGCATCTAATTCTTTTAATCTAACTGGCGATGATTAAATTAAACGGTTGTTTGATCAAACTTTTGGTTTTACCAATCTTTATATTAACCTTCACTATATTTCCTTTGTGGTATATGTATGCTAGAACAAGATCTTTACAAGTTTAAAATTGTATTAATTGGAAATGGTGGTGTAGGGAAAACATCCTTGATTAAACGTTATACACAAAATTCATTCCAAAAACAATACATAAGAACCATTGGAGCTCAATTTTCTTTTCATGAGAATGAAATTGAAAATGATCACGTAAAATTGATTTTATGGGACATCGCTGGTCAAGACAACTTTATTTTTATGCGATCACTGTTTTTCAAAGATAGTAAGGCAGCTATTATTGTATATAGCCTTGAAATGAACAAATTAGGTAAAAAGAGTTTAGATGATATAAAAATTTGGTACGACGATATAAGAAAACATTGTGGAAGTATACCAGTTGCTGTTTTCGCGAATAAAGTGGACTTAGCATATGAAAATGTTGTCGATATTGAAAAAGTAAAAGATATCATTGGAAAAAATGATTTTCTTGGATATTTCGTTACCTCAGCAAAAACTGGTCAAGGAGTAATAGAAGGCTTTGAATCTATCTACGAGCAAATGTATTATAAGTATCGAACTTAGGTATTATCTAGTTTTGTTAGAAAAATAAGTAGTATGATAATTAATTGCGCTTGAATTCCTTTAATTCTTCAATAAAGGGCTCAACGATCGATAACCATTTTTGTTTAGATTCCTCATTGACTTCACTTTTTTCAACCGCTTCTTTCCCTCTGAGTAAATATTCCATCGCAATCTCTAAATTTCCAATTTGTCTGCGACATATACCTATTTTAATTAAGGTTTGGAACTCATACCAATTATCTTTACCCAAATCAAGAGCTTTTTGAAATGCATTTATTGCTTTCTCATATTCTTCAAAGGCCATTAATATTTCGCCATACGTATCATGATAAGCTGCATTATCTGGTGCTAAATCTATAATTCCCCGAATAGTGGATATAGCTTCACCTTTTCGATCCAAATATTGGAGCCAATAAGCTTTATAACTAATAAGATCGAGATCATCAGGATACTCCGTTATCAAATCCTCAATAATTTCTAGCCCTTCCTCTATATCTCGTTTTTCTTTTAATATATAAGCGATTTTAATCTTAATCTCTTTTCTCTTACCGGGGAATTTATCTATCATTTCATCATATAAACCAAGTAACGCATCATATCTATTAAAATAGACCAATATGTTTTCCTTAGATCGATAATGTTCAAGATTGTAAGGATCTTTCTTGATATTTTTTTCAATTTGCTTTACCTTTTCTTCAACATTTATTCCTTCTTTCACGTCTGGATCTGTTATCGCAATCTTTTTTACTTCTTTCCAGATTAATCCCTTTAACTTGTCATTACTTCCCCTAAAAATCCTTTTACGCTCAAATTTAAATGCTAAATATCTAATATATGATGGCAACAAAATCTTTAACATTTCCCGAAGACCGCCATTAAAGATCTTGCCACAAATATCGTCTAATATTGAATTTATAATAACATCCAAATTTTCTAATAGTTCTTCTCGTAATTCATTTTCATACATTCTATTTAAATACGTAAATTTTGTAATTTGTTCCTCAACACTAGCTTTTAACATTTTTTCGAGCTTGTCGTCTTCCTGTAGAAAAAAACACGATCCATTTGTACTTTCGATCTTGAAAAACTTGATTGAATATAACGACTTTTCAATAATTTGGATGACAAAAAAATCTAATGTTGTGAGTGCGATGTCATATTCTAACGAAAAATCTTCTTTGGTAATATGGTTAGGAAATTGACTTGGATGGTTATATGAAAGGAATAATATGATTTTATAAAAATCGTTTTCAGTCAGGAGATCCTTCACTTTTGCATGTGAAAGCTTTAATAAGTAATTGAGAAACCGAAAACGAAGGTCATTATCCTGAATATTATAATTTTTAAAAAAATCGACTGTTTTTGCCGTTAAATCTTTAATTCTATTACTCTCAAATTCTAAAATAGATTGTCGATCAAGTTCATACTTTTTGAGCATTCTCGAATATTCTGATTTCCCTAGTTGTGTTATGTGATAATTATGTTTCTCATCTTTTCGAATATATTCATTTTCTTCGCTCATTAAATTATTGAGTGCTTTTGAAAGTGAAGATTGGTTAATAGATACGGGTTTTTCAAGAAAATCGCTCCACGTGAGAAAATTATTATTATACGCCATCCATAAAATCCAGTCCTCATAATTCCTTCCCGATTGTAACATCTGCCGAGGTGGATAATTCACTTTTCTCTTCTTACTTTTTGTTTGTGATAATTCATAAAATCGATCTTTACCACTTAAAGAAATGCGATATTCATTATATTCAGTACGTTCTACATGTTTTATTGCTAAAAGTTTCTTTAGATAAAGAGAAAGTGTTGAAGGTTTTATTATCTTCTTAAAATCGCCCCAACTGCAATTTTCATTATTATTGAGCATCCATAAAATTATCAACTCAAAATCAGCCTTGCCAAAAATAGGATTTGCGACTTCTTCAGGCGGATAGTTTATCGGAGTATCCATGAGGGTCATCATGCAATAATAATATTATTATTAATAATAATTCATCATCTTAATTTATGAATAAACTTTTGGACTATTATTAGACTCTTCTTAAAAACAGCAAATAATGGCTAAATATCCACAAACAAGCAATTATCCGCTATTTTTGAAACTTTTTCATTATGGAAATTCTAAAAAAGAAGCTATAAATTTTTATATTAGAATATATCTAATCTTACATTAGAATATTAAAATTTATTCAATTCCACATTAAAGGGATGATTGAATGCCTAATAATCGATTCCAATTTAAAATAGCTGTAGTGGGATATGGTGCGGTCGGAAAGACTTCATTGATTAGCCAGTTTACAAAAACATCATTTAAAGAGGAATATATCAAGACAATTGGGGCTCAATTCTCCGTATATGAAAAATCAATTAACGATGATAAAATTAAACTCTTATTTTGGGACATCGCAGGTCAGGATGATTTCAATTTCTTGCGGCCCTCTTTTTTCAATAATAGCAAAGCCGCTATCATAGTATTTAGCTTAGAAGAAAATGAGCTTGGAAAAGTGAGTTTTGAACACGTTAAAAATTGGCACGAAGATGTTAAAAAGTACTGTGGAGATATACCCATTATCTTATTCGCAAATAAGGTTGACTTAGTTGATGAGACTCAGATTAATAGAGATCAGCTTAACAAACTTGTTAAAAAATTAAAATTCTTAAATTATCGCATTACGTCCGCTAAAACCGGAGAGGGCGTGGTTGAAGCTTTTAATGAAATCATTGAAATATTATATCGTAATGCAATAGTCACAATCCAATAAACTGGTCCTTATTTTCTCGCAAATCTAAAATTAGTCCAATATTTTATTTAGACTTTTATGTAAAAAACTATTAATATAATTTTCCTCCATTTCTATATCAAAAGAAGTATGACGATTCATTGTTTCATCCTAAATTTTCAAAAAAAGGAGAAAAATGATGAAAAGATCTGTAATGACTCGAGAAGAGTTAGACGAGAGAATATTGAACAGAATACCGCATTCAGGATGTCAACAGTATGATGGTGTCTTCTTTTTAACAAGTTTGCTCGTGAATCGAAGAAGAAAAAAGCAAGAGAAATTGGAAAAATTGATGCTTACGCGGGAGCAAAACCAATCAGCGGTAATAGTAGAATCTCCTAAAGAGGTGCAAAGACTTAACCTTATCGAAAGAGTGAATGAGGTGTAATATTAAATGAGTGAAAAAGATTATATAGAAGATAATTATAATAGAACCATTTATTACCGCATTCCCACAATGAGTTGTTGCTCTGAAGGGCTCTGGGTCCTGAGCGCACTTTTTACTAAATGGCGTAAAAACCGTAAGGCTAAAAAACAAGGACAAGTAGAAGCTCCAAAAGAAGCGTTAGAAACTGAACAACCAATAGAATCACCAGAAAGGAAATTAGAAACAATTACAATTTAATTTTTTTTATTTCTTATTTTTGTATTAATTTTTAGAGGATTTATCTGAGATATTAGGTTTTTTTAAGTCAGTGCAATAATAATCCAAAAATGTGTTCATAGTTTCCCTTTCTAAATTATATATGTACAGCTGCGATCTTATTTTTTTAATAAAAAAGTCTTAATGAGTGTGTAAGGAAATGACCCAAATGAATAATATTGGTTTCTTGGCAGGTTATAAAGAAGATATACATGAAATAATAAAAATGCCACGTAGAATAACTGAAGATAATCTAAGATCTAGCCTGTATAAATCTATTGAAAACGCTTATAGAAATTTCCAAGTAGATGTTAAAAAGGTTTTAGTGAACGAAAAGAAAGAGAATTGGAGGGCCGTAACTTTAGATTACTTTAAAGAAGTCGAAGAAATACTGCGAGACCAGGAAATTTGGGCAAGTTTAACATCATGCTAATTAAATTCTATGAGGGAGAATTTATTTAGACTAAAGCGGGCGAAATCCGCTGGGAGGAGGGCTCTTCCTTAAAATAAAGGTTGAAGAAGTCATGAATGCAGTAAATATTGAATTAACAGGACCATCCGAAGAAGAGGAACTTGAAGAAATTGATAAAAAAAAGCTATTCAAGGAATTGCGTAAACCATTATCCTATTATTCCTTAAATCCGGAAGATTTCAAATTCAGATTCTCAGATTTATATTCACTTTATTTTTTTTTAAAATTTAAGTTATATGCACAACCTTTTTTAAGGCTCTGACAGAAAATTAATACAATAATGTAATATTTAAATGAAAATCCAATAGAGATGAATAAAATGGCAAAATTAAAAGAAAAACTTCTCGCTCGATACGGGAAAGAATTAGGAGAAAAATTATTTTCAAGCATTCAAGAAGGGATTAAAAATA
>CAZOYD010000056.1:0-23404 GCA_964583985.1 uncultured archaeon
CTGGTTATTGGATGAAAGATGAGTATGGAAACCCCAATGTTGCTAACTTCCCTACAGTAATCTACGCAATTTATGCTGATGCAAGCACTGCTCATCAAGCGTTCCTTAGTGGTGCTATTGATGCAAACGCGATGGCCTCGGATCAAAACATTGCGACATACAAAACCAATCCTAATATCTACGTGTATGATTTCACTACAGCAACCGGAAAACCAAGTTTAGTATATCAATATATGGGAGTTAATAACCATAAGTATAATGAAACTTGGAGAAAAGTTTTAGCTTTTGCAACGAACTACTCGTATGTTATTGATGAATTACGATTAGGTAATGCATTCCGATCTTATACAGCCATTTCACCCGGTTTTGGTGCCGCATTTAACTCATCACTTCCATCTGATCCTCGAGTCGTTCCTGATGGTGGAAATGTTACAATTGCAAGGCAAACCATGGTATCCATGGGTTTTGGTGATATGGGATGGACAGATGCCCAATGGATTGCAGTAGCAGAGGGTTCAAGTCCGTTCAGAACCGTTCGATACACGTATAATCTTGGAAATTCTTTTAGACAAGATTTAGGCGTTGCTGTTACAGAATGGCTTAAACTAGTAGGTTGTGCTGTTGAAGATGATGGCGTAATATGGGATACATTCTTAGACTACCTATATGATGTAGGTACTGGTCCTGATTCCGGTTGGGATCACTTAGAATTATACGCTATCGGATGGGCTCCTGATTACCTTGAACCATACAACATGCTTGACCCATTGTTTAACCCAATGTCTGGTTCAAACTCTGCTCAAGTCAATGATACAGTCTTAAATGGTTTGATGGCATCCGCATTAACAGAAACTGATACAGTTGCTAGAGATAACATCTACAAGCACATCCAAAGTTACATGGCAACAACAGGATTTAACCACATACCACTTTACCACTCAAGAGTCATAGGACTTTGTCGTGGTGATATCTATGGTATACCTTTTAATGCCATGGGTGCTTTAAGAATCTTTCCAATTTATCGTGGTGCTTACCGAACCTAATTTAGCACCATGATCAAATAATAAATAAATCATTACATTTTTTTTTAATATTATATCTTCTTATGTCCTTTTTGGTATTATCATACTTATGCCGTACTTCAAACCAAATCAAGTTAAATCTTTTAAACAAGATATTGCCCCAATAGGATTTTATTTTGATATTTTTTCTACGCCTTTATTTCAAATTCCAATACTCCCCATTCCGTTAAGAATAGATAAAATATTTCATGGTGAGCCTACCCTACTCATTTCTCCCAATCTAAAAAAAATAGAGAGAACTTGTAAAAAACTTAAATTATGCATTAACTTTAGCCAGTTTTATAAAACAGGAATAAGAAACCTGCTAAATTATGCTCGTTCAAAGCAATTACTTATTTTCAAGAAGAAAATTGAGGATATTGATATAATAAGGAAATGGTGGGAGGGATCAAACAAGATTGCCACAGATAACCCCGATTTAGTCGAATCATTCACATTCATTACTACTCAATTCCTCAAGACCTATTCTCTTATCAATAAACAAAACACCACTCCAATTTTAGATAATAATGATTATATAAATAGATTAATTGAATACTGTGACTCCATCATTATATATTTCCGTACTAAGATTGAAAAGAATCTATATTTTAGTAAAACTGGAAGTAAATTCAACCTTGAGAAGCTATATATTGAACGGAGAAAAAAATATTTTCCAATACAAGTAAAAATTCCGATCAATGATGTGATTTCCAATGAAACTTATGACATGGAGTTTGTACCTTATTTAATTTATGATGATTTATTAGAAAGCTTTTGCTATAACAAAAGTCTCCTAATGAATACAACGAATATTCCGATAAATTTAAAAGTTTACGAAGATAATAAAATTATTAATAAAACATCTACTATTGATGATATTAGAATAAATTCATCTAAGATAGCACTAAATAAACTTACAATAGAAGAAGTATTCGATATCTACTGAGTATATTATTATGAAGATCAAAAAAATTGAATTTGCTCGACAAACTAACTTTCTATTGGCGTTATTACTCATCCATTTCTTATTTTTCGGTTATTTATCAAATGTTTATGCCAAAACTATAGGAGATGGTGTTTTATTTTTATATCAGGTACTATTTAGCCCACAATCGTATCTATCTTTAATTATCTTGGTATTAATTGTCTTTCTCATGGCATTTAGGGAAAATTTTTTCGAATATGGCATTCGAAATAGTATATGGTTAGTTCCCTTTATTATTGTACAATCCTGGATCTGGTATTGGTTTATAATTGAGGATTTTGATATCGGAATTATTGGTGCCTATTTTCTTAGAATTGAAAGCTACATCACGATATTGACGTTATTGGGAGTAAACGTTATTACTGCTACGTTGGCTTCAATCGCAAAAGAAAAATATAAAGCATTAACGAAACGATACAAAAAAATTGAGGAATAAATAAAAAAAAGGTCATAATTAATGAGTCTATCAAAATATATTATACGCAGGTTATTAATAGCCATTCCAGTGATATTTGGAGTAATGACCCTTACATTCATCTTGTCACGATTTATGCCAGGTGACCCTGTTTTAGCATATATGAGAGAAGGAAGATTTGATCAAGATTATTACAACCAAATTTATCATCAACTGGGGCTAGATGAGCCCCTCATTGTTCAGTATTTTAAATACCTTGGAGATATACTCGTAGGGAACTGGGGATATTCCCAATCGATCTATAAAGGTATGCCTGTTTGGAACTTAATCATGTTAAAATTGCCCCGAACTGCGGATCTCGCAATTTTTTCAATGGTTATTGCAGCTGTTTTAGGTATTAAAGCGGGGATCATTTCAGCAACTCATCGTAATAAACCAAGGGACACTTTTTTAAGAGGCTTATCATTGATTGGTGTTGCAGTTCCCGTGTTCTTTCTTGGCATGCTACTTCAATATACTTTAGCTATAGCCAATGATTTTTTTCCTGCAACGGGATTTAAAACCGAGTATTATGAAGATCCCCCTTTCGTAACTGGGTTTAGACTGATTGATTCGATACTTTCTGGACACCTTTACATGTTTACTGATTATTTATACCATTTAATTTTACCTGTTTTTTGTTTATCATTTATCTCCTTGGCAGGAATTGTAAGGCAAACTCGATCAAGTATGCTTGAAATTCTTGAACAAGATTATATCAGAACCGCTAGAGCGAAAGGTTGCAAAGAAAAAGATGTGATAAATGTCCATGCTAAAAAAAATGCGATGATTCCAACCGTCACCGTTATTGGACTAGGATTCGGGGGTCTTTTGACAGGTGCAGTACTCACAGAAACCACATTTGGATTAGCTGGTTTAGGACAGTTATTAATTGATTCAATAACGAATAGTGATTATTGGGTTTTAAATGGGTTAGTGTTTTTCTTCGCCTTAGTGTTCATTGCGGTTAACTTGATCACAGATGTGGTATATGGGATATTAGATCCAAGAATACGATACTAATTAATAAATGAGGTAAGAAATTTTGCAAAAAGAAATGGTTTATGAAACTCTACTTGAAGATGAATCAGAAAAGAATGGGATTAAAGATATTTCCATAAGAGTTGTAAAGTGGATTGGTAAAAATCTTAGATTTCTTTTCATTCCGGCATCTCGATTGGAAGAATTAACGATACGAGAAATCGAATATGAAATGACTCGAAGTAAGAGAAAATTCATTAGACGATTTAAATCAGTATTAACGATTTTGGGTATCCTCTTAGTGTTTCTTATGGCGACATTAGCCATATTTCCTCATTGGATTTCACCATACACGCTCCAGCAAGCGCTGGGGGTATATACAGATGCGTGGGGTGCCCCAGATGCATTGCATCCTTTTGGAAAAACCAAATTTGGACGGGATGTTCTTGCAAGAGTAATTTTTGGAGCTAGAACGTCCTTAACAGTGGCACTTCCCGCAATAGCGATGAGTGTAGTTTTTGGCGTAATGATTGGTGTGATAGCTGCCTATTATGGAGGATGGATCGATGCAGTAATAATGAGAATAATCGATGTATTTATGGCATTTCCCTCTTTAGTTCTTGCATTGGTTTTTGTCGTGGTCTTTTCGGAAGCTTTTGGTTCCGACTCTACCATCAATTACATCATGCTTGCTTGGGGAATTCTTGGTATTCCCTATTATTCTCGCCTAATAAGGGGTAGCGTACTCCAAGCGAGAGAGTTACCTTATATTCAAGCTGCTAGAGTATCTGGTGCGGGAAATTCGAGAATTATGTTTAAGCATATTCTCCCTAATATTATTCAACCTATAATCATTTCAATGACTTTTGATATAGGGGGTGTAATACTTGGATTATCTGGACTAGCATTTTTAGGATATAGCGATTATAGAATGATTGACTGGGGCAATGAAATAAGTGAGGGCCGCAATTATTTCGATATAGCTCCCTGGGCTTCACTTTGGCCAGGTTTTTTCATTTTACTTGCAGTTCTTGGTTTTATGCTGCTCGGTGATGGCTTACGTGACGCATTAGATCCTCGGTTAAAAAACTTATAGAGGATCCTTAATTATATTTTTTTAACTTATTAAAAACCTATCAAATGAAGAGATTATAAAATGACAGAAAGCGAAGAATCATCAAATCTTGGAACTATTCAAAACGAAAAATTAATTCAAGTTAAAAATTTGAAGACCTATTTTTATACAGAAGAAGGAATAGTTAAAGCAGTCGATGGTGTCACATTCGACATTTATGAAGATGAAGTGATCGGTTTGGTTGGAGAAACTGGTTGCGGGAAATCAGTCACTGCACTATCTATTTTAAATTTAGTTAGAGCTCCAGGGAAAATTATTGATGGTCAAGTTATATTTAAGGGACAAGACCTGGTAGAATTAGACAGAAAGGAAATGAGGAATTACCGTGGAAAAGAGATCACGATGATTTTTCAAGATCCACTCAATTCTCTCAATCCTGTTATGACAGTTGGGACTCAAGTAGGAGAAATCTTTTTATTGCATCAACGTGATACAATAAAAGCCGAGTTAGATCAAAAATTACTTGAAAGAAAGAAAAAACTCAACGAAGCGAAAGAACTAAAAGAAGAATTGAAAACAAATGAAGAAAGATTAAGTGAAAAAGAAAAAGAAGAATTACAACAACAAATTGATCAAATTAAGCATAAATATGAAAAACTTCCTTCTTTGAAAGACATTTTGAACGATTTTTGTGCAGAAATTATTAAAGAAGTAGGTATTGCTGATTCGAAAGCTATTCTTCAACGGTATCCTCATGAATTAAGTGGTGGAATGAGACAGAGAGTCATGATCGCAATGGCCTTATCTTGCAATCCTGCTTTGTTGATCGCAGATGAACCAACGACTGCTTTAGATGTAACAATTCAAGCACAAATCATAGATCTAATGAAATCATTAAAAAATAGGTTTAAAACATCTATTTTACTAATCACTCATGATTTAGGTATTATTGCAGAACTATGTAATAGAGTTGCAGTGATGTATAGTGGAAATATTGTAGAATACGCGTCTGCAGAAGATTTATTTAAGAATCCAAGTCACCCATACACAAAGGGTTTAATAGGAGCGATCCCAAGCATTGAGCTGAAGAACAAAAAACTTAAAACCATAAGAGGAATGGTTCCTAATCTAATATATCCCCCTTCGGGTTGTAGATTTCATCCACGTTGTGATTTTCGACTTGAAATCTGCGATAAAATTAAACCTAAACTTAATGAAATTCGCGATAAATATTATGTGGCATGCCATTTATTTGATCCTGAATATAAAGATTCTCCTAAATATGAATGGAAGCAATTAGACGATACAATAACTTTTAAAGTTTAAATAAGAATTTAAAATGATTAATAATGACAGAAGCAGAAAAAATTGATAGTTTTCCTGAATATGATGATATTCCTGAAGATGCATTAATTTCAGTAAGAAATCTTCGAACATATTATCCCCTTTATGGAGGGCTATTTAAAAGAAAGATTGGAGATGTTAGGGCAGTTGATGGCGTATCCTTTGATCTTAGGAAACGACAAACTCTTGGGCTAGTAGGCGAAAGTGGATGTGGTAAAACCACCATTGGAAATACTCTTTTGAACTTAGTTCCCCCTACATCGGGAGAGATTTATTTTAAAGGTAAATTAATAATTCAACCTAAATCGATGCTGCACAAAACTAAGTCAATAAAAACTTCAGATCAGACCATTCGAAGAGAAACACAAGTATTTAATACTGATTTAAGGAAGAAAATTCAAATGGTATTTCAAGATCCTGATTCATCATTAAATCCGAGATGGAAAATTGTAAACATAATAGGCGAACCTCTTAGATTATTAATGGGCATGAAAAAACGAAATGACATTCGAAAGAGAGTGCTGGAACTACTTGAAACAGTTTCAATGAAAGCAGAACATTTAGATAGATTTCCACACGAGTTCTCTGGAGGTCAAAAACAACGAATTGTGATCGCTCGAGCTTTAGCATGTAATCCTGAAGTTATGATATTAGATGAACCAACCTCAGCTTTAGATGTATCTGTACAAGCTCAAATTTTAAATTTATTAAAAGATCTTCAAAATCGATTCGAATTTTCGTATTTATTTATTACCCACGATTTGACTGTAGTACAACATATCGCTGATCGGATTGAAGTAATGTATTTGGGAAAATTCGTGGAAGGCGGACGTATTGAAGAAGTATTTTATAATCCAACTCATCCTTATACTAAAGCGTTGTTATCTGCTAGACCAACTTTCGATCCAAATTCCAAAAAAAATCGAATCATCCTGCAAGGAGATGTGCCTAGTCCAGTAAATCCCCCTTCAGGATGTACATTTCATCCTCGATGCTATGAAATGAATAAACATACAGGTTGCGGAACCGATGCTCCTACGAAAGTCGATCTAGGTGGCGATCATTATATGTATTGTCGTCCGTTAGCTATCAAAGAAAAATCATATGAAGGAATGAAATTTATATCTGATTAATCAATTTAAAATATCACTTTCTATTTTTTATTATCTAAATTATATTATTTCAGCTAATCACAAATATGATGGATATAAAAATAAAGTAGGGTACTTTTATCTTACCAATGATAGATAATAAATCTCAAATTTTTGTCGTTAAAACAACTCCAAGAACCATTCTTGAGGATTATAAAAAAGTAATGGATTTAGCTCAATACAAGGATTTCTTTGATATTAATGAGGATCTTATTATCAAATTAAACCTGAGTTGGTCAAAATTCTTTCCTGCCTGCTCAAGTCCCCCATGGCAATTAGAAGGTGTAGTGAAGACCTTAGTAGAAGAAGGTTTCGATCCTAAAAACCTTTTTACTGCTGAAAATCGCACAGTTGTGACAAATATTGCTAAAGGGTTAAAAGGAAATCGCTGGGAACCAATAATTAAGAAGTATGATGTATGGTTTGTGCCATTAACAAGAATTCCGTTTGTTTCTTATGAATCATTAAGACCTAAATTTATTCAATTGAAAACTACAAAGTTACACGTATTGGATTCTAAGATATTTCCTGGTGGATTTAAAATTCCAAAGTTTTATCTTGGTAAATCAATAATTCATTTGCCTACAATGAAAACACATGGACACACAGGTGCTATCGGTGGGGATTTGAAAAAAACAAGTAATGAGATGATACATGGAGGCATCACATGTGCCATGAAAAATGCTTTCGGGGGCTTGTTAACAAAAAGACGGCACTACAGTCATCAATTTATATCTGAGGTGCTGGTAGATCTGTTAATCGTACAAAAACAAATTCATCCTCAAATCTTAGCAATAGTAGATGGAACAGTTTGTGGTGATGGGGCGGGACCTAGAACCATGATTCCTCGAATTAAGAATTATCTTCTTGCCGGTTATGATCAAGTGGCGGTAGATACAGTGGTATCAAAAATGATGGGATTTGATCCCTTGAAATTACCCGCCATAAAATTGGCTCACGAAGAGGGTTTAGGTTGTGGTGATTTTGATCAAATCGAGATACTTGGAGAAGATGTCTCATCAATAAATTGGCACTTTAAAGTTAAAAGAAGTTTGGTTATATGGGGGGATCAAATGGTTCGTAAAGGGGCACTCAAATTTTTAAATCCTTTGATGCAAAATAGGTTATTCATGACTTTTCCAATATTGGCCTCATTGGTATATCATGATATGTTTTGGTATCCTATAATTGGTAAAAAACGAATTAATGAATTCAATAAAACAGAATGGGGTAAAAAATTTCTTAATTATCCTAAAAAAGTGAATTAATTTTTTCATTAATTTTTTCTTCTTTCAAAATACTTCTTTTTGAAATTTTAAAATGAATGAAAAATTCAATAGAACTCCCTTTCCCAATTAATGATGATTTTATAATATCTTGAGGATAAAAATCATGGTTAAATCCCCATTCTGTTAGTTCGTATAAAATCTGTTTAAGGCGATTTTTGTCCGAAATAACTTCAAATTTATCAGAATTTTCAAAATCCACTTCAAATATTGGTTTCACAAGAACTATTATATCTCCATTTTTTTTCAAGTAATATTTAGTATTTGGTAACACATCTTTCAATGATGCAAAAGTGATATCAATTACAATAATATCTACCATGTCACCTAATTTATTTATTAAACGAGCATCAACTCCAGATAATTCAATTACTTTCTTATTTTGACATGTTAATGATGGGTGGAGAAAACCTGAGGCGGTATCGATAGAATATACCTTTTTCGCCCCATGTTTTAATAAACAATCTGTGAATCCTCCTACCGAAGATCCTAAATCTGCACATATCTTCTCTTTGATCGGAATAGAAAATTTTTCTAAGGCAAATTCTAATTTCAAACCCCCCATACCTACATAAGGAAACTGCTTTATTAGTTCAATTTTTGCCTCATTGTCTATTTTTTTTCCTGACTTGGTTACTTTTTCATTATTTATTAAAACATATCCATTTTTGATTAACCATTGTCCTTTTGTCCTGCTTTCTACAAGGTGTCTGTCCACTAATAAAATATCTACTCTTTCTCTCATTTTTATTCCTGAATATTAGTCTTCTTTCTTCTTGCTTCTAATTTGTCTGCAAAATAAGAACTCAATCTTCCAAGTTGAACTTTAATTGAAAATAATCCTTTCCAATAATGATATATAATTTTTAAAATAATTCCAAACAGTATAAAAGTAATTACAATTGCAAACCAAATGCTGATATAATCTAATTGTTTAAAAAAAAGAAAATATAATAAACTATGCGTTAAATATACAGTGAAAGAATAATAAGAGAAATAAAACAGGAGTTTATAACTTTTTTTAATTTTATTGCCAATAAGAACCTCAAATATAAATAGCGTCATCAGTAATGTCATTTGAATTCCCAACGAGTAAACGCACCAAGATAGAGAACTCCTAAGCAAAAAATCAGGAAACTCTATAAAAAAACCAATAATAATCAAGATAAAACCAACTATAAAATAATTTTTTAGAATACTTACTGTTTTCTTTCTACTTGGTCCAGTATCACTAAAATCTAATTTTGAAATTGAATTACCGATAACGGTTCCAAACAAAAAAAATGGGAAAAATGGTAAAATAGAATCAAGATCAGGTGTATTATACAACAAATAAGATAATAAACCAAGAACATTCATTTGTCCATAATAATTTATCAAGAAATTAAACAAATAATTATTTAAGATCCAAATAGAAAAACCTAAGATAATTCTGGTATATTTCGGTAATTTCAAAAGTGGCCATCCAATTAATAATGAGATTGATGCTGTTAAAAGAATAAACCATGACCAAATATAGTATAGATCATTTAAAGTTAAAGCTATAGATAAATTATAAATTAATGCTATTATTAGTAAAAATAGAGCTCTTAAAAGATATGAATTTCTTACTCGAGTTTTTGTAAATTCACCTAAAACTTCTATACTATTTTTTCTCTTCTCGTAAGATATTGCAATACTCACACCTGAAACAAATAAAAAACCTGCAGCACCAACTGAGTCAAGAATTACATGAGTAAAATTATTTATATAAGCATATTCTGGTTTTATCCACCATTCTAATAAATGACCAAGGAACATCCAACCCATGCATATTCCACGAAATATATCAATGCTCTTATGCCTGACCATCATTTTACCTTAACTTAATTTTTCTGCCAAGAATGTAGCAAATTTACTGACATAGAATTTTATTGAAGCGTATTTTCCAACCTTTATATATAGAAATCTGAATAAAAGGGTTATTAACACCATGATTGGTATTATATAAATCCATATCTCCACCGCATTGAATTGAGGTGGAAATACAAAATAGAGAAGTTGGTGGGCAAAAAAGATGGTAAATGAGTAAAATGAATAGTACTTGATAACCGAATAGTTTTTCTTAAATTTGAGCTTACCAAAATCCTTTATGAATACTAAAAATGAAATCAATAATAATTGTAATCCAAAAGTATACATATGAGATGAAAAAGATTCTTTTAATACAAAATTAGGAAATTCAAAAAAAATGCCAAAAATTACTAAAATAATACCTCCAATAAGTGATGGTTGGATCAATTTTTTTTGCAAATAATTTCGTTGTTCCTCTTTTCCATCTTTCAATGATGATTCATAAAATATATCTCCAATAACTGTTCCAGCAAGCAGAAATGGGAAATACCCCAATATAACATTTTGTTCAGGGACATTATATAGAAAATAATACAAATATCCAAGAAAATTTGGTTCACCTCGAAATGGTGTTAACCATATGATAATAAATTCATTACTAATCCAAATAAAAAAGCAAGCGTAAATTCTAAATCGTTTTGAAGTCTTTAAAAAAGGCCAAGCAATTATCAATGATACTGAGATAGTTTGTATTACAAACCATGTCCATACTCCAGGAATATTGGAATATAAGGTTCCAACTAGATTCCATACAGTAGAGATCAAAAAAATAAGTAACGCACGAAACATGTATTCATTTCTGATCAGTTTTTCATTTGAATCGTGAAATGATTGGTATTGTTGTCTCCTTTTCCTATAAGAAAGAGAAGCACTCATTCCTGAAACCAATAAAAAGCCACCACCACCTACAAATGCTCCAAAATTCCAAATTATTTCATAAAGCCAGTAATCGGGTTTTATAACCCACCAATTAACAAAATGACCAAATGTCATGTAAAAGATACAAAGTCCACGAAAAATATCTAATGCTTGTACTCTCATATAATATCCCTAATTTTATTTTACATGAAATAAATTAAAAAAATGAATTATTCTGAAAAAACTTTACTCAAAATTATTTAAATTTTGTATCATTTTAATTGACTCTGATAATGATTTTTCGCCCGATATTACTTCTTCTGCAATATTGGAAAATTCAACACGATATTCTTTAGAATACCCTTCAATATTTCTCGAAAATTGTTCTATTTTCAATAAATTCGTCTTAAATATGGTATTATAATTTTGATAATTAACATCCAATCCATCTCTGAAAGATAATATTAATGCAGCTGCTTCATGTTTCGGAAATTTTTTCCCTTGGTTCGCAATCTTAATTTTAGACGTGTTTGATTCATCAATTAATTGTACTCTCATCTCAGTAGTTTTTGAAAATGTTGAAAAAACGCGACTTATTAGATCTAGTGTAATTTCTAAGAGCCCCCTTCCGAATTTAATTTCTATGCTTAATGGATTTGTATTTTTTTGCCGAAGAGAATCAAATATTTTTGTGATATAGCCAATAACTTGTGAATTATCAGTTACAGTATTTGAATCTAAGAAATGATCATCTAAAAACGCAACAATTCCTATATGATTTAGTCCTGGATCAATTGAAAACAACAATTTATCATAATATTGATAACCCAGTTTATTAATTGCTAGAACCTTTATGATGTATTGATTGATGTCATCGCCATCGACAAATTCTAAGAGATTAATATCCTTATTAGCGATATCAATTTTGCTCGATTCTTTCGAAGTTGTCAGTATAACTGAAGAGATGTTCGGGAGTTTGTCCCAAAATGATAAAATTCTAAACTGAATTCTTTTCTCCTTTAGACCTTTATTTATCTTGTAGAAAAAATTTAAGTTCTCTGTTAATATATAAATAGGTTTGAGTCTCAAATTAATTATATAAATAACGTAAAAAAATTAAAAATTTCCAATTATGAAATTTCCACTCGACCAATTCAATGAAGAAATAGGTCTTGAAGAAATTGTGTCAGTTTGGGGTGAGATGGGAGTAGGAAAAACCACATTTGCACTTCAAATCGCATTTAATAACATTCAAGTTGGTGGTAGTGTTTATTATTTTTATAGTAAACCAAAATTACCCTTGGAAAAGATTAATTTACTCCTTTCAACCTTGGATTCTAACGTAATAAAGAATCTTAAAACCATTAAATTGAAAGATTTCAATGATTTATACCGAATTGTATTAGATTTAGAAATTAATATCCGAAAAGATAAAAAAGAAAACAAGAAATATCCAAACCTAGTAATCATTGATTCTCTCACCGATCTTTATAGAATAGAGTTATATAGGGATAAAAAAGATAAAAATGTAATTTTGAATTATAAGTTGAATCATATATTAGGTACTTTGACCCATATAAATCATAATTTTGCAGTGGATATTCTAATTATCAATGAAATGAGCTATATTCATTTTGAAGATCATTCTCATGAAGTTCAAAGTGGTGGAAAAGTAATGAGTTATTGGGTACCCTGTTCTATAAAAATAGCTAGAAGTGAGATGCTGAATAAGCGTAGATTTTATCTTTATAAAAATTCTCAAATTCAATCCGAATTACTAGTCATGTTATCTGAAAAAGGTTTTCAAAACCTTTAAATGTAATATTTAGATTTTGCTACTGCCAAGAACTAATAAAATTCTTAATTCTTTACTAAATAATTTTGAAAAATCTAACAAGACATATTTTCAATCAATCATTAGTCTAATTGAGAACTAAAAAATTGAATAAATTATGAATAATAAAACTGAAAACATAAAACTTACGAAGTGGTTAGATAAGAATATTCCAGCATATTTTCCAAATAAAGGAATTTTGATAGAAATAATTGAAAATATTGCTGAAGCAACAATTCCAATTAGAGGTTTACTAGAAAGAGGCATAACTTCTCGTGAAATTTCACAAAGAATGAATATCCAAGACCCTATTGAAAAAACTTTCAACCTGTATGAAGAGGAACAAATTCACGAGGATATTCTAACTCACGGAATAATACTTCAAGCACTCAAAGAAAAAGGGGTAAAGTATTCATTTGTGGCTTCTGAGGAGGCAGCACCACTTCTGGGAGATGGTTCATTTGGAATAACTATAGATCCTGTTGATGGATCTTCCAATGTTGCAGTTAATAGAACCGTTGGTACTATTGTTGGGATTTATAATGAACAGGGTGAAATTGTTTGCGCTTTTTACGCATTATATGGGATATTTACCAATCTTATAATCGCAATCAATGGAATGGTAGCAGAATTTATTTTAGATACATCTCCTTATAGTATGACATTTTATCATTATGTATTTCAAGAAAATATACAAATGCCAAACCCAGAAAAGGGAGGAATTAGATGTCTTGGTGGTGATCCTATGATGTGGACTACGAAGTGCAAGAATTACGAAAAAAAACTAATTGAACTTAAATTAAAGGATCGTTATAGTGGAAGTTTTGTCGGTGATCTTCATGCTATTCTTAAATTTGGTGGGATATATGGTTATTTTCCTTGCCCAAAACCAAAATTAAGACTATATTTTGAATGGTTTCCATTAGCATTTATTGTGAAGACCTTAGGTGGTAATTTTATTGCTATTGGTGATGATAAAGATGTGGATAAAATCATATTGATGGATGAAATTAAACCTCTTCAAAAGAAGAATGTAAAAGAGATTCACGCTGTGGTATGTGGAGGAATAGTTGGAAGTAAAAATATAATAGATCTTTTCCTGACACAAAAATGAATGTAAAAATTATGAAAAATTCAAATAATCATTTTAATCAAAATCTCGATAAACAAGTGATTAGAAAATCAGAAGGCAATGCCCAATTTTATATTTATATGGATGATGAAAAAATCGTCCCATCAAAAGCTATGAACGTTTTTTATAATGAGAAAATGGTCATCAATAGGGATCTCTCGTCTTTAGCTATACTCGCGTATGATAAATTGTTCAATAAAAATTTTCTTAGAATTGTAGATTGCATGGCTGCTTCTGGAATTGGAGCAATAAGGCTTTTACACGAATGTGTAAATATTGACAAAATATTTATTAATGATATAAACCCATTAGCAGTAGCTCTTATAAAGGATAATTTAAAGTTAAATGATTATGAATCGGAGAAGATTATTGTAACTCAAAAAGATGCAAATCAATTACTCTTAGAATTAGTGGGTGATAATCCAAATGTAATTAATATCGATCCATTTGGAACGCCTAACATTTATGTTGATGCTGCATTTAAAGCTATTCAAAAAAAAAACGGGTTGGTATGTGTTACTGCCACTGATACTGCAGTTCTATTTGGAGTCAGACCTCAAGTTTGCATCAGAAAATACATGTCAAAACCCCTTCATATAGAATACACAAAGGAGATCGGAGCAAGGATCTTATTATATTTCATCTCTCGAGTCGCAAATATCAATAAATTAGGAATTGTACCCCTATTAACATTCTATTCCAATCATTTTATTAGAATCTTTGTTTTAACCTTTAAGAGTAAAGAAAAAATAACAGGGTTATTCTCGAACTACGGATATATCATTCACTGTAGAGAATGCGGATTTCGAACAAAACAATCCATAAATCCAATTGAAACAATGAAAATTTGTCCCTCTTGTCAAAATAGGAATACTTTATCGTATGCTGGACCTCTCTGGGTTGGAATAATGCATGATTCTATGTTTCTTCATCAATTAATAGCAGAAAATAATGGTAAAAATTATAAAAATAAAAAAAAAATTGATAAATTATTGAAAATTGCAGTTCAAGAAAATGCAATGCCGCTCTCATTTTATAATTTACATAAACTTTGTAAAGAATTAAATTGTGCATCTGTTCCAAAAATCGAAGGAGTAATTCAAATCATTAAGGAGATTGGATATGAAGCAACCCGGACGCATTTTGATCCTCTATCTATTAAAACTGATATTAAAATTGAGGATTTAAAGAATATTTTATTGAAAAAAATGTAGAGATTTAAATTATGTCAAAAAAAACAGAAGAACATAAACATGATTCACAATATCAACAAGCTAAAAGACAAGGTTATAGAGCACGTTCCGCATTTAAATTATTTGAAATACAAAAAAGATTTAACGTTTTTAAACGGTCTTTTTATATATTAGACTTAGGGAGTGCCCCCGGATCTTGGTTACAAGTTTCAAAAAAATTTGCAGAAGAAAATGTAGATAAATATAGAGATGGATTTTACCATAGAGACCACATTAAGGTTCTTGGGGTTGATATCAAAAATATTAGTGCTATTGATGATGTTCATGTTATTAAGATGGATTTTACGCAACCTGAATTTTTCGATCGAGTAGAATCCTTTTTTAAAGGACCAAAGATCGATTTAATCTTATCCGATGCGAGTATTAAAAAATCAGGGAATAAATTTAGCGATCAAATAAATCAAATTAAACTCTGCAATTCAACTCTCAAATTCTTAGATTTATTGAAAAAAAAAGGAAATTTTGTCATTAAAATTTTCGAAGGAGAAGATTATCAAAATTTCTTAAACCAACTGAAAAAAAAATTCCAAACGGTAAAAGCATTTAAACCTCAGACTTCTTACAAAAAAAGTAATGAAGTTTACCTCATTGGGTTAAGAAAAAACTAATCAAGGAGCGGTACTATCTTCTAATTCATCCATCTTAAATTTATAGACATCACCTGAAAGAGAGGTATATATCCACTCCGTAAGCCAAGGGCATCTTGTTGGATTAAATTGATCTAAATTTGTATCATTACATTTACCTGAAAAAGGACAAATTAAGCACGGTTGAAACGAGAAAAAATCTAAAATGAAATCTTTTTTAGTTGCATCAATTTTTTTCTCTTCAACATTTACTCCAAGGGTCTCTATGATTGTGACTATTTTTGTCCATGATGCCTCTACCATTTCTCGTTTGGTAATAATCTTGGATTGGAGAGTCAAGAGTTCTAATATATCATCAAGCTCGCTACGTGTCATATCAGATAATTCAAGTAATTCTTCAAAATACATGCTATTTTTCTTTTGAATTATTTCTAATACAAATTTTTCATCTTTTTTCAAATGACGCGTTGAATCTTTCTTCTTTTCCTCAATTCGTTCTATTCTTCTCTCTAATTGAGATTTATCAGGTTCTTCTGGACCTTCTACTCTTTCCTTTACCTTACATTTATGGCGATTAAGGTAAGCAAAAGAATTTCCGCAATAAGGACATACTTCCTTTTTCTTTTTTGCCATTTTTTTAATTTGAAAGAGTTTTTTGTAAAATTTAAGAAAAGTATAGTGATTTGTATGATTCCTTTAAAAATAATTTTTCGGTTTTCCTAATTTCACAAAAATGATTTATTCGATTTTATTCTTATTATAAATTGAAATATAAAAAATAAAATAATTAAAATGTATTCTTCAAGAATTGTCAATCTAGAAAGCAAGCTAAAAGAAATTCAAAATCATGATAGATTTCTTCTTCCTACAGGTTCTACACATTTCGATGAGATCTTGAAAGGAGGATTTCATCCTGGAATGTATTTAATCTATGGTGCAAATAGAACGGGAAAGACGCAAATTTGTCATCAAATGTGTTTACAAGCTTATATCGCCAATTCAGATTCTATTTTTATTGATTCTGAGAATACCTTTCGCCCAGAAAGAATTAGAGAGTTATGCATCAATCGTGGTGTGAATGAAGATAAAGCTCTGAAAAGTATATTAATTACTAAAGTGTCGGGTAATTCAACATTTTTATTGAATTTAGATGAAGTAGAAAATAAATTAGAAAAGTCTAACACAAAGCTTCTAATAATAGATTCCATAAATAATCATTTCAGAGCTGATCAAGGGGCAAGAAATATAACTCAGAATAAATTGAAAAAAACCTTCCTTAAAATCTTGCAAAAATTAAGTGAAATTACACAAAAAAATAATATAGTACTAATAGCTACTGCCCAAATTTCTCCAAATTTCACTGAAAAACCAATTATTAGTGAGAATCCTGTAGGACTACAATATTTAAACCACTTTTTTTCGGAATTTTTGTATTTAATTCGAAATTCAGATAAAAATTATGTGCATTTAGTTAACTCAAGCACCTTACCCGAAAATAAACTCCCTTTCAAAATTACAGCAAGGGGAATTGAAGATTACGTAAAATCATAATCTTGGATATTGTCCAAAGAAATATTTCTAAAATAGTGCGATTTGGTTTTACTATTCAGCAAAATAATTTCATTTTCAAGTTTTTTAGAGATCCATTTCAATAGAATAAATCCATATTTTAATTTCTTTATTTTAGTGTCAGTTCCTATTAAATTTCCTTGAAGGTGAGGTTTACTATATTTTCCTACAATGTTTCCAAAATCCATGCCAATAAAATAAAGCTTTTGGCTAGGAGATAATATTGATCTCAAAAAAAATAAGATTCTATCACCATCTGTAAAACCTCCCGGATTTAATAGCAGATCATTTGGTTCAACTTGTGTAGTTCCTATTAAATTATTAAATCTTATAATGTCCTCTTTAAATGTAAGAAGTCTGTTAATGTTATCACCATGGGCATGAATTATCATGAAAGAGGGATAATCAAATTCATTTTTTGTTATTCCATCTAAATCAGAAAAGGTACCATAAATTGGGATTCCCTTTTTTTTTAAAAATCTCGTCGCTCCATCAGCAGCTAGATTTATACTCTGGTTAAAAAATTTAATTCCCTTTAACTCAATTATATGGTCAATTGTATCCTCAAGTGATGGACCACTTCCAAAAATAAATATGCTTTTCGCTTTTTTAATTCCATTATAAAAAGTCAAGAGAACTTCTTTAAAATCCCAATCGCTTGATTTCATCTTTATTATGTCAGATAATATACGTTTCGCTTCTATATCTTTTTTATAATCGAAGTCGAAATCCTTAATGATTTTATCATACCAGCCTTTAAATTCTAAATAATAATTAATTTGATTTCTGAGCTCTTGCAAGATATCTCTTTTTTTTGGTAATAAAAACAATATTGTAATAAAAAAATTTTAAATCTATTATATAATTAATTTGATCATATACTTATATTCAATATAATTATATTATTATAACAAAATAGGTGTTTGATTAATCATGGCAATATGGTACTCTAAGACCCACCAGTGGTATAATGATAGCACGGGTGAAGTAGGTATTACCCCTTTTGCTGCCGAGCAATTGGGTGAGATTTCATTTGTTGATGTAGAAGCACTTGAAGGAGCTACTGTTGAGCAAGTAAAAATGGATGGGAATGAACCAACGAGCGATCCATTAGATTGTACAGTGGAATCTAGTAAAGCCGTTGGAGATATTTATAGCCCCGTTTCCGGAGCCGTTACTGCAGTAAATTCTGATTTAATGGATGAACCTGAGAAAATTAACGAAAATCCACTCTCAACTTGGTTATTCAAGATTAAAGCTTCTAATTTCGGAGCTGAAAAGGCTAATTTATTAGATGAAGCTGCATATAAAACATACGTAGCATCTCTATAAAAAGACTATAAGAAATTAATAGTTAAATCAATAATTTTCTCTTTTTTTTTATTTTGGATTATTGAAATCACTAATTCTCTAAAAATATCAATGATACAGTCTCAATAATTTAAAAAGCTTTAAACATTTCTAAAAAGATCTTATTTTAATTTTTCGGAAATCATATATTGTAAAGCAGTATAAGAGATTAAAATTAAAATTATCCCGATAGAAAGAATTCTAACAGCAATCTTTTTATTATATACGTGTTTGGAGGCTTGATATAAGAAGACAAAACCCAAAGAACACAAGAATATGAAAATAGAAGCAACAATTGATTCTACTATGAATGCATCGTGAATTGAAGGATATAGAAATATTGCATTGCCTTGGGAATCTCCTCCCAATGCTGGAGGTTTTGTATATATAAGATATACTATTCCCGTTTGAAGGAGAAATAAAATTGCATATATTAATATTACTGCTATTGATTTACTCGGTAATGGCATATCCATTTTTGGAAGTAAGGACTCAGGGAATCTAATTTTTGGCTTTCTCAAAGACTTTCCGAAAATCCAAGGTGTTTTACTCCTTACTCGTTCAAAAACGGTCTCTGATCCGCTAATATCTTCCTTTTTTATTTTAGCTTGTGCTTGGACTTGTTTTTCCATGGTATTATTTTGAAAAATATTTACCTTATAAGTTATAAAATTTGATTAGATTAAAATATTTTTTTAAAAGATATTTAAAATCAAAATATTCATTGTAATTTCTGTATTAAAGTTAACAAAAATTTCCATATTTTTTCACTAGATTGTATTTTCAATCGTTCATCAGGAGAATGTCCTCCTATTATATCGGGGCCAATTGAAATCATTTGCATGTCGGGGTAATATTTCGAGAAATAAGCACATTCCAAACCAGCATGAATGGCCTTAATACTTACTTCTTGTTTAAACAATTCTGTATATATTTCTCTCGCGTTAGAGGTTAATTTTGAACTAAAATCTGGATCCCAGCTAGGATAATCCGTTATTATTGTTAAATCCATGTTAAAATTAAAAGCTTTAAGTAAGGTGATTATCTTCTCATAAATTACCCCCTTACTATATTCAGCCAAACTTCGAGTACTTATTTTGACTTTAATAGAATTTGGTTTTGTTTTAATAACAGCGAAATTATCGGAAGTATGTACTAATTCTGGAATTGTTGGATGCATGGATAAAGGGCCATTAGGCATTAAGTAGAATAGATCAAGCAATTTATCTTTAAAATTATTCGCAAAAACGAGATGGTCCAAATTTTCTTGGTATTCTTCACAGGTAATCTTCAAATTCGGATCAATCCCCTTATATAGTGATTTTATATTAGACGTATAGAATTCAATTTGTTCCGAGATATCCCTAATTTCTTCTTTATTAACATAAAAAATCGCATTTGCTTCTCGAGGAATTGCATTTGATAAATTTCCTCCATTTATAGTCGATAAATAAATTTTAAACTCTTCATTTAACTTCCATAGAATCTCTGCTAGAATTTTATTTGCATTACCTCTCCTCTTATTGATATCTGTTCCAGAATGCCCACCTACTAAACCCATTACATCCAATTTCATTGGTGTAATTTGATTTTTTATCTTTTCAATTGATATGCGTTCTTCTTTGATCTCAACCTTGAATACTCGCCCTCCAGCACAACCAATGGTAAATTCGTTATCTCTCTCAGAATCGAGGTTTATTAAATACTTGCCCTTGATGATATTCAAATCCATCTGGGAAGCTCCTGAAAGCCCTCTTTCTTCATCAACAGTAAATAATAAATCTAAATGGCATGACCCAAGATTTAATTCTCCATTATAAATTTTCTTCATGATTGCCAATTGATAAGCCATGCCAACAGCATTGTCTGCCCCAAGTGTCGTGCCATCTGCGGTCATCCACTTTTCATTGTTAACATCAATTACCTTTAATCTTAATGGATCTTTTGCGAAATCATGTTTAGTCTCATCATTTTTCTCACATACCATGTCCATGTGGCTTTGCAAAACTATTCTTAATGGTTCACTTCCAGTTCTTGTCTGAGGGGGAACTCTGACAACTATATTACCAATCTGATCTATTTGATGCTCAAATCTAAACTTAACGGCTTCTTCTTTAATAAAGGTTCTAATCAGCCCTTCTTTTTTGGAACATCGGGGTATTTTGGAAATTTGAAAAAAATAATCCCAAAATTCTTGTGGTTCACCTAAACTCTTTAAATTCTCCATTTTAATCGCATCCATGAAAATATAAATATGAATTATGTTTTATTACTTATAAAAATAGCATTAAATTACTTAAATTTCAAATATAAGCGATTTTAAAATGAGCAGCTGGAAAGATTTATACTCGGAAGTCAAAAAACGTAAGATGGAAGCACTGGATAAAAAAGAAGTAGTTAAAGCAGTTGAGAAATATGGAAAAATACTTGCGGTCAAAGGTCGATATGAAAAACCCGAGAAAGTTGTTGATCACATGTACGCCGCTAAACATGATACCATTAAACCTCAAGATATTATGAAATATAATCTAAATGATTATGATGTGGTACTTATTGGGTGTCCTGGAGATGAGATCCCTCATTCTGCATTTCCAAAGATAAGTGAGTACGTCAATTTAAATGGGGGATGGATACTAACAACCGATTGGGCGATAAAGCATATTGTCGAAATCATTTTTCCGGGATTCATTCGATGGAATGGTGATAAAACAGCAGATGCAGTGGTAAGTTGTCAAATTCTTGAACCTAATCATCCTTTTCTTGAAGGTGTCCTTACAGAAATCCAACAAGATAAATGGCATGCAAAAACAACTACGGATACAAAGAAATCCGAGTTTCGGTGGTGGTTAGAAAATCGTAGTTTTCCAATTCAAGTTCTGAACCCAACAGCAGTCAAGGTTCTAATTGAATCATGGGAAATAAAAAAGAAATGGGGAGAATCTCCAGTTTTGTGTTATTTTGATTATGGAAAAACGGGCGGTCGTATTATTCATTTAATATCTCACACGCATTTGCAAAAAGGAGGTCAAAAAGGGAAATACGCCTCAGCATTAATTTTAACAAATATCCTTGACGAAAAAGTCTCCAAGAAAATGGGTTTATCAAAAAAGCCCGCTTCAGGGTATGTCTCAAATTGGGAAGAAACTCCTGCTCAATCGTATGCCGATCCAAATAGTCCGTGGCAAACTCCTGATGAACAAAGTCAATTTGTAACTCCTTCTGTTTCAGAATTTGGATTAACTGGTACAGCTCAAATTATTGAAGTTGATGCTAATAGCACTAGTTTTTCATACGCAAGCAAATGTGCTTATTGTAACTATGATTTTGCAGATTATTCCGGGAAAGTCTATAAATGCCAAGCTTGTGGCACGCATTATCATGAAAATTGCTTGAATAACCAAATTAACGAGGGAATATGTAAGAACTGTGGAAAAATTCTCCTTTGGTAGAATTTTAACCATCATGTCAAATTTTGCTTTCAAGCTCAACAAAATGAATTTAATTCATTTTATACTTTATTAAATATTCAATTAAAATCAGCAGAGAATAATTATGAATATAAGTAAAGAGCGCGTTTTTGACGAAGTTGAGAGGTTAGATCGGAATTATATAATGGATATCATGAGTAATCTTATTAATATTGATACTACCGTTCCACCTGCTAATTCCTATCGAGAATATGTTGACGCTTTAACTCCATTTTTTCAAGATTTAGGTTATGATTTGGAAGAAATTATTGTCCCCCAAGAATTAATACAACAAATTCCTTATCCCCTTGAAGGCCCAAGAATTAACTTAATTGCAACTAAAGATTTTGGACAAAACCAATTCATAACTTTTTACGGTCACATGGATGTTGTTCCAGCTCCAAATGAAGGGCAAAATAAATGGCGCTTTCCTCCATTTAAAGCCACGATGATTAAAAGTGGGAAGATCTATGGTCGTGGGACGTCTGATATGAAAGGTGCAATGGTTTGCTTGATAATCGCATTCCAATTAATTAAAAAATTAAACTTAACACCTAAATATAATATTAGAGTTTTGAATTGTACTGATGAAGAAATCGGGATCTGGCCAGGTGTAAGATATTTAGCCGAAAAAGGATACGTTAAAGGAACCGTTTTTTGCATGGAAGGAGTCATCAACCCCATAATTGTTCAAGGAACTGCGGGTGCATTAAATGTCATTGTGGAATCTATAGGAAGGAGTTGCCATTCTGGTACTAATTTTATGGGAGTTAATGCATTTGAAGAAACAATTCCAATCTTGAATGAATTAATGAAACTAAAAAGGATGGTAGAAGTTCGAGAAAGCAAGAATATTCCCGGTTTACCACGTTTTGGTACGGGAGAAAAAAGAAACATGACACCTATGTTTAATTTAGACATCATCCATTCTGGTACCAAAACTAATATTGTCCCTGATCTTTGTACTCTGACCATTAATAGGCGTCTTATTCCAGATGAAGACATTGAAGAAGTTAAAAAAGAAATAGCAGATGCTGTTGAACGTGGACGAATTCAGAGTAAATTGTTAGATGTCAAGACAAAATACATCTATGATTATCCTCCAATGACAGCTGATCCAA
>CAZOYD010000057.1:0-22463 GCA_964583985.1 uncultured archaeon
TGGCTTTCAAATCTATATTTCCGCCTGCTATGACAATTGGAACGGGGCAAATACTTGTAACGTTTTCAAATTCTTCACAATAATATGTTTTAACGAAGGAAGCACCCATTTCTGCCGCCATTCGGCTTGCCATCCCTAAATAGCGATAATCTCGGACCATTTCCCTACCAACAGCAGTAACAGCTAAGGAAGGAATTCCATATTCTTGTCCCCAATTAACTAACTTAGATAAATTTAGTAGGCTCTGTTTCTCGAACTCACCCCCTACGAAAATCGAGCAAGTAATTGCAGAAACATTTAATCTAATACAATCTTCGATTGTAACATTTATTTCTTCATTCGAGAGTTCTTTAAGCATGCTTGCACCTGCGGATACTCTTAAAACTATGGGTATATCACTATCGGGTGATACACAACTTCTTAACATTCCTCGAGTGAGCATTAATGCATCAGCATGTTCAAAAAGAGGATTAAGATCTCCAAAACATTTTAGTTGTCCTGGTACGTTCCCAAAATAACCGTGGTCTACTGCTAGCATCACACAATGTCCAGATTTTGGTTTAATAATTCGTGATAAACGATTTTGCATTCCCCAATCGGGCATAATAATTTCACTTTTTGATTAGTAATTCAAATTTATTTGATTTTAGTTAAGAAAGAATTGGTCTTATTTTACTTTTTTTGATAAAAAAAAGCTTAAGATAAATTTATAGTGAACTGAGAAAATCATCTATTTTGTTTTTAATCCTCTGGGCTAATTTTATTGATATTCTTCTTTCTATAAATTCTTTTATAAGTGAAATTCGATAATAATCTACTTTTGGAATCATTAATTCTCTTGAAAGTTTTTCTATAAGCTCTTGTGTATAGATATCTTCTTTCTCGACTATTTTTCTCGAGAATTCAGCCTCCCTTATGAATTTAGCAATTTGATGTTGAATTATAATAGGTTGTTCTTCCTCATTTGAGATGCTAAGTGCCTTTTGAATGATATCTTCTTCGAACTTCAGCTCTGTTTCCCAGGGTGTTAGTAATATATTCTGTTTTCTATCTATTATTAGAGCATTTTTCTCCTTCTTTATTTTATTATAATCAGTATCTCTAAGAAAAATGATAGAGTTAGGCCCTCGATAATTTTCAGGAAGCCAACTTTCTAAAAGATTATTGATAATTGCAGTTTGTTCTTCAGTATCCTTATCTTTGATTATATATGTTGGATAATTAAAAACCTTGGCATGAATTAATGAAAATAGCCCATATAACCCAATCATTGTAATGAATCCATTCAGTGAAAACTTTGTTGATTCAGTGGAGGCTTTCATTATTAAATCTATTTTTTCATAGCCTCTGATGATGCCCTTTGTATCTATAAGTATGATAAATTGATGATCTGGGCAAACTCCTCCTTGAGAAACTTGAACTTTTATTGTACCAAATCTATTTTGATCAAATATTTTCTCAGGAATGCTAATTTTTTTAATAAAACCACATACAGGACATCTAACTTCCACGATTCTATTTAAATCCAATATTAAATCATCTAGAATTTAAGATCTATAAACTTCACATACAAACCTCTTATTTTAACCTAATCCTCATATAAATCTTATTATTGGCTAGTTTTACCTAGAAATTAAAGTATGAATTTAAAAATCTTATCAATTCGATATTTATAATATTCTAAACTAAAGATATATTATAATAAAATAATTTTTGGATATAAGATGGAAATAGAAATGTCTATAGAAAATTCAGATTATATGTACAATTTCATAGAAAGAATAATTAAAGAATGCGGTCCAAGAATGCCGTGTAGTCCTCAAGAAGCAAAAAGTGCTGAAATGATTAAGAACGAATTTGAAAAGGTATGTGATTCTTCCCATATAGAACCTTTTACATGCCACCCTAGAGCTTTTATTGGATATATAAAAGTAATGGTTGTAATGATGCTCATTTCATTTTTAAGTTATTTTCTCACTGGATTAAATCTTGTTCTCCAAGTAGAGCAAATTTTAATGGGGATCTCATTTGCAGTAAATTTTGGAGCTTTTTTAATAATTTGGAATGAATTTTTTAATTATAGGGAATTTATCGATCCTTTTTTTAAAAAAAAAAGTTCTCAGAATGTTATTGGAATTTTTGGAGGAAAAAAAGAAGTGAAAAATATACTTATTTTTTCAGGACATCATGACAGTGCTTTACAATTTAACTTATTAACTCACTTAAAAATAGGCTATGCAATAATCGTAATCCTTGGACTTTTAATTTTAGTAATATGGATGGGAATAACAACAATTTTATTTATTATATCTTTAATTGGCTTTAAAATTGCTAATTTTATTGTATTTCAAATTATTTCATTAATCCTATTTATTATAGGCGTGCCCGTTCTAATTGGGTTATGGTTTTTCGTGTCACCTGGCGAAAAAGCAAATAAAGTACCTGGCGCAGTTGATAATCTCAGTGCTGTCGCAATCTTGCTCGGAATAGGTACATATTTAGAAAAAAATCCAAATAACATGCCCGAAAACACAGAAATACGGTTGATTTCTTTTGGATGTGAAGAAGCTGGTTTAAGAGGTTCTTATAGGTATGTAGAGGAACATTATGAAGAATTAAAGACAAATAATACAATCTGTATTAATATGGATACTATTCAAAGCCTTAAAAACATAGCCATAATTGATTTTGAGCCAACAACAAGAACAAAACATTCAGACGAAGTAGTACAAATTTTAGCCAAATCTGCTGAAAATTTGGGTATGCCTGCATCAAACTTTTCTCTTGGGGGGAGTAGTTTTGTTGAGAAATTAATTGGTCAAGTAACTGGTGGAACTGATGCAACTGCTTTTTCAAAAGCCGGTTTAAAAGCAGCTTCAATTGTAGCAATGGATTTAAAAGAGATGCTTAAATTTTATCATCAACCTACAGATACACTCGATAAAATAGAAAAAGGAGTATTAGAAGAAGTATTGAAATTATGCTTAGCGTCAATAAAATTTATTAAAAATCAATAAGGAATAATCAGTTCTCTTTTGGATATTCATTTATCTAAGTTTATTGGTTTGTATAAGTTTAATGTTATGTAAAATTCGCGCTTCATTTGGATCACCATTTCTTTTCTTCTCAATTTCTCGGAGTAATTCTTCCTTTGTTATCTCTAAATTCGTAAAAAATGCCTCCATTCCTTCAACATCAAAAGTACCATTTAAAATACTCTTTCCAATTTGCTTGTACGTACGTAACCAATTCTTTCGGCATTGTTTATGCTTCTCGGGATTTTGTTCTTGACGAACTAATTCCGCATATTGTAGAGCATAAGTTAATCCACCATAACGATAAAAGTCATGGAACAGCGCGGCTTTTACCACGTGGCAGTTTGTAAGGACTGGATCTCCCTTTCCTTTTTGGATGAGCCCTTTTGATTCTAATCGATTAATAATTTCATCTTCATTATATTCTATCACGTGGTAAGGATATAATATTCGTGGTGTAAAATTATTCATTTGTTCAATCTCTTCAGGAGTAAGGAACCATTGGCGATCCTTATCATCTAACAATGTTTCAAATGCGGGAATTGGAGTTCCATCTTTAATGATATCGCTTGGACTTGTTTCATAATAGTAACGAGCGATCTGATCTGGAGAAAATCCGATAATAACAAATGGAATATTTCTGGTAAGTGCTTCCTTGAAAGTAATAGTGTGAATTAAATCGGTGCATTTATGGCAAATATCTACCGTTAAACTTTTTTGAAAAGAATTATGAGAAAAAAAGCAATATTTATACAATTTAGAAAAGGTGGGAATTGCCTCCTCAATTATGAGATGGTTTTCAAATAGATCCATTTTAGTCAGAGTCTCTTTCATATTTTCTTTAGCAACTTCGGTCATGAACCCTATATCAATGGTTAATAGTAATGGATTTAAATTATATTCATTTACAAATGTATCAATTAAAGCAGTAGAGTCCTTCCCACCCGAATAACCTATAATGCAATCATATGTCTTTCCATCATGAGCATTCTGCATCTGTTGCACTGTTTTTTTCCAATTTTCTAATCCTTCTTTTCTTTGTGCTCTACTTATTTGTTTCTTGGACCAATTGGGATTAATATGATTTGGATCTGCACAGAAATTACAGAGCTGATCCTTGTTTATCTCGATCCCCAAAAATCCATCAACCATGATACAATTCTTACAAATAATATGCTTTACGGACATGTTTAATTCAATTTTTTAAGTTTTTACTCTTATTAGAATTAGATCTATTTAAAAAAAAAAGTATTGCCTTTTCTCTTATTTTGATGAAAAAATCAAATTTTCGTCTTTCGATTTTGGTACGATCAATTTAACAAATAGTACTCCAAAAACCAAGGGAATTAAACCAACTCCAAAGATCATATATAAAACATAACTTATTAAATCTGGAGAATTAGCATTTGAAAACAGTGTTCCAACCGTGTTAATTAAATAATGAGTAATTATGCTGGGGAGAAGACTATTAGTTTTTAAATACATGTATCCAAAAAGAAATCCCAGCAATGTTGCATAAATCGCTTGAAAAATCGTAGATAATAGTGAGCGTCCCGCTATCAAATTGTTAAAATGAGCCATTCCAAATAATACTGAGGTGAGAATCAACGTTGTATTGATTGAATATCTTCTTAAATTCAGTTGAATTAATACACCCCGAAAAGTTACTTCTTCCCAAATCCCTGGAATAAGCATTAAAACAAATATAAACCATCCAAGATTTGCGGGATTAATACTTGGTTCTCCAAATAAGGCATTAGGATCAAACTCATAAATTCCAAGTAAATTTGCCATTAAAAATGTACTAATAATATAAATTAATGAACATCCAATACCTACAACAAGGTTTCTGATTAGGGGAGAAACTTTTATCAATTTAATATTATTGAGATACTCCTTGAATTTCAGATCCCCATTTGGTAAGTGTAAAAAACGGGGTACTATCAAGAACAATAACAATACAAGGCATCCAAAAGTGATAAAAAAATTAATGAAATATGTAACAATATCTGGAGCAATTAGATATAGTGGAATGAAAAGAATATCAATAAAATTAGGCAAGTAGAGAAATCCAATATATAACAGTAAGATTATTACTGTTCCAATTATTGGTTTCATTCTTAGGTTTTTCCTTAAGCTAATAATTTTTTTTTTCCCAAGTTGTTTTGGAAAGATTCTATTTAATGAAAAGACATATAATCCTAAAATTGGAACACTTATCAACAGTAAGATCATTGACATCACCGGAATGCTAAAATTTAATTGTAAAATGAACCCAATAAAAATGAATGCGAAACAGATTGTAAATTCAAGGATTCCTATCCCAATCCACTTAAGTATTTTTTTTTCTACCCTAATTTCTTCTAGTACAAATTTATATTTCATCCGTCCAAATAATCTAATCTTAAAATAAAACACATTAAACAAGAATATTAGGTCAATTGGATACCACGTAAGAAATGTTATTACATATTGAATAAAATTCGAGGAACCAACATATATGAAAAGTGGTAAGAAAAATGATAAAGATTGAATTATAAGCAATAAACTGAGTTTTGCTTTTGCCTGATCTCGAGGAAGGAGTGGTAATGATGCTAATATTGATGCTCCTGAGTCTTCCAAATTTAGAAAGCCAGTCGTGATCATCAAGGATATGATTGGTTGATAAAATATTAAAATCATCCATAGAATATCCATTCCTGCCAATTGAAGATCTCCTCCTGTGCTAAATGCCAATGAAAATACATAAACAAAGGGGAGAATTAAGGGCATTATCAAAAACATTAATGTTTGAAAATCTCTTACAGCAGTAGATAAGTCTTTACGTATATATGCAATTATTGGTTTATGAACTATAATTTCAGCTGTGGAATCCTTTTTAGATGATTCTTTTCGTGATATTAGTTTACTATCCATAGCAGCTGACGAGGTAACAAGACGCATGGATTTAATTGCTTTCTTATAAGCGAAAAATGTTAATCCCGCAAACAGCATGTTACCTATAATGGTAAATAACCATTGCATTATTGAGAATCGAGCAGGATCAATAAGCATGGTAAGTAAGTAACTAGGAGCAAATGGGAAGGGGATAACGGAGATTATGTAATTCAAAATTTCAATATTTTCAAATGAAGAAACTAATACAAATAAATCAATAGCAGCATTTACAGCCCATTGCAGAAAAAAACTCAATGAAAAAGCCATTAGAAGATAACTCAGCATGGTAATGATTCTAATTAGAGTTGATTTTTTAGACCCAGATTCTTGAACTTTGAATACTTGACTAATTTTAGAAGCGAATAACACTAAGACACTAAAACTTAGAATAGCAGCTCCAACTGAAATTATTATGCTAATAATTGATAAAATCATGTTTTGACTCGTTACTATTATCATTATAGGCAAACCAATCATCATTACTACTAAACCAACGTCTAAATTTCGTAATACCGTAAAAAATCCGAGTTTACTTCTTTGTTCCCTTGAAATCGGAAGTGTCTCAAAAAACCTAAAAGCTTCACCAGTCATCATCGCTCCAACACTAAACATTCCTAATAACATCAAATAAAGTAACTGTATTCCAAAAAAAGCAGAGAAAAGAATGCTACCTGTAAGCAGTACAGAACCAGTTGAAATAAAAAGATCATTAAAAAATTCGGTTAATCGAAGAATCGTAAAGAGAGGAATAACGGTTAAAAAAGCCAACATTACCCCATAGACGAGTCTCATCGCAAAAGCTTGACTCTTAATACTGTTTCTGTTCTTCTTATACTTCTCCATTAGTTTTGCTTGGTTTGCGCCAGTGGATTGTACCTGAGCTTCCATGACAATTTCTAGATTAGTATATTTCGCAAGTTTATATATACTCAAATGTTCGATGGATGTCATTATCAGTACTCCTAATTTCCTTCCTTGAAAGATTTACGTAATCTTTTCACTATTTCTTCTACTGAACCATCTTGTTCTGTTAGCTTTAAGAAAATATCTTCCAATCGAGCTCCTATTTTGTTAGATTGAGCATTTAACTCTGCAATGGTTCCGATCCCCACAATTTTACCTTTATTAATAATACCGATTCTATCACACAACTCTTCAGCAATTTCCATTATATGAGTAGAAAATAAAACAGATCCTCCTCTTTCTGTATGTAATTCAAGAATTTCTTTAACCACCTTTACAGATTTTGCGTCAAGACCAGAGAGTGGTTCATCAAGAATAAGAATTTCGGGATTATGGAGAATTGCTGCAATTATTTGCATTTTTTGTTTATTACCATGAGATAGAGTAGCTATTAGTTGTTCAAAATATTCTTGTGCTCCTACGCTTTCTAAATATACTTGAGCACGCTCTAATACGTGTTCAGGATCAAGCCCTCTGATTGAAGCAATTAGTTTAAACAAGTCCTTTGGAGTAAGGGATTTAAAAATTAAAGGTTCTTCTGACACGTAACCAATTCTTCTTTTAATTTCAATTTCATCCCGATTAGGATTTAACCCTAGCACTTTCATTTCTCCTTCATTTGGCTCTAATAACCCCAATAATAGTTTAATGGTTGTAGTTTTACCTGCACCATTCGGACCAAGAAGACCAAATACTTCTCCCTTTTTTACTTCAAAAGAAATTCCATCTACCGCTTTAACATCTCTAAAGTATTTCTTGAGGTTATTTACCTGGATCATGGCATTTTCTAACATTTTGAATCACATGTTTCAATAATCACATTATTTTATTAAAGGATAAAAAAAAAGTTATTGAAAATTAAACTATCTTTTCAATAGTATTATGCGTTTTAGAAGGAGTTACCAGCCTTACAAATAGATAACTAAGTATTGCAGGTACGATTCCCATCCCTATTATGGCAAAAAAAACAAATGAAATATTATCAGCGAAATTGATATATAGAAAAAACTGTCCAACGGAATCTATTAAATAATGGGCTATTATTCCTGGGATTAAACTGTTTGTCCGAATCACCATGTATCCAAAAACGAATCCTAAAAGACCTGCATAAAATGCCTGAGGAATAACATTTATTGCAGGTATTCCTGATAGCATATTGGTTAAATGAAACAAGCCGAATAAAACAGAAACAATTACCAATGTTATATTTCGAGAATACTTTTTTTCATTTAATGAAGTGATAACCCCCCTGAAAGATACTTCTTCCCATATGCCTGGAATTAACATGTAAATGAATAAGAACCATCCTAATCCATATAGTGGCGGAGAATAAGGATCTCCAAAAATAAGATTTAAATCCCAGATATGCGTTCCAAAAATATTCCCAAAAATATACACGCTTAAGAAAAATAACATTGAAGCTCCTATGCCAATAAGGATATTTCGAATTAAATGTCTGCCTGTATTAAAACGAATAGATTTAGCGAAATCTGAAAAAGTGTTATCATCATTTGGGAGTTTAAAACCTTTAGGAACAATATAGAACCAAAGGAACCCCAAAACTCCGAATGTTACAAGGAAGACTATTAAAGCAATGCCGATGGGAGGTAACATGTCAATTAACAGTGTAAATGGCCATAATATAAAACTTGGAATATAGAAAAAGAAAAAATAGGTGATCAGTAGTATAGCAGTTCCTAATAGAGGATGTTTTCTAAAAGTTGCTCTGATCCCAATCATTTTTCTCTTTCCAAACTCTTTTGGAAACATCAACTTGAGAGTTACATATAAAATGGATAGGGATCCCAAACTTAGTATTAATAATGTTACAGTCATCACCATCATGTCGAAAAATACAAGCAAGATGAAGCCAATTACAAGAAAGCCAATACATATTAGAAATTGAGTAGATATTAAGAACACCCACTTCCAAACTTTATGCTCTATGTTTACCTCTTCGAGTACATATTTGTACTTGCACCTTCCGAATAGTCGTAATTTCATTTGGAACATGACCATTAAAAATAGAAGTACTATAGGATACCACGCAATAAACAATCCAATATATGGTGCGAACACAGGATTCATTATTAATACGAATACTGGCAAGAAGTATGAGATTAATTGAATACTTATCATTAGAATTAACTTGGCCTTCATTTGATCGCGAGGATTCAACGGTAATGAGGCAAGAATTGATGCTCCGGATTCTTCCACATTCAATAAACCAGATACTAGCATTGTCGCAATAATTGGAAAATAAATTACAATTATACTCCAAAAAATCATAATATCCCCTGCCATCTCTGCAATACCTTCAGATGATGCTACTCCAGTGATTGTAAGAACCATAATTAGGGGTAATACTATAGGCATGAAAATGAACATCAACATTTGTATATCCTTTGTTGCCATTGACAAATCCTTACGTATATAAGCACTTATTGTTGAACGATTTTCCATTTTCACTTCAATTTTTTCATCTACTTTCCTACCACTTCTTATTTTTATGGAAGATGAGGAGGTGACCGCTCTCATTGATTTAACCGCTCGACGATATAAAAACCAAGTTATGGTCATATAGAGAAATAATCCTATTAAAGTCATCACCCATTGAAGACCTGTAAATCTGGTAGGTTCTATGCACATTGTTAGTAAAAAACTAGGCGAAAATGGAAAAGGTATCAAAGCTAGAATGATATTAAGTGTTTCTGTATTATCCATTGAATTTGCCATTGCATAAAAGGCACCTATTGATGAGATTGCTACATTTAGAATTATTGACATGCTAAATATAAGAATAAAATATCCCAGCATTGTAATGAGTCGTATTGTTGTTGCTCTTTTAGTGTTAATTTCCTGGATTCGAAATATTCGACTGAGTCTTTGAGAAACAATAACCAAAACGCTAAATGCAAATAGTGCATTAATTAATGATACTAAAAGACTTACAATGAATAATAGAATATTCTGGGTAATTATCACCATTGTGATTGGAAATGCAATGGTTAAAAGAATCAAACCGACGTCAACATTGCGAAATACTGTCAAAAAACCTAATTTATTCAAGCGATCTTTTGAAATTGGTAAAGTCTCGAACCAACGGAATACTTCCCCAGATAATAAAGCTGAAATATTCATCAATCCTAAAATTAATAGATATCCTGTCTGCATGGCAAAAAAAACAGACAATATCAAGCTACCCGCGAAAAGTCCGGCATTTACATTAGGAGTGTGGCCTCCCAAAAAATCGATTAGATTTAAATAACTAATTATTGGTACAATGGTAATTAGTACTAAAAGAAATCCATAAGAAACTTTCAATCCAATAGCTTGATTTTTTATTGAATTTTTATTTTTTTTGTATCTTTCCATCAATTTAGATTGATTAGCTCCTGAAGCTTGCACTTGAGCTTCCATTATCACCTCAAGATTCGTATACTTCGCCATTTTATACAAACTAAATTTTTGATCTGTCATTTAATCACATCAATTTTTATTATTGAATGACTTCCGTAATTTCTTGACAATTTCTTCTACTGATGTATCTTCCTCTGTTAATCTCAAATAAACATCCTCCAATCGTGCTCCAATTTTGTTCGATTGAGCGTTTAGCTCTGCAATGGTCCCGATCCCTACAATTTTACCCTTATTAATGATCGCAATTCTATCACATAATTCTTCAGCTATTTCCATTATGTGTGTAGAAAATAAGACGGATCCACCTTTTTCTAAATGCATTTCTAATATCTCTTTCATGACTTTTACTGATTTAGCATCTAATCCTGCCAAAGGTTCATCTAAAATGAGTAAATCAGGTTCATGTAATATCGCTGCTATAATCTGTATTTTTTGCTTGTTTCCATGAGATAAAGTTGCTATAAGTTGATTATAATACTCTAAAGCTCCTAAACTCTCCAAATATTCCTGGGCTTTTTCAGTTGTCTTCTCGGATGTCATTCCTCTTATGGAAGCTACAAAATTGAATAAATCCTTAGGAGTAAGTGATTTAAAAATGAGTGGTTCTTCAGATACGTAACCTATACGGCTTTTAATCAGAAGTTCATCCTTCTCTGGATCCATTCCAAGCACTTCTAATTCACCTTCATCCGATTCGAGAAGACCTAATAGAAGTTTGATGGTCGTGGTTTTACCAGCACCATTAGGCCCTAAAAGTCCAAAAATTTCGCCTTTATTTACGTTGAAAGAAATCCCATTTACAGCTTTAACATCGCCGAAGAATTTCTTCAAATTTTTAACTGAAATCATTACATCGTTCATCATTATTATCACAAATGTTATTTTAACAAGAATAAATATTTTTCAAATATCTAATTATATATTAATATATCTAATTATTTAATAGTATATTTAAATCTTTTTACAAGAAATATGACTAAAAAAAAAAAATATATTTTGCCCATTACAACAGATATTCCAAATATATATCTTTATATTATTCTATTATCAAAGTATATTATATTTTTTTGAATCTTTTTGAGTTATTATTATAATTACTGAAATCACTACAATGGTAGTCCCTATTAAATGAAAAATGGTAAAAGCTTCCTTTAATAAGAATGTAGCAAATATAGCGGTAACTATCGGTGTAGGAGAAAATAAGATGGTAGCTTTTGAAACATCTAAATAAGAAAGTGTTTTGTACCAACAAAAAAGTCCAATTCCATAAACCACACCCATGCTAATGAAATAAATTTGATTTAAGGGTATTGTTAATAAACTTAAATTACTGATAGGAAAAAATATTATATAAGTGAAAAATAGTATGATGCCACTCAATAGATTCCTCAAGAAAACCATTTGAGTTGGTGTAGCTTCTCCTCTATTAAAAATGGGTTTAGTAATCGTATGACCATACATCCATAAGCATGTTATAAATAATAAAATTAACACTCCTATTAAAGTATCATAGTCAAATGAAAAAAATTTTCCTTGGGTAATTGCAATTATTAATCCCATAAAGAGGATTATTGAGAATAGAATTTGACGTCTATTTACTCTTTCTTTTAAGATTGTCCAACCAAATATTAAACCAAAAAAAACAGTGGTTTTCTGGGTTAATGAACCATTTATTGCTCCGGCAAAACTATATCCAATGAAAAATAAAAGCTGATTAAGACCAAATATTAGACCAATAAAGATCAATAACTTGATATTTTTCCTCCAATTTATAAGAACTATAATTAACTTCTCTTGATTTGTATTTTCATTATGTTTTTTATCAAAAGGTTTGAAGATTTCTATCAGTACCAATGGGAGAAAAATCAACATTTCTATCAAACACGTCATTGTCGCAAAAATATGAGCGTCCAATGAGGAAGGGCGAGAATTTGCGATAATGGGTTGAAAACCAACAAAAATATCACCCAAAATGCCATAAATTAAGCCACGCTTATAACCAATGTTCAAGGTGTGCAAAAAAGTAATTTAAAAGTTAAATATTTTTAGAATTTAATGAAAATGCTTTTTCTTTCGTATAATTGTGAAAATAAAGAATAATATAATAAATATTCCAGTTAAATGGAATACCACGAAAGATTCCCCTCAAAGCATAAAAGAAAAAATGATGGATCTTCTATAATCTATAAAAAAATAATACTTTTATTTTCTATTTCTTTAGGCTTTCATTTCTTGAGCCATTAAATTACATGAAATAACAATTTGAAAAAAAAAGAAAAAAATACAATTCATTTAATTATTTATTAAAAAGCAATTAAACCTCCGAATATGAGAAAAAGTGGTCCAAAAGTAATAGAAACTGTGTTTATCACTTTAATAAAAATATGAAGAGATGGACCAGCAGTATCTTTTAATGGATCTCCAAAGGTATCTCCTATAATAGATGCAGCATGAGCTTCTGATCCTTTTCCTCCTAATAATCCACCTTCGATGGCTTTCTTCGCATTATCTAGTGCTCCTCCTCCAGTATTCATTACAAAACCGAGTAGCAGACCTGACACTGTTCCAGAGATTAAGAAAGCAGCAATGGCTATTGGACCAAATAGAAGCCCTACTAATAATGGCATCCCTACAGCAAGAAATGCAGGAGCAATCATTTGTTTTAAAGCGACTTTCGTTGAAATATCAATGGGGGTAGTATAATCTGGAGTAGCTGTTCCTTTAACTATGTCTGGATTTAATTTAAATTGTTTTTTAATTTCTCTAACGATTGCATCAGCTGAAATACCTGCGCCTCTAATCGCCAATGCAGAAAATAGAAAAGGCGTAACTCCACCAATAAGTAATGTACACATTATTATGGGATGATATATATTTACGTCACTCGAATGAGTTTCTTCTAAATATGCTACATATAAAATTATTGCTGAGAGTGCAGCACAAGTCATGCCGAAACCTTTTGCTAAAGCTTTAGTAGTATTTCCTGCAGAATCTAAACGATCTAAATTGTCTCGGACCTCATTTCCAAGATGTGCCATTTCTGCTATCCCTGCTGCGTTGTCTGCTACAGGACCAAAGCCATCAAACGCTAAAATAAGAGAAGTCATCGCTAACAAGCCCATTGTAGCAACAGTCACTCCAAAAACGCCAGCTTTAAACAAATCTCCAACGCCAATTAGTAACCCATAATATTCACCTAAAAAGAAACACAAAAGTATGCAAATTACAAACGAAACAATTGGAAGCACTGTTGATTCTAACCCTAATGCAAAACCACTAATAACATTTGTTGCTGCACTTGATTCAGAAGCTTTAATTACATCTTTAACTGGCCGGTAATGTGCGGATGTATAATAGTCTACGATTAGATAAGAAGATAATGCTAAAAGGATCCCTATTACCGCGCAAAGAAATAAAACCCACCACGCTCCTCCAAAAGAAATCAAGGATAATAGAAAAAAGAATCCAATACATATTAATGCTGTTGCAATAAGGGCACGTCCAAATTCTTTAATAGGATTAAAATCATCTCCATTTTTACTTTCTGATTTTATAAAAAGACCTCCTAAAATTCCAGCTATATTTCCAAGCGCTCGTGAAATTAATGAAAATATAATAAAAAATGGATTTGCTGTAACGGCACTTAAGGTCACTCCTATAATCATAGCACCTAAATTATTAGCCGATGAAGATTCAAAAAGATCAGCACCTCTACCTGCACAATCACCAACCATATCCCCCACATTATCAGCAATTGTTGCAGGGTTTCTAACATCATCTTCAGCTAACCCTGTTTCCAATTTTCCAACAATATCTGCGCCAATATCTGCTCCTTTTGTAAAGATACCCCCTCCTAATTGTGCAAACAGTGCTGCGAACGATGCTCCGAATCCAAACCCTACTATATTAGCGACGGTAAAGTTGTATAAAACATATAGTATGGTAATTGCTAATAACGAAGTTGAAATAACACTACTTCCGATAACCATTCCTGAATTGAATCCAATTTTTAATGCTTTTTGAGCACTTGTTTTACACGCTTGAGCAACTCTAACATTTGCTATGGTGGAAACAAGCATGCTAATGTAACTTGCTACTATGGAACTTATGGCTCCTATAAGAAAAGAGATCGCGATATCTAAGCTGATAAAAATAAATAGAACAAAGATTATCAATAACACTATGGCTACCGTCTTATATTGTCTTTTTAGAAATGTTTTCGATCCTTCTGAAATTGCATCATGTACTCTTAACATTTCCGGACTTCCACTATCTAATCTTCTGATACTCTTCAGAAGGTACAAAACGTAAATAATTCCTACTATTGATAATACAATAGTTAAAATCAAAAAAATCAAATAGAGGTAATAAGTTAAATTCCCAACCGTAGAAAAATCAAAATCTTGATATAACATTTATAATCACAATTTTATCTCTTATATTTATCGAAAATCAATTAAAAATTTAATAACCAATTTGTAACTAAATATTTTAAAATTAATAAATGGAAAAATAATTTGTCCCATTTAAGTCTTATTTTATACCTATGAATAAGCGACTTAAAATTTTATTTCCAATTATTTAAAACTTTCTTTAATTTGTCTTTTATTCAAAAATTGGCGTTTTTTTCCCAAAAGGGGTTATAAATTTCTCTAAGGACCAAAGAAAGAAATATAAAAACTTCGATGATACAAGTAATGGAAACAAAAAGATGTGCATCCAAAACAGATGGGCGTGAATTTGCTATAATTGGCTGAAACCCAGACAAAGCAGTTCTAACTATTCCGTAGATGATGCCTTTGTCTATGTTATCTAATAAATTAAACAAAAACCCGTAAAGTATAAAAACGTTGGTATAGTTAATTAAATGCATTTCATTATCATTTTAACTCCTATTATTCCGGTTTTTCTCGTATAATCATGAATATTGCAAAAATAATGATAATCGTACCGACTAAATGATATATTGTAAAAATTTCATTTAAGAATAAGAAAGAGAAGAAAGCAGTAACTATCGGCGTTAATGAACCCACAATTGTAGTCTTCCCGATCTGGAAATAAGTAAGGGCTTTATACCAGGTATACAACGAAAATCCATAATCTAAACTCATAAGTGTAAAATAAACATAATTTATGGGGGTTAACAAGATAATTAAATTATCTAAAGGATAAAAGATGAAATACGTTGAGATTAATAGAATTCCACTGAAAATATTACGAATGAACACCACTTGAGAAGAAAATATTTCATTTTTTTCCAAACTAATTTTGGTTAACGTATGAATAAATGTAAATAATGCAACAGTGAAGATTATCATAATGATCCCCAAATTTAGTTGAAGGACATCTAAAGAGCCTTGAGTTACTGCTAAGATCAAACCGAACGATAATAAAAAGAAAAAGAAGATTTGAACCTTATTGATTCTTTCTTTTAAAAAAAAATAACCAAAGAGTAAGGCAAAGATTATCTCACATTTCGATGCAAGAGAACTATTAACGGCCCCTGCTAATGCATATCCGATATATAAAAATACTGGAATAAATGTAAAACCGATTCCAATTATGATGAATAAAATCAGATTCTTTTTCTTTTTCCACCCATGAAGTAAAAGGTTATATTTCTCATTATGTTGTGAATTATTCAACAGAGCCTTGTACTTTTTTCTCTCGACTAAATAGATAGGAAGGAATAAAATGGCTTCAAAGAGAGCGGTTACTGCTGCAAAAATATAAGCATCAATACTCGGTGGTCTAGAATTTGCAATAACGGGTTGCAATCCGATTAGAAAAGCCCCAATAACGCTATATAGTAACCCTTTCTTAAAGTTATAATTATTCATGAAAAATTCAAAAGAGAAATTTAGTTAGAGAATGGTTAAAAGAATTAAAATGCTTGCTATAATAGTTTAATTTGAGCCACGCATATTTTTTAGTATTTATGTATTATGAACAATCAAAACTGGTATTCTAGTTTCTTTAATGACAAATTCTGAGATTTTCCCAAAGACAGTGCTAAAACTTTTACTGGCAGAATCCGTTCCTAATATGCAAAGGTCATAATGAAATTCATTTATCTCCTCGACAAATTGAGCCCTTGGATTGCCAGATCTCATTTTTAAATCGTAACCTAAATTGATTTTTTGATTTAGAATATAATCCTTTATTTTATCAAATATGTCATTACCAATTGCTTCTGTTCGAGCTTGCAATAATAAAAAATCATCAACCTGACTTCGTGATTTCTCTATGGATTCGATGCCTTTATAATGCGTTATGATATAATCCTCAGTGATAACATAAAGGAATGTTAGTTTTGCATTGGTTAAGCTACCAATTTTTAATCCATACTTCATGGCTTCATAACCATCATTTGAACCATCTACTCCAACTAATATACTTTTAAAAATATCCAACTTATCTCCTCCTCTCTTCTATTCATAATTATATTGTAATTATACCACCAAATATTAAAAATAAGGGAACAAATGTAATAGAAATTGTGTTTATTACTTTTATAAAGATATGAAGCGAAGGACCAGCAGTATCTTTTAAGGGATCTCCAAAAGTATCTCCAACAACAGCTGCAGCGTGAGCAGTTGAACCCTTGCCCCCAAAAATTCCTCCTTCAATCGCTTTTTTTGCATTATCTAGTGCCCCTCCAGCAGTATTCATTACAAATCCTAATAGTATTCCTGATATCGTTCCTGAAATAAGGAAAGCCGCGATGGATGCTGCACCGAATAAAAATCCCAATAATATAGGAGTCAAAATTGTAAGCAATGAAGGAAAAATCATTTGCTTTAATGACACTTTAGTCGCTATATCAATACAACTTGCGTAATCTGGAGCAACTGTTCCCAGGAGTATTCCAGGTTCTCTTGTAAATTGATCTTTGATTTCTTTTATCATAGCATAAGCAGCTATTCCAGTAGATCTGATCGCTAATGAAGAGAAGAAAAAAGGTAATACGGCCCCAATAAATAACGAAACCATTATAACTGGATTATAAATATTAATATCTAGCAATTTAGCTTCTTCTAAATAAGCTTCAAATAATACGATCGCTGATAGAGCAGCACATGACATCCCGAAACCCTTTGCTAAAGCTTTGGTCGTATTTCCTACAGAATCCAACCGATCCAAATTTCTCCTAACATCTTCTCCCAGGTGAGCCATTTCAGCAATTCCTGCGGCATTATCTGAAACAGGGCCAAACCCGTCAAAAGCAAGAATGATTGTTGTTATTGATAATAGTCCCATTGTCGTAACAGTAATGCCAAAAACTCCTCCTATGGCTGGATTTAAACCACTTAAAAGACCATAATTGTATCCTAATATATAACAAAATATTATAGCAAATACATAAGTAATTACGGGAATCAAGGTGGATTCTAAACCTACAGCAAAACCACTTATCACATTTGTAGCAGCTCCCGTTTCAGAGCTTTTAATTATTTCTTTCACGGGGCGATAACGTGAGCTAGTATAAAAAGCTACAATAAAATAAGTTGAAATACCTAAGAAAATACCAAAAACAGAACATATAAATAATAACCACCAAGCACCACCAAATGATATCAAAGTCAAGATAAGAAAGAAAATTAAACAACAAATTGATGTAAAAGTCAATCCACGGGTAAACGCTTTAATGGGATCAGAATCCTCATCTTTCATTTTAACAAAATAACTGCCAATTATCGCAGCTAAAATTCCTAAAGCCCTTGATATCAAAGAAAAAATGATGAATAATGGATTACCTGTTAGCGTACTTAAACCCACACCAATAATCATGGCACCAAGATTATTTGCTGATGAAGATTCAAAAAGATCAGCACCTCTTCCAGCACAATCTCCGACATTATCTCCGACATTATCAGCGATGACCGCGGGATTTCTATAATCATCTTCAGGTAATCTCTGCTCTAATTTTCCAACAATATCTGCCCCTATATCTGCCCCTTTTGTGAAAATGCCTCCACCTAATTGAGCAAATAATGCGGCAAATGATGATCCAAACCCAAAACCAAGAATATTTGCAATAGTAAAATTGAATATGATATATAATATGCAAATTCCGAGTAATGATGCTGAAATAACTGCGATTCCAATGATAAGACCTGAATTAAAACCGATTTTTAACGCTTTTTTAATACTTTCTTTACATGCTTGTGTGACCTTTACATTTGCCGTTGTTGAAGCTATCATGCTAATATAGCCGGCTCCTATTGAGCTAATCGCTCCCACTAAGAATGAAATTCCTATTGCGCTTATCTTCCCCGATGATAGTATAATTGCAATATCGATACTCAAGAGAATTAAAAAAATTATTCCTAATACAATACCGATTGTTTTATATTGTCGCTTTAAATATGTTTTAGAACCCATTTTTATAATATTATGAATTTTTTCCATTTCAGGGGTTCCATTATCAAGCTTCTTTAAATTCTTCATCAAAATTCCGATATAAAAGAATCCAAAAACAGAAATTGCAATAACTAAAATAAACAAGATGATATATATTATAAAATCAGCATTTAGTGTTGTAAAATTAAAATCTTGGAACATTTATCTCAACAAATTAAGTCATTTATTATTTCTATGAACTGAAATATCCTAAATTAATAACTCAAAATAATACAAATTTAAAAAGATTTAGTCTTTTGTGTTTGAAATAAGGTAAAGAAAGAATTAAGGTTATAAAAAAGGTTGTAGGCATTATATTTCTCAAATTATATTTAGCAAATTTAAATAGGATATAATCAAGCTTATGCAAAAGAAGATTTCAGATAATTAATTATTAGTATTAATGAAAACTTTCTCTATTTTATTTCTTACTGGATAATTAATTCTAAAATATAAGTAGGAAAAGTAAAATCCATTTATTTGATATAATGTCCAAATTGTGGAAAATTCCTAAGTTGCTGTGAGTTAAAAATAGGACCCTCTTTACAAACAGAAATATTATTATTCTCTCCAATACAACATGAACCGCACAATCCAACACCGCACTTCATCTTGCGTTCTAAACTAGCTTGCATTAGAATATTTCTGGACTCTGCAATCTCTAGCACTTTTTTCATCATTATTTCTGGACCACAAGTCAAAATTAAGTCTATTTTCTCTTTTTCGATAATGTCTTTTATTGGTTCAGTAACATAACATTTCTTCCCAAATGAACCATCATCAGTAGTACAGAGCGTATTTGGTATCAAGTCAATCATTCTATCCGCAAAAATTAATGAAATATCATCTTTTGCCCCGATTGCTACAAACACGTTCTTTTTATTTATCTTTAAAGGCTCTATTAAGCTAGTTAATGCGGCGATACCCATACCTCCCCCAACGATGAGAATGTTAGTTGCATCCTCATAATTCCAGGAATTTCCATATGGACCCCTGATACCAATGTAATCTCCTTCCGTTAGATTAAATAATGCTGCGGTACCTTCTCCTACCATTTCAACCGTTATTTCAAGTTCATTTCCTTTTATTTTTGAAACTGACATTGGCATAAAATCGTTATCTGGGAGCCATAATATTATGAACATGCCTGGTTTATAAGCCTTCGCAATTCTTTGATTTCGAAGATAAAAACTTTTAATTTTAGGTGAGTGTTGGATAATGGACTCTATTTTTACTATATCAGTCTTAGCACGGGTTATATCTAATACTAATTCTTCACTGTCTTTATCAAGAGATTTTACTTCCAAGACTCCTTGGTTTACCACTGAGTCGAATACTTTTTTACCTCTTTCAGTTCTTATGATAAAAGTGTCACATCCTTCTTCACTCCCAAAATTTCCGATTGAAATATCTGCAAATGATGCGGTATAATCAGAGCATGAAAAACACGCTTTTCTAATAGCTTTTTCATATAGATAGTTTAATGGAATTTCAATTTCCTTTGAATTGGTTTTTACTTTCAATTTGAAATTATGATGATCTGCTTCTATTTTTTGAATGTTTGCTGGTTGGATCCCATTTTCTTCATATATCTCAGTTAAAGCTTTATTATAGAAGGTTCCAGTACAAAATGTACCAATCGTTAATGAAACTAGATCGAATGCTTCAAAATCAAATATAGGATGATTTTGGAGTTTTCTTAAAGCTTCAATCTGACAAGGAGTACCTACTACTGCAATATCTATAAAATTTTTATTGATAGCTTCTCCAACGAGTGAAATTGTTGGATTCTGCTGAGGTTTATATCCAGCACCCTTAAAAAGATCCTCTTGACTTTTAGCTATGGTTGGATGGGGTCGAAAGTATTGATCTTTTTCTGAAATGATTGCGGCATCAATAAAACCATTATTCATCGCTGACCATAGCATAGCTGTTAACGGACCTGCATTTGGTGGCAATGTCCCTCTCATTTTATCACTTAGCTTTACTGTAACAATTTCGATATAATGACCCAATATCCTTTCAGATTTTTGCCCGAAAACCCATTTATCTAATAACGAGATTGGGAACCTGTCAGTTTCTGTCTTTGGGCATAAATTATAGCATAAGCCAAAACCATCACGACAGGTATTGGAATCCTCACAAGATCCATCTTCTATGGGTATCTCCTTTTCCAAATCAAATTTTATATTTGAACAAAAAGCACCACAAGCTCCACAATATACGCACTTTCCTGTTAATATAATCTCATCATGTAGTTCTTTCCAACCTTTTTTGACTTTTTGAATAAACAACTTAATCATTCTCCTCCTGTAGCTTCTTTAAAAACTCCAATCCTTCTTGCTTTCCAAGTTCAAATGCTTCTAGATTTATGTCTAAGGTTGAAGCAGGGACAAAAGATTGGATAGTCTGGATTGCGGATTCCTCAGAAAAAATTTCAGATAAAACAGTGAAGATACCAAATAATATGCTATTGCCAAACACAATGTTATTAAATTTTTCGACAGCCAACTTCTGAATGGGAATGCCTAAAGATTTTTTTATTCTTTTAGCTGCTCTAATTTTACTTATGGTTGATGTATCCCAAATCAAAAAACCAGTCTTACCCTCTTTCACGAAATCTGGTTTAACATCACTTGCAGCTTCTTCAGATAAAACGATTAAAAAGTCATAAGGTTGTAATGCTTTTGGATAATCTATGAGCTCTATTTTTCTATCCAACTCAACTACTACTTCAGCCCAACATTTACCTCCCCTGGCCGCTGCAGAATAAGCCTCAGTTTGTGTGGCTGCTAAATTTTCATATAAAGAACTGGCAGTGATAATCATTTTACTTAAAGTTATGACTCCTTGACCACCGTAGCCACTAATTCTAATTTCATATCTTGCCATGTTTTATTTATCCCCCATGGCTATTTTCTGAATTTTTGCGTACTCTTCCGAATATTCGGGTTTATTTGGTTCATAACGGAACTCCCCAATGATGTATTTATTGAATAATTCTTCTTCGCTCATGAATTTTGCTTGATTGATCCTCACAGTATTTTTCTTGATCCAATCAATCATCTTGAATCCTTGATCCATTTTCTCTCCTTTAATTCCTGTATTTTCTGCTCCTAAACTATTTAAATTCTTTCTACCGAAATAAGTGATGCAAGGAGTAATTATTTCAATTACCGAAGTACCCTTATGAGCTAATGCTCTTCTGAAGTATTTCATATACGTTCTTGGATGAGCTACAGTAGTTCTGGCCACGTAGGTAGCTCCTGCTGCTAAAGCCAATTCAACCCCATCACTCCGATTTTCAAACATGCTATATGGTGTCGTAGTGCTTTGAGCACCATAAAGCGTAGTAGGAGCGCCTTGTCCTCCCGTCATGGCGTAAATGCTATTGTTAAAGATTAACATCACGCAATCTAAATTTCTTCTACAAAGATGGATAAAATGATTGCCTCCTATTCCTAAACTATCACCATCTCCCGAAAAGATAATAGGTTTCATCCTCGGATTTGCCATCTTAATTCCTGTAGCTACAGCAGGCGCTCTTCCATGAAGGGCTAAAATTTTCTGGGATTTATAATGAACCAATAAGAGCATTTGACTGTAACATCCAATTCCAATAACAGTTGGAAAAAGCTTAGGATCCAAATGATCATCTTCAAAAATTCTTGTAAATAATTGAGCTATGATTCCGTAACCACATCC
>CAZOYD010000058.1:0-22023 GCA_964583985.1 uncultured archaeon
AAACGAGGAGAAGGTTTTTTGCAAATTTCTTATCATATACGATGAATAGAATGGATATGATAACGATGAAAACAATCGGTTCTCCAAGATACGTAATGTATTTAAATATACTTCTAACCGTCGAAGATGTGCTATAGAATGTTTCATTAAATCCTGTCATTAGTAAAATTAAGCCAACGAGTAATAATACGGCAAATATGACAAGATTTATGATTAACCCCTTTTTACTAAGACCAACTTTTTTTTCAGACATTTTTATCACTTAAATTAAAATCGTGTAAAAATATTTGATTTTAGAAGTATAAAAAGGTTTTTATCATATTAGATGGTAAACTCAATTATTATGGGTTTACTTTTCAGAAAAATAGGGGTATCCTATTGTTAATAAATTTTTTATGTTTCTATGTTTATTTTATATGAAAAAAATGAGATATTGAACATAAAATAATAGAAAATTATATTTTATAAGAGTTGTTTTGTGAGGGAATTTTATGAATATTAAATATGCCCTAATGATCATCGATGCTCAAATGAACATGTTTGATGAAGAAATGTCAGTATTTCAAGCAGAAAAGATAATTAAAACTATGCAGAAATTAGTAAAGAAAGCACGTTTAAACAATTTACTGATAATTTGGGTAAGAAATGATGGAGGAAAAGGAGAACCAGATGAATCTGGAACATACGGTTGGAAAATTAATCCCATACTAGGATACAATATAGCAGACATAGTGATTGATAAGCAAAATCCTAGTGCTTTTAAAAATACAGATTTGAAGATAATATTAGAACATAATAAGATATCCCATTTAGTAATTGCCGGAATGCAAACAGAAATGTGTATAAATTCAACTGTTAAACACGCTGTAGAATTAGGATACAAGGTTATTTTAGTTGAAGATGGACATAGCACCTTTGATTCAAAAGAAATGAAAGCCTCAGACGTTATAGCCAAATATAATAAGAAATTAAGTCACATCTCGAAAATTCAGAAAGCTGAGAATATTCAATTTTGAGATTTATGCAAAAATAAGTGATCCAATTTTTAAGATAAAAAAGGATTTTATTTCTAATCTACTTCAATTTTAGCGTGTTTCTCATCAATTTTTTTCAGTTTAACTTCAAGAATACCATTTACGTATCGGGCTTTTGCATAGTCGGAATTAATTGCTGTAGGTAACTCAACTTCCTTGTAATAAGACCTGCTTTCAGTGTTTGGTTTAGTGGATATTGTTAAACTATAGTTGGTCGCTTTTATTTCTATATCTTCCTTATTTACACCTGGCATCTCTGCAATTACTACTATCTGCCCTTTCACTTCAGATACTTCAACTAAAGGTTCTTTTGTATCTTTTACTTTTAGATTTATTGGTCTTTCTCGTTTTTCTCCTTTTGTAGGTTTCCCAAAAGGTTGCATAATTGGTTTACCATCAGGATCGAACCCAAATTTAAAAAATGCAGAAGGGGCATTTTTAGTCAATGCTTTGAAAATTTCCTCTGGAGACATATCTTGATATTCTTCGGGCATGTTATGGACTAATTGTTTGAAAATAGTTTTAAACATCTCCTTAAATTCTTCTGATTCAAAGATCTTGGATGGATCAAAATTATTAAATAAATTATTTGGATCTTTGAAAATACTTGGATCTTTAAACCATTTGAAAAAGTTCAAAGGGTTATTTTCATCATCTTCATCATCCTCATCATCTTCGTCGTAATCATCTCTATTTGACATGATAAATTCTCCCGTAATATGATTTCAATAAATTTTTAAATGTAAATTTAAATATAATTACTTAAAGCTAAAAATATTATAGCTTTTATTTTAGAAAAAATTGTTTAGTTTAATAAATTTATTCCAATTAAACCATAGATTATACAATATTAAAAAAAATAAAGGAGATTAATGTGTACAGCGAACTTTCTGACGATGATAAAGAAATGTATCTCGATGTCTTGCGAGAAGCTCCATTACTACCATTTTCCAATTTTGTCTCACGAGGAGATATCCCCGACAAAATTGATATAGCGCGTCCTAGAAGTTATATTGATAGAGAAGTTTATCGATTGGTACGTCAAACTTCTCGAGATAGATCTTCTCGCCTGATTCCAATTTTAGGTTCAGCAGGTACTGGAAAAACTCATACATATCATTCCTTTAAGGACAAGGAAAGAGAAAATAGGAAGAAATTGGAGCAATCTTCAGAAGATCAAGAGATCGAAGTCAATCAAATAGAACCCGCGGAATGGACAATTATTTATGTTCCAAGTCCACCAGCAAGCATTAGAGTCCTTCTTCACGTCTATACATGTATTATTGAGGATGTGGGACCAGAAATCCTCGATATTGTTTCCAAACGTCTTGTGTTAGATAAATGGGGTGGTAAAAAAGCGGGAATCTTCCAAAAGCCAAAAATTGACGAAATCATTCAAAAAGGAATAAGAGAGTTTCCTGGGGTATTCGCAGATTGTGTGAAAGCATTAGTTACATATCAATTAGATAAAAATAAGAAACCTTTGGCAGAAAGATGGTTATTAGGGGAAGACCTTGATCCTGAAGAGTTAAGTGAATTAGGAATAAATAGTGTCGTGGAAGACGACGACGTATGTCTTGCCATGATTAAAATTATCACTGAAAATCTCGATAGAGTGCTTATTCTCTATTTTGATGAACTTGAATCACCTTATCGAATGCTTGGAGAGGCTGCCGAAAGAAAATTCCTTGAGATTCTTAAGAGATTATATAATGAAGTAAAAGGATTAGTTATTATTATAGCAGTATTGAAAGAAATTTGGCCACGTATATTAGAAATTGCCGATCAACCGCTTCGTTCAAGAATGGAACCTGAGGAGGAATTAAAACCATTCAGTTTAAACGATTTGAAAATATTCTATTCCCGGACCATGGAGACCTTCTGGGACGAAAATAATCTAAATCCTCCCTTATATCCATTATTTCCTTTAAATGAGAAGTTAATTGAAATGATTTTTGAAAAAACAAAAGGAAATCCACGTAATTCTATAAAATTATGCAGGAGATTTATCGATAAAGTCGTATTAGAAGAAATGAGTGTAGAAGAACTTATGAAAATAGGAGTAGAGATTGTTGCTACTGCTAAACCACCTCAACCAGATGAAGAAATCGTTGATTTTTCAAAACCACGAGATGTCATCAAGAAAACTATCGATGAAATATTAGCAGAGGAAGAATATGTAATCGATATTAACCCTTCTTCAGTTGCAGGTGCCACATTGAAAAGTATCATTAAGATTGGAGAAGAAAAAAAGAAAAAATTCAATACTCAGATGGAATTTAAATTCATGCTAGGGAAAAGGAGTCAAACTCTCGCAGCTTTAGTTGAAACTGGAGGGAAAAAATGGGGTTTAGAAATTCCATCCATTAAAACATTTGATCGAAGCGCAGGTGTAGCCGGATATTATGCAGCAAAGCGATTAAAAGATGCTATTGACGAAAAAGCAATTAACGGAGCAATTTTAATAGTCCCTAAAGGAAGTAGTGGAGCTAAGTTTGATATGATAATAAATAATAATGATGAAATTCACAAGGTTGAATTAGATAATAACTCTGGAGAAGATCTTATTGCAAATGCACTCAAATACCCAACTGAAAAGGCTTGGGAGATTGCCAAAATCATATTTTCCGATATTGGGGATTACGTTCCTCCTCCTGTAGAAGAATCACCTGAGGATGGGAATATATTATAAAGAAAAATATCAAATAGATTCAAAATCTTCCTTAATTTTTTTATCTAAATTGAAAAGTTCCTTTGCTAATTTATCTGCACGAATAGAATTTGAGTATATCTCTAATAGTTTTTCTATAAGCTCATTATCTTCAAAAGCACTTGATATTTCGACTAATCTATTAATAGGTTTAATCATTTCATGATAGAGATGTAACTGATTAGTTTGCAGCTCACTAATTCCCTTTCCAACATCACTAATTATTCTTTCTCGTTCTTTAGATAAATCTGGGAAAGTCCCAACTACTTCTGCTTTATGCTTCAAGAAAGATACTATCTCAAATTCTTGAATTATTTCTGCTAATTCAGCAGCTTTTAAATAGCTTTTTTTGGCTTTCTTATATAGCTTATTTTCGAGCGATTGTTCAGCTATTGTTATTTCTTCAGCGATTTTTTCAGGTATTTCTTCTCCTAAATTAATCAATTCTCTTGCTTCCTGTAACTTGCCATTATCCAGCATTTCTTTAGTTTTTTCATTTATTGTCTCGATAATGATCTTGGGTTCTTTTAATTTATCCATTAAGGTAAAGAGGGAATTTAGAGCATCTTTGAGAACTAAATCCATCATTTTTCTCTCTTTGGAATAATTTTTTACAATTCTTTCTTGAATTGTTTCAAAAGCACTTCTAATAAAGATCACATTTTCATCTTCTTTAAGAGCAAATCCTAAATATAAATTCTTTTTTTCTATTGATTCTCCTTGAATTGGTTTTGAATAATACCTTATATTGTCTTTCTGAGTAGAAGCGTCATTGAATTCTTTCGTTACGTGTTTTTCTGTGAAGTCTTTTAGAACTTCAGGAGGTATTTTTTGCTGAGATAAATTATATTCCGCTAATATATTGGGACCAAATGATTCATCTATTTCATAAAGAAAAATTGCTTGTGGAGACATGGTATCAAATCGTATGCTTGAAAATCATACTATTTTATTCGATTATTATATGTTAATAAGAAATTCATTTTAAATATATATTTGTGATGTATCATCTAGTTAATTAGCTTTCTTCCTTCTTTTCTGGAGCATTTGTTTCAATATGGCGTATTTTGGATAATTTTCTTCAAATACTGCATCAATTTCATCAAGCGGAAGATCAGCGTGTACTCCCCGATCCAGGACATATTCTCCATATTTATTACCTTCATTATCAAATTTGGGAAAAACAGCATCGTGTTCCCCATCAAATTCTACCATTGGAATGAATCCTGCTTTAATAGCAGTATCTGGATCAAAAGAAGGGGTTAATTTCACCCAATGATTGTTTAAAAACATTTCACTAAAACCATGATAAAACATTACATTGGTTTCCATAAAATCTATAACCTTTTGGGAAATTTTGTGATTTATTAAATCAACGAGATGAATTCTGGCTGGAATGTTTACCGCTCGGGCAAAAGTGGATAAAAGAACTGCTTTAGAGACGCAAAAACCCTGTTTACGCTTCAAAGTTTCACTTGCCATAAAATTAGTCTTATCATATGGCAAGTATGTTTTCATGTCATACTTAATCTCATTCCGTACCCAATAAAATAGATCTGAAGCTTTTTCAGCGGTATTTTTCGAACTATGAGTTATTTCAAGAGCCTTTTCTTTTACTATTTCATTATCAAAATCAAAAATTTCGCTTGTAAGTAGGTAAGGTTTCATATCTTCCATATGAATTAAAAATAATTATCACATTAGAAGGTTATTAAATCAGTGCTTAGGTACTAATAAAATTAGAATGCTTGTATAAACTTTTTTTTAAAAAGAAGACAAATAATGGATATGAAAACATTAATTATATATTTTACAATGAGTGGAAGAACGAAAAAAACTGCAGAAGCTATTGGAAGTGTTCTTACCAATTATGAAGTGAGCTACTTTCCGATGGAACTAAAGGGTAAGTTTATAGAAAAAATTAGATAAGTTCGAGAATAATGATTTTTCGGCAATCGAGACTGGATTAAATAACCTCGATGCGGCAATTTATGATTTAATTATTATTGGAATGCCAACTTATGGAGATAAACCCCCTAAAGCTTTTGATGAAATTATAAGAAGATTGAAAAATTTTAACGGTAAAAAGGCATTAGTTTTCAACACAGCTCGTTTTACGGGTAAAAAGTGTCTTGATTACATGAAAGCGAAAGTTGAGGAAGCAGATGCCCAAGTAATTGATCAAGCTAGATTCCGAAAATTATTATGGATCGGAGTAAAAAATGCTATTAACTTTGGAAAAAAAATTAACGAGAGATAACTATTAATTTATAAATTAAATAATAAGCCTTCAATTAAGTCTTGAATGTTTTTAATTTGAATTATTTTTTTATTTAAAACTAATTCAACTTGATTTTGCCCTAATTTCCTTCCTTTAATCATGATTTTTTTCATTCCTTGAATAAATTCAAAATCTATACTAACTCGATTTTGATTTATATCAAAATCAAACTTCTTTATTAAAATACCATCAATCCCAAAGACGAATTCAGTTTTAAAATCTATAAATAAATCTCCGAAATGCTTTCTTGCATATGAAGTTGCCAATATAGCAGTTCCTACACCCCAATCAAACGTAATGAATCCAGGAATTCTTTCATCCCGCCCAGAATGACCGTAATTTTCACTAATACATCCTTTATCAATCCCATCAATGGTATCGATTCCTTTTAGATTTCCAGGACAGATTTCTTGATATTCTTTTAACAGCTGTAATGCCCAAGATGCTCGTAAAGCTGCAATTCCACGTTCCATATATTCCCATTTTCCCGTTTCTAGATAATAGTCCATATAAGTTTTAACAAATAAACCTTGTCGAGCGTCATTAAGTTCTGCATCGGCATTTTGAACCCCAAAACCTCCAAATGTATCGAAACTAATATAGGGCATGTTCCATACTTGTTGAAACAATGAAAGAATTCCGAGGATTCTTTCTCCTGCCATGAGATACTGTTTCTTATTCGTAATCCTATAAAGTCCTAAAAGTCCTTCTGCACACCAATAAATGCACAGATTATTCATTATATGGCTATGAGTAAAACTGTCATATTCGACTTTTTGAGGATACGTGCAAGAATAAAATGCTTCGAAATCATGCCACTTGTCATTTGGGATTATTTCTAAGATGATGAATTCAGCAATCCTTTCACAAATATTAATAATGTTCTTGTCTTTAATAATCCTGAAATATTCTGTTAAAAACATCAGTGATGCACCGGAACTAGCTGAATCAATCAAATCATCAAGTATAATGGGTTTATTTTCCTTATCAAAATCAATAAAAGTTGGGATAGCTCCATTATCTAATTGAATTTTAGTAATTAAATTGGTCAATTCTGTACTTTTTTTAATTATTTCTTCATTTAAGATATCAAAATCTCTGCTTATTTTAATCAACCAATACATGGCTAATGAGGCATCAACAACATGATAATAATCAATTGGCCACCAAGCTTTGGTGCCATTTATTGTTAAATATTCAGAAGAATTATTAGAACTCGGAAGAATAATGCAAGGAAATATACCTTGATTTCTGGGTAATTGAATTATCAAATTCATCATTGCCTTACTTTTTTCAATTAAATCTCCATCTTTCCATAGTTCACCAAAATATTTCATTCCATATGCTGTTCTGATGTTTAAAAACCATGCATTATTATAAATCGCTGCTGATTTATTCTTCTTATTGAAATTATACTTGAATTCTTCAATGTTGGATAAATTGAAATATTTGATTGGAAACTTATCTTTTCCCAACCAAGAACCAACCCAAAAGCCTCCGCATTTAACTTGGTTTATATCCAAATCAGCCCATACTTTATGTCTTTCAAAGATCGATTTAAATCCTTCCTTTACATTCTCATTGTAAGGAATTATTTGTGGTTTTAAGGTTTCATAAAATTGTTTTCTTCCGTATTTCTCCCAAAGAAATTGATTGATAAATTGGATTATTTCTAAATCTGTTTTATCAACCAAAACAATGATATAGTATCTGAATGTCAAATCAGTTTTTTGCCTTGCAAAAAAGGTTCCTTTTGTTTTATGTTTAAATAGCACGTGTTTATATGGTTGATAATTTCCAAATCCAAATGATATCGTTGATGAGTTTAAATCGTCTAACTTCATATCCATCATTGATTGAAATGGTCGATTTTTACTCAAGGTTTTAATATCTGGTAAGAAAATAAGTGCGAGATTATTTTTTCGATAAATCATTACTGGAGAACGAAAAACGTGATCCCCTATTACTAAGTCTTTTGCAGGACAAATATGGGGAACCCAAGTGAAATTAGGATTACTTTCCAAATTTATTTGATATTTTACTCCCAATCTTGAGAATTCAATATCTCGATTCGCAAATATTTGATATCTAATGTGTAATATATTGTTTTCTTCCATGCAATAATCTAATTTTATATCAAAATTCTCATCATTTGATTGAAAATAGATTTTTCTTTTCTTGCTTTTCAGAAATTTAAATTGCATTGGAAGATAATCTTTAATTTGGTTCACTTGTAACGTATTGTAACCAACAACACTTCCTAAAATTGGAATCCACGTATTTCCAAATCTTATCTCAATTTTCTCTTCATTGATGTTTCCTTTGATTTTAAGGAAAACTCTCATATTTCCAAGTTCTAACCCATATTCTGAAATTCGATCCACCTTTTTTCATTTGGAAAAATAATTAATTGCATTATAAAAATAATGTATATTAGTTGAGAATACTTTTTTTATATCTTTTTAATAGGATAGTCTGATAAGTTATTAAATACTTATAATTATTGATTCTCTCCCTATTAATTAATAGATTAACTCGTTGTTGGTAAAATTATTATAAAATTACTTCCTCGTAAAGCACAAGAATTAATTATCATACGTTTCAAATTAAATAATAAGATGATAAAAATGAAATAAGTATGATGTGTAAAATTAAATGAAAATTAAAGTTGGATTAGTGGGTGCAGGTCGTTTTGGAATTTTTCATTTGGCTGGTTATAAGAAAAATGAGAATTGCGAGATAATAGCAGTATGTTCTCGAACCGAAGAAAGTGCCAGGAATGCTGCTGAAAAGTTTAATATTCCAAATGTTTATTGGGGGGATTCTTGGAAACGCATGTTTGAAGAACAAAATTTAGATGCAGTGTCCATCTGTTCACCTAATTACTTACATGCACCCATAACATTATTGGCGTTAGAAAACAATTGCAACGTATTATGTGAAAAACCTATTGCACTCTCATTAAAAGAATTAGATCAAATTGAAAATATTTTGAATACAAAGGATCTGATCTATTTTACATCTTTTCAGAAAAGATATTTGAGCATCATCCCTAATGTTAAAAAAATTATTGCTAGTAAGATTTTTGGAGAGATAAATCTAATTCGGTATTTTTTTGGTCATTATGGTCCTTATAGTTCATACCAACCAATGTCAAAACAGAAGTGGTTCATCGATTCCAAGATGGCGGGAGGGGGCGTGTTAATAGATTTGGGAGTTCACTGCATAGATTTACTGAGATTTCTCATTGGAGAATTTGATTGTGTTGAAGGATATAACTTTAATAGCACGTGCAAGAAGATTAATGATGAAGATAACTGCAACGTGTTGTTTAAATTTGAAAATGGTGCACTTGGGATGATTACGGTTTCTTGGTGTTCTGAGCCATCAGAAATCATAGAGTTCTTTGGAACAAAGGGTACTTTGAAAATAGATTTACAATCAAATTCACCTTTCGATTTTCACCCTAAAAAAATGTTAAGAAACATAATTCTTAAAGAGGCTTTAGATGCAAATTATAATACGAATATGATCCCTCAGTATGAATTAATCAATCATTTTGTTAATTGTATATTAGAAAATAAACAAGAAAGCCCAAACTTCCATGATGGTAAACGAGCGGTCGAATTTGTATTGGAAGCATATTCCATGAAATAATGAGGAATATTCGAGAAATTTTTTAATCAAAAAGATTAACAAAATCGATGAAATTTATGGGATTGTTGAATAAGATGTTAATTTACATAATATGTAAAATTGGATAGTCAATTATTCAATAATGATTCCCTTAGTAAAAAAATAAAATTACTTCCCTTAGTAGAATCATTAGCAATCCTATCTTCAACCCAAATTCTACCTTCAAGTAATTCTATGATCTTTTTTACTACTACTAAACCTAATCCCAATCCCATAAACATCTGAATCTCATCATATCCTCGTTGGAATATTGCGTTTTTCATTTCATCTCTAATACCTATTCCATTATCAGATAATTCAAATTTAATAAATTTGATATGATCTTCCTCTAGTTTTGATATTTTTAATTGAATTTTAACAAGATCCCTCTGATTATACTTTATAGAATTAATCATTAGGTTTTCAATTAAATCCATAACAAATCTATTCCCAAAAATATATATCTTTTTAAAAATCGTATTTATGGTAAATTTGACTCTTCTAAGTTCAAACTTCTCTTTCAATTTGACAACAAGTGTTTCTATTATTCCAATTATTTCAATTCTTTCAGTATTGTTATCCAGTTTCTCAATTTCAGAAAGAATTCGTATATTACTTGTTAAATTAGCACCTCTTTTGACCTCGTCCTTGATAACATTTAGGCAATATTGGACTTCATTGCTAAGATATGCATTCTTTAACTTGAAATCTAAAAGTTCTGCAGAAGATTGAATATTTTGTAATAAATTATTAATATCATGAGTAAATAAATCTTTATAAAAATCAGCTCTATTTAAAGCTCTCCTGTAGTTTTCTTCAGAACTAATAATTTTCTTTTCATTAAATCTTTTTAAAGTGAGATCCTCATGTTGAATAACAACATTCGTAATTTGTCCAGCTTCATTTTTAATCGGAAAGATAATAGCATCTAAAATTAGATTTGTAAATCCACTACTAAAAGATAGGTTTTTTAAATGCGAAGAATCATAATTAATTTTAAAGTTAACAGTTTTACCTTCATTAAATACTGATTCAACTAAAGGCATTAATCCTTGTTTTTTAATGAGAATATCCTTCAAAACATTATATTTCCCTATTATATCTTCTGGATTTATATTAAATAGTTTAATGCAAGCATTATTTAACTTAATGAGTGTCCCATTTTCATCAGAAATTAAAATAGAACTTGGACATTGTTCAATCACGTCATTTAAAAATGAAACGGATTCCAAAAGTTTTTTTTCTACTTCTTTTTGCTCTGTAATATCTAAGATATAACCTTCATTATGAATCACTCCATCTAGGAATACATTTCTTCCTTGTTCTAAAACCCATTTTAACACCCCAGAAGCATTTCTTATTCTGTAAGTAATTTGAAAGGGTTTTTTTTGTTCAAGAGCTATTTGAATTTCATTCCAAACATAATCTCTATCATCTTCGTGTATTAACTCTACGTAAGAAATTTTTTTATTATGAATTAATTCTTGAGGAGTATAACCCGTAACGTCAAAACAGCTTTTATTTAATAATTCCATTGTCCGAGGTTTATCATTTAAACATCGATATACGATTCCAACTAGATTACTTATCAAAGATAACAGCATGCTTTTAGTTTGCTTTAAATCCCTTCTTATCGAATCAGCTTCTGTAATGTCTTTATTAATGAAAACAATCCCGATCGAATCTCCATCTAAATTCTTAATTAAATTCATATAAGAATACATATTTATAACATATCCATTCCTATCTTGCTGGTTGGTTTTTCCTTTCCACTTACTTTTTTGAAATAAGACAGGAGGAAATTTTTCGTTGTGTTGATTTAAAAATTCTATTGGAATTATTTCGGATAATTTTTTACCAACTACATCTTTTTTTTTCCACCCATAAATATGTTCAGAAGCTTTATTCCAACTTATAATCTTGAAATTGATATCTGTTAATATTATAGCATCAGAAATATTTTCCATTACTTGTGCATAATATCTAATTGCTTCCTCATTAATTTTAAACATTTTATTACCTTACATTCAATTAGGAATATCTGTTACTGTTTTGCTCTAATCACATCAGTTATTTTAATGATCTATTCTGAGCAGAATACTACCATAGATTTCAGTTTCTCTCCCTCATTTATGAATTAAAATAATTTGATATGTAACTTCGAATAAGTATTTAATTTTAAAAAATTAGTAAAATTAGTATATTATTAATTTAAGTGTTTCCGTTGAAGTTGGAATTTGGGTATGATTTATTAATGGTATATTTTGGAGAAAAACCTTCTTGCATATATTTATCATAAAATTATCATAAGGTTATTAAAAAAACTAAATACATTTCCAAGAATCCACAATTACTTGATATTCAAAAAACTCATCATGAATTTTGTATTTAGGATCGCTCTCTTTATTCCCAACCTTAATAATTTCTCCCATTAATTCCACATTAGTTTCGCAAGTGATTTCTTCCTTACTGTAAGCAACAACTTGAAAAGTTTCATCTATATCAACATATTTCATATATGGGTGATCTTTAGTTATTATTGTAAGGTGTTGCCACATCACATTAGAAATCTTTCCTTGAATTTTTACTTTTTTTCCAACATGTTGTTCGAAATCGCTTCTTTTATTCAATATGATCATTTTTCTTCCAAGATGTGCATGATATACATGGGTTGCCTTTTATTAAATTCGTATTTTGGATGTGATAAAATCAATGAGATCAATTACTTGGATTTTTTCTTTTATCTCAGAATCCATAAGGTTATAAGCATCTCTTAGATTTCCAATACAGAAAGGACAACTCGTTGTTAAAATAGAAGCGCCCGATTCAATGGCTTCCATTATTCGTTCCTTAGAAATTTCTACTGCTAATTCAGGGAATTGGCTCTTAACTCCTCCACCAGCTCCACAACACCAAGCATTCTTTCGATTTCGTTTCATCTCGATTAGCTTGATCCCAGGAAGCTTCATTATCACTTCACGTGGAATCTCGTATAAATTCATATGCCTCCCTAAATGACACGGATCGTGATATGTAACGAGTAAATCTTCACCTTCTGTATCTTTAAACGGGATTTCATCATTTAATAGCATTTCATTTAAAATCTCAGTAACATGTTTTACCTCAAATGGTAATTCTTCTCCCATCATTTCTGGATAATCCTTCTTTATAGTTCGATAACATCCAGCACAGGCTGTAAATAAAGTTTTCACACCCATTTTCTTGATGCTTTCTACATTCTGAATCACTAACTCTTTTACAGATTGATCATCTCCTATTCTGAGAGCAATCGATCCACAACACCACTCATCTTTAAACAATGCAATTTCTTTTCCTGCCGCTTGAAATATTTTCATCATATTTCTGAGCGTATCTGCTTGCCGCAATGGCATTGTACAACCTGCGAAGAAGCCAAATTCCCCTTTTTCTTTAATATTGGAGAGCCCATCGGTCCAATTATTTTTATTTTCCTTTGCTTCACCATAAGGGTTTTTCATTCCATCATCCAACATGTAGTCTCGCAATGCAGAATGACGATCTAAAGGAGCGAACCCAGCTTCGACTAAATCCTTCCTTAAAGCATCCCAAACACGCACGTGATCTATCCATTTACTTGTTGGCAAGATGATATTCTCATTTTGGGTCATGTGACATACTTCCGTACAACTACCACATTCCGTGCATTGATACACGAATTCAGCTAACTCCTTGCTTAAGGGTAATTTGCCTTCTAATATGCTCTTGAGAATGTTCATTCGTCCACGTGAAAAATAGATTTCAAATCCCTCTTCTCCTTTAGCCTCTTTGACAGGACAAGTCAAGTATCTACCAACAGCTGGTCGAATAGCGAACCCACAATCCCCACAGTTCATGCAACTCATCACCATTTCCCATTCCTTTTTTAAGTGCGTTAATTCGCTCATTTTTTATTTATCACCCCAGAAATTGAATTTTCCTCTGCTTAATATCATGTTCGGGTCTAATTGTTTTTTTATATTTTTCATCAAATTATAATATTCTTCGGAGTATGCCCCAATTTCTACCATCATTCTGGACATGAAGTCTCCCATCATGTACCATTGCACGCCATGTCGGGTAACACGTTCTACAAACGACTTCCACAATTTCAAGTCAATTTCTTCTATAATTTCGTGAGTTTCTCCATCAAAATAACTACCAAAACTCGTAAATCCGCACGTTATTTCAACGTTATTTCCATCGATTAAAAGAATTGGTCCACTGCCAGATATAGGTCTCGTTTTCGTAATTTCAAAAATCTTTCGCATCTCTGCGTCATTTTCCATATCCCATTGGTCGATATCATTCATTATATTAGGATAATCATTGATGGGACAGAAACATTCGCCAGTGAGAGGTTCCATTGCTGGAAAAATCCCCCATAAATTATGATAAAACTGCCAATGTCCTTGCTCAGTATAATGCCATTTAGCCATATTTCCATCAGAAATCTCAGGTCCAAGATATTCTGCTTTATTTTCCTCCATTATTTTGTCCAGTTGTTTTACTTTTTGATCCAGTTCTTGTTCAGAATTTGCTTCGATCGTGTAAAATATTATACCTCGTTTCTTTTTTAAATCTTGAAACATGGGAAATACCCCTTGTTCCGTGGATATTCTGATGACTAAATCCATGATATACATTGCATCATATACATCTATCCCTTTGTGTCGGATTTCTGATAATATTTTAGCTGATATTTCTCTTTCCTTTCTTGGTAACTGAAATGTTTTATATGCTGCGAATTCGGGTCTTGGAAAAACCTGCAATGAGACTTTTGTTTTTATTCCATAAATTCCATTATCTCCACAGAATAATCCAGCAAGATCAGGACCATTTCCAAATCGATTAAAAGGAGTCTTGGAAAATTTATTTGCTTGAGATCCTGTTTCGATAATATCTCCAGTAGGAAGAACTACTTCTAATGAAACTAGTTGATTAGTACATGCGCCGTATTTTGCACATCCACCACCTCCGACAGAATGATGAGAAATCCCTCCACCAATCGAGGCGGTCATTCCCGACCCAGGTCCCATGCATCCCGTATACAATCCAAAGTTGCATAAGTATTCATTTAACTTTCCCCACGATATTCCAGACTCTACGGTGACTACAAGATTTTCTTGGTCGAGGTTAATGACCTTATCCATGCGTTTCATATCTATAATAATTCCCTCATCACCAATTGGCTTACTTCCTCCGAATTCGCAATCTCCTCCTCCACGAGGGATAACGGGAACATTATTCACGTTCGCAATTTTTAAAATCTCTGAAATTTCGTGAGCGTCTTTCGGTCTGATTACTACGTCGGGTACACCTTGTAATATGGGATCTACATTTCGAGAATAAGCATGTCTCACGTAAATACTGTTAGAAATGTATTTTTTGGATACTATAGTTTCTAATTTGTTATACAATCCATTCATATTTGACATTTTTGTAATTCGATTCTGTTATTAATTATCTATATAGATTAAGTTGAACCTACTCGTATTTATATATTGATATATGAGATTGATAACCCAAACAATTAAATTTGATTTTACGTTCCAAAAAAGTTAAGAAAAAAGCATTGTTAATCCTTTATAAAATGGGGAAGGTAGCGATTGGAGGAAGTAAAAAAAGATTTCATTATTTTTGTAGTTGTACTTATTGGACTCATTCCTCTCTTTTTAGGACTACATGCTCAATATTTATTTATTATTAATTTAAATTTAAGCAAACTTATTTTGTCTTTATTTGGGATAATAATCCTATTTCTTTTAGGAAGATTTATTATTTTAATAATCTTTGATGCTAAAGTCATTGAGCAAATGAAAAATCACGATTTAGTACAATCTTTCATAAATCGTAATAAAAAATCAGTCATTTTATTTGCATTTCCGTTAACCATGTTAATGGAGGAGCTAATTTTTAGATTTTATATGATTACATATTTATTAGATATTTTTCATTTCAATGATTTAACAGTGGTTTTCTTCTCAAGTTTTATTTTTGCTTTATATCATCTTCATTTTTGGTTCAGATTTAAGAATTTTCGGCTATTTCTTTCCTATTTTATCTTATCATTTGGTTTAGGACTATTCAATGGGTTTGCTTTTCTTAATTATGGTTTATTAGTTTGTTTTTTCGTTCATTTTGGGATTGCTTTTGAATTGTATTATCATCTTTTTGATAAATACTTCAAGAATAATAAGGGAAAGACATAAATTTGCATTTAAATTCACTAATTTAATTTACTCTAACTCATGATATGAAGATGAGAATGAAATTATACTTCCGTGAATTGAATAGAAGCGACATACCTGCAATTAAAGAAATTAGCAAGGATATTTGGGGAGGTGATGATTATATTCCTGATGTTATTGAAAGATGGCTCCAAGAAGAGGATTGCATGAATTACGGTGGGTTTTTAGATGAAGAAGCAAAAGAGATGGTTGGATTAGGAAGAATTAAATTCTTTCCGAATGGCGTGGCTTGGTTAGAAGGCGGAAGAGTTAAAATTTCCCATCAAAAACAAGGAATTGGGAGAGAATTATTAGGGTATGCGATCGAATATGCTCGAAAAAAGGGGGCAAAAATTGCCCAATATGACACATCTTCAGAAAATTTAGGTTCGATTGCTCTTGCCAGATATCATGGATTTGAAAAGAAAAAAAGCATGGCACATTTGGAATGTAAAGGAGAAGATCTTAAAATTCCAAATGAAATCTTGCCAGATATAAAAAATATAACCATTGAAGAAGCTAAAGCAATCTATGATAAGATTGATGTAGGTCCTGGAGATGAGGTTTGTATCGGCTGGTCTTATGTCCCAATTGCAAATTTATATGATAATGGTTCCTCTTGGTATGCAAAATCGAATGCTATCTTACAAAAAATAGAATTCGATAGTCAAAGCGCAAATGAAGGTCCCAAACATAACTTCATTTGGATGATTACCTATGGAGATCCAAACCAATGCAGCGATTTGATTAAACATGCGATTTTAAACGAAAAAAATGCGAAAAATGTTGATTTATATGAAGTATTTTGTAATCCTGAAGTGGTCAATTTGATTAAGGAATTCGGGTTCTCTTATTCAGGATGGGAAACTGAAAAAGATGATCCTAAAAGTGTATTATTATTCGAAAAACATTACTAGTTTTTTGATTGTTACTAACTATTTCTTTCATGATAGGTTTAAAAAATAAGATTAATATCCAAATCTATTGAATTACAAGTCTTAAATCAAAGTCAATGATATTGTTATTTACCTAGCGATGTATTTTCTGAAAAAAAGAAAAAAAAAAATTAGTTTTCAATTTTTATAACATTGGATTTGAAACCTTTCCCGCAGTATACGCAAAAAACATTGCCATTTTCATGCAATTTTTGTTGCATTTGTTCTGTAAATTGATTACCGCATTCACTACAATATGCAGCATCTGGTTGTATGGGAACCAAATTCTTTATAATATGCGGTGTTTCAATTCGAGGTTCTTCTACTTTGGTTTCTGATATGACTGCTTCTGGTTCTTTCTCTTTTTTAACGGGGCGAGGTTTGCCTGTTATACCATAATAGAGCTCTTCAAAGAGTTTATAAATTCCTAAAAAGATAGCTTTTAAGAGATAATATACACCTTTAAGGATGTAATAGATGAGATATGCCACGCCTTTTAAAACGTAATAAATTACTACTACTGCAAGTATGAGAACTGCAACAGCACCTATTACGACTAAAACTTGGCCATACAGAGGGACGGACAAAAACCATTGTAAAAATTCTTGCCAATACAAAAATACTTGATCAGCAACTGCATTCCAATTAACCATTCATTAATCACCTAAATATTGTTAAAATTTTTTTTTTACTTAAATAAAAGGTGTTTAAAGTGAATGATAAACGATTTGGAGACCAGTTTCTAATTAGGAGTCCAATTTTTAATCATTTCAAATTTTTTAGAATGAATCATGTGAATTCCCAAAATCAAACATCATCTTGAAAGCTTTGAGAGCGTGGTCTATTTGTGTCATTATCGATAGTGAAAACTTGTTAGCATACTTCAAAAAATAATCCAGAACCCATCTAGAACCAAATACGCACGTAATGATTGGCTTTCCAGTATCTCGTGATAATGATTTCATATCTCTTATTTGTGGCGAAATTGGAATTGAATAAGTTTCAATTGGTATTTTAGGAACAGCAAATATGTTGAGTAATGCGTCAACATTTGAATCATTCATTAACAATTTCAATGAAGGTCTAAAGGTGGAAAAAGAGGAAGGTCCTAGATCTACGGGGTTTCTAGCAGAAATCCAATTAGGTGCTATTAAACTAATCTCATCCATGGTTGATTTATTAAGATTTGCCAAATTTAAGCCCATTTTATCAATCAAGTCACAAGCTAAGGCCCCCAAACTTCCAGATGAGGTCGTTATTGCAATATTTTTTCCTTTAGGCAAGGGTTGCGTTGCAAAAGCGTTAGCAATATCAAACATTTCATAAAAATTTTCGATTCGATATACACCTTTAAATTGTTTAAAAAGAGATTCATATATTTTATCATTTCCAGCAATGGAGCCCGTATGACTCTGAATTGCTTTAGAACCTATACTACTTCGACCATTTTTCATAACCAAAACGGGTTTTGACATTGTTTTCATCCGATGAATAAATTCTGCTCCACGTTTTACTCCCTCGAGGTATAAGGTGATAACCTCAGTATTTTGATCTTTCTCAAGGTAATCCAAAATATCAATTTCATCCACATCAACTTTATTTCCCAAGGTTATTATTTTATTTAATCCAATTTTTTGACTTGCAGCCCAATCAACAAATATGTTACCGAGCACCCCTGATTGCGCTATTACTGATATCTTCCCACCTTCTACAGCTTCGTCAAAGTTTATCTCAGTAGTAGTAAAATTGTTATTAAAATTTGTGACTCCCACGCAATTAGGTCCAATTATTCTAATGTGTTCATTCTTAGCAATCTCTTCAATTTCACTTTGAATTTTTGAGAGAGCTTTTTCACCAGTCTCAGAAAATCCAGCACTTTCAATAATTATCCCTTTTACTCCTTTTTTTACGCAATCTTTTACAGATTGCAACACGTATTCATTTTTAACGACGATTATAGCCAAATCAATATCTTCTGGAACCTCTAGTATATTCATGTAAGCAGGATGCCCAAAAATTATTCTTTTTCCGATATTTATTGGATATGTTTTGAACTGCGAATTCAGCAAGTATCTTGTCATTGAATGACCAAACTTAATCGATTCTGAAGCACCTATAATTGCGATACTTTTTGGGTCGAAAAAAACATCCAAATCCTCCACATTATTCACTCCTATGAATTTAAAATATATAATAATCTATGATGCATTTCACTTAAGCCTTGAGAATTACATCCAAAATTGAGTAGTTTAAATGGTTTAGTACAAAATAACATTATAAGTAAGAGGAGAACAAATTGAGCATCTCACAAAATTTACCCAAAATAGTTCAATCAATTAAAATTTCTTGTCCTATATGCAATTCAACAAAAGAAATTGATTTACCACTCGAGATCATCAACGAGTCTAAACATTTAACGACTATTTCCATCTCCAAAGGAAAGATTTGCGATCATCATTTTCAGCTATTCATTGATAAAAATTTTGTAATCAGAGGATATCAAAAAGTTGATTTTGAAGTTAATAATGTGAACACGCAAAAATCAAACATGAGTTTAGAAGAAATATATCAAGAATTCTGGGAATTCATTGACGACGATAATTCCACATTTGCTCCTTATATACTAAAGGATCATAGAAGATAGATTTATTAAATGAAATGCGCATATAATAATATAATATTATTATAGTATTTCTTGAAATTTTAGCCATTTTCTTCATCTATTCAATTTCATTATAATAAGCAACTATGAGATTTTCTAAGAGAGTCAGACAATGAATTTAGGAGGATTAGTCAAAAAGGAATTTAGTAGAATTAAATCTGATAAACGAACTCTGATATTATTATTTGCTATTCCAATCATTCTGATTGTAATATTTGGTCTTACTACTGGAGGGGGACCCACTAAATTTTTTACTGGAGCAGTTATTAGCAGAGACGAGATGCCCACACATGGCAATTTTTCTGAAAATTCTTCAACATACGATGGAACTTTTATTTCTGTAATGGAACACAATACTTCTAGTTGGGATCTTTATCGTTCCTTCAATGCTACAAATCTCGCAGAATATGATCAAGCATTTAAAACTTGCTTATCTTACTTAAAAAATGAAATCATTGATGTTTTCATAATACTACCTGAAAATTTTTCTGAAACTATAGAAAATAACACCAATACGGTTATTTATTATCACATTGATGGGACAGATAGTGGCGCTTTAGATGCAATTGAAGTTGCCATGCAGGAACCTTTAGCAATGTTTAGAATTGAAATTGATTCTTTAACAAATTTTACCATGATGATCCCACATCTAGAATTCGGTCCTCCTTCTTGGGAGTCTCAAATCCTAAATTATGCTCTACCGTTGATATTACCCATAATAATAATAGCCACAACCATGAATTTAACATCTTTATCAATTGTTTCAGAAAAACCTCTGCCGAGGATGTTGATTACACCCACCGCAAAGAGAGAAATATTGTTGAGTAAAATAATCGCCAACTCTGTTATCATGATCATGCAAGCCGCAGAAATTTTCACCTTAACTGCTTTTTTCGGATTGTATAGCTTGGGATCATTATTCTATTTGTTTCTTGTTCTGATAATGATAGGATTCAGTGGTATATGCATGGGATTATTTATCTCCACCATTAGTCCTACCGAGCAAGGTGCAAACCAGATGTACATGATGATGCTTATCATAATAATCATATTTTCTGGTACAGTAATACCCGCGGAATCTCTTGGAAGTAGCATGAGAATTGTAATTGATGTATTACCATTGGATCACGCTTCCGTTTTAATTTCAGATATCACTTTACGTGGTTTATCCTTTAATGCAGAACACGTTATAATGATTAATTTAATTTCTCTGGTCTTTCTCATTCTTGCGTATATTGCATACAAATTTAAGAAATTGGAGGTGTGAAATATCCAAGAAAGAAGAGTACCATCAAAGTTTAATTCGATTACTAATGAATTAAAAACAAGGATTCACCGGATTTTAAATCAAGTCAAAAAAGAATTTCGAATGTTATGGACGGATAAATTTAATATTTTCATTGCATTAGTCGTACCACCATTGGTCGTAGCTTTGTTGGGCGTAATGGGGAGCATTTCAAGCAAGGCACCCATAATTCCTATAAATTGTGTTGTAGTCTCTTATGATTCCAATGCATTTATTGAAGAAAATAATTTCACTGAATCCAGAATAGATAATTATCATGGTCCATATCTAGCAGCGGTAAACAAATCAGAATTGTTGAATTTAGTTCATTTTTATAACATCACGACGGACTTATATGGCATGGAATTAGCGAGGGAATTATTGATCGCAAAGGAAATCGAAATTATAATCGCTATTCCGGTTGATTTTAGTGAGTTATTGACTTGGGATTATCCAGGATTAATCGATTGTATTATAGACTCCTCAGATCCTCAAAAAATTCAAGAGAACATCAATGCCGTGTTCGATTCTATTAAAATTTTTGTAAGAGATAACAATCTAACCCCTCAATTTGAATTGAGTGGATTTGAGGAATTCTCAATACCAGAAAACTATAATGCGAAATTTAATAATAGTATCGTCATGACTCTTTCTTTCATGGTCATTGGAGTTGGAATGGTTCTAACCATCTTGGTCATTGTTCATGAAAAACCGATTGCTCGCTTGCTCTTAACACCCATTAAAAGAAATGAGATACTTCTAGCTAAATACATAACTTATACGCTTATTTTATTAATTCAGAATATATCATTAGTTGCTACAGCACTTTCATTTGGGTTATATATTGTAGGATCAGTATTTGATCTGTTTTTAGCGTTATTTGTTTTAGGATTTGCAGGGCTTTCATTAGGGATCTTTATAAGTTCAAGCAGTAAAACAAAAACCGAAGCTAATCAATTATTCTTTGCAATCTTTTTAGTTTTAGTCCTATTGAGTGGTATTTTCGTTCCAATTAATGCGATGCCAATTTATTTACAGGTCATAGCATACATATTGCCATTATCTCATGGGGATCCTCTCATAAATGGTATCATAACTAAAGGAAAATCTGTATTCGGATTTGATTTCTATGTTCTTTTACTAGTTAGTATAATCCTTGTTGTGATTTCATTTATTTTATTCAAAAGAAGGAAATA
>CAZOYD010000059.1:0-21921 GCA_964583985.1 uncultured archaeon
ATTTTCAAAAAAAATTTTAAGCAAGTCGAAGTAGTTCAAATTGTTTATGACTTCAGGGATTATTTGGAAAATAGTGGAGCACTTGGACTTAAAAAAGTTAATAATAGAGAGATTAATCAATTTTTAAAAAAGAAAAAAATTAAAGATGAATACCTTCCATCATCTCAAATATCAACTAGTAAAGTCAATTTAGATGAAAAAAATGACTCTCAAGAGGAACCTACATTATAACTGCACATGATTGTTTACAATAAACATCTTGAAGATTATATCAAAAAAGAGAACCATGATGCAATCAATGAATATTTGATTGAGATTAGTAAAAGCCCTCAGCTCAAAAATCTATTAGATGTTGAATATCTTATAAATAACTCTCCAGATTCTTTCCTTTATCATTTCGTTATTAATCTTATATATCTTTTGGGTGAAATTAGTAGAAATCACTTTTTGAGTGATTATTATATAAAGTTCTTGATTGAAACATTTTTCAAATCTGATCGTTGGATTCGTAAAGAAATCCTCTCAAATTTCTTAAAATCAATAAGAATTGATGATTTATTTCAAAAAATTTCAGATGTTATAGAATTTGCTCTAGTTGATGATTATGAACCCATAATATTTGACGCTCTTATGCTTACATATCATGCAAAAAAAATTCCCGATCGCTTTTATCCAAAGATCATCAAAAATTTAGACTCGAAAAATTCTAAAATCGTTCAAGAATCTATAAAAGTTTTAAAGAAATATGTAAAATCTACTGATATGCTCTATGAGATTCTATTAAAAGAGAATAGCATCAATTTGTATCGTAAACCAATTTTGAGAAGTCTTTTAATGATTTTTTTTGATGAAGTACATCAAGTAGAAGAATTTAAGGTAAAAATTATGAATTCTGATTTGGATTTAGCAACAAAGAAATCTGTAATTTCAGAAATTAATATTTACAGGAGCATTTTACAAAAAAGGATTTCATAATTTTTTAGGTTCATATTCCTCCAAAATAAATCTTAAATCATCATTTGAAAAAATAATTTCATTAAAGACTTTTATCAGAAGTTTGATAATTTCACGAGGATTCCCATTTGTTGTGGAGTAAATGGTTTTTAAAAACTGCTTATTTAGAGGAAAGTAATCAAATTCAGCTTTTGCTAATTTTGTGAGCCCTAAGTTTTCTAAAAAGTGCTTCATGTTGTTTGTGTAAAAATCATAGATATCATCTTCTGTAAAATTTTCAATATAGATCGGATCAATAAACTTAATTTCTTTGTCTTTACTCAATTCTTGAAAACTTTTTTTAATTTCTTCAAGAGAACGATCTGATTTTAAAGTAATGATTAAGTGCAATCGTTTAATGGATTGTAATTTTATGATTTTCTGTAATAATTTTTGCGAAGAAATTTTTTCTGGACTTTGACTTTGACCATATAACCAACTTGGATCAAATATTTCCTCAGTATCACTATCTTTTGGTTTCAAAATTGAAATTATTCTTTCAAAATCATCAATAAATAAAACGGAACCTAATTTAGAATTTTCAATAAGAAGTTTAAGCATGACATATGCAGCTTTACCCTTTCTTAAATCATATCTCAATTTTAATCGCGATAGTTCTCTCACGTTCATTAATTCTCCTAATAACCAACCTTCCGCTTCGATTTTTTTAAACGGATCGAGTTGATGAGTGACTATTCCATTTATAACATCAATTAGAGTAGCTTGTTCATCACTTTCAAACTGATTTTTTAATTTTTGGATAGCAATTTTTTTTACTTTGTCAATATCTGCAATATGAAAAAAACCATAAATTCTATCAAGTGCGCCCCAATCATCACATAATTGGTTTACAATGAATCGTAATGGTTCTACTCCAATAGCATCAATAAATTCTGAATAAGTACTATAGAAAAATTTCTTATAAACTGTATCTAATGAAATATAAATCGTGTTATAATAATAAAGGATGTTTTTTAGAGCCCAAAATAAATGTGTTTTACCCGTGCCTACATTTCCTATAATGGGTAATATAAAATTATCCTCATCTTTGATAATTTGAACAATATGTTGAAGTGTGGGTTTACGAGAATTAACCAAACCTAAATCTTCCTTTATTTCTCCCGTACTTACAAATTTCTTAAAGGGATTAATACCTATTTTTAAAATATTAAGCAGTTTTGCTTTTTTATTCTCGTAAAGTAACATTAATACCTCAAATCTTTAGTTCTTCTATTCCTAAAATGATGATGAATTCAACAGCTTTATCATCAACATTAGTTAATGGTTCATAGCTTACTTTTAAATTCTCTTTTTCATCCCTTCCAACAATTAAACAATCATAAAATACGGGATCTCCCTGATCATCAATAACCACGCGATCCGCAAGAATAATTCCATTATTAATTAGAGAAATAGGATTATTAAGTATTTCTCCATGGAAAAAATCAAAGTGGTTGATGCCATATTTATAATCATCTAAATATAGCCCTGATGTATGTAACAAATTTATAGTAAAGGGAAATGTATCAGAAAATTGTCCTTCATCATACAAAAACATTATGTCATCTGGAATTCTTACACAATATTCTATTGTAGATAAATCACTAATGGTAAAATTGTCTAATTTACGGGAGAAAGCAGATGACTTATGATTGAGAATTTCAAAACCAATAGTTAATCCCTTTTCAAAAAATAAACCATTATCTTTGGATATTTTAACTTGATCTGAAAAGATAACGGATTTACGATCATCCTTATATTTAGTTATTATAGATCCCAAGTATTCTCCTTCTATAATGATACCTTGGATCAAATCGTATAGTACAATTTCATTTATATGGCTCATAATGGTTATAAGGCATTCAATTATCTAAAATAAAAATGAAATAACGAAATAATTTGCATTAATATTATATATCAATGGTATTATAATTATTTATTACTTCAGTATGGTTAAATTTATAATTCTAATCTGATGAATTTAGCTAATACATCCAATAAGGTCTTGGATTTATCAAAGAAAGAATTATTAGAAAGAACTTCTAAGTTCATTTTTTCTACTGGATTAAATGATGGCGCTTCAAGATTATGCAAAGCTAATATGAAATATGGTTTGGCTCAATTTCAAGTTATTCAAGAAAAATATGGGATTGAACCAAAAGCATCCTTTATTTCCTCCCCCGATGAAACAATTTCTCGAAATAATTTTCGATGGAGTTCTGGTTTGGGATATGGAGGAAGAATAAACTGGGGAAGTGGAAAAGAAAGGCTCGTTTTTTTGAACATGAAACCAAATTGTTGCGGAATTTTGGTGGGTGGGTTGAATAAACTTCCGGATCCATTTGATATTATCAAGGAAATTGACAAAATTAAATCAATGGAATTATATCATGAAAATATTCTTCTAAATTGGGATTACGGAGTAAGCAACCATTTTATTAATTGTTTTGAGTTGAAAAACTTATCGGATATGAACTTACCCCCATATGTATTTTTAATCCACGGCTCTGCTCCTGAGTTTCGTAATGATTTATATGGAATAGGCTTGTATATAGATGAATCATCGATTCTTAAACAAATGGCAATTGAAGAAACAACCCCATTTGGAAAACAATATATATTAACTGACTCACAAGCAAAAGAATACATGAAATTTCACTTAAAAGCATTAAAATTTTCAAATATTAAGAGAGAAATGATTGCAAAACAGATTTTTGGAAATGATTTTTATGTAATTTGTAATCAACCTCACCAATTCTTAAAAGATTATAATAACATGTATCTCGGATGTTGTTGTACTGATATAAATTGCGACCTTGTTGAAAATGATATATTTCCAACTGTTTTAAGGGCTGATATAACTTGTTACTTGTTTAAAGGTAAACCAAATCTTTCAGAACAAGTTATTAAAACTTTTAATTTTAAGGAAAATGCTGAAAGATTCGGATTAATGGATCTTTTAAAGAATGCGAATATTCTAGCGCATGGTGGGGGTTATTCTTTTCCAGATATTAAAAGAGTACAAAAAGTTTTAGAGTATAAAGATCAAAGGTATTTTGTGTGTGAATTAAAAGAAGATACAAGTAAACTTAAAATTGTGCGGAATGTTAAAGAGTTGCAATTTGAATATAGGGGAAGAGATGTTATTTTAAAATCTCTTCAATTGAATCTTGGAGAAATCATCGCAAGATTAAATCCGATATTTTCACTCAAATTATAGATTATTCAATTTTTGCTCCAGGAGAAATGTTTTTATCTGGAGTTAATATTGAAACACTATCTCCATCAACCGCTGCAAGAAGCATTCCTTGACTTTCGATTCCTCTTAATTTCCTTGGTTCTAAATTTGCTAATATCACAATTTTTTTCCCTTTTAATTCTTCAACTTTATAATGTTCTGCTAATCCAGCAACGAGAGTTCTTTTCTCGGTTCCTAAATCGATAGTTAATTTGAAAAGTTTATCTGCCTTAGGTACTTTTTCAATTTCTTCTATTAATGCAACCCTTATATCTAATTTCTTAAAATCTTCATACGATATCAATTCATGTTCACTTTTTTCTTTATTTTCTTTTATGGTTTCAAGCTTTTCTTGAAGTTCTTTAACATCCAATTTTTGGAATAAAGGCATAGGTTTTTTTATTTTTTGACCTGCCTTGATCGCGTTTTTATTTATATCTTGCCACTTAATATTTGAATCGAGGTTTAAATATGATAAAATTTGAAAACTCGTATCAGGAATGAATGGATTTAATAAAATTGCAAAAGCGTGAACTGCTTGGGTACAAATATTGAAAACTTGACCAGCTTTAACTTTATTTTCTTTGATTAAATGCCAAGGTGCTTTTTCATTTAAATAAATATTACACTCTTTTCCAAAACTTGCAATATCTCTTATGGATTTCCTAATTTTAAAATTCAACATATTTTCTTCAGTTGATCTTGCTATTTCTTCGATTAGATCTAAAAATTGTTCATCTATTTTATCAGTTTTAGATCTTTCTGGAACTTCGCCCTTAAATTGCTTTTCTATAAATGTTAAAGTCCTGTGAATGAAGTTTCCTATATTATCATTTAATGTCTTAATATTATTTTCAAATTCCGTCCATAAGAATGATGTATCACTAGTTTCAGGTCTATTGTAAAGCAAAGAGAAACGCCAATAGTCTAAAGGAGCAAGTTCTAATGCATCATCAATCCAAATTCCTATACCTCTCGATTTAGAAAACTTGGTATTCTCATACATTAACCATTCTGTTGAAGATACGTTATATGGTAAAACAAATTTCTCATCTTCGGCTTTATCTTTATTATAACCTAATAACAATCCTGGAAATATGATTAGATGAAATGTAATATTATCCTTTCCAATAAAGAAGACCGTTCGTGTATTTTTATCTTTCCAGAAATAATCAAATTTTTCGGGTTTTTTAATGATCTTTTCAGCCCATTCTTTAACCGCTGAAATATATCCCAAGACAGCTTCAAACCAAACATAGATCGTTTTATTATTAGCACCATCGAATGTCGCAGGAATACCCCATTCTAAATCTCTAGTTATTGCTCGTTCAGGAATTCCTTCTGAAATGCTATTTAAACACATCTGACGAGCATTTTGAGGTATTAATTCATTTTTATCAATAAAATCCGCAATCAAATTCTGCATTTTTGGAAAATCGAAGTACCAATGCTTTGTCTTTTTAATTATTGGATAATTACCACAAATCGCACATCTTGGTTTTTTTAATTCTAATGGGGTTAATAATTTTTGACAATTATCACATTGGTCTCCTCTCGCATCTTCAAATTCACAGTGGGGACAAATGCCTTCCACAAATCTATCTGGGAGATATAAATCATCCGTTTCGCAATAAAAAGACTCGATTTCTTTTTCAAAGATATACCCATTTTTTTGTACATCCATATAAAAATTCTGGACAAATTCAATATGAATAGGATTATGAGTAACAGTATAGTTATCATATGAAAGTTTCCATTTTTTAAATAGATCCTTAATGATTTCGTGATTTTTAAGAGCCAAATCTTTAGTGGACTTGCCAAGCTTTTTAGCCTCAATTGCAACTGGAGTACCATGAGAATCCGATCCCGATACAAATACAACCTCATCTCCTCTTAATCTTAAGAATCTAGCAAATACATCTGCAGATAATGTACTTCCTATCATGTTTCCTAGATGAGGAACCGCATTCACATAAGGCCACGCACTTGTAATTACCCATTTACTTTTTTTTTCTGAAACGTTTAAAACCTCCATGTGTTACATTAAATTATAAATGAAAACTTTCTAAAAAAGTTGGTCGTTTTGTTATTCAATAAGAATGGAATAAAATGAGAAAGATTTAATAACAAATTTAAGAAAATGAAATTTTAGCACCACAATTTCTGCACGCTTGTATTTCATTATTCATCTTTTCTAAACAAGGTTCGTGGTAATAACTTTTACACTTTTCGCATTGGTAAACCTTATAATCTCCTAAAAATATGCTATAACAATAGCTACAAGAAACATTAATCTCAGATACATTTTCTTCACTAATTAGCACCATGTGTGTAGTTTTATCATCATCTTGAGATAAGAGTCTAATTTTAGGTTCCTCTTCGGTCTTTTCTTTAATAAGTTTAGTTGCATATGCAGGAAGTTCAAGCAAAAAGTAGCAAAAAGGGCATCTAAAAATATTTTCATTGTATTCTGTTTTTTTAGCCCACATTGTAGCACATGATATGTGCATTGGACGTTCACATGAAGGACAATAACGCCCTTCAGAATAAAAATCAGCATCTGTCATCGGAGCTTTAAGAGAATGACAGATTTGACACTTTTCTTGACCCAAACCATTTTTACTCATCATTAAACGAATATCTAAAACCGATGGTCTCCTTAGCGGTAGTGCAATTTCATTTATCAAGGGTGCGATTTTTTCTTGTTTATCAGGAGAAAAGTAATCATTAGTCGTTTTACTCGCTTTTTTTGACGCGAAAGAAATCCCTGCATTCAATATAGCTTTTGAATTATTAAAAAAACCATATTCTCCTCCAGTATTTTTAGCTATTTTTTTGAAAATATTCTCAGAATAGACCTCTTCTGTTCCTAATTGAAAAGTATCAATAAAAATGCCTAATCCCGCTGCGATCGATATTAATTTTTGAAGTTTGGTATCGAAATTTAATTTGCTGTCTGAGATTATCAAAATTCGCTGCGTTTTTCCCCCCAACTTGCGCATTTCTTCTACTAATAATTGTAAAGCAAACGCTATTCCTTCATGTAATTGACCATTACCTCCAAGTTGGATCTTTTTAAGAGTATTTACCAGAATATCTTCTTGATAACTAAATGGGCTTAATTTAGTAATTTTATCTCCAAAGGAAAGAAGTGCGATTCTATCTTTTGGATCAATTGTAAATTTTGCATGAATGAAATTTTTAACCGCATTCAGAGCTATAGTTAATCGATTCGGTCTAAAATCCTTTCGAACCATCGATCGTGAAACATCGATTAAAATTACAGTATCTTCAGTTTTTATATCGTGCACTATCGAATTAATTTAATTACTTTATTTTAAAACTATTAAGAAAATAAGATCTTAAATAAATTGTTATTTCATTTTGTTTATGTTCATTTCTCTTTGATTTTATTTTTTTAGATAATTATAGGCAAAAAGGGTATATACCTTAATCGCATTTAAAAAATCTTCAATTTCAAGAAATTCATTGATTGCGTGAGCAGTTCCAGCACTTCCTGGTCCGAATAAGATAGTTTGAGGGCAATAACCATTATTTCTGAGGTAATGAGCATCTGCTGAAGCGGGTAATAACAAGTAAAATGGCTTTTTCTTATAGATCTTTTCGACTATCTCATGAAATTCTTCTAAAGCGTGAGATTCGTTCCACTTATTCCAATAGGATCCTTCTGATGCATCTGCTATTCCTAAATAAATATATACATCTCCAGGATTCCCTGATAGATTATCTCTTACTTCATATCCTAACTCTTTTTCAATCAATTTCTTGAAACCACCAATTATCGGCTCAATCTTCTGCTCTGGTAATAATCGAATATCAATAAGAGCTTCGCATGTATCAGGAACAACATTTCCCTTTATTCCAGCATTAATCATGGTAAGAGAATAGCTAAATTGCACCAATGATTGAAGCAAGCTACTCAGTTGAGATTGCTCGCTCAAAATGCGTTCAAAAATTTCAAGACTAGGGAAAGCTGATGCTATCAATTCCTTTAATTCTTTTAAAGAAAGAGGAGGTTTAGATTCGGGAATATAATCTTTTAAATTTTCTAATTTTTCAATTAACTCACTCATCATGTAAATTGCATTTTTTCCCATTGATGGCATGGAAGCATGACATGAAATCCCTTTAGTAATGACTTTTATGTACAGATGCCCTTTTTCACCGAGCAAGATCGCTTTTGGTAGAGGATTTAGCCCAGTTGGCTCTCCAATAATCGCAAAAGTTGGCTTATAAGATTGAAGAACGTTTTCAAGGCACCATTTCGTTCCAAGGATGCCTCCCGTTTCCTCATCTGCAACCGCATTTAAAATCATATTTCCTGAGAACTCAGTATCAAGTGATTTTAAAATTTTCAAAGCTATAATCATTGCAACTAATCCCCCCTTCATATCTGCAGTTCCTCTTCCATACATGTATTTTTTTCGTTTTACAAATGCTTCTATTGGGGGATTTGTCCATTCTTCTTCATTCCCAGGAGGCACTACATCCATATGACCATTGAACAATAAGATCTTGCCATTTTTGTTTTCATTTAAAAAAGCAATTAAATTTGCACGATTATCATCAAATGGATAGAGTTGATTCTCGATATTTACAGAATTCAAGTATTCTTCAATCAACAATCCGACATTTAATTCATTCCCAGGAGGATTATAAGATTTAGCTTGAATTATTTTACGTAAGAAATCAATATATTGCTCTCTATTTGTATTTATATCATTTATAATTTGGTCCTCAATTTCCTCAAGCATAATAATATCAAAATTAAGATATATTAATTTAAATCAAAAGAATGTACTGATAGTTTATAATATTTTGTCATATTCTATTCTATCTAATAAATTTAAAATAAATTGCGAAATTTTTTTATTTTTACATTATTTTAATACTAAAAAAATTGAATAATTCGGTTGTTTTATATGAATCAACGAAAAAAAGAAACAAAACAAATTTTTATAGTGAGTATTTTTGTTATTTCAATTTTTCTAACTAATACTCAGATATTTACTGGATTTAATTTTGCTGAAATTAATGATAATGGTCAAGTTCTTAATGACAATGAAATAAATAACTTATCACCTAGCTCCGATCCATACTTGAGCGATTATTATATCACGGGATCGGGGGATGATCAAGATGTTCGAATTTATGCAACAAATACTTCTTCTTTGGAAAAGAACCAGAAATATTTCGATATCCCTTCCATATCAAATTCAATTGACTCATATTTGACAGAAGGTAACTTCAATTTCACTTTTCAAAATAATTTCACAACCGATTATATTTTTGAAGATGATAGCGCTTTAGATGCATCAAGTTTTATAGAGTTCGATATGAATCGAAATCCAGGATATTCTAATATGACAGTAAATCAAGGTACTAACTCTTCAAAATTAGATTTAACTAAATTACATGATGGTTTAGACTCAACTTTTATAAGATTTGATGGATTTAATGGTGTCATCAATTTAACATTAACAGCAGATTTTTCAGACACCAGTTTTAATTCTACGAATCCGAATCCTACTATTAATTTAAATTTTGACAGAAACTTAATACTAGGTTTGATAATTTCACTTCGACTTATGACAAGCAAAAATGCAAGCATGGTTATTAAAATGAAAGATAGTATTGGTTCGGGATGGATAGATGTTACTAATTCGATAGCATTGAATTCAAACTTGGGGATCCATGATATTGAAAAACGCATTATTAATGAAAACCTCAAATACATAGATTTAACAAACAAGAATGAAGTTCAATTTTATATTTCAAGAGGAGATACGACAAATTATAATGTCACAATTTATGAACTCGATGAATTTTCAACATATGCGTTTGACCTTCCAATCACGAGTACTGATCAAGTTGCTCTCGAATTTGACTTGAAGGGAGAGAATTCTACTGTAAATGGATTTTATGCATGGATTCGAACATTAAACATGACTGAGGCCTTATCTTCAGAATTAAATATTACCCTATACAAAGCTAATACTACAATCTCCAGAACTCAAAATAATCTTATAAAAGACACCATGGAACCTGATTATGCTGAACAAATAGATTCCTACATTTTGGATTATGTCGCATATCATGGTGATAACTTAACTTATTTTAGTTTCAACGTCCCTAACACAGCAGACATGATCCTTTATAATTACTTTATTGTAATCAAATCTAACAATCCAAATTTGGTCTATAGCTTGGTAACCTTGCCTAGAGAAACTTTTGGAGATCCCGATACCACGATTCAACATCAACTAAAAATGAGCTCTGACAATGGAACCTCTTGGAGTAATGCAAGAAAATATGTTGATGTATCGTACACTTCAGAATATTTGGACTCAAGTTCATTTAAATTAAATGTCACTAGAGGATATATGCCTTCAGATTTCTATGTTTCCGAAGATGATAATTTAAACATCCAAGATATTCCCATAGAAAATCAAGTTATTGATACGGGCGTTTATGCTACAAGTTCTGCATTGACTTGGGGATTAGGCCAGTGGAATAATGAATTTAATTCTTATATAATTAGCAATCCACAACACGATTATCAAGTAAACATGGATTGGAATAATAGTATTATTAAGGGATTTCAATTTGATGTATCGTATGATATAAAAGCTTATTGGATAGATCCTGCAATAACTACCTACAATGTAAGCTATGATACTACACCACGTTGGAAATTTTATTATATGTTTGATATAAACAATATAAATTTTGACCATTGGGATTTTCTCGAATTTTGGTTCGTGTATCCTAATTATTTTGATGCAACTAACCTTACAAATCCTAGTTCAATTGATATCTATAACAATACCGAGACTCCTATTGAAGGTTTAATGAATTACGATAAAACAAATGTATCACTTGCAAATGCGGTTAGTGGCCTATACACTTTGGATTTAATATCTCCAAACGCCATTTATGATATGCATAGCTATATTGATTATTCAGGGATAGCTTGGGAAACTAATGGATTTATGTATGGAGATTCGATTATCGCTCAATTAGATATTAAAGGTGCGAACGGTCAAGCTCCCAAAAACGGGAATGCAAGTGCTGTATTGTTTTATCCAAATAATAACACCAAATATCCAGTTCCCCAAAGAAATGATACTTCAGGAGTTAAAGAAGGAAATATCTTATTATATGATTTCGATAATGTTACTATTTTAGATGTTGATCCTTCCGTACCTCTTCTTGGTAAATATTATCTTGGATTCTTTTGGTCAAATGGTTCTGCTATTGGATGCAAGAAGTTAACCTTATACATAGATACTTATGATGTTTACTTACAAGATTTTTTTTATGAGCCTCTTCTTGAAAGAAACGTTTTAAGTGGAAGGGTTGTAAACAAGGTTTTCGACAATTATTCCATATTAATTGCTGCAATTAACGAAACCACTGGACAACACATGCCTAACTTTTACGCAGTAAATCAGTCTGATGTTAACCAAGAATATGCCATAGATGTTAGTGGTGAAGAAATACCTATATTACTTAAATCATTCTTGCAAAATGAAACAATTCTTAATCCTGCTGAAAAAGTCAAATTCACCATGACTCTTCAAAATCTACATGAATTAATTGATTTAAACGTGAAGGTAAAAGTAAAATTAGTTGCTTTATGTAACGAAGAATGGATAATTAATGAAACGACTTCACCAGTAGAAACTCTGAAATTAAAAGGAGACCCTTCTGGTGGAGATAGTCAAGAATTTACTGTAGAACTTGAAATTCCTGATTTTGAAATGGATGGTACTTGGAATGGTTTAAACGCTCCAATGAGAAAAGGTGGAGCAAAAACGATTGTTGAAATATATATTGATGATAAAATAGCCGGAACTTACGAAAGCAGTGAATATGCTCTTTTGATCAACGATACAGAAAATGTTCTAGAAGGTTACATCATAGCTCTAAAATATGATAAAGAAATAACAGGCGCTTCAATATTAAAGCCTTTTGAAAGAAATGAATGTACATACCTTCCAGATTCAACCAAGTTCATTGTGAATATATATGATGAAAATTTCATAAGTAGCTATGCCCAATTCAATAAATCATTTGAAATACAAATGAATAGCGAATTTAGAAATGTCATGGTAATTCCAGAAGATCCAGTTAGAGGAAACGTACTGAACATAACTTCAACGCTGACTACAGAGTTTGGAACCGAATTAATAAATAAAAATGTTACTTACCAATATTATGACCATGGAGAATGGATAAACCTATCCTCTCAATTAACCGATTTAAATGGATCCACACTTTTTGAAATTGATACATTAACTCTTAATGATGAAGAAACGTTAACTTTCCGCCTTTTCTGGCCTGGAGATCAATACCTTTTAAATTTACCATATAACATTACCGTTGATCTATTACGAGATGTTACCAATGTTTTAATCTCATTAAATAAGCAAAATGTACAGATATATCAGAATTCTAAAAGCACTTTCATTATAGATTTATATAATCTGGGCTTATACGACGTGAAGATTGCCAATATCACGATTAATGTAAGCCCGCATCTCCCAAGTCAAATCGTGCAAATAGATAGCATCTTACTCAATAAATTCTCATCTGGATATAAAACAAGCATTATCATTGAAATCGATATATCTTCAATACCCCAATTTATGTTATCCATTTCAGCTGACGTTCAAAATCTCTTAACTGATGAAATTATTACTATCCACGCATCAGATACATATAAAACCTTTGAAAAGGATTTGTTAGATTACATGAATGAATATTTCATGGTGATAGTCTTTGCAATATTTGCTATTTTGGTAGCGTTAACATATTTATTTGTCAAGAAGACGAAGAAATCAATTGAAACTCCAATTGAAGAACCAACAAAAAAGAAAACTCGTCGAGGAAAATACCTTAGCGTCTCGGAAATTCCACCACAAGCTACAGACGTGGAACAAGAATTAAAATCTAGCAAGGAACAAGCAGAAAAGAAAATCTCTAAAAAGAAAAAGGAAGAAATTGAACCAGAACAAAAAACATCTACTGATCTCGATTCATTACTCGAAGAAAAAGGTCTCAAGGACGAAGATAAATAATTTTTTTTATTTACTTTTTATATATTATTCTAAACATTCTAAAAAGAGAGGAAATAAAATTAATATGTTACATGTTAGAAATTTTAATCAAGTTACGTTTAATAAGACTTAATGATGCTTTACCATCTAATCCTGCTAATGCGATTATAATTAATTCATCTGAACTGCTGACTACTACAAAACCATTATCGTAATCTATTGTAGTTGTCTTTATTTTTCCTTTCCCTAGATTATCTCCTAACGCTTTCGAACCCTTCATGATTGCTATGCAATCCTTCGCAAGGAGCTTATGATCCATGTCAGTAATCGTTTGCCCTATTAATACGTTACCAGAAAGATCGCTTGCGATTAATCCCTCGCATTCAGGGACTAAATCCATTAATTCAGACATTTTCTGCTCAAGAACTTTTTTATCCATTCGTACTTCACAATGTTTTATTGGATTGATTTTTGTAATTCTTCTCTTAAATTAGTAAAGAATTCACTTTAAATATATCATAGATTGAAGAAATTTAAATTTATCAAATGCATAAAAAGAGGGAAGTAATAATACAATTTTTACATTCTGAGTTATTTTAAGATGATTAGAATCAATTGGTCCTCCCTAGCAATCATTATCTCGCCGCGTGTTGTCTCTAAGCGAATAAAATTAAGATTACCTTCATCAAGAGCTTTCACGCATGACTCTGATTTGCCAATCAGAGCAGTAATATAAGCAGATACTTCTTCAGTCTGCTCTATTGGAAGATTCGATTTAATGGGAAGACCAGTTGAGTCACAAATAATAACCCCGCGAACTCCTTCCTTCTCCTCAAATCTACGTATGATAGCTTTGACTTCATTAACATTTATCACGGACTACTATTCACCTTTCTTTTAAAAAACTAATTTTTATTATTATAATATATTATGTACTTAAAAAATTATCATCTTATTTAATAATAGAAAATTTAACGCTCATAAATTTATTTACTCTTTTTGATTTATAAATAAGAATTTAAGATTAATAAAAAGATATTAAAAAGTAAAAAGAACAATATAAAAAATCCATTATGATTGAGATTTATATCCCAAATTGGTAAATCCCAATAATAATATTTGAATCTCCATTGTATGTATCGTATTTTTAAAGAAAGGAGTTTTATTATTTTGCTTTTGGTAGTGATTAATCCTATCCTTGGATTAGAATAATATCCAGTATAATTTATAATTAAATTTCGTGATTATAGGAAATAATTTCTAAACATGTTATTTTTTCGTTCAAATCCTATTGTTGTAAGATCCATGTGCCCAGAACAAATGAGAAAATTATCCGTGAGTGATGTATTATTCATTATTTTATTTTTAATGCTAGAGAAAAGTAAATTTTGATCCCCGCCTTCAAAGTCTGAACGACCAATACTCTGTCTAAAAATTAAATCTCCTGAAAAAAGGATTCCATCTATTTTTTGCCCTTCATATTCATGTACATCATTACTGTAAAAGCAGAGTGAACCGGGAGAATGACCGGGAGTTTCAAGGACGTGTAATTTAATTTCACCGACCTCAATGATATCCCCTTCTTTTAACCATTTATCGGCTTCTTTATGCGAAAAAATCCCGGATTCCATCTCTTTCTTGTTATACATTAATGGAATCTTGTAATGGCGTTGAATTTTTCCAACTTTCAAGGTATGATCAAAATGACCATGTGTCAATAATACTGAAATAGGTTTAACGTCTAATTCTTCAATAGTTTGGATAATTCTATCATCTTCTCCTCCTGGATCAATGATAACAACTTCTTTAGTGATGTCTGAACCAAAAATATAACAATTGGTTGCTAAAGGCCCCACAACTAATTTTCTAAATATCATTTTTCTTGATATAGTTTTAAGTTTTAATACGAGTACTTTTTTTTAAGATGTAGCAAATAAAAGAATAAGAGATTGTTAATAATTCTTGATGTTCTTATTTTCCGTTAATCAACGAGTTAATTTCAATTAACTTGTTATATACATCCAAACCTTTATCAGTGAGCTTAACGTATTTCTTCTTATTATTTAATTCGATTTCGATTAAACCCTTTTTAATAAGGTCGTCTTTAACACGAAAGAAGGAATTATAGTAACTAAACTTGTTTAGTTCATTATAAAAAGTATGTTTGTCCGTCTTAAAATTTTTGAACTGGCTCAACACTTCTAACGTATCTCTAAATCCTTTTCGCTTCATAAAATTAATTAGATCATCTATAGACATATATCCCGTTCCTCAAAATAGTAACTAAAGTAAGTAAGTTTTTACTTATTTGTATTATTAAAATAATTAAAATTAAAAAAGATTATGAAATTTAATATTATCCGAGTATTAAGAACGATCAACATTATTATCGTGTTCATAATATAAAATTTTCGACATTAATCAATTTGTTATTTTTTCAGAAATTCTATCGCATTATGTTATTTGTTCTGTCAAAAATAGAAAACTTATAATTTGAAATTAATTCTTGATCTTGAATGAGTCTCAGAAAATATTTTGAAATTGGAACGGGCATCGTACCGATAGTTCTTTCTTGCTCGCATGGAGGCTATAAGAAACCTAAATCAATTTTAAATAAAACCGTTGGACCTCTAATTGCTGATGAAAGTACTTACATCATCGCAAAATGGCTAATTAATAATTTAAAAAAAAAGAATCTGACAATTTATTATATTTTAAATAAAATACACAGAAGCAAACTAGATCTCAACAGACCTCCCGCATCAGAAACCGCATTTAACCAAAAATCAAATGAAGCACGCATTATTCATAATGCATATCATGATATTTTAATAAAATTCACGCAAGAATGCATATCGATCCATAATAAATGTTTATTAATCGATTTTCATGGGTTTACAAAGCCAACAGATGATTATCCGGACATCGTCTTTGGTCATATTTTTGGGAAAACGCTCCAAACGAGAGATGATAACAAAGCTCACGATTGCAGCCAATTTTGGGGATGTGCACAACTTGAACAAGAACTTTCAAAATATTTTACAATAGATGATGGGATGGCTTTAACTGACTTCAATTTATCATATTCAGGAGGCTATATCACTCAAAAATTTTATAATCAAAAAAGTATTAGCGCAATTCAAATCGAGATTGCTAAATATATTCGACAAGACTATCATCTCACTAAGAATTTTATCAATACCATTACTAAATCGATAGAAGAATTAGTAAAAAAATAATACACATAAGGAGAATTAAAAGGTTTTCAGTGATTAAAAGAAACAAAGAATTATCCCGTTCATGTATTTTATACAATCTAAATATTAGCGTATTTTAATCTATCCATTATTTTTTATTTATTCAAATTTAATATACCTTGGAAACATGTATTATGTGTATTTATGACAGATCAAGATATGGCTGAGGAAAAGGTACTTCTTGATATTGGGAAAAAGAATAAGAGAATAAATAAATGTCTAAATGAGAAATCTATCGGAACATTTTTAATTTTAGGAGGAATCACATATCTATTATTGCTCATTGTAAATATCTTTTTGGCATCATTTTATGGATACAACATCTGCATTAATTTTATTAGTCAATTAGGAGATAGCAGTATTATTCCTTTTCCATTTTTAAATGATGGCATCACGATCTTCTGTGGTATAATAATGTTTTTTAGCCATTTCTATTATGTTCATCAATTAAAAATTCAGTATCACCTTTCAAAAAGTTTTAATATATTAATAAGACTTGGATTTCTATGTGGATTAATTGGAGCGGTGGGATATTTGTTTTTAGGGGTATTTAACCTGGATAGAGCGGGTCCAGGCATACTATATCACGCCATATCTATGGGATTTGCTTTTACCGGTTTTTTAGTCTCAATCGCTTTTTACAGTTTAGCATTTTTTTTAACCCATAATCGCAATCTTAAAAAGTTAGGTTTGTATGGTTTAACTTTTCCTTTCATTTGCTTTATAGTGTATAGTCCTACAAACAATACATTCGCTGAATGGGTTTTATTATTTTCAATCATAGCATTTTTTCTGGCTTTTATATATAATATTAGAACATATAAAATTCGCGATTAAAGGGAATTTCATTTCTTTATAATCCTCCTAAAATTTGAGATAATAAATATATAACCAAGAATTTAAGAAGTGAAGTCACATATACATGTTCCAATCTTACTAGTGATCAACGCTAAAAATGCCTCTTTCCTGAGAAATTTTTCTGCCTAGCAACCGATAGTTATCCCACTCTTTAAAATTTAAATTGTGAAAAAGAAGGCACTACAATCTGTATCTAAAAGATTTTCAATAAAAATTTGTCGCTTTAAATAGGAAAAAGGAAAAAATGAACATTTTTTTGAAATAGCATTCACAATTATTTATTTGTTCATTTCACTTATTTTTGTCGATTTAGAAGATTAAACACACCATTCATGCAGATGGGAAATATATGGGTAAGATTTAAAAAGGATCTCAATTAATATAACTTAATAACAAAAATATAGAAAATGAAAATTTTTTTGAAATAACAAAACAAATTAAACAAAATATGGGTGATGAACGCAACGTGCTAAATTGTGAAAAATGTGGTGTAGAATATTCATATGGTCGAACAATTTTCCATGAATGTGATGATAATATAATAACTCATGGTGTTATTTTTGAAAATTCCAAAAATTATCACGATTGGAATTGTGTATCTGCACTTGACTCAGATCTATACCAGATCGAGGAAAAGATAATTGAGAGCTTCATAAGTAACTCTAAAGCTGGTTCATTATATTTATATGAATAATTACTTTATTAAAAAAAAATATTTTACTTACTTCTTCATTTTTACCTTCTTATATTGAATTATTTTAAAGATTAATTATTCCATGGAATGCTTTAATCTATTTCTAATGATGATAAGCGAAAATTTCAAAAGCTTTAAAGAAAATAATAAAATATATCCATGTCTAAAAATGATGAGAAGGATGTTGACATTGCGATTTTAGGGCACATCGCTAAAGACATTATTGAGATTGATGGGATTTCATATCCATCAATTGGAGGAGGAGTTTTTTATGGAGGGCTTACTGGAATCCGCATGAATTTAAAGATGGCAATCATTACTCGTTTAAGAGCAGAAGATTTTTTAATCTTGGACATTTTGAGAAAAGAAGGGGTTGAAGTTATTGCTTATCCTGCTAATGAGACTTCCGGTATTCATAACATATATTCTTCTCAAAACATGGAATTTAGAAGTTATAAACCGCTTGGATTTGCTGGAGCATTTATTCAATCTGAAATTCCTGATTTCAATTTAAGGTTCTTTGTTATTGGTTCAATTCTTGCGGGAGAAGTTAATACTGATTTATTGAAATTTCTATCAACACGATTCAAGCACAAGTTATGCTTAGATATTCAAGGATTTATTCGGATTAGAGAAAATGATAAGATTTTATATAAAAAATTGGAGGAATCCTTACAATCTGAAATACTCTCTCAAGTAGATATATTAAAGGTGGACCAAACGGAACTGAACGTGTTAACTGATGAAAACGATATTGAGTTCGGAGCATTCAAATTAGCACAAAATTTCAAAAATATCAAGGAAATTCTCATAACTCATGAAAAAGGGATAAGCTTGTTATTTCAAGATACAATTTATTTTTATCCATGGAAAAATAAATCATCTATCGGGAGAACGGGTAGAGGAGATACGGCTTTTATTGGCTACTTAGGAGCAAGAATTTCTCAAGATCCAAAAAAAGCACTTAGATTTTCAGCAGCTTTGACGTCATTGAAAATGGAAGCTCAAGGTCCATTTAATTATTCGATCCAAGATGTTGAAAATTTAATTGAAAAAGAATATGCTCATATTGAATAAGTTTTTAAAGGTCTTAAATTAAAATACGATTTGAATAATGGTGAGAATCAGCTGTATTATAGAAATCCCCATGATTGACATTCTAAATAAAATTCATGCGATTTTTGATTTCTCACGAACAAAGTATTTCCATTAAATAATTTTCAAGAAAATTTCGTGTTATAACCATACTAATTTTTAGATGGAATCGGTGAAGAATTAAAAGATAAATTTGAAAAACCAGAATATGCTACCTTATTTAATCTCCTTGAACGTTATCGAAACCTATTATTGCCTTTTAAGATTAATTTCAGAGATGATGAGACCGGATACCGGTTGATTAATAAATTGTATTAAGATCATGATTGATTATGAAAACAAAGGAAATTATTGAGCAAATAAATTCATGTATTGAGTGCGAGGCATGCTTGGAAGTGTGTGATACTTTTAAAGTAACTCAAAACATGCTTCAATCACCCATTGGGAGGATAAAAATCGCAAATAAAATATTTAATGATGAAATCATTTCAGATGAGGAACTCACTGGAATTTATACCTGTACTTTATGTAGCATGTGCGATCTATTTTGCCAGAAAGAAATTCCCATTTCTGAAATAATATTACAATCAAAAATTAATTTAGTTGAAAATCAATTAGGACCTTTAGACATCCATAAAAAAATCACATTGGGAATTATCGAGAGTCAGAATTCGGTAAACGGAAATCCCGAAGAGAGATTAAATTGGATGCCTGAAGAATATTTAAAAACAGAATTATTTGAAGAGCAAGAATCTAATACGCTATTATTTTTGGGTTGCATGTCCTCATTTCGCGTGAAAGAAAGTGCAAGCGCATCTTATCAACTTTTAAAAGAAGGAGGCTTTAATTTTAAGATTTTTAGAAATGAACCTTGCTGTGGTGAATACGTTTATTCTTCAGGAAATTTGCAGTTAGCTAAAAAAATGTTCCAAGAGAATTTTGAAGCTTTCAAGAAAGCGGGTATTGAAACAATTATGGTTACTTGCGGAGGATGCTTATATGCTTTTAACAATATATATCCTAAGTATGTAGATGGGTGGGATATCAAAATCAAGCATGTCATGCAAGTGATTCATGAATTATATCAACAGAGAAAACTGAAATTTAGAAAATCTGAATTTGAAATTACATATCATGATTCTTGCCGAACCGGTCGGAAATTAAAAGGTTTTGATATTTTTGATGAACCTCGAGAATTATTAGTTAATTCAAGTAAAGTTTTACATGAATTACCAAAAAATAAAGAATTTACGCCATGTTGTGGTGCTGGAAGTGGAATACGAGGAGTTGATAGTAACATATCTATAAAAATAGGAAAAATAATATTTGATGAGTTGAAGACAGAAACAATAATAAGCTCGTGTCCTTTATGTATATTCAATTTCAATTACGTAAATTACAAAACCCAATCGGGGATAAAACCAACTTACATAACGGATTATTTACTTAAATATTTAGATAAATAATATCGAAAGAGTGAATTATAAATGAGTGAAAATGAAGAAGAAAACAATGATTCAGAGGATGAGTTAGATCGGCAATGGGAGATGCAAGATAAAATCCATCATAAATGTAAAATGCGAGATGACCCTGAAGAAAAACAAAAAAAATGGAAAGAAAAGTATGGAATTTAATTTTAAATAGCTTTTTTTAATTCCTTAAATCTGGAGGTTTTAGTTTCAATCTTGGCTCTCATTCCATAAAAAACGATTATTCCGCATATTATAATAATTGCCTGTATGATTATGATTAACAAATCAAATGCAAATAATAATCCAAGACAAACAATACATCCTAATAATGCAATAATAGGCATCCAACTAATATTTGGTTTTTGTCTGAATGGTCGAGCTAAATCGGGTTTATTCTTTCGGAGAACTATCAAACTTAAATTGACCAAAAAGAAATTAATTAATACCCCAAATACAGTAGCATGAGCTACAATCGAAATATCTCCGAAAAATATCGGTATAATAGTAAAAATCATTGTTATTAATACAGCAAGGGTTGGAGTCCTGCGCTTTTGTGAAATTTTACTTAAACCTTCAGGCAATGCTTTATCTCGAGCCATTCCATATATCATCCGTGAAGTTACAATTAACATGATCAAAACCGTATTTGCCGTCGCAAATAATGCAATCGAAGTCATTATAAGTCCACCAATCGGACCTAAAGCAATTATCGCAACATAATTCAATGGAGCATTTGAACTCGCTATATCTGCATAAGGAACAATCCCAACAACTGAAATTACCGTCAAGCAATATAATATTGTGGTAATAATAATGGATAATACTATAGCTCGTGGAAGGTTTTTATAAGGCTTTTTAACCTCTTCGGCGATATTTGCTATGTCTTCGAATCCTATATATGCGAAAAAAATTAAAGCAACAGATGAAAAAATAGCGCCTATAGATGAAGTGGAAGGCAATACGGCATAATTTACTGAGCCAAAATGAGGGATCCCAATAATAATTATGAAGATCAATCCTGAAGCTTCAATTAATGTAAATACGATATTCATCCATGTAGATGTCCCAATACCGATAAAATTTACAATACTCAAAATTAAAACTAAGCTGATACCAATAATTATTTTCATAATCAATAGATCTATTCCTATAAAGTCAGCTACATATCCCGCAAAACCCAATGCTACAGTTGCTGCCGAAAGAATTCCAGAAAAGATGATAATCCAACCTA
>CAZOYD010000060.1:0-11491 GCA_964583985.1 uncultured archaeon
TGTTATATTAAAATATTTTAATCTATCATTAATTTTATGAAACTAAAATTAAATTGTTATAGGTCTTCTATAAATGAGTGAATTAAATTTAGGTGATTTGAAGATAAATCAGCTAGGATATGTCTATAAAGATATTAAAAAACAAGCTAAAATTCTTGAGGAAAAATTAGACATGCCTAAGTTTGCATATCTCGAGAATAAACCCACTAAGTATCTATATCGAGGAAAAGAATCAACTATTCAGACTATTATTGGTTTTAGCAGATCTCTAAACGTTCAAGTAGAATTGATACAACTTAAAAAAGGAGAATGTATATTTAAAGAATTCTTGGATGCAGGAAAAGAAGGACTCCATCATTTTGGCGTGTTTGTAGATGATGTTGATGCTATAATAAAAAAATACAGAGAAAAAGGATATCAAGTCGTTCACGAAGGTTTAACAGCAGGGGTACAAAAAGTTGCCTACATAGATACTTATGAAGATTTTGGAGTATATATTGAATTCCAGCAAACAAAACAAAGAAAGAAAAGAAATAAGATATAATTTCATTAAATTTTTATATTTTCTTTTAATAAACCCTTCACATCTGAAGTACCACCAACATAAACAGAATAAGAGATCTTTTCAATCTCCCATTTCTCAGTTTGAGGATTATACCATGCAAGATTAGATTTTTTAACCTTGATAGTAACGTTTTTGGTTTCATTAGGTTCCAAACTAATTCTAGTAAATCCTTTTAGGAGTTTTTTAGGGCGATCAACCTTAGAATTTTCAAACCCTATGTAAAGTTGAACAATTTCATCTCCCTTCAGAGATCCCGTGTTTGTTACTTCAACATTTGCGATTATTTCATTTTCAGTAGAATTTAATTGAAAGTTGTCATATGAATATGATGTGTAGCTCATTCCAAAGCCAAATGGAAAAGCAGGTTGGGTATCATTTTTCTCCAATAAGGTGTATCCGTGATAGTAGCCATATTCCATCTCATCCGCATTTTTATCAAACGCGGGTAAATCTATTGGATCTTTTGGAATGGTAAAAGGTAATTTACCGCTTGGATTTACGTTTCCAAAAAGTATATCAGCTAGTGCTCTTCCTCCTTCCATGCCCGAGTACCAAGCCATTATAATCCCTTTAACATTATTTTTCCACTCCTCCATCAATATTGCTGATCCTCCAATAAGCACGACAACAACGTTTTTATTTATTTCTGAAATTGAGTTTATGAGCCGAATATCTTGAATTCTCAAACCAAGTTCGTCTCTGTCACCACCTATCGTTTTCCCTAGAATTTTTATGTATTCTCCTTCGTTCATGTAAGTACATCCTACAACTATTACAACAGCATCAACTTCCTTTACAACTTTTTGTGTTGTTTGAATATCCGTACCATCTTGATAAATAATTTCAATCTGAGAATCCATTAAATCTTTAATTCCTTGTAATGGGGTAACCACATTATCCTGTCTTACATTACTACTACCATGATCTCCTGTATTCTTTAAATCAGCTAACTTCCCTATCACTGCTAATTTTTTCAGTTTCTTTATATCGAATGGTAAAATCAAATCATCGTTTTTTAATAAAACCATGCTCTTTTCTGCTGCATTCCTCGCTATAGAAACATGTTCCTTACAACCAATCAATGACTTAACATATTCTTCGGGATCTATTTTAGTCGTAAATTTCAAAGTAGTTCGGATTATCCTTCTTGCTGCATCATCAATCAAATCCATAGGAACTTGTTCTGATTCTACTAATTTTATAAGGTTTTTACCATAGTACTTCGCTCTGGGCATTTCAACATCTAATCCTCCATTAATGCCCTTTAATGTATCTCGCAAACCTCTAAACCAATCTGAATGTACAAAACCTTTAAAACCCCATTCATCTTTTAAAATCTTTCTTAATAAGTAAGCGTTATGTCCACAATATTCTCCTCGCACTTTATTATATGCTGACATTACTGTTGCACATCCTTCTTCAACACAACGTTTAAAATGAGGAAGATAGACTTCTCGCAATGTTCTTTCATCCATCTTAACATTTATCTTAAAACGGGCATTCTCCTGATCGTTTGCAGCAAAATGCTTAACAGTGGCCATAACATTATGATGTTGAACCCCTCGAACTAAGGCAGCTCCAAATTCACCCAAGAGGAAAGGATCTTCTCCATAACTTTCTTGAGCACGTCCCCCTGCCGGATGTCTCAAAATATTTATACATACGCCCCCAAAGAGATTTCCCCCGTGTGCTCGTACTTCTTTTCCAATAACATTTCCTACTCTTTCCTCTAGATTGATATCCCACGTAGCTCCTCTTGCCATTGATACTGGAAAACAAGTCGATCCCGGAATGATAACACCTCTGGGACCGTCAGTAAATCGAAATGTAGGTATTCCCAAACGATCCACACCCCCTCCAGGAACGGCTCGCTTAAACAAGCCTCTATCAATAAAGATGTATTTAATAAATCCATTACCGGACATTAAATGTATTTTTTCTTTCAAGTTTAATTCATTTAAGAGTTTTTCGACCAAGAGTTCTATTTCTTCATCATTCATGCCCTTCTTAATTTCAGTTTGCATCATTTTAACTTTAAACTAAATTTTTAATTTTTAATTATGTATAATAAAATTGTATTGTAAAGAAAATTATTCTTGTTTTTTCTTGATTGCTAAATGAGAAAAAAGATTTAAATCACTAAATCTTACCACAATCAGCTTTAATTGATATTAATTGAAATGATTTGATTGAATTCCTTAGAATTAACCCTTTCTGCGATTGGAGATATTCCTGAAAAAATACCATTTAATCCTTTCATAATGCACTTAGCAGCATCATTAATGCACGTTGATTATAATGCTAATTATTGCCGAAAACCAGAGATATTGGCAGATGCTCAAATAGGATGCTCTAACTATTTTGGAATAGATCATGTTAATGTTTCAACTGATGCTTATAGAGAAGCTAGTGCTTGGGGTGTAGAAATTGATTGGACTAGTCATACGCCTGTAGCAAAAAATCATATAAAGATTTCTGAGTTTGAATCATTAGAGATCCCGGATTTAACTTCAAGCGAACGAATAATGAATCGTGTAAAAGCAGTAAAACTTTTATCTGAAAAAGTTGGCGGGAACCAATGTATCATAGGATGGATTGAGGCTCCGTTTGCAGAAATATGCTGCCTTTTTGATCTAGTGAACGTATTGAAATTATGTCATTATAATGATTGGGATAAAAGGATTAAATCATTGATAGACCGTATATTACCCGTTCAAAAAGAGTTTGCAAAATTACAAATTGAGGCTGGAGCTGATATTATTGGTGCTGGAGACTCTGCGATCTCTCAAATCGGTCCTAAGCGATATGAGAAATGTTGCTTAGATGCCACAAAAGATTTATTTCATTACGTGCAAACTGAAGTCCCTGTTCTTTATCACATATGTGGAGACAATTCGGTCATTGATAAAGAAGGGAATGATATGCTGAAATTAGTTTCAAGCACAAAAGCTGCTATATTGGATTTAGATTATCAAGTTGATTTGAAGATCGCAAAACAAAAGATTGGTGCAAGAAATTGCATCAGAGGAAACACCAATACTCAAGTATTGGGAAGCTCAAGTTATTCTGTCAAGGATGTCATGGATGAAGTGGAGAAAACTATTAATAATGGGAAACCTGGCGGAAAATACATGTATGCTGCTGGTTGTGAATGGCCATGGGCACCAATTGAACTAGCAAGTCGAAATTTAGGTATTGCAAAATGTCTCGTTGAAACAATGGGAAAGTATTAGAAGATTATTCGATTTTATGACCTCCAATATTAATGGAAATGTTAGATCCATCCAATCCTTCCATTTTCCTATAATCTGCTATAGATCGATGAGAAACTAATTTTATGTATTCATCTAATTCATTTAAAATACCCGTATTATAATTCGGACCCACCTGTGTTTTCAATATCTCATCAACTCTTTCCTTTGCGATCTCCATTAGATCTTTAGATCCATTCCGCATCCATCTTCCACGTTTCTCTCTATTGATCAATGGCGGTACGTATATTTCCTTTCTCGTATTTTTTACAGAATGTTTTGTACCAAGGTAATTTTTATTCGTTGAAATTACTTTTTCTATTTCATCTCTGGCAATGGTATTAGAGTTAACATCTATGCCATTTAATCCTCTTTTTAATATTGCAATCAATTCATCATCAATCACTAATAGTTCTAATGCTTCAGATAAGGATGATTCATAGGTTCCCGCACATGTGATGTAATTATGACCTGCATTTATCGCTGCTGAAAGACCCATAAATCGTTCATAACCGTTTTGAATGTCAAAACATTTGGAATCTGTTAGTGCTCCAGAACCCTTGGATGGAAATCCATAAAATTGAGCGAGTTGAGCAGCAGCAATAGTTAATAACGACATTTCCATCGAACCATAAGCAATGTTTCCAGTTAAAGGATCCATGATTGTGTTTGTAGATGCATAGAGAATTGGCGTGCCAGGATTGATAATTTGCGTTAGTACTATAGTAGAAAGTACTTCCATATTTGCTTGAGTCAATACTCCTGCAAGAGTGACTGGAGCAGAAGATCCAGCACTTGCGGCAGCACTAATTAATATTGGTTGATTGAATTTTGCAAATACAAATAAGCCGTTCAATAGTATTTTTTCAAGTAATAAAGGTGATGTAGGATTAAATACCCCAATCAATCTTGGTTTCTTCAATAACTCTTCTTCTCCGCCAACTATTATTGATGCAAGTCTCATCATATCGGTACTTGCCATCCTACCATAACAACTCATCCCATAAGGCTTTAAACTATGTTTACCCCACTCTCGGATCGTTTGACAATGCAGTTCTGTAAAAGGGACATCACTCGGCCAGACATCCATGTGGGAGCAATCAATATTATCTAAAGCATTAATAATCCTCAAATGATCGATTGCATCCTTAAGTGTCGCTTTTCTGATACCTTTTTTATTTGATGGATCAAGAACATTAATAGCTGCGCCAAAAGTACCGAAATGGACGCTTTTAGTGTTAATATGCATTTTATAATTGCCATCTGGTCCCCATAGTGAAAATTCGGAGGGAACTTTTTTTAATTGATCTTTAATTAACCCTTGGGGTAACTTCACGAAAAATTCCTTATCTTTTTTTAAAACGGTGGCTCCCTTTTCTTTCATTATTTTTCGTGCTTCTTCAGAATCAATCCTGATTCCTACTTCTTCTAAAAGGCTTAGTGAAGTTTCATGAATTTCGGTGATTTCATCTTTTGACAATACTTCCAATTTACTTAGTTTCATGATTAGCTTATCATAAATTATTATAAAGTGAGATATAATTCTTTTAAAAGTTGAATAATTTTATATTCATGTAAAGTTAAATCTAATTTATTATCCTAATTAATTAATGTTGATCATAGCATGAATATAAATTTAGATATGCTCAAAAAACTTGAAAAATCTATTAATACATTGAATCCGGAAGGCGGGTTAATTCCTATTAATATTCTTGGGTATGGTGAAATTAGTCTAGTATTTGAACTTGTAGATGATCCAGAGAAATTAGCTTATAAAAGGATCCCCATATTTGATACTGAAAAACAAGTCAAAAGACATATCTGGGCTTATAAGGAGTATAACAGGATTCTAAAAGAAGATATCGGTTTAAATCTTCCAGATTATGATGTTGCATGGTTTAAAGATGATAAAGATCACATTCAGTTTTATTGTGTTCAAGAAAAAATACCTGCTGAATCTGTAGGAAATCGTGTAATTCACGTGTTGCCCAAACAAGAAATTTTCAATCTCATCCTATTAGTAATGAGAGAAATGAAGAAAGTATGGGGTTTCGCTAAGAATAACAAAAAAATTGATGTAGGCATTGATGGACAGATCTCTAACTTTGGTGTGATTGGATTCAATCCAAATTCACCAAAAATAGATATGGATACAAGATTGTGCTATTTAGATACCAGTACACCTATGTTTCGTATAAATGGTGTTGAAGCAATGGAAGCAGTATTATTTTTAAAAAGTACTCCATGGTTTTTGAGCCCACTCGTAAAAGCAGCATTTCTTGATGAAGTTATTGATCGTTATTATGATTGGCGGTTGGTTACTATTGATCTAATTGCTAATTTTTTTAAAGAGCAAAGACCTGAACTTATTCCTGGTTTAATTAGACTAATTAATAAATTTTTTAAGGATGAAGCAAGTGAATTCAATATAGATCCAATTACATTTATAGAAGTCGATAAATATTATAAAAATGATAAGATGATCTGGGTAATTTTTCAAAACGCCAGGAAAATTGATAGATACATTAAAACTAAATTAAGTCATAAAAAATATAATTTCTACTTACCTGGAAAAATTAAAAGGTAGATAATTAAAAATAGTGAAATTTTATATTTCATATGAAAACGAGACCTAGGGTTTATTAAGTTATTAGAATCATCAAGCATAAATGATTTGGAAAGCGTGCACATTATCCCTGAACAAAAAAGATTATTACCTACCAAGAAATGGAAAATTTATGAATTTTGGAAAGGAAATGTCATGTGATTAAAAATGATTAGGGCATTTATTGCAATTGAATTGAAAAATCCAGAAACTTTGGATAATATCGAAACTTTTTCATTGAGGTTAAAGAAAAATCAACCAAAAATTAAGTTAGTGAAGCCAGAAAACCTTCACATGACTATCAAATTTCTTGGAAATATCACGGAAGAGTTAGCTTCTCAAACATACTATTTCCTTATGGACGAAATCAATTTAAACATGTTCAAAGGACGCACTTTCAACTACTCTCTCAGAGGAGTTGGCCAATTTAATAAATTTACCGTGTTATGGATTAAGATGGAGGGCGATATTCAATTCATTCAAGAGATCAAGGAGAAAATGGAAGAAGGGTTATATGCTCGTTTAAAAATTCCAAAAGATAAAAGAACTGAGTTTAAACCCCATTTAACTATTGGGAGATTGAGGAAAGAAAAAATCGATTATAAAAACCTAAATTCTCTCAAAAATATCATTAATGAAAATAAAACTAGTAATTTTGGACCCTTTACAGTAGATCGGGTAGTACTGAAGAAATCTGTATTAACTCCACAAGGACCAATTTATTCGGATTTAGAATATTAAATAATACCATGTCAAAAAAAGCTATAGTTTGGGATTTGGATGGAACATTAATCCATTTTAAAATTAACTCCATAAAAGCTCGGAGAAAGGCGATTCAAGTATTAGTTAATAATGGAATACCCAAAAAGAAATTATCGAGTACCTTACCCATATTAGATAATATTAGCATATCGAAAATTCTTTTTGATCAGTTTGGAATTCCTAAAAATGAGATTAAAAAGATTTTAAAACTTGTTAATGAAGCTATTATAGAAGTTGAATATGATGCTGCAATACATGCAAAGCTAATTGAGGGAATGGAAGAAGTATTGGATTTTGTTAAAGAAAAGAATCTCAAACAAGCAATTTTCACTTACAATACACATGAGAATGCTCTAATTTCACTAAAAACTGCAGGAATCCTTGATTATTTTGATGTGATTGCAGGACGTGATGATACAACCAATATTAAGCCCCATCCAGATCATTTGAAAGCTATTTGTAATCGTCTTAATGTAGATTGTAATGAAATTATTGTAATTGGAGATACAAGTAAAGACATAGAAGCAGCACTTAATGTAGGAGCTCATTCAATAGCTTTAGAAACCAGAATACCAATTTATTTAAATAGAGATCTTTTTCAAAAAGCTGGAAATATAATTAAACCAGAAGAAATTCCGCTCCAATTAATAAATGCTATTGAAAGACTTATCTCAAAATAGAAGAAATTATAAATAACATTCAGACAATTAATGATATAGATTTTACTAAAAATCAGAAAATTATAATAAAATAGGTTTAAAGTCAAAAAATGCACGTAGAGTTCGACCTCGACATTTTAAAGCCGCATAATCCTTCAAATTGGGATTTAGCTTTAGCACTAAAAGAGATAACCGGCGTTACATACGTTCAAATTAAAACCGATGAGATAGACCAAAAAACTACCTCGATCTTCTTAAATATTAAATGTTCTGTCGAAGTCGGTTTAGATGCAATTAAAGACAAACTGGAAGACATGAATTGTGCCTTACACAGTGTAGATAGAGTACAAATTGAAGATTAAGATAGATAAGGCAGGCGATCGAAACGAAGGAATTTGTCACTTATTCGATTATGAACTAATCTGACTCAATTATCATTTTTTTCTAATATTTTTAATTATAAAAAAGGGTATGAAAGAATGCCTGATTTAACAATCGCTAAAATACTCCAAGAGAGAGGAGAAATTAATGACGAATTAGATTACGCTCTTATGAATTATTTACTTCAAAACAGAGGCTTGGGATTTACAGCGTGCCAACCTCAGTTAGTTGAACTCAGTACTGGTGATAAAGCGATTAAATTAAGTATTGATCACACTTTCTTAGGAAAAAATAATGAATTAATGGGTTTAGGGATTGTTGGTACAATATTTGTAGACTACGAGAAATTAGAAATATTATATTGCACTCCCAATGAAGAATTAGAACGTAATATCAAAAAATTAGAGCAAGCAGGAGTTAAACCTCAATCAAGACCTAAAGGTAAATACTAAAAGAGATAGTGCTATTTTTTTATAATAATAACTCCTTGTAATATTAAGCAAACAAAAATAAATAGTCATAAATTTATATTATTAGATTATAATGTCAGAAAAAGAAAATAAAATAAAATATTTGATTCTTGAATACCTTTCGGATGAAAATCTTCAACCTAATAAAATTTCAGACACTAAATTAGAATTTGGATTTCAATTTATCTATCCTCCTGGAAGAGATCCCCTTGGTCGACCTATAGGAAAAGGAATGGTGGTGTTTATGCCAAAAAACAAGGATTTACTAATCATTTCGGTTGGAACCCAAATTTCAACCCCCCATGTTGAAGCTCTAGATTCATTAGAAACACCTAAAAAGATGCAATTCTTTATGGATATACGTAAACACTTTCTATTAAAAGACGTCTTATATCGAATTGACATTCAAAATCATCGTTTTGAAATTTCAGATCAAATATTTCTTTCCAAAAATAAATTTATTCCAAAGAATACATTCTTTAAGAGTATTCGTCGAGTATTTGATGCCATGGTATATGGTAATATGATTTTATCAGAATATTGTTCAGGAAAAATTAAAATAGAAGATCTTATGAAAAATAAGGATTTTGATCCAGCCTCGGATTATACATTATATTCATAATAAAATATCTAATGGAAGAACGTTATGGTTTTTAAAGATTGGTTGCAGGCTTTAGGAAAATTAGATTATGTACAAGGTAAATCTCGACCCAAAATAGATTGTATTTTATGTGGTGTAAGAGATGATGATGATAGAGTGGTTTTATTGAAAATATATTATGATGATCTTCTTTTCATATCATTAAATCTCTATCCATATAATCCGGGTCATTTAATGGTTGTTCCTAATCGACATATTATAAAATACATAGATCTTAATAAGGAAGAAATTATTCATATTTCTAGGACTATCCAAGGTTTACAAATATTATTAGATGATTTATATCATCCTCTTGGATACAATATTGGCATGAATCAAGGAAAAATTGCTGGAGCAAGTATTGAACACCTGCATTTCCATATTGTTCCGCGTTATGGTGCAGAATTAGGATATATCGATATTGTTGGGAAAACAAGGGTTTTACCGGAGGGTTTAGAATCAGTAAGAAAAAAACTGGTCTCCAACATTAATAGATTCCTAAATGAGGATTTTTTTAACAAATTTTAGCATTGCTCTAATTATCTTAAATCCTATAAAATAAAATTAAAAAAAAAGTTACAAATAGTAGTTAATTATCTTGTTGCATTTCTAACATCTGCAGCAGATATTCTTTTGCGCTTCTCATTCTTGCAAATTTTGTGCGCTTCTTTTGTTGCATCTGCTGCTTTAACTTCAAGAAATTCAATCAATTTATCTAATGCTGCAGCAGCTACTAAATCAGCTCCCTCTTTCTTCATCAACCTTCGAATAGGAGCTTTCGCAATATATGTTTCAGCTTTTGTTTTTTTAGCAGGTGCTTTTTTTGCAGGAGCTACTTTTTTAGCCATTTTTATATTTTCCTCCACAATTTATTGAAATAATACTCTTATAATATAGATTTATAATTAATAATAACTACGAATTTCTATTATATAAATGTTATGGTTCGAAATAGTGGTTATTGGAGATCTATTTGATTGAAATTTTTAGATCTGAAATGTACTAAAACTATTAAGACCGACAAAATGCCACTAATAAAATAATTTTTTATTTTTTATTAAATAATAAATAAAAATTTTCTGATGATTCTATTTTACTCAATTATTGTTTCAATTAGGAAAATCGATCATACTTTAAGACAATCAAAAAAATGATAAACTTATCGCAACTTGTAAAAATTAAAAAATGGATTAGTAGGAATTATTTCTAAATTAACTCTAATATTTTCAGAATTTTAATCCTAAAAGAAGATCTCAAAAGTATGATCCTATTATTGCATTTGAAGCCTAATTGTACATCTTTTCAGCATAGCTCATCATATTTTTCTTCAATACATTTTTTTTTATTTTTTGAAAAATAAACATTAAAATAGTAAAGGTTTGATAAGATAGATAGAAAAGAAAGATGAGGGTCAGATTGAATTTTTGAATTCACGCGAAAAAACAGAAAAATTCACGGAATCTGAGATAGAAAATTCATTACAAGATTTAGGGTTTACAAAAAATGATTCAAAAGTTTTACTAACTCTTGCAAAATATAAAATCTTAAGTCCTGCTGATATAGCAAAGTTTTCAAATGTTGATCGAGCTCGAGTATATGATAGTCTAAACAGATTAATAGAAAAAGGATTCATTCAAAAAGAACCAGTAAAAAGAGGGGCTAATTATCAAGTAATCCCTATTGAAAAAATTTTCAAATCAATCCGGGCTGATTATAAGATTAAAATCGATAAGAGTATGGACATCGAAAAAGCTATTATAGAGTTGGAAATTGAACAGGACGAAACAGAACCTCGTGTATGGTCTCTGGATACAAGAGAAAAAATAAGAAAAAAGATAAAAGAATTAATCGCCTTAGCAGAAAATCGAATTTTCTTCATAATAACACCAGATTTACTCATGCCCGAATTAGGGGGTTTTGAGTGGATACTAAAAGAATTATGGAAGAAAAAATTTGCAACAAATGTTCAAATTGTTATTGCATTAAAATATTATGAATTTCTTAAAGGAGAAATTAAAAAATTATTAAAAGTATCAATTAAGGTTCATTCAATCGAAGGTGATAATGTCATTCCTTTTGGATTGCTAATAGTGGACGATGAATTTCTACTCACGACATTAGATCAAGTAAAAGAAGCTCCAGAATACACTTCTGGCTT
>CAZOYD010000060.1:11591-21757 GCA_964583985.1 uncultured archaeon
ATCCAAGCTCTTGGGGCTATGATTATATTTGATATTTTAAATAGAAAATCATTTAAGAATTTAGAATTTTGGATATCAAAATTGAAGGAACTAAGTGGTGATGTTCCATTTATAATTGTAGGAAATAAACTTGATAAATCAGAGGAAAGGGAGGTCTCTGAAGAGGAAGGAAGAAAATTCGCCAAGAAATATGGGGTTGATTATATCGAAACTTCCGCTAAAAACGATATGAATGTGAATAAAGCATTTGAATTGTTGGCAATAAAAATCTTGGAAGGTATAAAATAAAAATATTCTTGGAATTAAATCAAACTATTTATCTTATGATTTTTTATTATTCACATTGCTAAATCGCTTTCAAATATAAATTTAACTCATCATGACCACCTTATTAATTCCAGTTGCATCACTTTCTAAAACTAAATCCCGATTAGGAGATATATTCACTCGAGATCAATTAAAGAATCTTACCATTGCAATGGTGAAGGATTTATTCTCTAAAATTACACGGACAAGATTACAAATAGATTCACTCGTATATTGTAATAGTTCTGAAATATTAGATTTAGCAGAAGATTATGGATTTATTCCAATAAAGGAGAAAATAGAAACCCCTCAGAAATGCTTTGATGACATTCTTCAAGATATTAACAAAATCGCAATTCAAGAATTTAATGCCAAAAAGACGATGATTACGTTTTCAGATCTAATTTTAATTACTCCTAAAAATCTTATTGAGATAGTTAATCTCGTTGAAAAAAATCAAGTAGTCGTATGTCCTGCCATAATTTCAGCGGGAATATCAGTATTGGGCAGAAACCCCCCAGGGATCATTCCAACATATTTTTGTCACCCCACAATACCTTCTTTAGTTGCACTATTAAATGAAGCGAATTCTCGTGGATTGAAAATTGCTATTTATGATTCTTTTAGAGCGGGATTTGATATTGATATAAAACATGATGTTGTGTTAGCTCATGAGTATTTAAAAGCTTTTAATCTGGTTGAGAGTGAAACTTATCGGTTCCTCGAACAGAATATTAAATTAGCCATTACAAAAAAGAGTTCTCTAAATAACAGATTGTTAGAAATAAAGAGAGTTGGGAAACCAAATTGTTAAAAAGAGAATGATATATTAATTTTAACCTCTTCACCAAGAACAGTACTTGCTAATTGCTGAAATTCTTCTCGCTCATCTTTCAGAGAGCTTAGATTTCTTATATAATCTTTATTTTTTCTCTCTATATCATTTTGCAAGTGTTCCAGCTTTACCGTATTCATTGAAATTTGGTTTTTTAAATCTTCCAGTTTTGAAGCGATGCCCGCTTCTTTAATTTGTTCTTCGTAACTTTTTATGATTTGATTCAACTTATTAAATTCTTCCATTTCGTTATAAATTTCTTTTTCATCAAAGATTTGGTTAATTTGCTCAATGGTTTTCTCTTTAGTTTCAGTTTTAAGATTTAATTTATTTTCTTCTAAAACATGGCGTAATTGAACCAACAAACCAGAAAATCGGGTGAGATCCTTAGTTTCTTTACTTAACGTAGAAATAGAATCCTTAAGAAATTCTCGAATATAATTTAAATCAACATTTGTAACATGTATTGTCCCTTTTTCCAGCTCAAATTTCATCTTTTTTAGCGATTTCTTAAAACTCAGTTTTTCATTGATTTTCAATCGTAATTTATATAATTCATCATTTTTTTCTTCGAGTTCTTTCAAGAGTTCATTTTTTTCTAAAATGATAAGTTGTTGGGTTAGATCTTCTTGATTTTTATTTCGTTCCTCCAATTCTTTCTCAAAAGAATCAAGATCTTCCTTTGCATGCTCAATATTTTCCCTTAATGAGAACATTTTGGGTATTTTTTTAAGTAAGGCTTCAGCTTCTTTTAAATCACCATATTTTTTCCTCATAAATTCATCTAAAATTCCTTTCTTTTTTCCCAATTTTCGCGTGATATAGTTTAATTCTTTGATTTCTGCTTGGACTTCTTTTTGGAATTTTGGCAATGATTTTCGTGCAATTTCGTTAATGCTCGAAAATAGTTTTGTAAGGGAATTTAATAAAACCGATATTTTTTCGTGATTCATTTCTTCTTCTGGAATCTCGATCTCATCAATTTCCCGTCTTATTTTATCAGAGAAGAAATGTAGTGACCGTTGAGCCTTCTCATCTATTCTGTTCTCTCCTGCATCGATGAAATGATCCATGCATACCTTTATTTCAATTAAATTTGCTTTTATATCATCTAATAATTTGATCACTGTTCTTTTGACTTTAATGAAGAGAGTATCAAGCTTTTCTTTATAAAGTGCCTCAAATTCTTCTAGGGTTACTTCAATCATATTAATCTACTTTGATGCTATAATTTTTTTTTTCCCATTCATATATTTTTGAAGAACGTCTGGAATCGTGATTGAATGATCTGCATTCTGATAATTCTCTAAAATACAACAAATTGTGCGCTCTGTAGCAATCGTTGTGCAGTTTAACGTGTGCGCAACTTGCTTTTCAAGTTGAGTACCAACTTTTCCCATTCTAATTTTTAGTTTTCTTGCTTGATAGTCAGTACAATTACTACAAGACACTAATTCACGATAATTTCCTGATGCTGGAAAAATACATTCTAAATCATATTTCTTTGCTGCATTATCATTTAATTCTCCTGATGCTATGTTTACAATTCGATAAGGGATCTTTAAATCACTATAAATTTCTTCGGCATTACTAATCAATTCTTCAAATATCTCCCAAGATTCTTCGGGTTTACATAAAACAAATTGTTCTACTTTTTCAAATTGATGCACCCTAAAAATACCTAAGGTGTCTTTTCCATGCGATCCTGCCTCTCGCCTAAAACATGTTGATGTTCCTGCATATTTAATTGGTAACCTTTCAGGCTCAATAATTTCATCATAATGATAACCTGCTAGCGATTGTTCTGATGTAGCAATCATGTACAAATCTTCTCCTTCAATTTTATACAATTGCTCTTCAAAATCTGATAACTCAGCAGCTGCTTTTATTACTTCATAGTTTACAAAAAAAGGTGTCCACATTGGTGTGAAACCTTTATTAATTAACTTATCTAACGCAAATCTCATCAAGGCTAAGTTCAATAAAACAAGATCTCCCTTTAAATAAAAAAATCTGGATCCGACAATTTCTGCTGCTTTTTTGGTATCTGCTCCATCAATTAATTCGATTAAATCCACGTGGGATTTGGGTTTGAATTTGAAATTGGGTACTTCACCCTTGATAGAAATAATTTCGTTGTTCTCTTCACCTTTACCCCCCGGTACTGAATCATGCAAGATATTACCTACTTTATATCGAAAATTCTCCCTTAATTCATGAAATTCATCTTTTAACTTTTGCAATCCGTCGATCTTTTCCTTAATCTCTTTTGATTGGAGTTTACTTTTCTCCGCTTTTTCTTTCTCTCCAGATCGGTTGAATTCCCCTATTTGTTTTGATAATTTATTCCTTTTTTTTTTTAGTTCTTCAAGATTTTGCAATACTTCTCTCCATTTGATGTCGTAATCGAGTACCATTTCGGCATTTAAAGGATCTTTAAATCTCTTTTTCTCCGATTCAATGATTTCATTCAAATGATTTCGAAATAAATCTATATCAAGCAAGGTTATGTCCTCTCAATTTAATGAAAGTATTAATTAATAATGTCTTAAAATCATTATGAATTATTTTTGGAAATCTGGGAATAATCAAACGTTTACTCGTGTTTTATTCTTTCCTCAATAGTTGACCGTTGAAGTGCTACTTTTATCTTTCTCTTGTCAAAACCTACTGAATCTATAATTTGAATGATTTTAATTCGTTTTGCTTTCCCTTTTAGGCCTTCTTCTTCCATGAATTTTTTAGCATAATCTTCAGTGCTATTTTTATCGGCTGTCAAAATATAATTTGAGTAATAATCTGTGAAATAAAAAACTTAGTGGGATTCTATTTACATATTTTGGAATGAGTATATTCTTTAAACAGAAAAAATATATTATTTCTCCTACTTCACAACATAAGATATAAAAATGTGATTGAATAGTAAGGTGATACATTAAAAAGGTGAAAATGATGTCTGATAAACAGACCAATGAACCTAGGATTGGAATTTACGTATGCGAGTGAGGCGTAAATATTGGAATGCATATTGATTGCTCAGTTCTACGAGATTTTGCTGCAACATTACCTAATGTCGTAATTGCAAGGATAAACAAGTTTACTTGCAGTGATCCTGGACAACAATCCATTAAAAATGATATCATCGAATTAGATTTAAATAGAGTGGTGGTGGCAGCATGCACCCCAAAAATTCATGAAGCTACTTATAGATCAGTTTTAATTGAAGCGGGGTTAAGTCCATATTATTTCGAAATGGTAAACATACGAGAACAGTGTTCATTTGTACATCAAGGAGATAAAGTCGTTGCGACTGAAAAAGCTAAAAGATTGTTACTAGCAGGTATAAATAGAGCAAGAAAATTAGAAATAATCCCTTTTAAAGAAATTCCGATAACGAAAACTGCTCTTGTAATAGGAGCTGGTATAGCAGGAATGAATGCCGCACTAGATTTAGCGAATCAAGGAATTGAAGTTTACTTGGTAGAAAAGTCGCCTACAATTGGGGGTAAAATGGCTCAACTTGATAGAATATTTCCAACTGATGATTGTGGTATTTGAGTATTGGCTCCCATAATGGTAAATGCATCCAAGCACCCAAATATTACTTTGATGACATATTCAGATATAGTACAATTTACTGGTGTAACAGGAGAATTTTATGTAACCGTTAGGAAGAATCCTCGATACGTTGATGAACGAAAATGCACCGGATGTGGATTGTGTACGACTAAATGCCCAATCAGAGTTCCTGATTCATTTAATCGAGGAATTGGAGAAAGAAGTGCTATATATATCCCTTTTCCACAAGCAGTTCCGAAACTTGCTGTTATGGATAAATCTGTGTGCATTGAATGTAAGAATTGCGAAAGAATTTGTCCCGCAGAAGCAATAGCATTTGATCAAGAACAAGAACTAATTGAATTGAAAATTGGGGCAATAGTTATAGCGACGGGGTGGGATGAATATCCAATACTTCAAACGAATGAATACAAATACGGGATATATCCAGATGTAATCACCCAGATTGAATTGGAACGATTATTAAGCCCCATAGGACCAACAGGAGGTCACGTGCATCGGATATCAGACGGAAACACTCCTAAAAATATAGCTATGATACAATGTGTTGGTTCGAGATCTTTAAGAGGAAATCCTTATTGTAGCGCAGTATGTTGCAATGTTGCTCTGAAAAACGCTCAATTATTAAAGCAGGAATATCCGCAGACTAACATTACCATATTTTATATTGATATCAGAACTTGGGATAAAGGAAACGAGGAATATTACAGAAATATACGCGGTCAGAATATTAACTTTATCAAGGGGAAACCCGGAGATATTAAATTAAATGATGATGGCACGATGCGATTATATTTTGACACCTCTTTAGAGAGTGATGTGGTGTACATAGATTTTGATTTAGTCATTTTATCGACTGGAATAGTCCCATCACGAGGCACTATTGAACTTTCTGAGATTATGGGTCTTAGTAAAGGTCCGAATGGCTTTTTAACAGAAATTCATGGGTGTTTGAAACCAGTTGAAACAAAAGATAATGGTATATATATATGTGGGTGTGCTGCCGGTCCTAAAAATATACCATATTCAGTTACGTCAGCTTTGGGTGCTGCTAGCAAAGTAGCAACCCTGCTTTCAAATGATATCTTACGTCAAGAACTTATTATCGCGGAAGTGGATGATAATCTATGCGTGGGATGTCATAGATGCGAGAAAGTATGTGATTTTGATGCAATTACTGTTAATGATGATCAGATCGCGGTGGTCGATGAATTAAAATGCAAGGGGTGTGGAGCATGTGTAACTTCGTGCCCAGCTAGAGCGATCGATCTCAAGTATTACAGAGATTCTCAGTTGGAAGAAGAAATAAAAGGAATTGCTGATCCATTTTACTCAATTTCGAATGTTTCTCACGAAAAAATTCAGAATTAGATTAATAACTGTGATCATAATGGATAATAAAAATGAAAGAAAAATTATAGCATTTGGTTGTGAGAAGTGAGGATATTCAGTTGCTGATTTAACTGGAACTACTCGAAGAAATTATTCAACCGATTTTCATTTAATTCGTGTAAAATGTACTGGAAGGATAGGAATTCACTTGATAATGGATAGTTTTTTAAAAGGTGCAGATGGAGTAGCAATCATATCTTGTCATGAAGGTGAATGTGATTATGGCGGAGCTAATATGAATACAAATAAACATGTATTATTTCTAAAAAGACTTTTTAATCATCTAGGTATAAATGAAGACAGGATCCAACAGTATTTCTGTGCTGCTGCAGAGGTAGAAAACTTCGTCTCTTCAGTAAAGGATATGACTAATAAAATCCGTTCACTGCCTCCCTTGCCAAAAAATCAATTAAATCCGAAGTAGAATGAACTTTTCAAAAAAATAATAGTTGAGAGGTAACTTGCCCGATGTGTGGGTTTTCGGATTAGTAGTAATATAAAAAATCGAATTATTATGAATTCTGAAAAATTGTTATCATGGGAATTTTTGAAAAATGTGGCTGAAACCCTAGACTCATTTAGGGTTCGAGCGTTGATAGATGGAAAGAATGATATTTTAAAAGCAGGTATATACACGGAAGACCAATTTCAAGTCTTATTTTTCAATATGTTTGATTTTGAACAATTAAAATACGAATTACTAACTTTCTTAAAAAACAAACCCGAAAATACTCTTAAAGACTTAATAGAGTTCACAAAATTAAAAAAAATTGATTTAAGAACGGTATTAACTCTTTTAACATTATTGAAAAATGAGAAGTTATTAAATGTAGAAGAACTAAAAGAACAAAAGAATACCGATAATCAAGATTTATCAATTTATAAATTAAAAGATTTTATTATAACTTTAAATGAGATTATTACGGGAAAAACTATTTATGAACCCGTACAAATAATATTTGATGCAAAAATATGCTCTGGATGCGGATTGTGCACTGGGATATGCCCAGTTAATTGCATTACGATGGTCAATGGAATCGGAAATGTAGATGATAAAGCATGTATAAAATGCGGATTATGCTATTTGTTATGCCCTAGAACATTTTTGCCAACAATTAGCATGCACATGGCGCAAATGAATAGCAATCATCTTGAAACTCATGATCTAATGGGACCTTACTTGGATATTTTTTCTGCTCGAACAAAAATAACAGAGATCAAACACGTTTGTCAAGATGGAGGGGTCACGAGCAGCTGTCTCTATTATTTATTCAAGAGTCACCAAATTAACTTGGCATTAGGGGCAACGATGAGTGAAGATCCTTGGAGACCAAAAGCTTTTTTATTAAGTTCAAAGGAAGATGTTATATCTTCAGCTGGAACAAAATACGTGAATAACCCAAATTTAAGTTTACTAAATGATAAAAGACTTTCACAAACCAATTTTGCAATTGTAGGAGTTCCATGTCAGATGCAAGCACTTTTAAAATCCAAGCTATACAACTTACATTTCAAGTATAAGTATCGAATAGGGATATTCTGCATGGAATCTTTTTCTTATGATAGCTTCTTGAAAATATGTAGTTTAGTTGATGTAAACGCAGCGAATGTGAGTAAAACTAACATCAATAAGGGTAAATTCTTTATTTATACTAATGATGGGAGTGAATTCTCAGTTCCCATAAAAGAAATAACACATTTAGCTAGACCCGATTGCGAAGTTTGTTATGATCTTACTTCTGAATTCGCTGATATCTCCATAGGATCAATAGGTTCTCCTTCGGGGTGGAATACCGTAATTATTCGAACTTTAGAAGGGAAAAAACTTTACGAAGAGCTAATCGCTCACGACGTTATTGAATCGGTACACTTTAAAGATGTTAAACCAGGATTATCAATGCTTCAAAAAATTGCTCGATCAAAAAAGGTAAAATGCCAAAAATCCTTGGATGAAAAAAGAAAAGAAAATCTTCGATTTCCAAGCTATTAATCCCTATTATTCTACTGTTGTTGACTTTTATGGTTTAATTTGGCATTTATTGGATTCTTTATTTAAACAGTCGCTATTTACAATGAGTCAGTGCTAAAAAACACAAAATTAATATTAAATTTCACATTAAAAAGATCAATATCGAATTTAAGATTGAACTAATAATGAGTATTGTACCCGCGTTTAGACCGAAACATTTCCGAGAAAAGATCTTCTTTAGAAATCTACGCTCTCAAATAGATGGAAATGCTCTAGTAGAATTTGGATTAACTCAGATTCGTGGTGTTGGTAGAAGATTTTCTCAAGCCATAGTACACGTAGCTGAAATCGACCCCCAAATGAGAATTGGTGCCTTATCTGAGAAAGATCTAAATAAGCTTGAAGAAATCATGATGGATCCAATACAACACGGAATTCCCTCTTGGATGGTCAATCGGAAAAAGGACATGAGGACTGGTGAAGATAAACATATTTTAGGCAATTCTCTTGATTTACAAACTAAACAAGACATCGATCGCATGAAACGGATAAAAAGCTATAAAGGAGTTCGTCATCACAATAAATTAAAAGTGAGAGGACAAAGGACTAAAAGCACTGGTCGACATGGCTTGGTAATTGGAGTCGTACGGAAAAAGAGAGGACAACCTTAGGTGAAATATCATGGGAGATCCACGGCGGTTAAGGAAGAAGTTTAAAAAACCAAAACATCCCTTTCAAAAGGAGCGAATCCTGGAAGAATTGGAATTTATCGGAAAATATGGTCTGCGAAATAAACGTGAATTCTGGAAAATGAGGACTATCTTGGGTAATTGGAGAAAAATTGCCCGTGAGTCTAGATCCTTACCACACGATAAAGCTAAAAAAGTTCAACAAGAATTAATAAATAAGCTAAACCGACTTGGTGTTATTGGGGCGCAAGCTCAATTTGAAGATGTTCTCCTTCTCACTGTAGATGATATCTTAAAAAGAAGATTACAAACTCTCGTATTTGAAAAGGGCTTGACAAAAACAGTATACGAAGCTCGACAAAGGATAATTCACAAACATGTTGCAATCGGAGATAAATTAATTAATTCCCCATCTTATATAGTAAAATTAGATGAAGAAAATCTAATAAGATATGCTCCAAGCAGTCCTTTCACCCAAATAAAAGAAAATCCAAAGAAGTAGTTTTCCTTTAGGAATTTCTAATCAGCTTTTCTAATTTTTTGATTTGTATTTTATTCCTCTTTAATATTACAGAATATTAAGGAAAATAATAAAATTAAACCTACTATTGTAAAAAAGGCCCCTAAAACAATCAATTCATAAAACCATTCAAGCATCGAAGGTTTTGCACTTATTATATAAGGGAGATACTCTACGGGTGTTGAATTTATTTTGTTCATCAGAAAGGTTGCTGATGATACTATTAAAAAAGTTCCCAATACGATTAATACTAAAGTAAAATAAATTGAGTTGTTTAATTTGATATAATTTCTTATGGAGTTCATTATCTTCCTAGATTCAACAAGTTGTTTTAAATTTTTTCTTGATGGGTATCATATCCTTTCTGGCATATCTTTCCTCGTATAATCACTTTTTATTCCTCGTATATTATTTCGACTAAATTTCGACTTAATTCTGCAGTTTGCGGTGAAAATAAATGGTGAAAATTCTCTAATTTAAAACACTCCTGCGATTTATTAGGTCGACCTTCTCTTTTTTTATCATGGAAAAACCTTGTTCATATTATGATTGGGAAAAAAGTTTCAAAAACACTTCCGAAAAAAAGAAAAATAAGCCCAGGGAATTAAGGCGTATTAACTCGATAGGGATATCTGCCGATTCCTTCAAGAGCTATTTGAAGTCATGGAAGTCTAAAAATATGAATAAGAGCTTTAAGAAAGAGAACAACTTGAGAATTAACAATATTAAAACATTATTAAAATCCTAAAATATTATATTAATTTATTTCTAAATGTGTTCACTCCTTAAAAAGGCATGTTGAGTTTAACTTAAATTCGAGGGTATTAAACCTTTAAAATGCTTATCAAAAGTAGCTAAAAAATTACAGTTTAATCG
>CAZOYD010000061.1:0-4562 GCA_964583985.1 uncultured archaeon
CGTTCTTATTTCATGGTGGAGGAGTTGGCACGAGTTGCGCTTATTTTGGCTTAATCCCTGACCTCAAGATAGGAATAATTGTGGGACAAAATTCATGTACTGGGAACAGTTCTGTTATAATGCGAGCAGCATTATCGGTTTTACTAAACATAAATCCTAAAACTCAAGTAAAAGAATTAGGAATGGAAGAGATCATTGATGAAATAAGCGGTAATTATAGATCCTCTCATGATCTCTATAATTTGAAAGTTTCTCTAAAAGAGACGGTTCTATATGCAGATATCGAGATAGACGATGGATCAATGAGTTTTCCGTTGATGGTAAAAGATCTAGATAAATTGGAGTTTACATTGTGTAGTACTTTGCCTGAAATTAGACAATCCATCAAATTTCTAAAGAATTCTGACACAAACAAGATAGAATTCGTATTATACGATCGATATTTGTATCGAAAAATATAAAAAATTATAAGATCATAAAGGTCACTTAAAAACCAATATATTTAGTGAAAATGATGACAATTTTAGTTCGAGAAAAGATTCGACCGGACATCTTGAAGCTCAACGACGATAATTTTAAAATTATAATGAAATATTTGCTTCAATTTGCCGGGTTTGAAGAAAATAAGCAATTTAACTTTCTCAAAATCTATAAGAAAGTTTTGGATCTAAATGAATTATTCTTCAAAGAGCGTGCTAATATGGTTGAACTCAATAATAGATTAACTGTTGAAGAAAGGAATTATGTGAAGAGCATACTACGCTACGCGATAGAACATTCTTCAGCAGAAGAATTAGAGGCAAATCCTATTCCGAGAGAAATTGAGATCGAACCTGTAGTTTTAGATAATATTAATGCTGAATGGATTATTCCTTCAGAACCACTTAAAGATCGGGTAATTTTATACCTACATGGAGGAGGTTGGATATTTGGTTCTCCCTTAACTTGCCGAAAGTTGACCTCTGCTATAGCTAAAGCTGCAAGAATTAAAATTCTTAGCATTGATTATCGTCTTTCCCCAGAGTATCCATTTCCCATGCCATTAGATGACTGTGTAAATGCATACAAGTGGTTATTATCAAATGGATATAATAACACTGATATAGTAATAGGGGGAGACTCTGCTGGTGGAAATCTAACTCTTGCTACTTTATTAAAACTAAGAGACAAAGGAATTGATTTACCAGCAGGAGCAATTTGCCTAGCTCCTGCTACTGATTTTACATTTTCTGATGAATCATACTTTAAAAATGCTGAAACAGATACTTCGTTAGCAGATGTGGGCTTTTTTTGGTGGTATGCTGCTTATCTTGGAGATGAAAACCCTAACAATCCCTATATTTCACCATTGTTAGCAGATTTAAAGGATTTACCTCCAATATTGATACAAGTTAGCTCAAGCGAAATGCTTTATAGTGATTCAACTCGATTTGTTGAAAAAGCTAAGAAGGCAGGAACAAGAGCCATATTACAATCCTGGGATGATATGTCACACGTGTTTCAAGGTTTATTTGATGAACTACCTGAAGCGAAAGAGGCTATCACTAAAATTGCTGACTTTACTTCTGGGTTATTTGTATAGCAAATATATACGGAATAAGGGTATAATTTGGTTCAATAAGAAGAGGACTCAAATCTCATCAAATTAATGAAGAAATTTCATTTTATTAAATTGTATTATTTTTGACATGTAAATTAAAACCTTCAGATTTATCAATCATTTCGCTTGTAGTTTTGTTAAAATTGAACTTTAGTCCATATCCTGAATTTCTAAAGTAACTTTCTGCTAGTAAAATTGTAACAGTTACAGTATTATCATATTCCGTGATAAATGGAATTCTATCTTCCCATTTGGAAAAAAAGGCATAATCTTCAGCCAAAAGTAATGACTTTTCATAAAAATTTGCTTGAATTGAATTCAATTTGATTGTTGAATCCAAAAGAGTACTGGAATTAGATGTAAAAATATTTTTTTTTACGAGTTTAAAGTGCGTCTCCTCGTTCATCGTGTTAGCGGAATAGATATAATAACTAAAGGGAGTAATCCCAGGAATGAAACGATCAGATGAGGGCAATTTCACCTTAAAAAATACTTTCATAATTATACGCCATGAAAAGTAAACGATGTAAAAGCCCGAAACAAAATATGAAAATAGAATTAGATTGAATGCAGGAACAGCGAAAAATAGTATCACGTATGATAACATAATACCGGCGGAGATTAATAACATGTAAAAGTTTATTGCCCGATCGATGAAAAAGCGATACTTTTTTTTCGAAATTGGATAAAATATGGGGGTTTTCGATGCTGCTAAGAAGTCCAAGGTAATGTGCAAACTATAAAATACAAAACCTAATGACCAAACGTATAAAAATGGTATTTTTGTGAAAAGTGAGAATATAATCCCTGTAATTGCTGTTAGAGCGACCGCAAACAGAAAAGAGTGTGATACTCCTTTATGACCTAAATTTTTATTTCTACGTATGAAACTCAATGACCCAAAAATGACATCAAAATCAGGAGTTATAGCCATTATGCCCATATAAAGCACCATAGCGTATCCAAAACCATAGAGTGTGAAGGCACTAATTAATATTCCTACCAAAAAATGAGTAAATGAATCCATGTTTACTAAAATGGTAAATTGAAATACCTATTTTAAGATTAATATTATTTTTTATAGAAAGAACGATAGAATAAGATAATTTACGAAATTTAATACTACATTTTTTTTAAGCATTAAGGATGCAATTCTTTATGATTAGGGTAAGAACTTAATTAACCTTTATTATATCTCATCTATTTTTACTTATTTGAACAAATAAATAGCCGTTTTCTTTATTTTCATTTAATTTGTTGATTTGTAATTCCTATTAAAAAGAATGCTAATCCTTAAAATATAAGGTCATGGGGAATTATGGTATATATTTCATAACCTATAGTTAAATAAATGTGATTATCATAACAATGTATAATAGACTTAATAAAATGAATACACATATTTTAACAAAAAGGAGTTGATTATTAACATTAAAACTTATAATTATGATTATTTAATTATTGGAGGTGGGATGGCTGCTGATTCCGCAGCTCGAGGAATTCGTGAAGCTGACTCAGAAGGAACTATTGGAATAATTGGCAAGGAGGATAATCCACCTTACGCTCGTCCACCATTATCAAAAACTCTTTGGAAGGGCGAGGAAAAAATCGCAGATATTGATTTAAAGACTTCTGAAATTGACGTGGAATTCCATCTCGGTAAAAAGGTAACCAAGATCGATCCAGCTATGAAAATGGTTTATGATGAGAAAGGAAATGAGTTTAGATATAAAAAATTATTAATAACTACAGGAGGAACACCCAAAGAAATTCCAAATGTCACAGAACCCGGAATTATATATTTCCGAACCCTCTCCGATTATAAGAAATTACATGAAATAGTTGATAAAAAAAATAGTTTTGGAGTGGTTGGAGGTGGTTTTATAGGGTCGGAAATCGCTGCTGGAATTAAAACGTATAAACCAGAAACAAAAGTTTCGATAATCTTTCCTGAAAAAGGAATCGGTGGGCTTATTTTTCCGGAGAAGTTGAGCAATTTTCTTAATGATTATTACCAAGAGAAAGGCATTAATGTTCTCGCTGGTGAATTAGTGACTCACATAACTAAGAAAGAGAGAACTTATTTAACTGAAATTAAAAGTGGAAAAAAGTTAGAGTTTGATGCAATAGTTGCGGGTTTAGGAATTACGCCAAATGTTGGATTGCTAAAAGGAACTAATATAAAAATTGACAATGGAATTATTGTAAATAAATACCTCCAAACCAGCGATGAAAATATATTTGCTGCTGGAGATGTTGTTCGTTATCGGGTTACGGCACTTGATTCTTACGTGAGGGTAGAACATGAAGATAATGCAATTAATATGGGTTATGCAGCCGGTCAAAATATGGCAGGACAAGCAACTATCTACGATAATTTATCTTATTTCTATTCTGATCTATTTGATTATGGTTATGAAGCTGTCGGGGTGTTAGATTCAAGATTGAAAACTAAGGAGGTATGGAAAGAACCTTTTGAAGAAGGGATTGTATACTACACACAAGACAATAAAGTAAAAGGAATATTGCTCTGGAACGTTTGGGAAAAAATAGACGAAGCTAGAATGATAATATCTGATGGCAAAAAATTATCACTAGAGGATCTAGAAAGCTTAATTGAATTTTAACTGTACCCACAACTATTTTTATGTTACTCCCAAGCAGAGTGCCGTAATATTGCACTTGTTGGACAAACTCCTTCACAAGCCATGCATTGAGTGCACTCCCCAATATTTTCTGCGATTACTTTTCCATCAACGAGTTCATAGACGTCTGCAGGACACACATTAATACAATCTTCTGCACCAACGCATAAATCAAGGTCAATTTCAACCCAATTTTCATTATCTTCCCATTTTTTAATATTCGTCATGATATCTTTTAATGATTTTTAATTGAAATAGAATCATATTATGTTTTAAATCTTTTTAGAATGAATTATAATGTGATTTAAAAGAGAAGT
>CAZOYD010000061.1:4662-11530 GCA_964583985.1 uncultured archaeon
TTAGAATTCGTTTTTTATCTCTGTGAAATGCTTACTCTCGGTTTATGAGACATTTCACCTTTTTTTTTCTCTTGAGTAAAAACAAGAAATCAGGATTAGATATACATTCCTTCAGGAGGAGGTTTATTATAATGCGATTGTTGGTTGCCGAAAATTTCTCTTAGTATCTCTCTTATGCTTCTATTATCATTACTCCTAAATATATCGTTAAAGTCCATGTTTTTAGGATCATATCCCATTTGATCATAATACTTTCTTTTTCTAGGGTCAATTAAAGTGTCGTAAGCATTTTTAATCTCAATGAATTTTTCTTTAGCTCGTGGATCTTCTTTATTAAGATCGGGATGATATTTTTTAGCTAGTCTACGATAAGCTGACTTAATTTCTTGCGTAGAAGCATCTTTTTCCAGTTCAAGAATTTCATAATAAGTTTTTTCTTCGGTCATCATAAAATGATTAAAAATGAAGGCATAAAAAAGTATGCGTGTAAAATTATAGAAGTTTTAGAAGCTTTTTCTTTAATTTTGAAGTATTGTTTTATTTATTATTTTAATCGATAAGTAAGCTTTTGAATTTTAAGATTACAAAAATAACGAATGGGAGCCTAATAGCAATAATTTATTTAACTTGTATTTTTCAAATAATCCCCTTTATTTTCCTTAAAGAATTATATACTATGTTTTTCATGAATAATAACTTATTTCGGAACAAGAAAGTAATCGTTTTTGATTTGGATGGCACGATCGTGAACTTATTTGCTCCCTGGCACGCATTAAAGGATACACTTTCACAAAGATATGCCAAACTTCATGAAGAAGATTGTAATTTTAGTAGCATCTCTGAATGTCTCAGTGAAGTAATCAAGAATGGTCATGAGTCAGAATTATTAGAAAATTTTGATATTATTCGAAAATATGAACTTGAAAACATAACGAAAACGGAACCTATTGAGGAAGTAGTCTTTTTTATCAACAATAAAGAAGAATTCGGGGTTGATCCTGATGCCATCTTAACTGTATTTTCATTAAATACCAGAAGGACTATAAAAGAATCTTTAGATATAGCTGGGATCACTGATAAAATTACCTTCACGATTGGACGAGAAGATGTAAGAAAATGGAAACCCGAACCAGAGGGATTATTTAGAATCAAGGAAAGATTCAATGTTAGTACCAAAGAAATGATATTTTTCGGTGATATGGAAAAAGATATTGACGCTGGAAAAGCAGCTGGAATTGATTCATTCTATATCGATAAGTTAATAAAAATAGTAAGGAAAATAAAATCCTATTGAGATTAAATGGGTTGAAGATATGATATTATCACATGTATGTGATAATGAGATTATAACGTTTAATTTCAGAATCTACTTTTGCTTGTCCTAAGGGAGTGAGGGTGACGACATCATTGCTTTTTATTTCCAATGTGGTTAATTTGATGTTTGGATCTTTCATGGATTCCATGTAAGGATTCCAATATATCTCTTTTGTCATCGGGTTTGTAACCATCCATAAAATAGGATCTAAATTATAACCTATTATCCTCATCGCTTTAAAAAGATATCCTATATCAGCATCGAAGGGTACAACGATTTGTGCATTTTCTTCTCCTTCGATATTTCCACAAGCCAAGCAATCCTCTCTTTTTATGATATCTAACTGATCAAATTGACCATATACCCCGTTATAATTTATATAGGGCGGATCCATCGGTGCTCCAATATCGCGACCATGTTTTCTAAATAAGAGTTTCAGAGCCTCTTGAGATTGAATACTAGCAATTACAGAACTTACTGTTTGTACCGCAGCAATTTTATTGCCAAGTATATTTTCCATTTCTTCAAATTTATAATCCTCACCAAATGTTTGCTTAATATTTTCTTTCCATTCAGCTATTTCCTCTTTTGTCATCATTTCCAATTTTTCTGGGGGCACGTTTTCATTAAACACTCTTTCTCGTAATTGATCCAGTTCTTCTTGAGCGAGTTCTAGTAATTTGTTGACATCATCATCCATGTTCATGTCTGGTTTGAAGCCATATTTCTTCTCAAAATTAACTTCTGCTTTAATCACGCAATGATTTCTATTTCTAGGCAATCCTTTTAGGGTACACGCCGCAATCAACTTATCATCAGGAGGCGGAATGGGAATTAAACAGCGATAGCAAGGAGTCAAGTTTAAGGTTTCTTTTGCTTGGTTGTTATCGAATTCTTCTTCCACTTTCTTTCGAATCATTACGCGTACAGGTGCAATTTTTGATTGCAAAATTTTATCAATCTGATCTTCAAGTTCTTCTATAGCTCTTAAACCCTCATAATAGGACTGAAAATCCCTTTCATCAAGTTCCCAAAGCTTTGAATCAACAATTTTATCAATTTCCACATCTCTATTTCTATATTGAATTTCAGAACCTTTAGGAATCACAATTTGCACGTGACCTTCAAAACCAACAGTACCACCCTCTACCATCGGTTTTTTCAGTCTCAAGCAAATTTTATTCAGATCCAAACGAGCATTAAAATTATCCAAAGCGGCTATGATCACATCTGATTCTTCAAAAACTGAGGAAGGTAATTTCTGTAATTTTTCAAAGTAAAAATCAACGTTTAAATAAGGGTTCATTTCCTTAAGCCTTTCAGCAGCAACTTCTGCTTTTGGCCTTCCTTCATCTCCTGGGCGAAATAGCATTTGTCGAGATAGATTTGAAATCTCTATGGTATCTAAATCAACTAATATGATTTTACCTATCCCCATCAAGGCAAAATCTTTAGCAATTTCGCAACCGAGCGCTCCCACTCCGACTATCATCATCGTCGCATTAGATAGCGTGTCTTGATCCCAACCTTCAATTAATTGTTGACGAGCGAACATTCGAGATTTAAAAATCTCATCCTTATTTTCTGCCATTTTAAATAACGTGATATTTTATATTATTATTATATCGATGAGAATATAATAATATTTCAATTAAATAAAAGCTCTTGTAGTGATTTTAGTGAAAAATAAATCCTTATTTTTTCTTGCTATTGTTATCATTCCAATATGTTTTATTACATTAGCCCAAATACCAGAACAAAAAGATATTAATTTTTCAGCAAATCCCTCTCATTTTTCTTCAAGTTGTAACTTTAAACTCGCATATGATGCTCAAGATTATATCGGATTATCTCCAAGTTTATGGAATGGGAATCTAACTGGAAAAGGGGTAACTGTGGCGGTATTAGATTCAGGAATTCAACCAAATCATGACGTTTTTACTTTTGATGGTACACATAGTTGGAATGAGAGGATTAAGGTTTTTTATGATGAATCTACTGAAAACATAACTTCAAGTCCGTATGATGTTCAGTGGCATGGTACATGGACGGCATCAATTTTAGGAGGAAATAGCTCAACATATTTAGGAGTTGCTCCTGGAATTGAATATGTAATAATGAGATTATTTTATGTTGAAGGATCTGAAATTACAACCTCATCCCTTATTCTTGAAAAAGCTGTTGAATGGTTACTCGAAAATAAAGAAACATATGATATTAGAATTGCTAGCATGAGTTTTGGAGTTACACCTACTTCTGATAATATAAATAGCTTAGTTCAATTAAATGAAATTGTCTCGAAACTAGTGAATGAAAATATTTTAGTGGTTGCTGCTGCAGGAAACGATAATGAAGAATCTAATCTTCCCACAATCAACACTCCTGGTTCTGCAAAATCAGTTTTAGCAGTAGGTGGAGTTAATTATAATGGTGCGATGTATTCTCAAAGTAGTAGAGGTCCCACTTTCGAAGGTACAATCAAGCCAGATGTCTGCGCTCCAGCAATTTCAGTCTTTGGTGCGTATCCAACGCCTAATAATGAATATGTATATGCATCGGGAACATCAGCTTCAACTCCATTCGTGTCTGGTCTAGCAGCATTAATGATTGAAAAAGATCCCAACTTAACAGCATTACAGATTAAAAATATAATCTCTCTTACTTCTTATCGTACCATGTATCCTCAAATTATTTCTGATAATATTCAAGGATGGGGAGTTACCCAAGGCTATGCAGCATTAGAAGCGTTAGATAGTCCAATTATCATGACAAACAATATTCAATTTAACATCAACTTAAATAAAAATTACAGCGTTTTTTGTCAACCCATAGTACTTAACCCAAATTATTATTATTTTGAATTAAACCAATTGGGCGATCTTTCAGCAGAAATGTATCTCTTTGATTCTAATCCAAATGAATATGGATCACCCGTTTTAATATCTCATTCAGTTAATGGATTATCGCTGTTTGATCCTATAAAGAGAATGGGGGCACTTGTAAGTGAACCTCATGAATATTTTTTAGTTGTGAAATCACTTGAACAAAAAGCAGGGAATTTCACATTACAATTAGTAATAGAATATAGGAATGGAATTCTAATATCCCTTGCGCTTATAAATGTTGTTGGTATCATTTATTTGTTCTACAAGTTCAAATTAATAAGGATAAAAAAATGAGTCATTTCATTTCTTCTTCTTTCCAACTTCTTTTAGCATTTTCTTAATTTCTTCTGCTTGTTCTTTATCCTTAGAAGTTTGAATCTCTTTTTTCTTTAATTTAATTTTTTCTTCTGATTTAGAAATTTCATCAATAAGATCTTTTTTAAGGTTGATGATTTCAGTTAAACTCTTTCTATATCCTTTAGCTTCATTTTTAAGTTGTTGTTTTTTTTGTTCTTCCAATAAATTCAAATCTTCTTTCTTAGCTTTTATAACATCTATAATTTCATGAGCAAAATCACTTACTTCAGAAACCGTATGGCTCAGCTCTTTCTCTCTTTTTTCTGCTAGTGATTTTTCTCGTTTTTTTCTTTTCTGTAGCTCCTCGTGTATTTTTCTGATCCTTATTTCTTCTTCTTCAAATCGTTTCTCCATTAATTTGGTGTTTTCAATTTCTTTATGAATGTATGTAATTTCATCTTGCCAGCCTATTTGCTTGAACTTTTTAATAGCTAATTCAAACCCTTTATATGATGATTCGAAATCATTCTCAAGAGCATTTTTCTTACCTTTATCGATCAAAGATAATCCTTCTTCTTTGATTTTATCCGCTCTTTTACGTGAAATGTATATTTCTCTTAGCTTTTTTTCTTGTTCTTTCTTTTGTTTTTCATATTCTTGATCTCTTCTTCTCACTTCTTCTTGAAAACGTTCATATTCCCGTTGTCGTTTGATATTTAATAGTTCTTCTTGTTTCTTCCTTTCCAGATATTCTGATTTCTCGATTTCAAGATCTCGAATCAAATTATTCAAATTGTTAATCTCAGGTTCCCATCCAATCTTTTCAGCAAGGATATTCCTTGATTGAACATATAATGAGATAGCATTATCGTAATCGGGATTTTGCTTTTTTAAATATTTTCCGGCTTCTTCCAACAAGGAATAAGCTACTTCTCTTTGCGTAATTTGTTCTTGGACTAATCTTTCCCTTTCTTTTAGTGCTAATTGTCTAGCAGTTGCTTGTTCTCGTTCTTGTCTTTTTCTTTCTTCCAAAAGGAGCTGGAAACGGCGTGTTTCTTGGATAGCCTCTACTCTTCGGTGGTATTCAAATTCAGCTTCTTCTTCTTGTTGTTTTTTAACAATTAGAATCTTATTTATTGTTTCATTCAAGCTTTCTGTGGGAAAGTGAATTTCATTTAAAATTAACATGGCATTTCTATAAGCTTTGATAGCCATATCATATTCTTTCTTTTGCATTAATTCTTTTGCTTCGTCAAGTATCGTAAAGGCTTCTTCTTTCTTATTTTCGACAATAGTGACTAATTGAGATTGTTCCATTATACTTATGCGTTTATTTTCAAGGCGCTGTTTCTCCTTTCTCATTTCTTCCGCAATTTTTTGCTGGTATAATATTTCATCTCTTTGAGCATGTAACTGTTTCTCTAAAGCTTGCTGTTTCTCTAAATATTTTTGTCTTTGCATATCTGAGACTTTAATGATCATCTGGCTTATATATTCAGTAGGAAACCTTATTTCATTTAAAATTAGTTCCGCACTTCTATAGAACTCAATCGATTTATCATAATTACCATTTTTCATGAAGACTTCCGCATTATCCAGTAAATCAAAAGCTTGTTCTTTTCGATTCTCCACGTATCTTTTTTGTTCCTCTTGTTGTCTTATTTTTATTGTTTTTAATTTTAGTTTTTCTTTTTCTTGTCTTAAACTATCCGCAATTTTTAATTGAAAAGATTTTTCTTCCTCTTCTTTTTTAAGAACTCGTTCAAATTCCTGTTGTTTTAATAAATTATCCTCCTGCATCCTCATTTGAATTTGGTGAATTGTGTCTCTAACAAGATTTGTAGGGTAATTAATTTCACTTAGAACTAACTCTGCTTGATAATACTTCTCAATTGATTGTGTATACTCTCCTTGATCCAGTAAATTTTGAGCCGTGGTCATTATTTTAAAAGCTTCATCTTTTCGCTCATTCATGTATTTAATCGTTTCTTCTCGCTTTTTTATCTCAAATTGTTTCGTTCTCAATCTTTCTTGCTCCCTCTCCATTTGTTCCTTTAGCTTTCTCTCAAATAATTTTTGATCCTCGATTTCTTTAATTGCTTTCATTCGTTCCATTTCCTTTCTATTTTCGAATTCTTGTTTCTTCTGTTTAGCATATTGTACGGATTCTTTTAGGATCGTTAAATAACTTCCTTCCCATCCAATTTGACTAAGAATATTTATTGATTCATTATATTTAGCAATTGCATCATCAAAAGACTCAACCTTTAATAAATCATCTGCCTCTTCGATTAGTTTGAAAGCTACGTTTTCTTTTTGTTTACCTTTAATTTTTATTTGCTTGAGCTGCTCAATTTTTTCTTTCTCTTGC
>CAZOYD010000061.1:11630-21701 GCA_964583985.1 uncultured archaeon
TTCTTTAATCTTCAACTCATTTTCACGTTCTTTTATCAATATTTCTTTTTTCCTAAGTTTCTCTTGTTCAACATTATTTTGACTTGTTATTTGGTTTTGAAATTCAAATTCTTCTCTTTCCATTTCGATTTTTTTATGCAATTCTTGTTGCTTTTTTATAAGAGCATTTTGTTTCTTCGATTGGATTTCAATGATTGAAGATCTTATAAGCTTTAATTCCTCAATCCACTGTATTTCTGCAAAAATTTCTTCAATCTGAAGATATATATCAATGGCATCATCAAACTTTCCTTGCTCAATTAATTCATTAGCAGTATCCATTAATTTGAATGCTTTTTCCTTGCGTTGTTCTCTAAATTGGAATTCTTCTTTCTGTTTTCTAATTGCAATCTCCTTAGCTCTCAATTCCTTCTTTTCCTGCTCTAGTTGTTGAAATAATGTATTTTGAAATTCAATCTCTTCTTTTTCGTGTTTAATTTTTGCTTCTTCTAATTTTTGGTTTGAAATTTGTTGTTGCTTCTTTCTAAGTAGAAAATCTGAAATTGATTGCTTAATCAATGGTAATTCATCATTCCACCCTATTATCTTAAAAATCTCTTCTACTTTCTGATAATCAACAATACCACCATCAAAATCACCAATCTTTGCTTTAATTTGTGCTTTATCTATGAAAGAAAAAGCTAGCTTTCGTTGTTCCTCTAATTCTTTTGAGATAGCCTCCTTTTTTGATAATGATATGGCCTTTTCATTTAATCTTTCTCTTTCTTTTCGTATTTGCAAGGATTGTTGCTTTTGGAATAAATATTCTTCCCTTTCTTTTTCTAATTGATGTTCTATTGCTTTTTGCTTTCTAAGTTCTTCTTGGGATTGTTTTTCACGTATTGCTAACCTTGTTTCTTTTATTAAATCGGTAGGGAATTGTATTTCATTTAAAATAAGTTCTGCTTTTCTATACATTTCAAGTACTTCAGCATAATTACCTTTACTAACAAGTTTTTCTGCCTTTTCCAATATATCAAATGCTTCTTCTTTTTTCTGTTTCAAATAGTTCTTTCTTTCCTCTTCCTGTTTAACTTGAATCTGCTTCAATCGTATCCTTTTTGCTTCATCTTGCATTATTGTTTGAATCTTCTCTTGAAATATTCTATTTTCTTGTTCTTGTTTTAAGTTTTCCTCCAATTCTTTTTGTTTTAGCAATTCATCCTCTCTTTTCTTTGCTTGGATTTTATGGATCATCACTTCTACGATATCGGTTGGAAAATCAATTTCACTTAAAATGAGCCCTGCTTGCCGATAAGTTTGCATTGATAAATCATATTCACCTTTATTCAATAATTCTCCCGCATTATCTAATAAATCAAATGCTTTAACGCGTTGCAATTCCATTCTCACTTTAGCCTCTTCTTGTTTTTGCACTTCTATTTGTTTTAGTTGTAATCGATTTTGTTCGCGTTCCATTTGTTCCTTGATACTCTTATTGAAAAGCTCTTCTTCTCTCATTCCTTCTTGAATTAATTTTTCTTGTCTAGCTTTTTCGTATTCTTTCTCTGCTTTGCGAGAATAAATGGATTCCAAAGTTTCTTTTAATAATTTTAAATATCCTCCCGTCCATCCAATTTTTTCTAAGATACTGATGGATTCTACATAATTGGATACGGCGTCTTCATATTTTTCTTGTTTTATCAAGTCATCAGCAGTTTCTATTAATTTTAATGCATTTTCTTGCTTTTTCAGATTTTCTGCACTGAGTACTTTTTTCTTCTCTAATTCTTCCATTTCTTTCTGAATTTTGATTTTTTCAACTTCTCTCTGACGTTTAACTTGATCTATAAAGCGCTTATATGTAGTTTCCCGTTTGATACCTTCCTCAACGGTTTTTTGTTTCCATGCTTCTCTCTCGGCTTTTTTAGATCTTATCTCATTTATAGCTTGATTTATCAATGGTAGTTCTTCCTTCCATTGGATTTGGGCAAATATTTTTGCTACTTCATGATATAAATCTATAGCCTCATCATACTTAGCCTGTGAAATCAGATCTTGCGCCTTATTAATCAAAGTAAAAGCTTCATTTTTCCGTGATTCACGATGTTCCAACTCTTTTTCATACTCTCGAAAGATAAGATCTTGTTTTTTCAACTCTTCTTGTTGCATTCTAATTTGATCAACTAATTGAATTTGAAATTCTCTCTCACTTTGCTCTTTTAAAAGTCTATTTCTCAGTTCTCTTTCCTTCTTTTCTTGTACATTACGTTTTTTTTGTTCAATTTCTAATATCGAATTCTGGATTAATTCAATTTCGTCATACCATTGAATGTCCGCAAAAATATTTACTATAGATTTATATATATCACTGGCAGAATCAAAATCCCCTTCCATTAGTTGAACCTGTGCTTCATCCATGAGCTGAAATGCCTCCTCTTTTCGCTTTTCTCGATATTCTAATTCGTTTGCTCTTTCTCTCATTTTGATGTCTTGTTGTTTCAACTTCATGCGTTCAATTTCTAATTGTTGCGATATTTTTTCCTGAAATTCTTGTTCTTTTTGAAGACGAATTAAAGATTTTTCTCTTTCTTCTTGAATAAGTCTTGCTTTTTCTTTCTTTTTCATTTCAAGTTCTTTAATTGAATTTTCAATGAGAGGTAATTCATCAGTCCAATGGATTTCAGCGAAAATGTTACTTGCATTTGTATAAGCAATGATAGCTTTATCTAAATCCCCTTCTCTAATGTATTTTTGCGCTTTTTCTAATATTACAAACGCATCATTTTTCCTTTCTTCTCGGATTTTTAGCTCTTCATTCTTACTCAACATTACAATTTCTTGCTTTTTTATCTTCACTCTTTCACGATCTAATAGCTCAGAAATTTGTTGTTGAAAAACTAAATGACTTTCTTTCTTCTCATCTTGTCTTCTGCGTTCTTCATATTCTACTTTTAATTGCTGTTCCTTTAATATATTTACATTATCAATCGTTGTTTTGATGATATTCTTATAAGATTCCCATTCACTCCCCAAATTTTCAAGAAAATCTAAAGCTTGTTTGTATTTTAGAATTCCTTGATCAAAATCCCTTTTATTTTGCAATATATCATCAGCATCTTCAAGGATTTTTAGGAATTCTTGTTCTTGAAGTTCTTCTTTTCTCCTTTTGCCTTCATATCTTAAACGGCGTTCTTCCAATTCCTTATGGGTTCGTTCAATGTCTTTACCCTCCTTGGATGTTAAAGTCTTTTGAATCTCATCTATTTTTTCTTCTCTTTTTTTCTTTTGACTTTCGACAGATTTTTCTAATTCTTTTCTATTCTCAATATCTTTAATGAAATTCTTGATAGGCTGAATATAGGAATCCCAATCAATTAATTTAAACATTTCAATGGCTTGTTGATATTTTTCAATCGCCTTATCATAACTTTTTTCTCGTTCCATCCTTTTTCCAATGTCAATAAGAGTAAAAGCATCTGATTGGATTTGCTCTTCATTTAATTTTGCAGCTTCAAGTTTTTTAGCTGAATATTCATATGCTTGTTCTTTTTTTATAGCTCTATCATCAGCATCATCTTTCACTTTAGTAGATTTAGACTTTTGATATGTATCGAGCGTTGCTTTATCTTGCTTTAGTTTTTCAACAATTGTTTGTAATTTAATGGTTTGCTCTTGCCACCCAATTGAATTTAGAAGCTCAATTGCATTCTGATAGCTTAAAATCGCCTCATTATATTTTCTATCTTTTTCATAGAATTTTGCATTATCAATAAAAGCAAACGCATCATTTTGGATTTGTTCTTCTTTCTCTTTTGCGTACTTAAACTTGATCAGTTCCTCAGCTTTAGCATCGCCCTTTTTCTGACCAAATACTCCCACAACTTGAGGTTGTGAAGTTTTAGGTATACTTTGAACTTGTTGATCCTTTAATTTTACTGACAATGCTTGAAGCTTACTCCTTAAATTATCTAATTGTGTATCAGACCAGCCCGCTTGAAAAAGTAAATTGATAGCGGAGTTATATTGCTCTATAGCATTATTATATTGACCATTCTTTTCAAATTTATTTGCAGCATCCATTAAGGAAAATGCTTGATCTTGGAGACTCTCTAATTGAACTTTTAATTCTGCTTGTTGCATTAAACGGTCATTTTTAAGACTCTCTTTTAATCGCTCAACTCGTTCATATATGTCATTAATGCGAAGAGACATATAGCCACTTTGTTTCAATAACTCAGCAGCACTTAAATAATTCTCAATCGCATTGTTAAAATCTCCACTTTCTTCATAAAGCTGTGCGGCATCTAAAATCCTTATGACCTCTTGAGCAATACTTTCATTTTTTTCCATATACTCTCAACTCATCAAACAAATCCATTATATTAGAAAGAAGTTGATTTTAAAAAAATAATCACTAATTACAATAAATTAAGCGATTCTTTAATTAAATTTTTTATATTGCACGAATTATTAGTAATAAAAAGATTAAGTAAATGGGGATTTACTCTCTAACATTGCCATAGCTGAAAATAATGACAAATTATTTAAAAACAAAAGATCATAATTAAACGATGACAACCAATCACAACAATATCGTTATTGATTTTGAACCAATATCACGAAGAATTTATTATTCCGATAGTAAAACTATTTATCATGCATTGACCAAGGCTGGTATTCGAATTAAATCTATTTGTGGAGGAAAAGGAACTTGCGGGAAATGTAAACTCTTAATACAAAAAGGGATGGACCTTTTTAATGTTCCTACTAATGCAGAAATAGAAAATCTTTCAAAAAGAGAAATACAGCAAGGATGGAGATTAGCTTGTCAAGTCATGCTTGATTCAAAAAAGATTGAACGGTTAAATAATCCGCAAGATCAGGATGCACGTATTTTTTTACCTGACGATTTATTGGTTGAAGATTTTAAAATCTTAACATCTGGAGTCGATAAAGGCGTTCAATTAAATCCTAACGTGATAAAATTAACAGTTCTTCCAGAAAAACCATCATTAGCTAAACCAATTCCTGATTTTGAAAGAATTCTAAAGGCTTTACCTCCTGATAAATTAAAAACAAGAAGCAATCTTGACATTGAATATAACATCTTAAAAAATCTTCCGGATCTGATACGAAATCAAGAAGATGAACTTACCCTTACCATTTTAAACCAAAAAAATATAATCGATTGCGAACCGGGAAATACACTTGAGAAGAATTTTGGAATTGCATTTGATATCGGAACAACCACGATTGTAGGTTATCTAATGAATCTTAATGACGGTAAAATATATGCCGTATCTTCTCTTTTAAATCCTCAAACAGCTTATGGCGAGGATGTCATTACAAGGATTACTTATATCAAGGAGAATGAAGATGGACTAACTCAACTCAATACAGCAGTAATAGATGCTCTCAACATTATCATAGATAAAACCTGCAAGAATGCAAAGATTGAAAAATCGAACATCTATGAAATTTCCATTGTTGGCAATTCGGTCATGCATCACATCTTTTTAGGCATTACTCCAATTTACATAGGTTTAAGTCCATATGTTCCAGCGATACAACGAAACCTGAATTACACATCTCAAAATTTGGGATTAAAGACTTCTAAGCAAGCTAATGTTTATGTTCTCCCCGTGATTGCCGGGTTTGTCGGAGCGGATACAGTGGGTGTTATCTTATCCTCTCAAATTGAAAAAGAGTCCGAATTAACACTTGCAATTGATATTGGAACTAATGGAGAAATTGTCATTGGGAATAAAGACGTACTAGCAACCGCATCATGTGCGGCGGGATCTGCTTTAGAAGGCGCACACATCAAACATGGCATGCGGGCAGCAGCAGGGGCCATTGATACAATCAGAATCGACCCAAAAGATTTCTCGGTTGATTATACAACCATTCAAGATAAAAAACCAATGGGTATTTGTGGATCTGGACTGATAGATGTTGTAGCAGAATTATTAAAAGCAAGAGTTCTGACTCGTAGCGGTAATTTTAATAAAGAATTGGTCGGAAACGGAAGGGTAATTAAAATGGGAAATACGATCGAATTTGTCATTGCCGAAAAAGACGAAACATCAATAGGAAAACAGATCACCCTCTCTCAACACGATATACGAGAATTACAAATGGCAAAAGGAGCTTTTTATTCAGGCACGCGATTAATTTTATCCTACTTGGATCGCACAAGAAAAAAAAAGCATTCCATTCAACAAATATACTTGGCTGGTGCGTTTGGTAATTACATTAGCAAGGCGAATGCGAAATTTATTGGAATGATACCTGATATATCTGACGAAAACATATTTCAAATTGGTAATGCTGCTGGAATGGGAGCTCAACACTGTTTGATTAATAAAAGTCTTAGGCAAAAAGCTCAAGACCTATTAAAATCAATCGAGTATGTAGAAATCGCCGTGGAGAAAGATTTTCAACAAGAATACGCTAAAGCTATGTATTTTCCTCATTTCAATCTTGATTATTTTCCTTCATTAAGAGAATATGACCACATCCCAAAGCGATGATCATTCCAATTATCATTATATTGATAAAATAGATAGGTGGTACAAGAAATTTAATAAGTGGATTATTTTAAATGGGAATTTTTCTTTCCAATTCAAATTTAAATTGTGTAAAAATATTTAAGAAATAAAGATATTAATTTTTTAACAGATATAATATAAGCTTTAAAAGAGAATTAAATAAATTCTTAAATAACTATTAAGATAATAACTTATATACAAAGATAAATTTTTTAATACATATAAGAATAATTCAAGGAAAGGATATTCCATGTCAAGTTTTAAACTCAAAATTCTTCTAACTGGTGCAGCAGCAGTAGGAAAAACCAGTTTGGTTCAAAGATTCATCAAGAATCGTTTTGCAGCTAATTATAAGCTCACCGTTGGAGTTGATATTTTAACTAAGGATGTAGAATTTAGACAAGGCGAAGTAGCAACTCTTTCTATATGGGATATTGGAGGACAACAAAGATTTGAGTTTATTCGAAGTACTTTTTACAAAGGAGCTGCAGGAGCCTTGTTAGTCTTTGATTTAACCCGTGAGCAAACATATATAGAAACTCGTAAATGGTTGACTGAAATTAGACAATTCGCGGGAGAAAACATTCCCTTTGTTTTGATTGGCAATAAAGCAGATTTAGTCGAGGATGTCGGTGTGGTCATTGACCGTGAAGAAGCTAGAAAGTTTGCTGAGAGCGAAGGAAGCATTTACATTGAAACTTCAGCAAAAACAGGAGAACACGTAGATGAATCTTTTACCGAGTTAACTAGACGGATTATTGATTCTCGATCTCAATGAGATTTCCGAATTAATCTCTTCCAAAATCAACTATTTTTACTTTAATTATTTCAAACTTTCTTCTAAACGAAATAGATTCGTTTTATTTAGAAGTTTCAGAGATGCTGTCTAAATTCTCGTCCAAAGTCTTACATAAATATTTATGGACTATAAGGATTGCATCTTTTATGTTTTCATTATGAATCACGAGTGATAGGTTTAATTCTTCAGTGCTTTGAGACATTGCTATGACGGGGATTTTTTTCTCATCAAGAGCATTAAAAATCATTGCTTTTGTCTTGTTTTCTAATATCTTCGCACCAGTAATGTTCAAGATTGCAACCATTTCGTGAGTAATTTTAAAAAATTCAGAAAAATATCCCGCTTTTTCCAATGCGTCTAAAGCTTTTTTGGAATCTTCTTTTTTCACAATAAAGGCTGTGCTAACTTCTGAGGCACTTTGTGCGACAAATGATACGCTTATATTATTTTTGCTCATTACTTTAAAGATTTTTGCAAGAACTCCAGGGACATCTACTAAGCTTCCAGAAGACACGGTTATTATTGAGGAATTTTCTTCGCAAGAAATTCCCTTAATCTGTTCTCTATCAGATAGTTCCGAAATTCTCGTGTAGTTGAATTCTTCAAGTGGATTCTGAAAATTTCGTATCTCAAGAGGTAAATTCTTCTTTTCGATTGCTTCCAAGCATTTTGGGTGAATAATTTTCGCACCAAAATTGGCGATGTGCATTGCCTCATTATAATCCAAGTTTCGAATAAGGGAGGATTTTGGATCATATTTTGGATTGATTGTCAATAATCCATCTACATCTTTCCATAAAATAATTTTTATATCTTTATCTAATCCCACTTCATGAATGGAATGAGCTAGAATTGTTGCCGTGTAATCAGAACCCCCTCTTCCTAAAGTCGTAGTATATCCAATTTTATTCCTTCCGATGAACCCATTAATACAAATAATCGTATTTTTCAAGGGATTTTCGAGAACTGGAAGGATTAGATTTTGAATTCGTATATTAGTCAAACTATAGAGCGGATAAGCATTACTAAATTCGTCATTGGTGATGATGATCTTGTTTGCCGGAACGTACACAGAATCAAACCCATGGCTTAATAAAAATTGATGTAATATATAAGTAGATAAAATCTCTCCAAAACTCAATACATAATCTTGGTAGTAAGGTTCTAAACCAAATTCTCGAATATCCGCAAATATATCTTCCAATTCACTCAAACACTTATCAATATATTCCCTTGCATTATTATAATGATCCGAATCCTCTTCGAAAATTTGCTCTATGATATCAAAGTGTTTCTTTTCTATTATAGCCATGTTATTATCAAGAATCTTACTATTCGAAGCATTTTGAGCAGTTGCTAATAATAAATCCGTTATTCCATTAAGAGCCGAAGCGACATATACCTTCTTTGAATTAGCATAAAGCTCAGAAATCTTTAAAATCTTGTGAAACGCGTTTTGATCAACAAGACAACTGCCACCAAATTTCATTATTACAATGGTCATTGGTTTTATTTTCCCACTTTTATTTTTAAAATAATGTGTTTATTAATTAATAGAATAAACCATTTTCTCTTTTTTAATAAAGAAATAATGGGTGATATTTTATCAAGTATCTTATTCTTTTTAGATAAAAAGAGATAAAATGAAAATGTAAAAGATGAAATAAAATTATTTCAAAATATCGGTTAATTCCTTGATTTGAGCATCGAGTTTTTGCTTAATGAGATCTAATTTCCCTTTCTTTTCTTCTAACTCATCAGCAGTGATTTCTCCTGTTAATTCTTTCATATCGAAATCTAACGATATTTTTGATATGCTTGATTTCTTGATTTTTAAATCTAGTATCGCTTTTTCAATATTTGCTTTTTGTTGTGGTGTCATTTGCGAGTCCTTTAAAGGAATATCGCTTGATTCCGTCACGTCAGCAGCTATTTCTTTTTCAACAAGTTCTATTTTTGGAGGAGTTTTGATTTTTGATGTAGAAGTATTTAATTGAGTAGGATCAATTGGAGTTGGAACAGCATCCTTTTCAACTTGCAAATTAGGAGTAACTTGGACGGATGGAGGTTTAGTAGGAGTTTGAATGGAGGACGGGGGTTTTACGTTTGATTCAACTAGCTTGACAGGTGACACGATTTTCGGAGGTAAATTATTCAAGGGATTTGAGACCTGAGCAAATGGAGAGGTTTTTAATTTATTTCTTGCATCTTTTGGTACCATAGAAATAGTCTTGGGTCTTTGTTTAATCATAAAGTCTTCTGGATTCAAATCTAAACCACTCTCACTGAGATCTATATTTGGTTGGATAATTGATTCTTGTTCATTCGCTAATTTTTCAGGTGCTTTTTCTGGCATACTAGGCGGAACGGTTATTTTTGAAGGTGAAGGGGGGAGAATCGGCTTTTTAAGTTGCTCTGGTTGTTCTTCTTTAATAATTGGTTGCGGTTTCATTTGAGGTGTTTCTGAAGTGTTTACAACATTCGAATGTGGAGGAGAATTAGATGGAGGAGGGCTCAATGTAGCTTTCGGAGGAATATCTTTAATCGCGTCCTCTTCTTCAATAGCTCGTTCAACGTGTGTAAATAATGGTGAAGGGGTTGTTTTTGGGGTTTTTTCCATTGATGATGTCTTTTTTGTTGGCAAAGGTAATGGTGGGGGCTTTCTTTCTATAGATTTTGGAAGTGTTGTTGGTATTGGTTTTTCTTCTATAGGTGTTGTTGGTATTGGTTTTTCTTCTA
>CAZOYD010000062.1:0-20599 GCA_964583985.1 uncultured archaeon
CCGAATATCTTTTCTTTTAATCCAAGCAAGGCATCTAGGATTAGCCTCCTAGGATTATATCGCCCATTAGTAATTTGAGCAACAGGACAAGCACCACTACACGTAGCACATTGATAACAATAAGCTAGTGTACTGCCAATATCAGATTGGATGATCTGGTTCCTAAAATCAAAATCGATGGTTGCCATTTTAAACAATATAGTTTTTCTAGAGTTATATATTTATAACTTTCATTAAATTTTAAAATTAATTCTTTTAAAATTTGCATTTGTGAAAAATTGAATTAAAAAAATTAAGGAAACTGAGATTTCAGTTTTTTACATCTTTGAGATTATTTCTTTTAGTACTGGTTCCCCGGCTGCACCGACCATAATACCGTTACGAACAACTGGTTCATTTTGAACTTCGATAGTTTGTTCCAAAAGGCGACCATCTTTAAAAAAGAGTAAAGTAGGAATAGCTGTTATCCCAAATTTGTTTCCAAGAGGACGGTTTTGATCCAGGTCTACTTTCAATAGTTTAATAAAACCTTCTTTTTCTAACTTTTCGAGGATCGGAGATAACCATTTGCAAGGTCCGCACCAATTCGTATACACATCGATAATAACCTTTCCTTGTTTCATATTGTCCGAAATCACAAGTCCAAATTCTTTTAATTCTTCAATGCTCAACATTTAATCTACCATAAAAATTTATGTGATAAGTGAATTATTGAAGAAAATAATATTCTTTTCCTTATATTAGTTTCAGTTATGAAAATCAAGAGAAATGTAGTAGGTTTTGGCATTTTCATAAGTAATGTGATGATGATCCAAAAATTCACTACTTTTTTGTTTTAAATCATACTGAACATCCATTAATTGAATTAAAAACTTTATTATACCTCTAATATTCTTCAAATATAATTTAATTTAATGCTAATCTAGTTGTATAAATAATGAACTATTCAAGGAATGAATTAGTGCAATCCGAAGCTACAATGAATCAAATGAGGAATGCTATTTACCACCTGCAACGATTTATGAAAAAGAATGATTTAACTGAGATTAAAGAAAGATTCAAAAGAATGGGTAAAAATATTGCCCATACTTATGTGAAATATTGGAAACCAGTTAACAAATTTGATCTCAGCAATATTAGTGATGGTCTAGCAACAATATATAAAAATATCCTTAATAGCACGGTTACAATTGAAATTGATTCATATAACAAAACTATTACGGTTAAAGATAATGATTGTGCTTTGTGTAAGTATCAATTTGAAGATATTAACGTAGCAGGTTGTGAGATAACTACTAATATGATAGCTGAATTCGTGAACCTTATTAATGCTCAATTTGGCGTTCCCTTCGCTTTAGAACCTTCCAATATTAAAGAATCACGTGCTTTGGGAAATAAAGCTTGTATTCACGTTTATAAGTATATTGAAGGAGGTAAATAATAATGGGAACAGTTCAATGGCTATTAAAAAAAATAACAAAAATATTTGGAAGGACTACTAATTCATTGTTCTATACACTTCTCTATCGAGAGATATTGAAAGAGATTAATGAAATAACAGAGAATGAAGAAGATACTCTCCTCCTTTTGAGAGAAATTGGAAGAAGAGCTTCATTTGAATCTTGCAATCGACATCCCACTGTGTTCAAATTTATGCCTGGAAATCCTCAAAAAGTACTTGAATATTTTGAATTATTATGGGTTGTGGTTTTTGGAAAAGAGCTTGCTGAAGGGGATTTAACATATGAAGAAGTGATAAATAAAGATGCAAAATATAATAATTACATACTTAAAATTAAGACGTGTCCTATCTGTGCTGGCTATGGTCAAGATGAAGAAGATACCTTTAATTTTAGAAAGATAAAGAACCCTAATACAGAAGGTTTAGCATGTGGTTTAACAGGAATGTTAGAAAGCGTAGCAAATTACATTCTCAATATAAAAAAAAGCGAATACCGTATATCAATATATGAACAAAAATGCATGGCTAAAGAAGAAGAATGCCTCCAATTTTCTTGTAAAATTTATGATGTATCTGAATGGGAAAAGATCTCCTCTAAAAGTATCCAAGATCAACTAAAATCTGGTGTATTTTTTGAGGAATCGAGTGTCGAAGAACCAGTAATTGATACAAAAATGGATTTTATTGATAAGCTCCAAGATGTCATATCATTGGATAAAATTGAAGAATTACTAGACGAACCACTAGAAGGCATTAAACAAAAAGTTGCTGAATTAATAAGAGATAAATTAAACATGGAACCTAATCATTTTTTTGAATACTTTCGAAATTATGAAGATGATCTTATTAGAATCATTGGATTCCTCATGGTTCATCTTTTAAATGAATATGGTGGGTTAATTGAGAAAATATTAGAAAATGAAACATTTTCGAAAATTGTGGGTTATTTCTTCAAACAACTAAAAGAATTTACTATGCTTTTTATTCCCATAGACGTGATTAATGATTATCATCAATTAATGGTCAGTTTCTTGGAGGGTTTAGCACCACCTGAAATGGTAGAAAATATAAAAAAATTTAATGGAAAGGATGATATTAATTTCTTTTATGAAGGTGCTCAAATGGCGCTTGAGAACCTTGGTATAAATTTTACTGAATTAAAAGAGAATGTGTGGGAAGAATTAAGAAGGGAGAAAAAGGATGAATTAATATCTTCGGATCCCTCAATGAGAGACAAAACCGAAGAGCAACTTCCAAAAATCATCCGAATTGTACAAGAAATTTTAATGCTAATCGGTGATATTTTTACTTTACCATTGAGAGTATTAATTTCAGAAAGCCATTACGGATTAAAAACAGCCATAAATTCAGTTATTTCTGAAGAAGAGGGTTTATATGGTAAAATCAAAGCTAGACTTGATGTTATATTTGATTATATTCAAGAGATCCGTAAATAAAATAAAAAAAATAAAAATTTTTTAAGTTTTTAATCCTAGATACATCCAAAGAGCAAACGTCATCATAACTCCTCGAACAAAACCTATCGCTATACCCGGAGGTACTATTGAATCTAATGCACCACAAACAACAAATATAGTAAAACCTAATCCTAAGTATATGAATTTTTTTCTCAAATCTCCAGTTGCTTGTTTGGCTTTTATAAAAAAACCAATACCAAGTAAAATTAATGTAGCAACAAGAAACACTGCCACCATTAAAAATGTTGGATGAGACCTGACAAAACTAGCGTCAATTAAATCCTCACCAGGATTAATAAGTGTCCATGTGAAAGATTCGCTTGTTTGGAACCATAAAAAATATTCAAATACTAATCCTAATGCTATAAATATTCCTACGAGTACCCATTTTTTTTTTGGAAACATTAAGGATCCACCAAGATACATTGCTACAATTAAAGCAGGAGCAACCCAGAAATAACTCAAGAGGGAATATAAATAAATTGGTGTAATATTTGTGTGGAAAAAAACCACCATGATAAAATCTATAAAAGGTCCCAACCATAAGAAACCAACAAAAAACATTGTCAAACCGGCCCAAGCTAACAGTTTCGCTCCTAGCTTATTCGCACGATAAAATGATAACAATCCGAAGATAGTTGCAGATAAAATTATTCCTGATGCTGTAAGACCATCTAACAATCCTAATACATCTACCATTTTGATATCATATCCTTTTTTTAGTTAATAGTTAAATTTTATTTATTATTATATTGTGAATTTTGTATTTATATTTATAATAATATCTTTATTGATTCCATTTTTTTTCTCAACAATAAGATTCTTTCATTCAAAATCATCCTTTAATATGCAAAAAAAGATAATTATTATAACAAAATGATATAAATATTATTAAGATATAATTTAACAAATTCTATAAAAACATTCTAAATTTTAGAGGTTGTATTATGAGAAATTTAACAAAAAAAGCAGTAATAAAATTATCAGTATTTATTCCTTTTACTGTTATCTTAATGACGGTCTTTTCGATACCTTTTATGGGGTTACCCTCATTAGGTGGGCTTTTATTTCCCGGAAATGGATTATGGAAAGTTCCAGGAGATCTTCCAGTCGCAGAAAGGTTAGATATTCAAGGGTTGAGAGGTGAAGTAACAGTTATACGTGATGAATGGGGCATCCCTCATATTTATGCTTCATACGAAGAAGATCTTTTTTTTGCTCAAGGTTATTGTCATGCTCAGGATAGACTTTTCCAAATGGATATGACTCGGCGCCAAGTACGAGGAATGTTGTCAGAAATATTAGGGGAAGATTTATTAGCTACAGATGAGTTAATGCTTGCTATAGGGATGGAAGATTGGGCAATTAAAACTGATGATTTGTTTAGAAAAATGTATAGTAATGGGACATTTCAATACTTTAGTTCTTTTGAAAGGTATGTTGATGGAATAAACTACTACATTGGAACTCATCAAGATGTCCTTCCATTAGAATATCATTTATTGGGTTTAAAACCTACTGAATGGAGTACCATTGATACGTTATGTTTAGTGCAAGAAATGGCGAGGCAGATGTCTTGGAATTATCATGATTTGGATAGATACTCTGCTCTTTTAGCATTGAATACTATTAATCTTACTTATTATAATGAATTATATGGACTTACCCTACCGTACCAAATTCCTATTGTCCCTGATTACGGAGCATTCCCAGAAAGTCCAATGAAAGCTGGATTTAAATTAAATCCTAGTCTCGTTTTAAATGCAGAAATTCAGAACCTCCTAACTAATGTTCAAAAAATAGATTCGGAGAAAATTTTGATGGAGAACCAAAAGGATCAAATAATTGGGTCAAATAATTGGGTTATTAATGGTTCTTTAAGCAATACAGGTGCACCAATTTTATGCAACGATATGCACCTTGGTTGGATGATGCCTGGAGTATGGTATGAACAAGATTTAAAGGCAGAAGATACTGGATTTCATGTATATGGATTTATAATACCTGGTATGCCTGGTGTTGCAGTAGGTCATAATGAAAGAGTCGGTTGGGGATTTACCAATACAGGATATGATGTTATAGATTGGTACTATTATAATACTGACGGACCAAATCAATACATTTACAATGGCACTTCAATACCTTATACCGAAAAAACCTATGACATTAATGTTAAAGGAAAGGAACCTGTAGAATTTACTGTTAGACATACAGTCCATGGTCCTGTGCTCAGCGATTTGTCCAAAAGATTGCCAGAATCCTTAGGAGAAATAGTCATAGCACCAAAATGGATTACTAATGATTACTTCTTCAATATACTTGCGGGTAATGGATTCGATCGAGCATCAAATAGAGCTGAATTTGACGAAGCTTCAAAATACTGGACATTGCTTGCACAAAATATAATATATGCTGATATTGATGGAAATATTGCAATTCGACCAACAGGAAAAGTTCCAATTCGTGATGATTCTAAAATTCCCTTAGGACATCTTGGTAACGGAACTATCCCTTACAACGGTTCAAATGGGGAAGGTGAATGGATTGGTTACATACCCTTCGAAGACTTGCCTAATTCTTTAAACCCAGAACAGAAATATTTAGCATCTGCTAATCAAATCGTAGCAGGACCTGATTACACTAGTTATTTCTTGCAAAATGAATATGCGGATGGATATAGAGCTAGAAGGATAAATGAACTACTAAGGAATGCAGCTGATGGGTCTATAAGTGTCGAAACCATGAAATTAATCCAAAATGATGTAAATTCAACTGCTGCAAGAGCTTTTATTCCGGAATTAATTGATGTGATTCACGATTATTATGGTCCTACTCCCCCCACAAAAATAAATAATGTTCTCTTAGAATTAGAAAGTTGGCAATTTATAATGGATAAAAATGACGCGGTACCGACTATTTATCGCAAGTGGAGAGATTTTTTCCAAGATTTTACATTTAATGACGAAAAGGAAGCATATAACTTTAGCACACAAACAAGAATCGTTGTCTTAGAATATTTAATGAAGGAAGAAAAATCTTCTCATTGGTTTAATGACGTTTCCACACCAATAAACGAAACTCGAGACGATATTATGATGATAGCATTAAATGCCACAATCGACTGGTTAGAAAAGTTTTATCATTCTGAAGACCCATCGACTTGGAGGTGGGGTGACCTACATCAGTCATATTTTACATCTCTTACCCAATTAGATCCACTGAGTAAAGGACCTTATGAAACTAATGGAGAAGCATACACTATCAATCCTGCTGGAGTAAATATAGATAATGGAGTTGGAATAGCTAGAGGTGGGTCATCTGAGCGTTTAATTATAGACTTTAGCAATCTCAATAATTCTTTAAGCGTAATTCCCTCAGGACAACGAGGTCTTTCAAATTCAAAACATTATTCCGATCAGCTAGAGCAACTATTCTTACAAGGAAAATACCATTATCAGTATTATACGAATACATTGTCCAACTTTCCATCTTCTTCAATTGAATCTCAATTATTTTTCTTTCCAATAGGAGGTTAAAGAAATGGAAATAGAAAAGAGAACTTTTTTTATAAGTTTAATCATGGTATTATGTCTAACTATGCTATTAACATTAGTTCCAGTTTGGCAATTAGTTATTATACCCGGTATTATAGCAGGAATACTTAACAAATCATTAAAAAATGGAATTTTAAGTGGTTTTATTGGAGTTTCACTTTCATGGGGAATTTATGTTTTATTTGGAGTCATTACAAGAAACGCGTACGTGTTTCTTGATCAAGTTGGAGCACTAATTTTTGGAGAAGGATTTGGATGGTTAATTTTAATACTCGTTATGTTTTTAGCCGTTATTTTTGGGGTTATGGGAGCTGGAATTGGTAATGGTTTTATGAGTCTAATTCACGCATATTATGAGAAGCATCCTTATCGAGAATCAAAAACAAAACCAGTGTAACAATATAAAAAACCTGCAATTTTTTTTTCATTTATTTTGATGTATTTCTAAATTACTGATTCTTAAATCATCTAAATATTAATTAAAAAGATCTAAAATAATCGAGATATGAAAATGAGTATAATAAATTAATATGTTCCTTAATCTAATAAGGCAGATATTCTATTGGAAACACTCTGGATGTTTAGAAAAACCATTCCGAGACTGCTTTGCGCACCACACAAAGTACATAAAATGGCATTTTCTCCCGCTTTAGATAAAATGATAATTCCATTTACACCTTCAATCAAAATTCGTTTTAGTTCCCCACGATTTAATTCCTCTACTGCACGTTCTGATACACTCTGTATAGCGGCTGACATTGCAGACACGATCCCATCATTAACATTTCTACTTAGGACTGAACAAATTGGTAATCCTTGAATACTAACTATAGCAGAACCTTCTATATCCGAGTTAACAGCAGATAATTTTCTTAACAAATCTGTCAATTCGCTGATGTTTTCAGACACTTTTGACTTCCACCTTGTTTTTTATAATGAGATAAGTAATTTTTGTAAATTAAAACTTACAATCAATACATTTTAAATGAGTAATCGAACATTAAGTTATATAATCTATTAAACTTAACTTTATTTATTTATTAATGTTTTTTTTATATATTTTTAACTATATCTAATAAATTTGATATTGCTTTTTTAAAAAATATTTTTATCAATTTTTACATTTATTACTTAAATGACCGAGAAAAAAAATTTGCCAGAAAATTCTGACAAACAAAAAAGCAAAGAAACACTTGAAAAAGAAGAAGAAGAGAAACAACATAAGATCGAATCCTTAAGAAAAGCTGGAAGTATAGCTAAAGAAACGAAAAAGTTTATTAGACCAAAAATTCAGATAGGCGCTAAAGTATTAGAATTAATTGAATCCACTGAATCTAAGATAATTGAATTAGGGGGAAATTGGGCATTCCCTACCAATGTTAGCATAAATAATTACGCTGCGCACTATACATCTCCTATAAAAGATGATAATTTAATTATTCAAGATGGAGATATTGCCAAAATAGATCTTGGTGTGCACATTGATGGTTATATCGTAGATACTGCTTTTTCAATAAGCTTTAATGATGATGAACGACTTGAAAGTATCATTCAAGCGACTGAAGTAGCAGTAGAAGCGGCTAAAAATATGGCAAAACCAGAAGTTAATACTAAAGATATAGGGAGAAAAATTGAGAGTATTGTAAAAGGGTTTCATTATAACCCGATAAAGGAATTAGGCGGTCATCAAATTGAACAATGGATAGTACATGGCAAAAAACAACTTCCTGAATTGGGGTCACAAGGGGGAGATGTCATGGAAGAAGGAGATGTATTTGCAGTTGAGATTTTTGCCAGTACTGGCGAGGGATCTATCCATAACACTAAAAATTCTTATATCTATGAATTAAATCCTTATATTGGAAGAGTACCATTAAGAAGAAAGACATCAAAACAAATTCTAGCCCATATTAATAAAAATTATAAAACATTACCATTTGCTGAAAGGTGGTTCGCTAAAGATTTTAGAATAGGTGTAGCTTTTGGGCTCCAAGAACTTATTCAACAAGGAAAACTAAGAGTTCATTATGTATTGGCTGAACAAAAGGGAGCTTATGTTGCCCAAAGTGAAGAAACTATAATTATTACAGAAGATGGGTTCGAACAGTTAACTTGAAAGCTAAAAATCTTCCTAATCATGAAAAAATTAAAAATTTGCCTGATAAGTCTCACAATTTCTCCTGATAGTGAAGATGGAGCAGCAAAATTTATAAAAGGAGTATATAAATACCTAAAAAACCAAGGGCATGATGTCAAAGTAATTACAGGAAAATGGAACTTTGATTTAAATGATCCAGACATTATACAAGTGAAGCTTATAAGGAGAAGTTATTTCTGGCTTCCACAATTTATGCTTAAAGTCAGAAAAATTCTGAAAAAATCAAATTTTGATATAATTCATTTAAATGGACCAAAAGCTTTAACGCCCTTTTTATTTTCAAATCAGAAGAGATTTTTAGCTACAATCCACGATTTAGGACCTATTGAAACGAAATTTTCCATAATACCTATCGAAAAAATATTAATAAAACTTCTAATAAAAAGGGCGTTAATTTTAACCACTTGTTCTGATTTTGTTAAATATCAAATTAAACAAGTCTTTCCGAAAACTGACATCAATAAAATTTTCAATTTATATTCTGCAATAGAATCAAAATTCATCCCGTATCATTCAGAATCGATGATTTTAAAGAGAAAAATGGGATTAAAAGAACCCATTCTACTATATATAGGTCGCATTGCTGCCTATAAAGGCGTTCCGGATATAATTAAAGCATATCAACTCGCTAAACCTCAAGTCAAAAATCTTGAACTGGTTATAGGAGGAACCCCGGATTTTTCAATGAAAAGTACTTATCAAGATTGGATAAAAAAATATCCCGATATCAAGTTTACCGGTTTCGTTAGCCCAGACGAAATACCTATTTATTATTCAATGGCAGACATTTTCATCACTTATTCCTATGCTTCTGAGGGATTTGGATTAACTCCTATAGAAGCGATTGCATGTGGTACGCCTGTAATTTGTTCATCCCTTAAAGTTTTTAAAGAAGTTTTAGGTGATAATGCAATATTCGTTCCTCCCAGGAGACCAGATATCTTGGCTAAAGAAATTATTAACCTAATTCAAGATGATAACAAAAGGCAAAAATTAATAGAAAGATCTAGTTCTTATATTAAAAAATTTTCATGGGACTCGGTTGGACAAAAATTAGAAGACGTATATCATAAATTTTTGAGTCTATAGAGTAAGTTTAATCATGGATTTATATTGTTCATTACAGGATTAACGCAGATATCATTATTATCGAATAAAAATTTAACCCGATTAAGACTAAAAACAATCTGTCGTGTGCTCAATCATTGTTTTTTTAGTTTTTCCTTGACGTAATTAAAACAGATATCAATTGGGTTTTCAAATTGACTGATTTTTTCTCGATAGGATAAATTAAACCTACTCGACGTTGGTCCATTTTTAAGAATTTCAATTGATCTTTTAATAATTTCTTCACTTTCTTTTATATGTTCCAGAGAAAATCCATTCTTTATCAAAAACAAATCTTGCGGTGGTGTTTCTCCTGGGAAAAACTCCAAACTTGGAATATTTAATAAACTAGATTCTCTAATAATTGTTCCACCACCACTAATAACCAGGGCTGCATAAAAACATAAATCAGTTATGTGGGGTAAATATCTGGTAATTATTACATTTTTTTTATCCGCATAGTCTTTTAATTGTGATTTTAACCATTGTTCCTGCATCTCGGATCTTACTAAAATGAAATATTTATAATCAGAAAATTCTTCATAAATCGAAGGGAAAAACTTTGCTAGCAATGTTTCTTCAGGTTTCATTTGATTAACTAAATAACTCGCAGTTGAAGGTTCAGTCCTTAACAGAATATATCGTCCTTTCTCAATATCATATTCTTGGAGATTTTTTAAATTTGGTCTATAAGTCGATAACCATGCAATTTCATCAAGGGCATTCATCCGGATGATTTTTTCGGGATCCGCACAAAGTCGTTCGTATTGTTCTTGTGGAATACATTTTGGAGTAATAATTTTGTCTATAAACGGAAATAATAATTTAGAGACATGATAACTTCTGGGCTCGTCACTAAATCCAATAGAACGTATTTGAAGCCCGAAAGATATCCTTACGCCTTCTACAGACCCGAAAGTTACAAAGAAATCCGGATTAAATTCTGTCACATAAGGTAATAGATCTTGCACTCTCTCAGAATACGCTTCCAATTTTCCTACTAAGGAATCACCCCCATGTCTACCAACTTTTATATATTTAAATCCTGTATCATCCATTATTTGAAAAGTTGAGTCAAAATCCCTTGCTGTAATCATCAAAGTGGCTTTTTCATCTTCAAATTTTTTAAAAAGGGATTTAAACATTATCCCCGCTTTGGGTTCTTCTATATCAATCCAGATTTTTTTGCCACTTAGACTCATTAAAATATCACATTTATTTTTTTTTTTATTTTTTGAAAAATCTACTTGAATTGTAAATAAAGCGAAACTTTTAAGATTTTTAGGATGTTTTACTTTACTTATGTCAAGTAAAGAATTAAATTTTAGCTTACAAAAAAATGTGATTTTAAATAAACAACCTGTTTTTGGCCCTACTTCTCGTTTTGCAGGCAAGGAAAAAGACCTTCCGGATACAATCATTGGAGATGGTTCCATAATCTGTTCTCTCTCAGTGATATATGCTGGAACAACTCTTGGAAAACAAGTTTTTGTCGCTGATGGAGCATCAGTTCGTGAAAATGTTCAGATCGGTGACAATACAATAATTGGGAGAAACGTGACAATCGAACTCAACACAAAAATTGGAAAAAGAACAAAGATCCAGACATCTGCTCATATAACTGGAGACTGCATTATAGGTGATGATGTCTTTATCGGACCAGAAGCTTGTACAATGAATGATATGTATATGGGAGCAAAGGATATCACAATGACAGGACCAATATTTGAGGACGGTTGTTTAGTTGGAGGGAATGCCACAATACTTCCAGGAGTTAGAATTGGTAAAAATGCGGTTGTTGGAGCGGGTTCTGTAGTCACTAAAGATGTGCCTCCTAATGAAATTTGGGTGGGGAATCCTGCTAAATTCATTAAAATGCGGGATTGGTAACTAAGATATACCGTATTTAGTATCAAATTTTTATTATTTTCTTAATCTTCCTATATTTACCACATTTGAATTTAATTTTTACACTGACATGGATTAGAACTGCACTTTTTACATTTACCTGGATATTTGAAAGTTAAAGCTTCTTCTAAATCAATTTCCATTAAATTTGCAATTGAAGTTGCCCAAGCTATTACATCTGCCAATTCTTCTGATATTTTATCAGAATCGATCAATTGTTTATTCAATAATGTAGCTAGTTCACCTATTTCCTCTACAAGCCATATAAATGTGTTATTAATTCCTCTTTCTGAATCTTTTTTAAAATACAGATTTCGAATTAGATCCTGAAACTCAGAAATTTTCATGATGAGGATAAAGTTGGATGATACATATCAATGAGATGGCTCTCATGCTCCAGGAGTGAAAAACCAATTAAATACCCCTAAATGAGCGAGAAAAACGACAACTATCAACGCTAATGATATTATTAGAGTACTAATAGGGCTTACTTTAAGACCTATTGAACTATCTTCAAAAAATCGCATTAATCCTGCACCACCTGAGGGCATTGGTGCTGTACCACTTCTTCTTTTTTTCCGTCTCGATTGACTTGACATGATTTAGTCTGGAATAATTTCTATTAAATTAAAATAAAATTACACATATAATAAGTTTTATTTTGAATTGTGATGGAAAATATGATAAATTTTTATTATTAATTTTAATTATCTTCAGATAATTTAAGTAAGAAATGGTTTATAGTAATGTCGAATAAAAAGAAACTTTCAGTTGTATTTGGTGGATTAATAGTAATCTTGATTATAATTTCATTTATTGGATTTCCTCAAGGATCTTCAAATTTGAATCAAGAAGAGGACGCAAATTTGAACTTATCTGCAAGTTTTGAAGGATTTGAAAATATCAAGATAACTGATATAAAGCATAATGTGAACATAAGCGGATATGGACTTGTTAATATAGAAGATAGATTCATGGTATTAAATCAAAATTCCAATCCAATTACATCAATTTTCGTGGGAATTCGTACTGAAGATTCTGATAATTTGATCTATCTACTAGCAATGGGAATAACTAATAATGATCTTGCTACCGAACGAAATTCAATGATTTATAATAAATATGAATTAATTACAATCTATTTCGATTCTCCACTTCTTCCTCAGCAAACAAGACTTATAAGAATGAAATATACCTTAAAAGATCAATTATCATACATAAATACGGGAAATCAACAAATCAATTTTTCTGGAAATGTATTTCCATACTTACCTTACGTAGCTGAAGGTGATATTAAAGCTTCCTTTAGATTAGCAGAAAGCGCAACTGAATCATCCCATGATAGCGTATTTGGAATGGGGTCTATTGTTGGAAATGTTATATTGTATGATTTAGCACAAAGTCTTGAGATAGATCATTTGGATCCTTTCTTGATGAATTTAGAACCAGACCAATTAATTAATATAGTTTTTCAAGATTCTTCATCGACTAATATGGAATTAGAATCAGTGAATCGCGAAATAGTAATTTCGCCTTGGGGAATAGTCAAGGTTAAAGAGGACCATGTCATAAAAAATGTAGGTGTCATTAGTCTCTATAGTATACCCTTTCAAGTACCAGATAATGCAATTAATATACATGTTGGAGACAGTCTTGGTGAATTATTAGGAACGACTGTTGAAAATATTGGCAATAAAAAAGAAGTCACGATCAACCTTCTATATAATAGAGCTTTATTAGATCCTAATAATAAATTAAGGTATACAATTGAATATAATTTACCTTTTGATGATTATTTTTCAATGAATTGGTTCCAAGAATCAATTCAACTAAACTTGATTACAACAACTCATGAATACTTTATCAAAAATCAAATTATTAAGGTTTTCATTCAAGGGTGTAGCACTATTGATTACATCTCAAGTCCTCCTGATGGCATTGATCAAACGAGTGGTTCCAAAATAATCATGTATACTTCGGAAGATATTAGTCCTTATGAAGGTAAGGTGATACTCTTCACATTTACTCTTAACTATTTTGACCTAATGATTAGACCAATAATCTTTATTTTACTCATAGCCTCAATACTATCAATATTCGTTGTTCTAGTAAAAACTAAGAAGAGAGAAGGAGATACAGCATTAATTAGCGCACAATCTATCCCTATCAACGAGATCAGAGAATTTTGTTCATTATATGAAGAAAAAAATGCTTTAATTCTTGAAATTAGAAAAGCGGAAGAAGAAGCTAGAAGGAAAAAACTGGCTAAAAAATCATACAATAATATTGTCACTAAGAATAATGCAAAAATCGAGCAAATTAAACAAGAAATTATTCCATTCTCTAAACTATTGACAGAAAATAGTGCGATTTTTGGAAGTATTATCAATAAACTAGATGTGCTTGATGCTGAACGAGTTAGTGTAGATGATAGTATCAATCTTCTCGATCAACGTTATAAGAGAGGAAAGTTACCTTCTCGCACAGCATATCAAAAACTTTCTGATGATTTCTTACGTAGAAAAAAGAAAATTGATCGTACAATAGATAAATACATCCAACAATTAAGAAGCTACTTATTATAGTATCTTTTTATTGAATTAAAAGGATCATATATTATGAAACCATGGTTATTTGATATTTTAGCGTGTCCGATTGATAAACATTTTCCCTTAAAATTATATATTTTTTCTTATGAAACTACTGAGGATGAATTTCTTGAGTTTTTAGATGTATTTGAAAATAGAAAATTGGATACGATCAAGAAAGAGGAACTCATTTATTATGTTAAGCAGGATGGAAACATATTCATCAAAGATGGCATATCAATAAAAGAAATTCCATTTTCTGAATATTTATCTCTTATTAAAGCAAGCATCAAGGAATTAGAAAATCTGATTGATAAAACAGGAATCAAACCAATAATAAAATGTCAGGAAATCCTTACTACATATGTAATGGAGAAAATTAGTAATTTGAGTGAAGGTAACTTAAGTTTAAATGTAATTGATGAAATATTACCCGAACTCTATCTTCTGAATAAGTATAAGCTCGATAGTGAAATTGAATCAGGCTTACTTTTTTGCGAGGAATGCATGCGTTGGTTTCCCATATTAGAAAGCATACCACAAATGCTACCTGATGAATATAGAAATGAAGAAAATGATCTGCAATTCCTTAAAAACCATAAAAATTTATTTGATCCCGAATTTTTTAAACAAAATTTACGTCCTTATAATCTTTAAATAAGTAAGCAACATATAATAGCCCGGTGGTGTAGTGGCCAAGCATCTGGGGCCTTGAACCCCGTGACCACGGTTCGAAAACTGATGAATAATTTCATCAGTCGAATATCCGTGCCGGGCTATTTTGATTTCTTTTCTCGTCAAATTATTTAGCATAGTTGATCGATAAAAATAAAATATTATATTTTAGCAATTATTTTATTTTTTAGCCTTGTTGACAGCTTAAATATTAAAGGGATATAAAATGATACTGACTGAACTAAATTGGGATTTTTCTGAAATTATTTTACTAATTATTATATTCATTATAGGAATAGTATTTACGTACTTTATAATACCCCCAATTATAAAATTGATGAAAAAGAAGAATTATATTGGATATGATATACATAAAAATAGTAGACCTCAAGTAGCGGAATCAGGAGGTATAAGTATTGTAATAGGTTATTCTGTTATTTCTATTTTGTTAATTTTAGCTTTCCCTCTATTTTCAAATGAAATATTTGTATTACTTATATCCGTAATTTTATCTGGCATCATTGGTTTTTTGGATGATCGAATTAAACTCAAATCTAGATATAAGATTTTTTTAGTGTTATTTATTGGAATGATAATTTTCATAGCGAATTTCTTTGGTTTCATTACTATCGAATCTCCTACTATCCCATTTTTAGGAAAATTAAGGTTAAATATAATTTATCCATTATTAGCACCATTAATTGTAGCTGTTTTTGGAAATACGGTTAATATGTTAGAAGGATATAACGGAGAAGGTTCAGGCACATGCCTTATTGCATTAATATCCTTACTTATTTGTGGCTTAATATGGAATTCTGCAGAAGCTATATTATTCACCACTATAGGAATTGCTGTTTTAATACCTTTTTTTTATTATAATAAATATCCTGCAAAAATTTTTCCAGGAGATGTAGGAACTTTAAGTATGGGTACAATTCTAGCGGGAGTTGCATTATTTGGATCCTTAGAAGCCGCAGTATTTTGTGCGCTCTTAATTCATGTATTCAATAGTTTTTATGTGTTATACTCCGTGAAAGGATTTTTCGAGAGTTCAGAAATACAAGAAGATATGAATGATATCCTTCTTTTAGAGGATGATAGAATAAAAGCGTCAAGCAATAAAGAAGCAGCGTTGACTTTACCAAGGCTGATTCTGGCTCGAGGACCGCTAAAAGAGCCAGATTTGGTAAAAAATTTTTTTGCAATTTCAATTATTTGTGGCTTTTTTGCAATTTTTACCACTTTAATGATGGCAATTACGGTCAATAAAATAAGCATTATTTTTTTAGGATTCCTCGCACCTTATCTAATCATATTTTCATTCATTCTTCTTATTTTCTTTCCGAGAATTAGAGGGATAATCTCTATCATGATAATTGTAATGATTGGAGGTTATCTTTTATTATATTTCATTAATTTAGTGATAATGCCAGTTCATTTTGCCAATTTAATCTTATTTGGAATTGTAATACCTACTAATATTATAATATCTCTAATACTTGTAATTCCGTGCTTAGGATTATGGTATTATATCTCCATCCGTTATTTCCAAAAAGAATCAAGAAAAATGTAAGAATAAATTCAAATTTTGTATTAGTATTAATAATTTTATTAAAAAATTACATTATATTAACAATTACCCGGAGCTGTAAATTGAAAAAACCAACACGATTTTCATTATTGATTATCTTTATACTAGGGTCTTTAATTTTTTTTTACCTAACATTATTTATAATACTTAAATCTCAATTCCTTACACTAATTCTAGATTGGGTTTTTTGGGTAACAATGATATTGTACGTGTTAACTATTGAAGAAATACTCCATTGGGCGAAGGATGGAAAAAGAAGTGATTTAAGTGATATTGTAGTCATATTCTTCTTCTTTTTTGTGATTTTCTTTTTTTCTAAGGATATCTTGACTTCAATAATGGGTGCATTTTCTATCTATTTATGGTTTGGAATATATGAACTCAAAGATTATCCCGTTTTGAATAAAATCTTAATTATCTCATTAGTAACTTATAACATTATATTTATTGCAGGGATTATATCTTCCTATCTCTCTAATCCCTTTTTCCTAAATACTACGTTTGCTTTTTCATTTTGGATTATTTTAGGGTTAGGTTTCATATTATTTGGACGAAAATACATCATAGTATGGCGATTTATGTCACCTGAATACTTAACGCTTTTTTTATATATTATAGCATGGCTAGCGGTAGCATTTATCGACCAGTACACCCCATTTAAATTCATACAATATGGTCTTTTAAATTTAAACGATTTCAACCTGCCAAAATTCATTTTCAACATATATTTTATTTTAATACTGGTGAATTGGATAGTATATTTTGTTTCGGGACCAATACTTGATAAAATGCTTGGAATTAAGAGAGTTAATGATGGACCCTTAATTTCTTTGGTGAACGATGTAAAAGAGAGAATGGAAATAAAAGGTAAAGTAAAAGTAGGCTTTGGCAAGTATCCCATCTTAAATGCCATGGCTTATGGTTCAATCTTTGATAAAAGAATTGCTCTTATTGCTGAAGATTATAATGACATTCCTGAAGATGAAATGAAAGGGATTGTCGCGCATGAATTAGCACATACAAAAGGTAAACACACTCTCATACTTACTGTAATTACATCACTCGATCTTGTAATACGGATGATAATAGGCATTCCAGCAACGATATATGACTATACTTTTGGACACCCAACCATTCCCCTATTAGCATTTATTTTAATAAATATGGGAATATACATCATCCTTTATATTTTTGTGAGATTGTTGGAAGGGAAAGCTGATAATAAAGCCAAGAAAAAAGGCTATACAAGAGAATTAGCTAAAGCTCTTTACAATCTTGAAAGTTTTTATGCTACGGGAAGAGAAATTGGACTAAACACGATGCTGTTATGTGATGAAAAAATAAATAAAGATAATCAACTAATGAATTATATGGAAACTGCTCAATATTTGCATAATTCCATGATAAGACCATCCAGAACCTCACTTCTCGGGAACATAATAAATTCTCACCCTCCCAGTTATTTTCGGTTAGCCGCGTTATTAGACGATAAATTAAAACCAATAAATGAGGCGCTTTTGCCCTATGTTTGCTTGATGGAAAAAAAAAGGAAAAAATATGCAAAAAAATTTAGAAAAGCTGATGATGAGTTTAAAAAATTAGCCAACCAGAAATTTAAGGAATTATTCGATATAAGTAGCGTGTCAACTTATTTGAGTGAATTACAACGTAAATCTTTATTCCAATATGAAATTGGGAAGGATTATCTTTTCGAAAATAAGATTTCAGATGAATTTATTATAGGACGATTAGAAGATGTAGAAATTACCGATGAAATTTGTGATCCTGACAGATATATCATTATAGAACGAGGAAATAATCTTAGAAGATTACTAGAATCCTCCCAATTTACTAAAAAAAGAATCATTTTTAATGGAATTTACTTTATGGATAAATTTACTCCTCTCAAATTAAATGAACTAAAAATATATGAAGATAAAAAAAATGGGAGAATCAATTTTCTCGATAAAGACAATAATTTAATTTCTAAAGAGATAAATAAGCTTAAATTACCCTTTTCAGTCGATATTATAAAGAATTTTGAAAATTCTGATGTATTTTTTAAAGAAAGAGGAGTATTGAAAATATATAAATGTATTGCAGTCAAACCAGCTTTGAAATTGGATGAATTTAAACTAGAGTTTCAAAATGATGATTCTTCTCATAAAAATGAGTTTAAACTCACTGAATTAATAATCAAGCCAAAAATCGTAAACCTAATTATCAGCAAAACTAAAAACTTTAGATCCTCAGAATTGAAAATCTTGAAATGGCTCAAGAAAAATGAAATAAGAACTCTCATATCGTTGAAAAAACCCGTAAATAATATAGAAATAGGATATATCGTTGATCTAAATCTAGCAGATATAAATGATGAATCCACACAGAGTAAAAAAGAAAATGAAAACGATGAATTCATTATAATAAGAAATATTTTCAAAAAAGAAGTGAAAATTCCCTACAAAACAATTGATTATTTATCGTTTGATTATAATACTGGAACGATATCAAAAAAATCAGAAACTAGCTTAATCAATAAATTCGGTTATATAATTATGAAGAAATTGAAACCAGATAAAATATTTTACCTTAATAAAGTTTAATTAAAATGGGCTTTTTTATGTGTTTAATATGGCTAATAAAATCAGAAGTGTTTTAACTCTACTGAGGATAAGACAATATTATAAAAACATCTTAATCTTTGTCAGTATTTTTTTTAGTAAGAGATTATTCGAATTTTCTCTTTATCCCCCTCTCATTTTTGGTTTTATTTTGCTCTGCTGCACATCATCATTTAACTATATAATAAATGATATCATAGATATTGAAGATGATAAGAAACATCTTGAAAAATTGAAAAAAAAACCACTTGCTTCAGGAGATTTATCAGTTTATTTTGCTATTGTTTTGCTATTAGTTTTAATCATCATTATTATCTTTTCACTCCTCTTTATAATCCCAAAATGGGATTTTGCTCTCATGATCGTACTTATAGTAATCACGGGAATGGCCTATAATCATTTTCTTAAAAATTACGCTTTTCTAGACATTCTCATTTTATCAACGGGTTATTTATGGAGAGCATTAGCTGGGTGCATAATCATAAGAGAATTCATATCTGCTTGGCTTTTCCTTGTTATATTTGAGATTGCAATGTTTTTAAGTATCGCAAAACGTAAAGGAGATCTACAATTTCTCGGGAAGGATAAAGCGATCGAACATAAAAAGGTATATGATCAATATACTATTAAATTATTGGATCAATTTCATGTGATGATTGCCGGCTCTTTATTCATGACCTATTCCTTATATCTTATATTGAAGTTTAATTTATTTGAACAGGAAAGCATCAATTTATGGGAATACATTGCAATAATTACCATACCGATTCTATTTTATATCATTATGAGGTATACTTATTTAACATCAGCGAAACCAGAAATTGCTCGTCGTCCGGAACGTGCTTTTCTTGATAAAAGTATTTTGATTGCAGGATTAATCTTCTTGGGCACCCTTTTTATAACATTTTATTTTGAGCAAATAATCTCTTTCTTCACCAATCTATGATTAAGATTAAATCAATACCTCATCTTTTTCAATATCTCTAATTCTTAGAAAAATTATCCATATAAAATCGAGTTATCAAATTAAAAGTATTTAAGTAATGAAAACTTAAATGAATATATCTTCTGTATTGATTTCCCAAATTTATAAAATAAAAATAATAAATTTTATAAGTTTACGAATTTAAGAAGATATTTAACAACAAATCTAAAAAAATTTAAAAACAAATTATAAAGTGAATAAAATATGGAAATGGAAAAAAAAAATATAGCAATTACAGTTCTTATTATCGCATTAGTGGCATCTGGTGTGGGCAATATCATTCTCGCCCTTAACATGTCTACACCAGCTCCCTTAAGAGAAAATGCTTACATTAGAGCAACCAGTTCTGGTCCACATACATTAGAAATTGTAGATGCATGGGATAGTGCTTCCAATGATGTGCTCGAACAAGTGGTTGAAACTCTCTTCTTTTATGATTTAAATGATGTAGAATTACCCATGGTTATGGGAC
>CAZOYD010000063.1:0-19929 GCA_964583985.1 uncultured archaeon
TGAAAGGACTTTCTCTAACAACTAAGATAAGTTTTCTATGTTCTTTAATTGTTACATCTGCTGCTCTAGTAATCAAGTTTTCCGCATAGCCATTAGCAACAGCCGCTAAAGTTTTCATGGAACAAGGAATTATAATCATTGCATCATTTTTATAAGAACCACTGGCAGGACCTGCCGTTAAATCATTGACTTCATAATATTTATCAGTTAATTCAATTAAATCCTTAATTTTAAAATCTGTTTCAATGTTTATGATTTTCTCCGCGATTTTCGATATAATTAATTCTGTTTCTAATCCATATTTCTTCAATTGTTGGAGTAAAATTACCGCTAAACCAACGCCACTAGCACCTGTAATTGCAACGAGAATTTTCATAGTATTATCACCTTTTATATAAAAATTAATAGTAGTTAGAATTTTCTTTCTAATACAAAATTTAGTAAATTTTCAAAAAATTCTTTCTCGGAGTCATTTATAACTGGTCCTAATTGCTCAAGTGCGCCTTCTGCTTCTTGATAATATTTAACTGCAAGTTTTTTACAAGAATTGATTGCATCCGCATCCTTGAATAGTTCTCTTACTTCTTCGACATTTTCATCGGTAATCATTGATTTCGAAAGTAAATTTACCAAAAAATCCTGCTTTTTTTCATCTAAACGGTTCATGGCTTCGATTAATAAACAGGTTCTTTTTCCTTCACGAATATCTCCATCTGTAGGTTTCCCTGTTACTTTTTCGTCCCCAAATGTTCCTAAAATATCATCAACTATTTGGAAAATGATTCCCAAGTTAATTCCAAGAGTAGATAAAATTCGATTGTACTTATCATCTATGCTAGCATAATTCGCACCGATTAAAATTGATTTTTCTAACAAAGCTCCCGTTTTTAATGAAATCATTTCAATATAATCTTTCATTTGTAACTTTTTTCGATTAACCATGTCTGTTTCAATCAAGACCCCATCAGCAATATCTATGAACGCTTGCTCGTAATATTTAATCGCGTCCAAATTTCGATTCCTATCAAAATCATTAAACAGAAAAGGTTCCAATCCTAAAAAAAAAGTAGTGTCCCCACCCACAATGCCTATTGCATTGCCAAAATCTGTTTGATTCATTTTTTTTAGGCTATAATTATTATGATACAGTTGAAATCTATAATGAAATGCAGGATTGCCTCTTCTAAAATTGTCCTTATCAATAATATCGTCATGTACAAGTGAAGCATTATGAAGGAATTCCACTCCTACACTTGGTGTTATGATTTTATCATCTTTTTCATCGTTGAATGCGTTATAAGTAGCAATACATAGTAAAGGGCGAATTCTCTTCCCTCCTGCGAGGAGATATGTTTTTATCTCTTCATAGTAAGATTTTAAAAATGCATTGTTGATGTTTTCTAATTTTTTATCAAGAATCGTTCCGATTACACTATTTATCTTTGGAATGTATATTTTTGCATATTCTGTAAATTTCATTTGTTCTACACCTTACTTATATCAATTTTTTCACTACAATTTCGGAAGCGCGGTGCGTTTCCCACAATTTTAAAAAATTCTTTAAACTTTCATCATCCTTGAAAATTTTATCTCTCAATATTCTCTTTGCCTTTAATATCGTGAGGAATCTCCGATCTAAAGATCTTTCGTATGTAGTTCCCAACCTATCGAGTCTATCTCTTCTCTCGCAAGTCATTATCGTTTCGATAGCAATTTGACCTGATATCATGGCATAAGGTATCCCTTTTCCGCTTATGGGATCAACCATTCCTCCTGCATCGCCCACAGCAAACACATTCTCTTCATAAAGTTTCGATCTAAGTCCTACAGGAATCAAGTGAGGCTTAAAAATTTCCATTGTGGAATTTTTCAGGGCTTGCTTTACATATGGAAGCGTCCAAAACTTGTCAAATTCTTTTCTTGAATTCCTTATCAAATTAATTTGGTTGCCCCACCCAACCGTGATATTGTGGTCTTTTGGAAACAACCATGCATAACCCACTTGTATTAAATCCTTGATCCCGAAAAACAAATGAACGGTATCCTTTCCAAGAATTTTATCAATATAAGATTGGGGAGTATTCATTTCTTTAGTAATCGTTAAAATTACATCTTGACTTTTAAAAAAAGGCCAGCCTAATTGCTTTAGAGTAGGAGAGCAAACACCATCGGCAGCTATTACATATTTTGCTTTATATTCATCTTTCCGGGTTGTTATATGATAACCAGCATTAACTTCATTAATTTTAATTAATTGCTCATTGTCTTTTAATATAACACCGCTCTCAATCGCTAAACCTGTTAAGAATTTATCAAATACATCCCTCCACACAACTGCACCTTTTCCTTTCTTTGAAAAATCTTCACCATCAACGTGATGAAGCTCCAATGATTCAATAACACGAGCAATTTTCTCTTCGGGATAGTGAATTTCTTCCACTAACTCCCAAGCCATGGCGCCTCCACAAGCTTTATATCTCCCCTTCTCTGCGAGCGATTCTTTTTCAATAAGACAGGTGGAATATCCATTTTCCGCAGCAAATTTTGCGGCGATTGATCCTCCTGGACCCGCTCCAACTACAATTATATCAAATTCCTTCATGTGAAATTCAATTTTTTTTATGGATTTGTGTTAAAAAATATATATGATTTAAAAAGAGTTTCACATAACACACACTATTAATTATTGAGAATATTAAATGTATGATTTGAAATTGGTGGAAATTTAATTATCATCAAAAAATTGTTCTCCAATATTTAAAATCCTTAAAAAAATGAACACCACTCATATCTTTTTATGTTTCATTCAACAAAAATTTATATATATTATCTCCCAATGATAAGTTATGAGCTATACACCATTTGATATTCGCGTTGTTCCAATATTCATATATTATATTGCTCTATCAATATTTGGCATTTTTTTAACGCTGAAGATGTACAATAAATGGAGAGAACGTAAAGTAAATCCCCCCTTATATCTTTCTATTGTATTTCTATTTTTAACTTCCGCCTTGGTAATGCTTACCATAGGACTTGCTGAAGCCGTGATCACTGGATATTACATGGAAATCTACCGTTTTTCGCTCCCTTTTGCATATGGGATGGTGATAATTGCAGACATTTTTTTGTTTAAATTTATTATCGAATTAGTAAATAAAGGAAAAAAAGCTTTCATTCCGCTAATTATAGTTGGATTGTGTATCTTTGTCATATTATTTTTACCTTGGAATTGGTGGGGGTTTCCACCCGAAGATTATGCCGGTCTTCTCAATATTCGCTTATATTCAACGTTATCACTGGTACTATACTCCTATATAGTATACATTCTAATTGCACGAATAAGCTTAAAATCTGCAAAAATCACAAAAGATGCTACCATTAAACTTGGATTAAAGCTATTATTTTACGCAATGATAAGCATGATCCTCTTCTTTCTAATGTTTATCGCTGATACGTTAATGATTATATTATTTCATCACCCAGGATATTCCGAATTTGTATATATCGCATGGATTTTTGCAGTCCTCTTCTATATCTTCTGTTATATCTCTTTAGTAATGCCTAAGTGGGTTTTAAGAAGAATTAAGGAATAATAGGTTCTTTTTTTATTTTTTTTATTTACTTCATCATCTTTTTAGTTTTTATTCTGAATGTAGCAATGACGTTGGGATCTAATAAAATTTCTATAGAATTTGCTAAAACTTTAGTAATTGTTGCTTTTATCTCTCTCTCAGGCGCTTCTTCTAAAAAATTTACAATTTTAGCTTCCAAAATGGACATTTTTTCATAAAACCTCAATTCACCATTCTCGGAAGATGATGAGATGTTGTATACTCGCACAATTATATCATTACCTTTATCTGATTTTTTCAATGCACTTAGGATGATGTTCGAATTATTAATCTCAAGAAAACTTAATTCAGGAGGGAGATAGGAACCGATAGTTTTCTCGAGAGGTTTATCAAAATACGATAATATCCCGAATGGTTTTATTACAGCCTTATCAGCGGCTCTCATTGAAGAACTTACAATTGATGGGAAAACCACCTTGAGAGGATTGTTGATTTCTTTTCCAGCGTGATGAATTTTAGCATCAATCCAATTAGAAGCTCCTTCTTGAGTAATCATGGTAATTTCAAATACATGCTTACCAATGCATTGAGCCTCAGGAGTATTTAAATCAGGTCCAGCATTGCTAGCTCTTGTAGTTAAATCGTGTCTTGATAACCACTCAATGCATCTCAGTAATGTTATTGCAAGTGTAATCGTTTCGTCAGCATTTTTTAACGCTTCGTATTCAGGTAAACCCTTATTGATCACGGCAAACGTTCGTTCATTGGTGCTAACAGAGACAAAATCCTTTTGATGATTTGTTGGTAAGGGTTTTTGAGCCCATTTTTCAGCGATGGGAAGATTTATGTTTCTTGGAATCACGTAAAAATGGCTATCACAATCCACTATCTTGGTTTTCATCTTAGTAGGAAATAACACTCTAATACGATGGTCCTTGCTGTTATTCTCAAGTAAGACCTTGAAATCAATACGCTTAATACCTCTATATAAAGTAATGTAAATTGATATCAAGTTAGGAACAAGACAAGCATCTCTACTATATCTATCCTCAGTTAAGGATGATGGCAGATTCAAATTTGATTCAATCTTAATCGTTTTTTGGGAGAACCCATCAATATAGGGTTCTATATTCAAAAGTTCAAGGTCTTCAGATGAAAAATGTAAATCTGTTTGATTTTCTTGAGGGGCTGCAAAGTCATATTCATCACCCCAATCTCCTACATCTTCAAAGTAGCAGACATTTTCATAGATTTCATTAATTTCTTTATCTAAAACTTCGATGATCCCTTTTGAAGAAATCTGCACCTTATAAAATTCATTTTCAATGGAATTTTTGGTCAAGCTCAATAATGAATCTTTTATTTCGAATTCTTCTGCTACTTGGTCAGGGATCAAGTAGAACACCTTATACCCGCAAGCTGGTACTTCCTCTATAAAACTACAGAAATGACTCATCGAAAAGACCGTTTGATATCGTGGTTCTTCACTTACGTGTCTCACTTGATACGGGATGGATTTCCCCTTAGAATCCGCTATAATGAAATCTCCCGGTGACTTTATTGTAGCATTCTTCACGTGTGAAAAGATGTTAAAATGAATGATGTCCTTTCTTTTCCATGGAAGGGGATTGTAAACAATAAATGGAATTTTATTTTCAGTAGTATCATATTTTATCAGATCCATAAGATATAACGAGGTATTTTTGAATATTTCTTCTCCTATTTGCTCAGCCCAATCAAACCTGGTTTTCATTTCATCATGAACTTGGTCGATAGAGCACCCACAGATACTATCATGAGGATGATTTTTGATTAACCATTTTAGTCCAGTAAGAATATAACCTTGCGGGTACCTAAATTCATTGTAATCATCAAGTGCCCAGGTTATCGCAGCAAGAGGTTCAGTATATTTTTCATATAAATATTCAATCGATGTATTTCGTTGTTTTATCCACATTCTTGCTGAAAGTACGCCTGATAATAGGTGAGCATGTTTGCCACCCCTAAGTTCTCCTTGAAATGAATTCAATTTTGGTTGAGAATCTAAAATTTTACTGACAAAATATTCCACATCATTTTGTTCCATGAATTTTTCAGGATGTTTTTTATTCCATTGTCTCACGATTTCAGGAATTTCTGGTTTAGCTTCATGATGATCTGAACCACTATTAAGAAGAATAAAAGGCGTAGCAGTATATTTCTCAAAGTACGATATGACTCTTTTCATTTTAGATAACGCTGCCTTATATTCTCCGTTAATTTTTTTTATGCTTATATCAGCGACAGATCCATAACTCAAAATCAATAGAACACCCAGAATTGACGCTGCATTTCCAGGAGAATTCCACCAAAATTCTACATTTAAGTTATTATCTTCAAATTCATTACCAAAACCCCTCCAAAATAGAACCGCGGGTAGTTCGAATCCACTCAAAATTTGGGGTAATTGTGCGATGTGGCCGAAGGGGTCCGGTATGTAGCCTGCTTTCATCACCTTGCCATATTTTTGAGAGAGTTGATAACCAATTTGCAAGTTTCGAATTAAAGATTCACCACTGACTAAAAATTCATCGGGTAAAACATACATTGGACCGATTGATAACCGATTTTCTATGATATAAGTCCTGATTTCTTGCTTTAACTCCGGACGGACTTCCAAATAGTCTTCTAGCGGTATAACTTGTCCATCTAACATAAAATTTTTGTAGCTTGGATCCGTTTTTAAGATGTTCATTAATTTATCCATCATTAAAACTAATCTTGCTCGATATTCTTGAAAGGGGAGATACCATTCACGGTCCCAGTGAGTTTCAGGCACTATAATTATATGAGTCGAATTAACCATAATTATAAACTTGTATATTTAATTGGAGAAGGTAATTTAAATTGGTTTAAATGGTTTTTTAAAAAAGGAATTTAGTTATTTTTATCGGAATTCAGAAAAAAACTAATAAATTGCCCGATATTACCGATTATTATGCAAAAAAGTATCAAAATTTTAACTAACCGACCTCTCCTTGCAGCATGGGCAGGTATGATTGGACCCATTCTCTTCGGTGTTATATTCACAGTTGAGAGTTAGCTTCGTCTCGGTTATGACCAATTTGAAATGTATATCAGTGTACTGTCGCTTGGTCCACGCGGTTGGATTCAAATTGTGAATTTCATTGCGTTCGGTACGCTTTTTCTCGTGTTTTCATGTGGTATTGCCACTGAGTTTCGAGTAAAAAAAGCATCGCGGGTGGGACCCATGCTGTTCGTAATCATTGCGATTTGTTTATTTTTTTCTGGTCCTTTCGTAATGGATCCCATGGCTAACTTTTCAGACCAGATGACTTGGCATGGCATAATACATAATATCTTAGGAGTAATCGTGTTTTTACTCTCCCCTGTTAGCTGTTTTGTATTCTTGCGCCATTTTCGTAAAGATTCAAATTGGCAATCGCTTCGATCATGGACTTTTGCGGCGGGAATGATCATTACTGGAGCAGTTGTGGTGCTAGCCATCGCGCAAAAAAGTGCAATAGTAGCGCCTAATGCATTAACGGATTGGACGGGTTTTATTCAACGAATAGCACTTATCACGTACTTATGTTGGTTATTCACCTTCGCATTGGTATTCAGAAAGCAAATTAAAAGGGATAATAGATAAAAAAAATCGTTGGATATTCACATTAGTATTTAAATTATTGATTTTCCCACTACACTTTTATGAGGTTTTTTTCCTAATAATCTCAATAAAGATGGTACCATATCTGTCGTTTTACAATATGGCAACTCCGTTGTTGGGAGTTCTGGCGATCCACCAATTATAAATGGCACGATCATTGATTTTCGCAAGCAAATGTCGTGGGAGTATTGATGAGGAGCGACAGTTTTACCATGTTCATAACTGAACCCATCTATTCCTAAAGTGGATATGATGATATCGCACGAGCGGGGATTTTTGAAATATCGTGGTATTTGATCAATTATCATTGGAAAATCTATGTGATTGGTTCCTTCCAACCAAGAGTTAATATCATGAAATTTTCCATTTAATAAGACAGCGGAACGTTCATCGCGTTCATATCCATATAATTCGAGATTTTCGAAAACATATTTCGTTTTCTGATTCTTTCCATGGTCTTCATATTCAATTCTTCCTTCATGAATCTGGAATCCCTCATCTCGATATCGTATATGGATCGTTCCTTTATCTGGAGTGTTGCTATCATCACGATAATACATGTATTTTACCCCAGGGATCTTCCAAAGCGTTTTAAATATATCAATATTCGATTTACCGGTTCTACTTAGTTTAAAATCTTTCATCTCTTCGATGGTTGGATGGAGGTGCCAATTTTTTCCATGAAAATTAAAAAACCCAACGCACCCAAAATTCGCATCAAAATCCCCAGTACCATTCTTAGGATTATATTGTGTCAGTCCCACTTCATTAAAAAACGGCTCAAGATCATGCATCTTCTCTGTTTTGTAATTTCCATGATCAGAGATGATCCCTATTGCTGTCGAATCGTTATATCCTGTTTCTTTTAGTGTTTGGATAATATTTCCAATACCGGCATCTGCTTTAATTATTTCGTTTATATATTCTGGATGATCAAAGCCTCTATTGTGCATCAAATCATCGGTTTTAGGAACATACGCAGCAGTGACGATGGGAGCTTCATCAAATTGGAACTGCTTTGGGTTCTTAAATGTGTTTTCAACTGTTTTAAGAATCGAAGCGGTGGTGTATTCCTCCGGGGGAACAAATGTTGACCCGCGATTAATCAAGTTCAAAGAACTCAGAAAATTACCTTCTCCCGCTTGTTCAAAAATGGTCTTAACATTTACCCCGATATCCGTATTTATCTTGCGGATATGTCGCGCAGTACCGTAATTATGGATTGCCGGAAATCTCTCTTCTTCTGTCGGAGGATCAGATCTTCCAACCCAATGATACAACGGAATACCACTTCCATCTTTTGGGTAATACCCCGAATAAGCTCCTAAAAGGATATTGCTATAACATGGAAATGTAATGCTTGGAAAGGATGTGACACAATTTTGGCAAGAGATCCCATCCCGTGCTAATTTAGCTAAGTTTGGAAGCTTACCATTGTGCATCAAATCAAATAGATGGGATGCTCTCACATCATCCATCAAAATTAAGATAACACGATCAATGGCTCCTTTATTAGTCATGAGTAGTAATATTCATCATGGTTAAAAACCATTTTTTTTTACTTGTTGCTTTTTTTCTTATTGATTGTATTCTTTCATAGCTCGATGAGTGAAAGCAAAAAATATTTCTAATATTGACTATTTTGTTTATCAATGAGTCAAGTTGAAGAACAAAATTTCGTCGTAGGGATCTTTGGAGATAATTTCGAACTAAGGCAACTCATAGGACAATCCTTAGGTGCTCCGGGTACAAAAAGCGATCTGCTTTTTTTTAATCGCTTAGATATAGCATTAAATCACGTGTTTTGTGCCATAACCCCTGTTGATTATCCTGACAAAATTAAGCCATTTTTACAAGCATTATCTATTTCGAACATCCATATATTAGTAATCGACCTCGAAAACGGCTTGAATGCCACCATAGGGGAAATTCTCGTTGGTCTGGATTTATATCACAGTTTATTTAACACTAAAGTTTTAGCTGTTATAGATAACATCAATTCCAAGACGGAGTGGAAATTAGCTGAAATCAAAGCAAAACTTACGACCATCCTAAAAACAACAAGTCTAAATGATACGGAAATCATCGAAATTAGGCATAAAGAAGATTATGCCAAGTTGAAAATGAAGATTGTTGAATTAGGCTCAGAGATAAAAGAACCCCCTTCTATAAATAATGTCAAAACTAAAGTGTTAATAGACCATGCTTTTCCTGTGAAAGGAATCGGAACTGTAATATTAGGTGTAGTTAAAGAAGGAACTATTTCTGCAGGGCAAATGGTAGAGATCGTCGGGTATGAGGACATGAATAGGAAAGTTATAATTAGGAGCATTCAAAAACAGGATAGGGTGTTTAAAACTGCCCAAGTTGGAGATAGAGTGGGATTAGCTCTTAAAGGAAACATTTCACCCGAGGATGTAGACCGTGGCAATCTAATCGCAAGTCAAGGGATGTTTGTGAACGAAAAAAAAATAAATGCCATCGTCCAAGTTAATAAATTTTATGTTCCTAACGGAGGTACTGTAAAACCTTCTGATGGGATTCAATATTTTGGAATGGTAGACCTTAAAATGTCTCCATTAAAATTCGAATCAGGAGAAGAAATTAAACCCGGAGCGTCAGGAAATGTCGTGCTTCACTTTGAAAAAAAGCTTTATCATGATGGAACGGGTCTTAAAGGTATTATTACAGAACTTAATAAATTTAATGGTAAATTAAGAATCCTTGGATTTTTCCATCAAGTAATGTAGATAGATTTATGAATTTGATTAGCTCGAATAAGATCTTAGTAAATTTAGTACAATTTGATTCACCAATTTCTCTATGACTTCTTTATTAAAAGTTTGAGAAGCACAAACTAACGAGTCAAGGTTTTTTAATTTTATGAATAATTTCTTTTGGATCATTCTTAAAAATTTATCTTGTAAATAGATCAAATAAGGTTCTCCATCTTTATATTCTTGAGCTTTGTCGACTTTTGTAATGTGATAATATATCCTGTAGGATTCATAGATCAAGTTTACATCAAAATCCTTAGTTTTTGATTGTACGATTATATTTTTATTCTTATCTGTCAAAAAGCATATAGACTCTGAATAAAGTTCGAGATTTCGATCCAGAATCTCTTTCAATACAAGAGTTTCTTTTGAGAGGCTACTTAATATTTGTGATATTGCGTCTTGAAGGCTATATAAATAATTCTCTGCAATACTGGTAAAATAGATATCTGGTTTTACAGGAAGATTGATAATATTTTGAATTTGAAGCGTGAATATCCTTAGATTATTTCTTATTTCCTCGGGAATCAAATCAATTTTATGAAATAAAACTATAAATTTCGGATTTTGACCATCACTTGTTGCAATCTTATAGATCTCACTGATTTCATCGCTAATTTCTAATGAAAAGTTATGCCAGAGATTATAATCTAGTATGTATATTACCGCATCAACACTCCTAAAAACATATAGGGTTTCTTTTTCATCTATTATTAGATTAGCTAGTTCTTGACCGGATGTATCAAATATAGTTAATTCTAAATCTAACCATAAATAATTATGAGTTTCTATTCCTCGAGTAGGCTGAAGAGCAGTTCCTAACATGGTTTTAGGATCCATTCCTTCGAAAATTATGTCCTTTACGGTAGTCTTGCCTACTCCCGCCCTACCTAAAAAAAGCAATTTTTTAGCCATGATGAATTACTTCCTTCAAATTATCATTTTTAATGATGAAAGAAATATCGAAAAACTATCCAATACAATAGTCATTTTTCTCTTATTTAAATTTAAATAGTAGAATGCTAAAGTTTCTCTCTTAATGAAATTTAGACAATAGTTAATTTCTATCTTTTTTTTGCCTGAAAGAATATTAAATTAGTAGATTATCTTTAAATTATATATATAATAGAATAAATCTCTACTCACGCAGAGTATTTCATCAAATAAACCTCCACAGTGGTTTTTTTATTTGAATCATTAAATAAGATTTATTATTCATTGCAATCAATTGATTCAAACGAATTTATTTTGATGAAGGCTTCCTCTTGTTTATTTCGTTGTTCTGATTTAACAGATCTATTCACTTGTGATAAATATTTCATCGCATTAGTTTTCCCATTAATTATATTCTCAATTAATTCTTCTTTACTGAGACCTCCAGAGATGACAAGAGCGGTTTGAAAAGACTGATCCGGTTCTAAAGTTTTGAATTTAATTTGTAACGCAGATAAAATTTCTCCTGGTTTGCCATAAAGTGTATTTGAAAGATTTAATTTTTCAGTATTAATATTAAAATCCTTAGTTAGACACGTTTCATAATTCGTTGATTTGGAGATAGGAGAAAATCCCGCATGAAGTCCAGTATCGTCAAATTGATATAACACATCGTGTTCTTCATCATAACCGGAAGAATCATTATCGAACCCATCCAATCCATTGATATCGAAATCAAATACGAAATACATCGAAAATTCTGTTAAATTATAGTCAGAAATGTTTTTTAAGGTAAAGAATGTGTTTATGTAAGGTATTTTTGGTTTATTAAAGATATCGATATAAAGTCTAATCAGAGAATGTTCTTTCTTAAACTCTTGTTTAAGTATTTTTTTTTCACTCATCAATTTCTTCAAGTATTCCTTAATGTCAAAATCAAGGGTGATTCTATTAATAAAAGTGCCAATTCGAGTGTTAACCATTTTGTAGATAGGTGTAGGTTCGATATTTTTTAGAACCACTGGAATTGTCCCGATATTTTTACCAATTAATTTAAAACTAAACCAAGGACCAGCCATTTCTTGTTCTGTTAAATAGAGTATGTATTTGTTCATGTATGTTATTTCTTTAATTGAAAACCCCATCAAATATCCAGCAGTATTTCAAGTTGCTAAAATTTCGTTGAAACTAACCTTTAATACTATTTTTAAAAGACCTCCTTAAATTGTATTTTATGAATTAATAATAAATGATGATATTTGATAATAATTAATAAAACCCTAAAAAAACATTTGGGTTAATTTTAAAAAACTAAATGGTCTAAACCTTTTCAATGAATCGATAAGCTATGTATAAGAAGGCTTCGTTGACATTTTCTCCACTTTTTGCACTTGTCATAATAAAATGAAATCCATACCGTTTTGCGATGTTTTTAATATCCTCTTCTGATGATACAATCTCATCTTTTAAATCGGATTTATTTGCTACTATTACCATGGGAATGTTTGAAGGTACAGCCTTTTTAATGTCATCATACCAATTATCAATACTCACGAGATTATTAAGTCTAGTTCGATCGACGACAATAAAAGCACCACTTGCTCCTTCATAAAATCTCTTGCGATATGGACTCATTGCGATTGATTGGCCTCCAATATCCCAAATTACAAAATTTAAGGTCGTTTCTTCTCCCATAACAATGGTTTTTTTAGTTATATCAACTCCAATGGTGCTAATGTAAGTATCGGTAAAATTATTTTCAACAAATCGTTTGATGAGTGAAGTTTTTCCTACTTGATAATCACCAGTTAAAATAATTTTCGAAGTGAAAATTCCTTTAGGTAATTTACCCCCTCGAGTTTTGGATAAAACCTTAATAATTTCAGGAATTTCTATAGAGATGCTTTCATGACCCTCTAAAAGCAATTCTATTTTCCCTGCAATATGCTCTGAAAACACTCTCAGTTCAATATCTGGGGTATTTGGATCTGCAATGGTAGTTAAAATTGAATGAGGCCCCATACTACAATAGGCAAACTTCTTATCGGCCATGGAGGTAACATTAAAAAAGTTATTTTGTGTTTGGTATTCCGTCTTAATTCTATCAATGTAGATATCTAAAAATGCTGAAATAGCTCCTATAACTAAATCTGTATCTTGTTCATCCTTCATTTTACTCTCAGATGCGATGATAAATCCATCTCGGTCACATATAGCAACCGCAGCAGCTCCATCAACATTAAACATATAATTCTCAAGTATTTTTTTTAAAAGATCGATATTTGGGAGATTCTCCACTTAAAACCCTCTTATTTTGAATGATATGAGTCAAATTATACTTAAAATAATATAAAAAATACTATTAGAAAAATGTTAGGATCGGTTTATTTCAATCCACTCATTATCCCCATAACATACATGTTTTTATCAATGCTTCCTATATTTAAAGCAAGATGGAAATTAACGATAAAAAACAAGAAGAAAATATTGTGAAGATTTTAGACCGAATGACAATTCTCTTCAAACAAGTTGGTTTGGATGATTTATTAGAAAAGAGCGAAAATGTTTTAAAAAAATATCATAAATCCAAAATGAAATAAACTTCAATGTTAATATCCTAATAATATCTGAAATACCATTCAGATGTCTTAAAAATCGCATCTTCATAATACTCTCTTTTAAATTACTATTTAATTGAGATTTTACTATGATTGAAGAATTAAAATTACCAACTGCTGAAGATAATAAAATCGAAGAAATTCTTACAAGGGCCGTATCTTTATTTAAAAGAACGGGTCTTTCGGATTTAGCCGAGAAATGGGATAAGATATTAAGAACGTATACGACTAAAAAATTAGCGGAGTTCTAAATTAAGAAACCTTAAATTCTTGAGAAATATATCTCCGTTTCTCCTCTGAAATCTCATATAGATCAAACACGAGAGAGTTTATTTGGTTTTCTGAATTTATTAGATCGTCCGGATTCATTAATATTTTTTTAACTAAACTGATTATTTCTCTTGAACACTTTTTTTCATGCTCAGTTTGAGGAACTTTAATTGGTAAATTCTTTATTTTTTCAATAAGAATTCTGGGAAACAGTTTCTTGTAGGAACTAAAAGTCTTACAATAATAATAAGAAAGTAAATGAGAATTTATTAGACCCAACAAATAATAGTTATTGAATTCTTTAATATCTGACTTAAGAATTCTTAAATTATAGAAAGATTGCGATGTAAGTAAATTGGAATCGTATGTGGCACAAATTAACTTATTTTGGTTCAATTGCCTAATGATAATTCGGTCTTTATATAAACGGTTATTTTTATAATTAATTCCATTCTTTTTAATGTTAATATATTTAATTTCATTAACTTTATACCTATTCATACTAAATAGAAATTTCTGATAATCTAATCCTCCTTCAAGGGGGATCTCATCTGTTATAATTGTTTCTAAAGACTCAAGATTTATGAGATTTCTACAAACTGGGCAAATCAATTCTTTTTTAGGAATGGGGAAATATTTTTGACAGACTTGACAATACACGATTTTCCCCCCCTTCCCAAGCTCAATTCCTCTACTTAAAATAATGTGATAACTTGCATCATTCATCAAGTTTCCAAGTTTTGGGAAATTTTCGTTTAAATGATCTATAATCTTCACATCAATAGCATTCAGATATATTTGGAACTTAAAGTCAAATTTCTCAATTAATTTTTGATTTAATTCCCTCGTAGAATGACGATCCCCATTCATCTCTTTAATGCTAATGAGATTCTCCATTCTTTTATTACCATCTTTCTCTTTTTTGAGGATTAATATCACATTAGAAACAACGGGATCTTCGAATTGAGAACCCACAATGCATATTTCTCTTATTTTTGAATGCTCATATACATACTTCCGTATGATTCTCCTATTAGAAAGTGCTAATATTGAATCAGGAATAATGTAGCCAAGTGAACCGTGGTCTTTTAAGATATTTAGCCCTATTTCAATAAAGATTTGATAATAATCGTATTGACCAATATTGGTTTCCAAATTACTCTTTTCGATCATTTGTCTATGTTGTCGAGTTATATCTCTAATAAATAAATATGGTGGATTTCCAACTATATAATCATATTCTTCTTCATTAGAAAGGCTTAATGCATTGATGTTCTTAATATTAAAGCATTCTAATTGATAATTTGGCTCTTTTTCATAGATTACTCTTATTATGTCAAATACAGAAAGAAATAAGTTTAATTGACAGAGGATACAGGCAATTGGATTTAAATCTATGCCAAAAATATTGTTTCTAATTTCAGCCAAAATTTTTTTAACGGTTTCTATAGAAATATCTTTTAATTCTTGATTTTGGTAAGAAATTAAGAGGGATTTCTTAAGGGTTTTCGAAGATACAATTAAAAAACTCCCAGCTCCACAACTAATATCAATTATTTTTTTATGTCGAATTATATTATTATATGTATATCCAATACTTTCTAAGATATGATTCACGATGACTCTCGGGGTATAAAATTCTCCAAAATTCTTTCGGTATTCAAGGTCCACGGTCTTTTCATAAATATCTCCGATTAAATCAATATGATTTGGAGTTGAGTCATCAAATTCTGTGTTCATTATTTTATTGAACACTAGTAAGAGTAAATCTTCTTGATTTTCACTAAGAGATGTGATGTCATATAAATCTTTTAATATTGAGAATAACCCTTTTTCCCTGATAAAATCATTAAATGTAATCATATCAATTTGATAAAATCAAAATATTAAACGTTTTATTAATTATAACTATGTAGATGCTATATAATTGATCTTATTAAGTGGTGTAATGATGGAGATTGCCAAAAAAGATACTTTGAATTTAACAGAAAGAAAAGCTGTTAATGAAATTTGTTTCAAACCTATTGGTATAATACATACTCCTTTTAAGACGTTAAAGGGGATTCCAATTCAATCAAGCATGTCAGACGTTGAAGGAAGCATTGAGATCTTTCCTGAATATAAAGCGGGTTTGCAAGATTTAGATGGATTTTCACATATCTATTGCTTATATTTCTTTGATATGGTAAAACTGCCAGTACCTCTTCAATCTAAACCATTTTTAATCGATAAAAAAATAGGAGTATTTGCCATGAGAACCCCATTTCGTCCAAATAGGATAGGACTTTCGATTTTACAAATGTTATCTTTGGAGGATAACCAGATCCATGTAAAAAATGTCGATATATTAGATAAGACTTATATATTAGATATTAAACCTTACATCTCTGAATTTGATTGCCATAAGGTGGAAAGGATTGGATGGTTACAAGATAATATAAAAAATAAGCTCAGCTAAACCAAATGAAAAAATGCATTTTAAATTTAAAGGTCATTATATATCAAATTAATATTTATATGAAGTCGTTTAATATCATTATTGATATAGAATATTCAATTAAAAATCTCCTAAGATGATCACTTAGAATGATTGCATTCATATACATTATAGTTCATTTATCAATAATTACCTTAAGTTTAATTACATTATATATAGAGAAGAAGAAATATAAACCCGAAAAGAATTTTCTATTTACAACTATTCTCGGGTACTTTCTCCAATCTATTTATTTCATAACTTTCATTCTTGCGACATTTACTTTATTTAATCAAGATACAGCTCTCGTTTTTTGGTACTTATCTATATTTTTCCAAATTGCTTCGATAACATCATGGACCTCGTTTTTCATTCTTGAATTACATAAAAATAGTCGATTTAAAATCATAGTCATTTTAATATATATCTTCTTTAGTGGTATTATTTTTGGATTTCTATATGATTCTCACTCGTTTAATTCTTCAATAATTGATGATAATATTAGTTATTCCTTTGTAAATCCTTTATTGTTAATTATGGTTATATCTTTTAATTTCAGTATAGCAATAGTTATGATAATATCTCAAATTAGAGGTTATTCAAATTATCATGATGAAAAATTAGGGCAATTATATTATTTCTACACTAGTATGTATTCAACAATTATAATTTTATATTCCATATTTTTAATCAATCAAAACGCATGGATCAAAAACGTTCATATAATCTTTTATTTACTTAATAATTCTTTTTTACTTTATATGGTAATAAAAAAACCCTCCCTTTTTAGAGTATTTACCAATAAACTCTATGATTTCATTATATTTCATAAATCAGGCATTTTACTCTATTCATATGATTTTGAAACGAAACAAGAGGTTGAGGAATCATTATTAAAAGGTAGTATTTTGATTGGAATTAACCATATTCTTTCTCATTTTTCTAATTTAGAAAATCAGGTTAGCGTGATAAAGATGAGTGATCGCGGTATAATATTTAACTTTAATAATGAGCTTGGTTATGCAACTTTACTTATAGCAAAGCATAAGAATTCAATTTTAGAAAAAGCCGTGAATGAATTTAATATAAATTTTGCTAAGAATAACTTGGAGACATTGACCAATATTAAAGGTTTAATTGATGTTTCTAAATTTAGGAACACGTTTCAACTAATCCAAGAATATTTTAAAGAATTTTTAGTATAATCTTTATCTTTTTTGATTTTATTATTAACCAAATTCTTATAAACTACCATTTCTTCTATATTTAGAGAGGAAACTCAATAATATTTCGAAATTCGAATTTATTATCAAGTGAGAATATAGAAATTAGAATGATAATGGATGATATTACTTCAATCTCGTTATTACTAGGCTATTTCATTATGGCTGGTTTTACTTGTTATACTATATTCCATATCATCAAAAATCGTAAGGCTTTTGGTACTGATTTGATAGCGTATTTGAATTCTGCTACCATTTTAAGTGGGAATCTACTTTATTCAACATTTTTCATTTTTTCAATAATATTTCACTTTTCTGAAGAGATAAATTTAGATTTTTGGAAAGTATCGATAATTTTCGCAATTTTGTCGCTAATAATTACTACTTTTATTTATTCTTTCTTTATAGAATATCGAAAGATTCAAATTATACCTTTTTCAATCATTATTTTACTTTTCGGTTTAGTTTTTGGATTACTTCTTAGAAAAAATTCTATACTATTAAATGCACCCCCATTGGATCCCATTCCATTTATTATCCCGGATGTATCATTAATAAATTTTCAATTTGAATTGTATACTGGAACTGTAATTATAATAACTGAGATTTCTTTACTTCTTTATTTATCCTACATTTCTTTAACGATATTAAGAAAAACTAAAAGTTTGGAGAATAGTTTACCGTTATTTTTGAATACGATAATATTCGCTTTTCCTATTATCATGTATATTTTCTATATACTTATGCAAAAACCCTTATTGAAAGAATTACACATAACATTGTTGTGGATAGCAAGTTGTACCATGAATATCATGCTTATCAAAAAGCCAGAAATTTTTTTTATTCTTCCAAACAAAATTTATTCAATAAACATTTATCATAAGTCGGGAATTCTTTTATATACTTACAATTTCGGTGAGCTAGGCAGTCAAAGAACAGATTCCACAATTTGGGGTAACATCTTAATTGGATTAAATCATATTCTTAGCGAATTTATAAATGTTAATGATAAAATTGATGTGATTAATACTAGAAATACTGATGTAATTGTTAAATATGAAATTGAGGCAGGTTATGCCTTAATTGTAATAACCAATAGAAAAAACAAAATTATTGAAAGTTTAATAGAGCCTTTTTCTCAAGAATTTAAAAGCATTTATAAAAAAGAACTGAATGATATTCAAGATCTCAATAGAATCATTGATGTGTCAGATTTTATTAATACTGAAGAAATTATAAAACATCATTTCGAATTATATTTGTAATGTAAGCATATAAAATATATATCCAATTGATAATTTCAATTATCAAATGTCACTAAATTTTTGTCCCAAATGTGGTTTCAAGTTAGATGAGAATTCTACGAATTGTGGAGAATGTGGATTGGATTTGACAACTAGAATTGAAAAAACCAATCAAAATTCTTCTCAAGAGATTCAAACTGACATTTATGCTGATTTTCTCGAAAGATCATTAGCATGGTTTATTGATATCATAATTGTACTAGCAATAGTAATCCCTCTATCTATTTATGTTAATTTTGGATTATTTTATGTTTATACTAATATTTATCTCTTTACTATTGGCTTTTTTTATTTTTGGCTCTTTGAAATTCTAAATAAAGGTCAAACTTTAGGGAGAATGGTTGTTAAAATCAGAGCTGTTGATGAAAAAACCTTAAAACCAACAAAACCGATAAGATATTTTATTAACAATGTGACTAAGCCAACACCTTTTTTGCTATTTGATCTTCTTCTCGGAATTATTGCTAACATTAATTCAACGGGATTTGTCAAGAAAAGATTAAGATTCGTTCAAAATATCACTGAAATTGCAATCATTAAGGTCAAAAAACTCTAATTAGGACTTTTAATTTTTTTATTTTTGCTAAATTACTAATTCTCTAACATGTAAACCTTTTTTAATGTGGTTTGCTATTCCTTGTATGATATATAGATAATAATACATGTAAGAGGATGAAAAAAATCGTGAATAAGATGGAGATTCAAGATAAGGAATGGGCTAAAGATTGGCAAATCATTGTATCGATTTTCGAAAAAATAGATGAATTGGAGAATTTATTTTCGAATTTGGATGTTTCATACTTACGAGAAATTCAACAAAAAATCCTAATCCTTAATCTTGAAAAATATGGATGGTCATTACAAAATTACATTATTGAGAAATACTCGCGGGCTTAAATCGTAAATTTTTTCTATCACAAAATTGCTTTTTAAGCATTCTTCTTCTTTAAAATCAATAAGATTATATTTAAAAGGTAAAAATTCTAATCTACTAATTATTACCATAAAATATTAACTTAATTAGACTATTAGGTAATAAAAATGAGTGAACAATTTAGTAAAGGTCAAAAAATAGCTTTTTCG
>CAZOYD010000064.1:0-18246 GCA_964583985.1 uncultured archaeon
TTTAAATAAAGTTATACTTGATATTTCAATAGAAATTGAAGATATTTTAATTCATATTTTAAATTAAAAAAAAAATGAGGAGGCACGCATGCGGAAACCTATAATTGGAGGAAATTGGAAAATGAATTTAGGAGTCCCTTCTGAAGCCGTAGGGATGCTAAAAAGCATGAGATCTATGGTAAAGAATATCGAAGATGTTGACATTTTTGTCGCACCACCTTTTACCGCTCTTGAATCTGCTATTAGTATCGTGAAGAAATCTAACATTAAAGTTGCAGCCCAAAACATGTATTTTAAAGAAAATGGAGCATTCACAGGTGAAATTTCTCCAAAATTCTTAAAAAATATGGGCATTGAATATGTAATTCTTGGTCATAGTGAAAGAAGGAATATCTTTAATGAAACTGACGAAATAGTAAATCAAAAAATAAAAATAGCATTATCAATGGATATGTTTCCAATTGTATGTATTGGTGAACATCTTCAACAAAGAGAAGAAGGTAAAACAAAGGAAGTTATAGCATATCAGATGGAAAACACATTTAAAGATATTAGGAAAGAAGACATGATTAAAATAATAATAGCTTATGAGCCAATATGGGCTATTGGCACGGGAGTAACAGCTACGCCTGAACAGGCAGAAGAAATTCATTCCTATATACGATCATTATTGGTTAATAGATTTGATGAAGGAGTGGCTAATAAAGTAAGAATTCAGTACGGAGGATCAATTAAACCGGATAATGCAGAAGCAATTTTTTCTAAACCCAATATTGATGGTGGTTTAGTTGGAGGAGCTTCATTAGAAGCTAAAAGCTTTTATGAGATAATTAAATCTGCGGAAAAAATAAAATGATCAAAATCAGGATAGTGTTCATCCTAATAATTGATTAAATGCTGTCGTTAATTTACTTGGAAATTCTCCCATATAGGATTGTGGTTTGGTTATTAAGAGATAAAAATATGGTTCAAATAAACCATCGATAGTTGGACCGACTCCGGATTTAACAATATAAACCCAAACAGGTTTATTAGCTGAATAAAAAGATTGCCTATATATCCACTCTAGGGGGCTTATTTCTGGAAATACATCTATATTCCTCAGTAATGAATCAATATCTTTAATCTCCAACTTTTCTCCAAATATCATTATTGGGGAAAGATCAAAAGTAGTAATACAGATGGAAAGTAAGCCATAATTTGCCATTTCACTAAAAAATGAAAGAGATAATTTATCGAGTTCGTTCTTGCAATTCATTACACGTGATCTTGCATTAAAATCAGTCAGAACTTCTAAAATCTTATCTTCTTCATTTTGTAATATCTCCAATGCGGTTACCAAAGGTATTTTTGGAGCAATATATATATCATAAATCAATTCAATTTTTGCTTTTATAGAATCATGTAAAAGGTAGGTTTCTGTTTGAGTTGTAATCAACACATCACCTTTATTTTTTAACTTATTACCTTTCTGTGTTGATTTCCAATCAGAAGAAAACTCAATTTTTTCGATCTTCTTATCAATATTTTTGGCAAATTCATATAATGCTGATACTAACCCAGCATTTAATTCAAACAAACCCGTGGGATCTATATTAAAATTTTGATCCGTGATATTAGTTGAAAAATCAAAAAACCTTAAATATAAATTTACACCTTCAGGAGGCTTTTTTAATTCTATATGATAATAAGGAAAGCCTGTATTCGTGATTACTGAAAGTTCATAGAATGTCATGATAAAAAAGAATGAGTCATTTTTCGGTTATAATAGTTTTTTAACTCATCTTATTATATGATTAAAACACATCTATTTAAATTAAATGAGTTAATATCAGCGTGATAAATTGGATACATTATTTTATTATAATTGCTGGTCTCCCCGGTAAAGCTTGTTTTGCTTTTGGTTCCTCGGTTTTTTCTTCATCGATTATTTTGATATTACAATTATATCTTTTTTTTAGAATGGGAATAATTTCCATAAAGAATTCCAGTTCTTCCAGTGCGTTGATTGGTGCTTTATTGATTTTCCCCAGATTTTTCATCAGATTATTGACAATTTTAATTATCAATTTACTATGGGGCTTGAACTCTTCATTAGTCATGAGAATTTTAATGATCTCTTTTTGTTCCTTGGTTTTTGTAACAATATCCATAAATTGTGAGTACAAGTGAAACTTCCATTGAACAGCCGTAATTAGTATAATTTCAGTAACTCTTTCTTTTTTAATAATTAAAAGGATATGATTAATTGCATCAAATGTATCATGTAAAAGAGTCCACTTATAATCATTTATCGGAGTGAGGAGGGTTTCATCATATTCTGGCCATTTCGCTAAACTTAAAAATCCTTTTTTTCCATTAATTTGCCATAATTCTTCAGTCACGTGAGGAATTATTGGGTGTAACATTAAAATGAGGCTAATTTTACACGTTTTAAATATGGTGTCATTTACCCCTTCAACCTTGTATTTGTTTAATTCAGAAGCCAATTGGATTAGTTCGTTTATAGCATCTCTAATTTCTATTTTTTCCATGCGGGAAGATACAGTTTTTATTGTTTTATTCAGGTAATATTCAATGAGTCTATCGCGTATTTTTACTTCTTTTCTTGTATCTTCAGGATTATCATAAATTAAAGAATATATGTTTTTTACAAATTTATAGGCAAAATCAACTCCTTCATTTGACCATTCTAATCCAGATTTTGGGCTTGCACCAAATAATATAAAAAACCGTGAAGCGTCTGCTCCATACTTTTCCATAATTCCAACGGGATCAATGGTATTACCTAAACTCTTGCTCATTTTTACGCTTTTTAAAATATACTCATTACCACATCTTTTGCATTTTTTATCGTGCATTTCTGCTTTCATGGCGAAAACACCACAATCTGGACAATAAGGATGGGCTTTATTAATCATTCCTTGGGTAAGCAACCTTTGAAAAGGTTCATCAAAAGAATGCATTCCTATGTCTCGTGCAACTTTTGTGAAGAATCTTGCATAAAGCAAATGTAATATTGCATGTTCAACTCCACCTATATACTGATCAACATTCATCCAATAATTTGCTATTTTTTTTGTATAAGGTAAATCTTTAGAATGGGGATCGCAAAATCTAAAAAAATACCAGGAACTATCTACAAAAGTATCCATCGTGTCCGTTTCTCTTTTAGCGGGTTTGTTACATTTTGGACATTGAACATTTAAAAAGCTTGTACTTGTTATTAAAGGATTTCCCTTTCCTGTAAATTCAACATCTTCGGGTAATTCTACAGGAAGTTGATCATAAGGCACTGGTAAAATTCCGCAATTATCGCAATAAATAATTGGTATTGGGCAACCCCAATATCGCTGCCTTGAAATTAACCAATCTCTCAGTCTGTAGTTAACTGTATTCATTCCCATCTCTAATTCTTCGAGCTTTAATGTAATTGCTTTCATTGCATTTTTATTATCGATTCCATCAAACTCTTTAGAATTAACCAAAATGCCTTCGCCCTCATATGCACGAGTCATTTTGGTTATATTTATCTCATAATCAAACGGTTGAATGACAATTTTAATGGGGATGTTGTATTCACTTGCGAACTCAAAATCGCGCTGATCATGAGCAGGAACAGCCATTACCGCACCCGCGCCATATTCAAAAATCACGAAATTCCCCACATAAATCGGAATTTCATCATTAGTAAGAGGATTAATAGCATTCTTCCCTATATACATCCCTTTTTTCTCAATTTCAATGTTAGTGCGTTCAAATTTATCTTGTTTTTGTACTTCTTGATAAAATTTGTCAAATTCATTTTCATATTTTGTATTTATAACCCATTCTCTTATCCATGGATGTTCTGGAGCGAAAACCATAAAAGTTACTCCGAACAGAGTATCTGGTCTTGTAGTAAAGATATCAATTGTCCGTTCTTCACCAACAATTGGAAATTTAATTATAGTTCCTTCAGATCTTCCAATCCAATTTTTCTGCATAATTTTTACTTTTTCAGGCCAATCTAGGGTGTTTAATCCATCTAGTAATTCCTCTGCGTAGTTTCGTATCTTTAAAAACCATTGAGTAAGAAATTTTTGATCAACATCACTGTTACATCTCCAACATTTCCCATTTAGTACTTGTTCATTCGCTAAAACCGTAGAGCAATCTGGACACCAGTTAACATATGATTCTTGACGATAGGCTAATCCTTTTTCAAGCATCTTAATAAAGAACCATTGATCCCATTTCTATTCATTAATGGAACTCATTAACAATTTATAGTAGTTTGGATCATGGCTGTAAATCATTCTAGTCCAATCATAAGACAAACCAATTCTTTTTTGTTGTTCCTGCATTTTTTTTATGTTTTTATTGGTCCAATCCTCGGGATTAGCACTATGATCAATAGCTGCGTTTTCTGCGGGTAATCCAAAGCTTTTATGGTATTTCCCACATTGAGAAATACTATCATAGCCCATAGGATATAATACATTATACCCGTTCATTCGTTTAAATCGAGCTACTGAATCTCCTATTGTATAATTTCGAAGGTGCCCCATATGTAAACTTCCAGAAGGATATGGATACATTTCTAAGATATAATATTTTTTCATATTTGGATCTTCTTTAACTTCAAAAATCCGTTTATCATTCCACAAATCTTGCCATTTCTTCTCAATTAATTTATGATCATATTCTATCATAATAATCTACCGAAAGCTCTTTACTTTTCAAATAATTGATAAAATTAATCTTTTACTAATAAAATATTATGGTCATTTTATAACCATAAAATGTTGTTCTTCATAATTTTTATTTTTTGGACATCTTAGCATTTATCTTTAAAGTGTTAAATAAACTCATTGCAATAGTTATATCATTTTTTTTTTGATCGTATGAGAATTCTCAGAAAAAAACTTATCTTTTCAAAATCATTAGGAAATTTAATGACGATAGATAAAATTAGAGTATCAATCGGGAGTGCTTCAGTTCTTGGACTTTATGACACTATACGATTCAAAGATCCTCCAACTACTTGCTATATCATGACTTATAAACAAGGCCATTGCGATGCAAATTGTGGTTTCTGTCCACAAGCGAGAGAGTCGGTGGGATCTACTGAAAAACTTTCTCGTGTCAATTGGCCAGAATTTTCTTTTAAGGATTTTCTTACGAGGTTGAGTTATCTAGTACCAAATAAACGTTTCAAGAGAATATGCATTCAAACTCTTAATTATTCCAATAACTTTCACGAATTACTTGAAATTATTTCAGAAATTACCAGAATAACCGATATACCTATTTCTGTAGCAAGCCCTCCTATCACAAAAGAAAATATGCGGGAATTAAAAAATTTGGGGATCGATAGAATTGGGATTGCATTAGATGCTTCAACACAAGAAATATTTAATAATGTGAAAGGAAAAAATGCAAATGGGCCTTATTCATGGGAGAAACATTTTGCATCTTTAGAAGATGCTTTAAATGTATTCAATGATGGGAAAGTAACAACTCACTTAATTGTTGGACTGGGTGAAACTTCAAAAGAGATTTTAGAATTAATCCAAAAATTAAACGATCTGAAAATTCATATAGGTCTTTTTGCTTTTACTCCTATTAAGGGAACAAAGCTTGAAAATCTAGATAGTCCAGAATTATTATATTTCCGAAAAATGCAATTAGGATTATACCTCATTATCAAGCAAAATAAACGCTTAAAAGATTTTACATTTAATTCTAAGGGTGATATTGTTAAATATAATATTAATAAAAAAGAATTATGGGATATTATTGATACTTCAAATGTCATGTTAACTTCAGGATGTCCTGGATGTAATCGACCCTATTATACCTCACGCCCTTCAGGACCAATTTATAATTACCCAAGAGAGTTAACCGAAATTGAGAAACAGGAAAATTATAATGCTTTATTAAAATTTGTTAATTAATTGTAATTTACACCATCATGAATGATTGGAGATTTATCCCTTTAGAAATTTATAATGGTTATTGGAACATGGCTTTGGACGAGGCGATATTAACATTATCAATAGAAAATAAATCTCCAAACACTTTAAGATTTTATAAATGGGATCCCTCGACAATTTCAATAGGACAAAATCAAAGCCTTTCTTCAGAAGTTGATATTGATATCGCTCAAAATAAAGGGTTTGACGTAGTTAGAAGAATCACAGGAGGTGGCGCTGTATTTCATGATAGGGATCGAGAAATAACTTATTCCATTATCTGTCCTATCAAATTATTAGAGGAGTTGCATGCTTATAGAGTACTTGAACAATTTGAGATTATTGAAATGGGAATAATCTCTGGTTTAAAGAATTATGGTTTAGAATCAGAACCTGGAATCATACATTGCCCTGCTCTTTTTCTAGAAGGTAAAAAATTTTCTGGAAATGCCCAAATAAGAAAAAAGGGATATATTCTTCAACATGGTACCATCTTACTAGAATTAAATGCAGAACTCATGTATTCCGTCTTAAAAGCGCCAAATAATGTATCTAAATCAAGAATGGTTAAATCTGTCTATACAAAATGCATTGGAATAAAAGGGCACTTACCTGATTGGAACGAAGATAAATTTTTATTATCGTTAAAACAAGGGTTTGAAAATACTTTGAAAATTAAATTAAAAGAGGGGCAAATTTCTGAAGAGGAAATTAAATTAGCCAAAAAGTTAATGAAAGAGAAATATTCAAATGAAAAATGGTTAAAAAAATATGAATGAGAGTATAATAACGAAAATAACAGAAAATCGAATGAAATGGTCAGATTATGAAGAAATCGTTTCAGATAACTTCCAACAGATTGATTCTATCTTAAAAATTGCATATAACTTGAAAGTACAATTTTTTGGTGAACGTTTAAAAGTATACGTTCCAAATTATAATTTTCCTGCTATTAGTATAACTGGGAGTGATTGTAACTTAAACTGTGAACACTGTAATAAAAAATATCTAGAAAATATGAAACCCCTCCTCACTAATAGTGAATTAAAAGATTTTTTAATCAATCTTCATAAGAACGGTGGTGTGGGAGCTTTGATTTCAGGAGGGTGTGATCCTAATGGTGCTGTACCTTTAAAACAGTTTTTAAATACTATTGAAGAAGTCAAACAACAAACTGATTTAATAATCAATCTTCATACTGGTTTAATTGATGAAGATACTGCTTGCGATTTAAAAGAGACTACAGCAGATATTATATCTTTCGATATTAATATTGATGAGAAAATAATAAAAAATATATACCACCTTGATAAAACAGTAGAAGATTACAGAAAATCATTGGAACTTCTTCAAAAAAATCATCTGAATATAATTCCCCATATTTGTTTTGGATTGTATTATGGAAAAATTCACGAAGAATTAAAATCAATTAAATTTATTAAAGAAAATTTTCCTAATCCCTCTTTAATCGTAGTAATTGTACTTATTCCTCCAAAAGACTCAAAATTTGAGACTCCAAAACCTGAGGATATTTCCAAATTAATAGCGGTAACAAGATTGGTATTTCCTCAGACTGAAATTTCCTTAGGATGCATGAGACCTCGTGGAAGTCTAAAAAGGGAGATTGAACAATTAGCTTTAAAAGCAGGAATTACAAGAATTGAAATCCCCTCTAAGGCTACTTTACAATGGATGAAGAAATATGATCCAAATGTTTCATTCGAGTTTTATTCTGCTTGTTGTGCTATACCCGAAAAATATGAAAGGAAAGCCATAAGTAGAGAGGAAGATATAAAATCATATAAATTATTTTTAAGTGGTGAAAAATAGATTTGAGTGAATTTATTAATCTAATTGCATTAAAAGGAATACCAAAAATAAAACCGGGAGATAATTTAGCAAAGATCATAATTGAATCTGCAAATAAATCAAATATAATTTTAGAAGAAGGGAATATACTTGTTATTGCTCAAAGTATTGTTTCAAAAAGTCGTGGTTACCTAGTCGATCTAAATACAATTGAGCCCAGCGATTATGCTAAAATGTTATATAAGAGTATGATACCTTTAGCAATGAAGGAAAATATTCCTGTGAAAGATCCGCAATTAATACAATTAATTTTAGATGAATCAAATAAATTGATTCGAACAAGCCACGTTATGATTGTTGAGACAAAACATGGATTTATTTGTGCCAATGCAGGAATTGATAGATCAAATGTAGAAGGAGAAAATATTGTAACTTTATTACCGGATAATTCTGATGAAGAAGCAAAGAAAATTACTGACGAACTCAAGAAAATAATTGGGAAAAATTTAGCGGTTATTATTTCAGATTCATTTGGAAGACCTTTTAGAAGGGGTGCTGTTGGAGTGGCAATAGGACTTTCAGGGATAGATGCAATATTGGATAAGAGAGGTAAATATGATCTTTATGGGAAAGAATTGAAAAGCACGATCGTTGGACAAGTAGATAATCTTGCTTCTGCTGCTCAACTCATAATGGGGGAAGCAGATGAGGGATACCCCGTTGTATTAATTAAGGGATATGAGTTTGAATTAAATGATCAGGCATCTATTAGTTCCATTATACGTGAAAGAAATTCAGATTTATTTAGAGAGAAAGATAGCGATAATGAGATTATAAAAACACTAAAGTCAAGGAGGAGTTATAAGTTAGGTTTTTCTTCTAGAGAAGTAGATGAAGAGCTTATTAGAGAATGTATAAACTTATCAACCTGGGCTCCAAGTGCTCATAATGGACAATTTTGGAGATATGTAATTTTAAAGAAAGGTGCTAGAAGAAATAAATTAATAGAGAGGATGAATGCAAAATTCAGGAACGATTTAATAAGTGAAGGTCAATCAGAATCGATCATCAATTTAAAGATTGAAAAAACACGAAATCAATTCTTAAATTCACCTCATTTGATATTACTTTGTTTGGATAAGCAAGATTTAGAATCATATGAAGATGAAGAACGCAATTTAAATGAATTAATTATGGGAATTCAGAGTATAAGTTCTTCTGCAACTTATTTACTAATAGCCTTAGAAACTAAAAATTTGTCTTCTTGTTGGTATTGTGCACCATTATTTGCTAAGGAAATTATCAAGGAAGAATTAAATCTTCCAAAATCATATGTTCCTATGGCTTTTTTTACAATAGGATATCCCAAAGATGTTCCAAAAACACCGTTTCGCAAGAATTTAGAGGATATTATTTACAAAATTGAAGATTAAATTGAGATTTGAAATGAGTGAAGATTTTTATACTATACTGGCAGGAGGGGTGGGTGCCGCAAAATTTATTCAAGGATTAGTAAAAGTAGTAGATCCAGGCAAATTAAAAATAATCATAAATACAGGTGATGATATTGAATTATTTGGTCTTACTATTTGTCCAGATATCGATATAATAACATATAGTATTGCGGAAGTCGTTGATAAGGAAAAAGGGTGGGGTTTTGAAAATGATACTTTCAATTGTTTGAGCATAATAAAAAATTATTATGACGATGGATGGTTTAATTTGGGGGATAAAGATTTAGCAACACATATTTATCGAACAGATTTATACCGTAAAGGTTTTACAAAAGCTCAAATTACATCTAAAATATGTAAAAAATTAGGAATAAAAGCAGATCTCATTCCAATGAGTAATGAATCAGTGGAAACATATATTGAAACTCCCTTGGGGAAAATGCATTTTGAAGAATATTACATAAAACATAAATGTGAGCCCGATATTTTAGGTATATCCTTCAAGGGTTCTGAAAAAGCTAATCCTATAGTAGGTGTCATAGATTATATCAAAAAGGCAAGAAAAGTAATAATATGCCCATCTAATCCAATAGTTTCAATTGGAACAATCCTGAGCGTCAAGGATATAAAAAATACGCTAATAAGTGTAAAGGATAATGTGTATGCCATTAGTCCTATTATAGAAGGATCCTCAGTAAAAGGTCCAGCAGATAAAATGTTAAACTTTTTTGGTTATGAGGTTTCATGCGTTGGTGTTGCTAATTTCTACAGGGGAATGATAGGTCATTTCATTATTGATCTTAAAGATCAATCATCGAAACAACAGATTGAGGAATTGGGCATAAAGACATATTGTTTTGATACCCTAATGACGAATATAAAAAAAAAGGAAAATCTGGCGAGAGAAGTGATGAGCCTATGATGATTGAGCTACTGATTCTTCTATTGGAATTTCGTTAATAGTTTCTTCTTTTTTCACGTAATCTCCTACAGAAGCTAATATATCTTTGATTCTACCCTCTTGTTGCAGACTTATGATTAAATTACGATGTTTTATATAAGAGATGACTTTTGATATAACAGGAAATAAAGATACTATCGGCAATAAGAGAATTAAAATTACTTCTGGTGAATACATTGCCACGCTTTCTGTGATTGCTGGTGGTAAATTGAACACATTCTCAGCGAACCAGTGAGGTTGTATTACAACATAGCTTACTAAAATTAAAATGATAATACGTGAGAAGAAGTTGATTATTGTTGAAAAGGCTAAACTTTGCAATTTAGGGGAAGAAGTTCTTGCTGTAAGTGTATCACGAGCCTCTGCATCTTCTTTGAATAATTTCTCCACGTATCCCCCTAATCTTCTTGTTTTTGAAGCTGCAGTGATTAATTTCCTTTCTTCTTCCTCCAATTTTTTCTTTTCAATCATTTCTTTTACGTAAGAAAATCTTTCTTCCATTTTTAAAAGAAATTTATCCACACTGGTTTTTCCTTCTTTGTCAATTTCATCTTTGCGTATTTTAGCTTCCTCTTTTATTTTATCGACGTTTGCTACAACAAAATGAGATTCACTTTGAAGGATCTCTAGTTGAGATTCAAGCCTATCTCGTCTCTCCAAGGATGGCTTGGAAACGGTATCAATATAATTAAGTTGAAATGCTAATTCTAGATAAATATATGATACTATAGCTAGTGAAATAACTGGACTCGCTAAAAACTGAAAAAAGTTATCTATGGGAATGACTGAAAACATTGGATCCAAGGGATTGTGAAGCGAATTGATGTAAGGATCACTGATATTAAAAAGATCTAACATGTTATTATATCCAAATACCATAAGAGGTACAACAATCATAAGTATTAGAGACCCAACCGCAAGCATATCGTGTTTCGGATTAGATTGGAAAAAAGCTCTGATCACATAGAATATCGATACAATGAATAGAATTTGAAAAGCAAATAAATAGAAATCTCCAGTAAAAACAGAGATTTCTGTCCATATGAGGTTGGGGATTTCTATTAAATCGGGTACCGTACCATTGGGAAAATTAAACCATAATCCAAAATAATTACGCATAAAATTATCAAGAAAGTCAAACATAAATTGGGGATTCGGAGTAAAGAGAAAGGAAGTCATCCGAATACTTCCTAAAGCTATTATATAAACAAGTCCAAAGAAGGCATAAGTAATGATATTTCTTATTCCCTCAAAAAAGGCAGCTATAACTAGTTCCCCACTATCAGTTGTGATAACCTCGTCAAAATGAAATACTGAAAGAAATATTACTAAAATCCAAAAATACATTAAAATTTTAATTATTTTTAACCCTACTAAATAATATCGCGTCATTATTTAATATGCACTCCCCTTTTTCTTTGCATCTATATACGTTTTTAGTACATTTGTCATCATTTCGTCTGGTCCCGTTGTGATGAGACTAATTCCTAAATTACGAAATTCCCGTCTAAGGATTAGTATATGTTCCATCATTTCCTCACTTATTGCTTCAGCTAATGCTTTATCTGTAGAGGATAAATCGATTTCATGAATTTCGAACCAAGGGCTAAATGGATTAATGACAATAATAGAATGATTAAATGTAACAAGTTTTCTCATTGCTTGTGATATTTCTTTTACATTTCCTTCTAGATCAGATATTAAAAATATTAAACTCCTTTTTTGAAACCGTCTAACGAAGTAATCGATAGCTTCAACAATTCTACTCTTTCCTTGAGGTTTTATCCTAGCAACAAAATCTAGAACTTGATAAAAATGATCATCTCCGCTTCCTGGTTTTAAAAATTGCAGATTTTTCTTATCTGAATATGAAAATATTCCTACGTTGTCTCTTCGTGTGAGAGCAACTTTGGTTAATAACATGCATGATCGAATGGCATATTCAAATTTTGTGTTTTCTATCGCGCCTCCAGCCATGCTATTAGATGAATCAACTAAAATCATAACAGTTACGTCTCGTTCACTTTCAAATTCCCTCACTATTAATTTTTGAGTCCGTGCACTTGCCTTCCAGTCAATTAATCGAAATTGATCCCCAAAAACATACTTTCTCATTGCATGAAATTCGGATCCAAGACCTATTTGTTTCGATCTTTGTATGCCATAATTTAACTGAAGAGAGCGTTTGGATCCAAGAATTTCAATTCTTTTTATATCTTCATATGGAGGATATATTAAGATATCTGAAACACTATCAGGGATTATTCTTTCAACAGAATTAAATCCTAATCGATCTTTAATGGTTACCGAAAGTGGTCCAAGGGGATATTCTCCTCGTACTTTGGGTTCAAGAACATAAGAGAATTTAATTAATGCTCTAGGACCTATACGTGTAGATATGAAATTTTCGCCAAGTACTAATCGAAAAAGTTGAGGATTATAATAATCTCTAATTTCTATGAGGTCAAAACTACCTTTTCCTGTGTTCTTAATTATGACCTTTATATGAACAAAATCATCTTTAAATACCTTTTCTTTCTCAAGTTCTCTATGGACTTGTAATTCTTCTATGTTCATTTGCCAATAAAAAAGCGGTAAGCTAATAATAGTACTAAATAATAAGAGAATTGCAAAGAAAATAAAAAAGTAATTTACAAATGCAAATCCCGCAGTTAGGAAGAAAACTGCGAATAAAATCAATGTTCTACCTTTTCCACCTAGCATTTACATCTCCAACATGGAATTTAAGATTTTACCGCTTTTCAATTGAATTACATTATTTTATTATTTTTTTAAAAAAAAATTTAAATTGGAACTGGAATATCTTCTACTATTGATCGAAGCACCGATTTTGCATCTAAACCTTCAAGTTCACTTTCTGCTTTTAACATTATTCGATGGTTAAGAGCAGGTATGATGAGGGCTCTAACATCATCCGGTGTGACATAAGTACGTCCAAGAATTGCTGCTCGTGCTTTAGCGGTTTTCATTATCGTAAGTGAGGCTCGAGGTCCACACCCTAATGCAATTTGTGGATGATTTCGTGTTTTAATTATTATGTCCCTAACATATTTCAGGATTCTTTCATCAATATAGACCAGATTCATAATTTTTTGAGCTGCCAACAGTTCTTCAGCATTGGTGATGACATCTAGTGAGGGCATATCTCCTGATATTTGTCTCCTCATAATTTCTACCTCTTCATCTATTTCGGGATAATCTAGCCAAAGTTTAAATAAGAAACGGTCTATTTGTGCTTCTGGTAAGGGGTAAGTACCTTCCATTTCAACGGGGTTCTCTGTTGCAATGACAATAAAAGGTTTAACTAATTCAAGCGTTTGACCTTCAATAGTTACTTGTCGTTCAGCCATAGCTTCTAAAAGTGCTGATTGAGTTTTTGGAGCACTTCTATTTATTTCATCAGCTAGTACAACATTGGCAAAAATCGGACCTTTTTGAAGGACAAATGCACCTTCATTCTGATCAAATATTTTTGTACCTGTTATATCAGAAGGTAATAAATCGGGGGTAAATTGAACGCGTTTGAAAGAGATCCCTAAAGTTTTGGCAAAAGATTTAGCCATGACAGTTTTACCCAAACCTGGAACACCTTCAAGGAGAACGTGTCCATTAACCAAGAGAGCTATGAAAAGTTGCTGAAGAATTTCTCCATTACCGACAATCACTCGACTTACTTCACTTAAAACCTCTTGTGCTATTGATCTAATAGAACTTACATCCAATTCTTCTCTTTCATAATACTTTGCTTTATCTGGAGCTTCCATTTTAATTCACTTCTTTTTTTTTATTTTTATTAATTTGATTTTTAATTATATTTGGTTATCTTAATTTTTTTAAATATTCTTTACAACCCATTCCATTTCAAAGAAGAGGTTTTCAAAATCTTCTTCATTCTTGACTTTATTTTTGCCTTCTTTTATGAGAATTATTCGATCCATAAATCGACTAATTCTTCTAATTTTTAATTTTGTAATATTTTGTTCTTTATTAATGACCATATCGATAACATTTTTAGTGGTAATCTTTTTCCCTCTCAACAAATTGTTCAATTTTCTTTCAAGTCTCCTGTATAGAAGCGTTAAAGCTTTCCCATAGTTTTGTTTTTCTCGATACCATTGTATTTTTTCAGCAAAATATGAGGAAGTCCTAAATTTTTCTTGTTCTTCGATCTGATCTTGTTTCTCTTCTTTTTTTTTTTGTTTTTTATCATCTTTTTTTGGTAAGTATTTTCTTAAGGTATAAATCGCTAATAATGGATAGATCCATGCCGTTATCGGATTTGTTGATAGATGTATAACATATTGAATGATAAATCCATATATTCCTACTGAAGTTAAATCCCTTGAATATTCTGGCCGTATATGAGCTTCATCAAATACCACTACCCAATCTTGTTTGGGTTGTCCATAGGTTAGCCAATCAATTATATTAATCCCAAATTGTCTATTATCATACAATTCAATTAATTCATTATCAAATAAACTAGCATCAGAAGAAACGAATATACGACTATTACCAGTATCTTTTGCCATAAAAACACCTTGAGAATAACCACCTAAAGGCCATCGTGTTGGAAATCCAGGAATCGATGCTGCAATGAAGCTAATATCAACATAATCATCTTCAAATTTATACATGTGATCATTATTTTTATCTACATATCCATATTCAGTTGAAGACCCCACTAAATCCCAACCAAAATAATCAATGAAAGGACCTCCAAGAACAGTTGTTGCTTGTGATAAAATTACTTTATTAATTCCATTTGCTATTGGATGGGTTGTGAATGATTCAATGACAGGAAAATCCGTTCTTGTATCATAAGACGCGTTATCTCTTAGTGTACCGCTTGGAAATATGGTTACGGGAATTTTTCCCGCTACATCAGGATCAAGAGCTCCTGCAATAAATAATTCCCATAATAGAGTGCTCGTACTTCCATGATCATGGCAGATTAATAATGAATTTGTTGTATTGGTATCGAAAAAATTAATGAAATAAGGGATTTCGAAGATAGCGTTATAATATTGATTTGGTCCAAGAAGAACTAACAAAATAGATTTATTTAATCGTTCTGTTGCACTCAAACTTGATTGAATTGACATTATTTCATATCCTTGTGCTTCTATCGTATTTCGAAATGAAGATGATCCATTCCAATCATAGTTATAGATTGAAAAGTTTTGATCATTCTCACCGCGATCAAATATCGATCCAAATAATGGGACAAAAAGTAATACGAACACGACTAAAAATAACGCATTCTTGTAGATTGATCCTGTTTTGGCTTTTTTCCTAGATTGTAATTCTCGTGATTTTTGAACCGTGGTTTTTCTAATGAAAATAAATAATCCTATCCCAGTAAATATTGATGCAATGTAGCATAATAATGGAAAATAGTTTATAAAAATCGGAAGATCTGAACCAGGATTATTTTCTTGATAAATAATAACAAAATTTTCAAGAAAAATGCCATAAAATAAGAAGAAGATCACGAAAAATGAATATAAAATCCCCTTTGATAAATTCACGTTCTTCTCTGACACTTTTCCAACACTTGACATCATGTCATCCTACAATATTTTTATTATTATGCTTCTATTCAAATACCTCTTCAATTAAAAACTCATTGCGGGCAGAGATTTTCCAGTAACTTCATTATATAAAGTGGAAAATAATTGGACGGTAAAATTGATTTCTTTACTCGTGGGTTCAATTCCACCATAAATGATATCTTCAATTTTTTTTATGAAAGGATATACTGTTTCTGGTTTTTGATCTAATTCATTGACACATGTTATTGCATATTCTCGTATGGTTTGATGTGCTAAACGTGGCTTTTTAAATTTCAAAGTTATTATATCATTATAAACCAAATAGATATAAGCAATAGCTTCTTTTGCCCGATGAGATTGAACAAGTACTTTAACATTTTCAAACTTTTGTTGAATATCGACTTCTGATTCAACCATTTTCTTGTTCTTTTTTGCCATTTTCTTTTCCTTTATTTTTTTATTAATTATTTTTTCTATGTATATTTAGACTTAGTTTAAAACAAAATTAAATCCAGTAAGTTCATGATATATTGGTGAAAATAATTCTATTGTATTATAAAAATCAACAACTGATATACGATACGGTTTAGCATATATAATTTCTTCTACTTTTTGAATGAATGGATAGATATTTGTAGGGGATAAATTAAATTCTCTTACAGAGATTATAGCAAAATCTCGAATAGTCTCATTCTCGTTACGTGATTTCCCAAATTTTGCTTGAACTAAATCCAAATATATAGCGTTAAATAAATATGAAAGAGATTCTTCTAATCTTCCGGTATCCTTCAAGATCAATAAATTTTTAATTCTATTTTCAAGAGGTAAATGTACCACTCGAGATTCTTTATCTTGCTTTTTATATCGATAATAACCGTAAATTGATAATCCTACTACTAATCCAATTATAACAGGAATAAATATTGATAAAAATAATACGAATGGGGGAGCAATATCGGGTGGGGGTGTTGCAGGAGGAGTTGGGGCCTCAATTATTATAAAATATTGAGTTGAAATATCCTTTCCAAGAAAATTATCTACTTCTATTTCTAAGAAAGTTACTCCTATACCTGCTCCTAAATGATAGGTGTAATCAAAACGTCCATTGGCGTCAGTTGTGTCTGCATTGATCTGAGTACCATTGTAAAATATCCTAATATATCTATTACTTACTAATATGCTAGGATCATTAATAGAAACTAATTGCCCTCGAATTCGAAAACTGCTATTTTCTACTATTGTTGTTGGAAGGTTCCAAATGCAAGATATATTTGAAAATAATTTAGTATTAGTAATATTTGATTGTGACTCACTAATAAAGGGAGCTGAGCTGTAATTTAATTTTAAAGTTAAATCATCAACCCCCATATCAGGTACAGGAATGGAATTTTGAATTTGACCATTACTGTCAGTAGAACCAATCCCAAAAGATTTTATGGTAGATCCTTGATACCAATAATAATCGAAGTTTTGAAATGCAATCCCAGTACCATTTTCGTATCTTAAATAACCTTCAAAAGAAAAGATTTCCCCAAGTATTTTAGGATCAATTGGATTATATGTTTCAAAATAAGAGGTGGTGTTTATATCAATAACATAATACGTTCTGTATTCTACGTCACCAGGTGGAACAGGGTTAGTAACTTTTACTTCTAATTGATGACTCGCAAATACATTAAGAGAATTATCAATAATATAGTCAATTTGGAAATATCCACCACCAGTGGTGATATCATTAAAAGAGGGATATTGGACGCCATCAATTTCTATTACAACGGTATACCCATCCTTACCTACACTTGTAATTCTATTCCAAAGTCTCCCTTGTAAACTTATTGGGTTACCCGTTTGAATTCTTATTCCTGTTCCATTAAAGGTACTATTATTTAAATCTAAGGTCGCCCAAGTACCCGAGAGATTCAATTTTTCTTTATCTTCTAATTGATTATGATTATTTTGGCTAAAATAGTTAATTGATAATAATGAAATGCAGATTAAGAATGTCATGCTAATGAATGATTTTCGTAGAGCTCTCATAAAATTATCACCAATTATCTAAATAATTCTCTTTCTGTATATTCAATATAATAATAATATGGGTCGATATAATTATCTTGAGGATCAAAACTAACCCAGACTTCTGCATTATTTGGCCAATTTCCAATTAAGATTGAGATATTAAACCACCCAGTTCCGTTAGTAAGACCCGTTGCAGAAATTATGGTAGCTCCATAACTATCTTTTATCGTGATGGTAATTTCTTTACCAATTATTGCAGTGCCATTATCCCACCTTAAATAACCAAATGCATATAAAGTATCACCTTCATAAAATTGATCCTTAACGACTTGCGTATCGTAATTACCAGAAATAATTACTCGTGCGGTTATATTTACTGGAACCGCCATGCTACTAGCATGAATCATGTAATTGCTTAAAGAGATTCCCGCTTCGTTTATACTTCCATTAAAATCAATCCTAAAATAATA
>CAZOYD010000065.1:0-18169 GCA_964583985.1 uncultured archaeon
CTCGATAACATCTTGAGTCAAACCCAAGCGATCAGTGAAATATGTAAATAGGCGCGATCCATCGCCAACCGTGATTACTCTATCTGGACAAATAGTCACGCAGTGCATGCATGTAATGCACAATTTTCTGTTAGTTTCTCCTACATTAGCATTAAATGCTCCCGTTGGGCATTCTTTTTCACAAAGATAACACATGGTGCAGTCTCTATTCTCTCTCGAGGGGTATAATTCTGCCCAAATACCCTTACTTTCTTTAAATTTTTTGGGTTTATAAGAAAATCCTGTTAAGTCAATTTTGAAATCAACAGATTTTTGAAATCGATTAATTGATTGCAATGCGAAATCCGTAGCTACTTCGAAATCTAATTGATTAGGTCGATCTTTTGCGATTGACCAACCTTCTGCAACGTTAAATGAATGGCTTCCAATGAATTCTGCCGAAAGAACTACCCGAAAATTTGCTCGAGTTAATAAATAGTAGGTAACTTGATGTGCCCATTCTAAATCTCGCGCTCCATAAGTAAAAAACATGGAACATTTTTGATTCCTCCCATTTAGCGTGCTCATCCATTCCTCGGCAACACTGGGGGGTCTTCCTCCGAAAACGGGGAATCCAAAAATACAGGCATCAAACTCTGAGAAATTATATTGAACTTGTCGCTTTTCTGGTGTAATTATGTTTATCAAGTTTATAGAGTTTCCCCCCGATTCTAAAATCGAAGCAATGTGCCTTGAAACCATTCCAGTTATTCCTGTTGCAGAGAAATAAAAGATTGCAATATTCATTATATTAATATCCCTTGACAATTAGTTCTATTAAGGGTAGATATAAATAAAAACATTGTTAGTTAACTTTCAATACTTGGATGAAAATCTTGATAAATACCCAACTTTCATCGTTCATAACATTTGTAAAATCTCGAAAGACGATATGGCCGGATCAGAAACTTCTTTCATCTTTAATCGGAATCCTTCACGAGCCATTACTGATTTAAATTTATTGGATCTAAAATAGTTCTTTAGAACTTGTCCGTGTTTGTATCCATGGATGATAATGATTTCCGCATCACCGTTTAATTTACATTCTTCTAAAGCACTTAATACTTCATCAACAGCGCTCCATAGTTCATGTCCGTGTACGTTTATCTCCATTAAACTCACGAAATTTTCATTCAGAATTAACTTTTTCCATTTTCCATTCTTTAATAATCTTTTTTCTACTAATAATAAAAATAAATTGATAGTTTGGATGGTTTACGTACCCTAAAAAAATAAAACAATTCCATTATGGCATATTAATTATTTTCTCGCTCTTGGTTAAGGAAATATATCTTTAAAACTGTGATAATCACGTGGAAATGAATCCTTGATTTAACACTTGCTATTTACGAGTGTATAATATAGATATTATATTCGTTTTTTTGACATGCAAGGATAAATATTTATAAGATATTACTCTATTAATAAAATACGACAAAAATACATTTCGATATTTAAAGGCTTGCAGCATGAAGATTAAAGATCTGAAGCCCAATTCAAATGTAAGCGTTCGAGTTCGGGTTTGTTCAAAAGGAACTGAAAGAACCGTCGCAAAAAATCGCTATAATCCCTTAAGAGTCTGTGAGTTTAAAGTAGGAGATGATAGTGGAGTTGTGGTATTAATAATGTTCAATGATGCTATTGATAAGTTAACTCGTGTTATGGGGAGTGTGATTGATATTCAAGATGGGTGGTCAAAAAAATGGCAAGGTAAAATGCAACTTTCGATGGGGAAAGGTGGATCGTGGGATGTTGTCAATGATAAAAACTTTCCGACGTCACAAGCAATTCTTCAAGGAAATGGAAGCGCGTCAGCATCAATCAAAAAGGCGATACCATCTGTAGGCACAAAAATAAAAGATTTAAAACCAGATTCGAATGCGAATCTTAAATTAAGAATCTGTGCGAAAGCAGAAGAGAGAGTCCTTTCAAAGAACCGGACCGTACCTTTACGTGTATGTAATTTCACGGTAGGTGATGATTCCGGACATGTTAATTTAACCTTGTTTAATGATGAGATTGACAGGTTTTCTTCTCTTATGGGACAGGTTGTTGAGTTAAGAGATGGATGGGCTAAAATGTGGCAAGGAGACCTTCAATTATCGATGGGTAGATCGGGGTCTTTGGAAATAATTAACGACAAGAACTTTCCATCTATCAATCAAATCTTACCTAGTATTCCCAATCAAACCGTGAAACTTGATTCCAGTACTCTTCAAGCTGATATTTTAGATTTTGGCACTAACACTCCATCCTTAGTGAAAGTTTCCGAGATCATCCCAAACATGAATATTTCTACCAAGGTAAGGGTATGCGAGCAAAGTGCCATAAAATACGTGAATCAGCGTGATGGGTCCAAGTTACGGGTTCGAGATTTTTTGATTGGCGACGAAACGGGATTAATTCCGTTTACGGCTTTTAATGGAGAAATCAAAGAAATAGGGGCTTTTACGGGGAACGTGATAAATTTAGAAAATTGTTGGGCGAAATTCTGGAATAAAACTCTTCAAGTCTCGAAGGGACAAAATGGAAGTTGGAAACTTGCTGACGATAGAGGATTTCCCACCAAAGAGGAACTTTTAGATAATTATAAAAAGTTGCAACTTGAGACACTCTCCGAATTATCCCATGGTATGGTTTATTATTCATCGATCAAAGGCATACGGTTCCAAGAACATGGAAAAACGATTTATAAACAAGATGCCATGACTGAGTTGGAATTAATACCCGAGCCAGAAAATCCATATGATAATAAAGCGGTTGGAGTATGGTTAGACGGTAAGCAAATGGGGTATATCCCACGAACGCAAAACAAGGCAATTTTTAAGGCTTTAGAGGATGATGATCCTCAAATAAAATGCATACTCGGCATTTTCAAGCCCGCTCTTAACACGGGGTATAATTTGCCACATCATGTAAAAGACATGCCGATAACGATTTCGACACATGTTCAAGTAATTGATTGGCGTCCTGTTATATTATTGCCTGAAGATGCAATGGCATTTTAATTCTCTTTTTTATAACATAAGCTTTGCGATTATTTCAGGAAGATTATTTGGTGTAGATGCGAGTACATCAATTCCCAAAGTATTCATGAATTTAGCGTAGTTCCGATCAAACATTGGTTCATTATTATAATCCAATGCGGCTACTCCAAGTATTTTTGTTTGACCTTCTAATACTTTCTTGAGCGTGTCAGTTAATCGGTCATATCCGCCTCCTTCATAAAAATCACTTATAATTACCATAATAGTCTTTTTAGGATTTTTAATTAATGATTGAGCATATTGTACAGCCCTCGCAATGTTAGTTCCACCTCCTAATTGAACGGTCATTAAAACCTCCACAGGATCGTCAATCTTATCGGAAAGATCGACAACTTGAGTATCAAAAATTATTAGATTTGTATGAACTGCGGGAAGGGTTGCAAAAATCGATGCAATCACCACGGAGAAAATTATTGAATTCGTCATAGAACCACTTTCATCTATTAAAATTACTATTTGCCATGGTTTCTTCTTCTTTTCGGCACAATAAAACCGAGGTTCTGCCATGATTATTTTTTTTAGAGTAGGATCATAATGTTTTAAATTTCGACGAATGCTATCCTTCCAGTCAATATTTCGAAAAACCTTGATGGGGGTGTGCATATCGCGTTTGATTGCCCCAATGATGTGCTTTTCAACATCATCTTTAAATTTATCCTTTAAATTTTCAACCACTTTTCTAACAACATTACGTGCAATATCCTTGACATCATTTGGAAGCATATTCTTTAAACTAATAATTGTTTTAACCATCTCTAAACTTGGTTCTACCTTTTCAAACAATTCAGGATTAGCTATAATATCTCTTATATCTGATCGTTCGATCAGATCTTTTTCTAATACTTCTTTCGTATCAGTTGGGAATAATTCCTTTACATTTTCGATCCAATCTGGAATTGAGAGATTGCTTGGACCTAAACCAGCAGTTCTTCTCTGGTCTTGTGTCCCTCCATATACTAAGTCTAATGTCTCATCCATTTTTTTTAATTTATCTTTGTCAAATCCTTCTTGTCGAACTCCACTCGATTTCCCACTCGTACCCTTACCTCTAACACTATTCCCTTTTCCTGCGACTTTACTCTTTCCGGTGCCAGTACCTTTGCTACTCTTACCTTTTCCTGCTTTATCATCCTTATTCTCCTCACCCTCTCCTTTGCTCTCGCCTTCATCCTCGCTTTTCTCTTGATCTTCTCCCTCACCCTCTCCTTCATCTTGATTATCCTGATCATGTGATGCGTCATCTGAAAAATTTATATCCTGCTCTTCTGCTTTTTTACCTAAAATCAATCTCCACCTATCCATTGCTTCTCTTTGATCTTCCGGTAATCTTGTGAACTTATCTTCATCAAAAATTTGGTTAGGACCCATTCAATTCACACCTTTCCAAACCATTCTTCAAATATTTTGCGTAATTTATCGTCTACATTCTTAAAGAAGGTTTTAATGTCTTTTTCAATAAATTCTTTTAATTCTACATGTTTTTTTTTAATAAGACCATAATGCTCTGCAAGTTTTTCCACGAATATTTCATACTGTGTCGGGTGAAGTTCAGAAAAACTTTTTCTCATGGCAGGTAATATAGCAGAGAAAACATCCCAACTTACAGTTCCAACAACTTCAGCCAATAACTTCACAATTTCTTGATTGATTAGTATTTTTATTTGACAAACATAAATGAGACCATAAATCAATGTACCAATTTTTACTCGGATTGAATCTATGCTATTCAGATATTCATAAATAATAATTTCGATATCAGAAACACTCAAATAATTCAATAAATATAGAATTCCGATGGAACCTCCCTTGATAAATTCATTACTAGTATTTTCAATACAAGTGTTCATGCTTTCAATGTATACATTCAAATCGAGATCGATATTTTGTATCGAAATTAAAGTATTACCTAGCATTTTCATCGCATCAATATATTTTACCTCATCTGCTTCTGGAGGATTTGCGAAATTGGGTATAGAAAAACAACAAGTATAGTAAGTTCTCTGAATTAATTTTTCCATGAGTGCCAAATTTGACTTCTGGCTTTCCATCATTGACATGAACTGGAAAATCATGATCAAATTAAAAAATCCTTCTGTTAAGCTCAAAAATTCATTATCTTCTTCAAGAGAGTTTAAACATTCATCAAATAGATCTTGAAAATGATCACTATACCCCATTGAGAGACTCTGAAACAATATATTCGTGATAAGGCTAAAATGTTTAACATTTTTTTTAGTTTCTTCAACCAGCTTGTTCTTACTTGCTTCCTCCAAGGTTGAGCCATAAGTACTCAATTCAACTAATTGCACGTCAATATTTGGATTCCACCTTAATCTCCATTTTTCAGTGAATGTCCCAGTAATTCCATTCAAGACATCTGGACCTCGCAAGCGTTCAACGTAATTTATCCCCAAGAATTTAATTTTCCAAAACAATTGAGAAATCTTGGATTCTGCGTCCTCACGTAAGTTTAGATTTTTAGTCTGGTTTTTATCCTCGGGCTTTATACCGTTGGTTTCTAGTTGAAGATAAAAATCTCTTTGAAGTGGTAATTTGCCAATATCAGGAGTTACTTTCCCTATTTTGTAACCAATGGTTTTGTTTTGGATTAAGGATTCTAAATATTTTCCTTCTATTTCTGGATTTCCCTTAATGAGCACCATGTAGATTGAATCAACGATATCTTTGAGATCTGGTTCTTCTCGTCGCCGTAACATTGCAAGCATCTTGGCTCCTTGAAAAGAGTTTATGGAATCAGAAACTGAGACGATGATGCTTTTTTCTCTAGCTTCTTTGAAAATGTCGGTAATAAAGTCTAATGCAACAGCTTCATACGGATGATCTTGTTTGGAAGAGAATTTTCGCCAGACCATGTCGTAAAATTGAGGAGATTTATTTCCTGATAAATACCCTGAGTTTTGACTAATTCGATAATAAGAGAAAGGAATTAATGAGTTAATTAAGTTTTTTGTTGGAAAGTTAAAATTCTGGGATTCGCTATCTATTAATGCAATAGAATGTATACCCCCGGTTATCACCAGCACGTCTTTTTCCTTGACTTTATATTTTTTTATGTAATTCTCAATATTATATTTCATGTACGATTCTCTTGCGAATGTACCATTTGCCTCAAGTAATTTATCATCAATTGTTTGTCGAAGGTAAGCACAAAAAAGTAACATGCTTTCTCTTAATTGATCGATATCAGATTTATTAGCACCAATTTCAAATAGAGTCTCCCATGCTTCATTAAAATCTTCAAAATCAAAAACTTGAGCAAATTTATTATAAAAACCACTTAATGAATAAAACTTTTCTCCTTGCAACTGAAAAAGTTCCGGATCTTTAGTTGGATCCTTCAAATTTGCAGATTTATACGAAATCAACCCCGTAAGAGGTAGATCTATAAAGTGAATAGGAATCTTTCTTTTTATAGATTCAGAAAGCGCAACAAACTCAGGAGAATATGAAACGAATGGATAATATGCTTCAAATTTAGCTGGTATTGAACTGTCGGGACTAAAAATTCCATTTAAACCAAAAGTATTATTTAGATCCGCATAAAGTGAGAGAATTGCAACTGGAGGGATAGTCTTCTTGTCAATCAAGTATTTTATTAAGTCATCCGCTAAAACTGGACCTTCTACCAAAATTAATTTTGGTTCGTATTTCTCAATCCATTTTTGAACTAAAATGGTAGAGCCTGGTGAGTGATGACGAATTGGCAAATATTTAACTTTAGAATTCTTTACACGTGAAACCTTGGAATCAATTATTGAATTGTCAATACCCATTGATGTTCCTATCTCAAAAAGTATCTTTTTGAGGTTAGCAGCGTTTAAATAAGTATCACTCATGGGAGTTTATCTAACTTGATTTTTAAAGGTATCAGCAAACTCTCTCCATGAAGAAGAGTTGTTTGCCCTTACTCTCGCGACCATATTGAAATATTCTCTTAATTTCGAAAGATTTTCTTTATCATCTTTGACGACTGCATCTATTATATTCATGGCAATATGCTTGGGTTCAATCTCTGATTTGCCAAAGAATTTTGCATATATTGCACTATCAAGGAGTAATGAAATCTCTTCCGAAGTCGACATTACCGTTGAAATGGGGGTAAATCGACCTCCACTCGTACTACGACCAGTTCTTAATTCTTGAAACACTGTAATCAATAAATCTAACGTATCTTCGGGAATCTGAATTTTAAATCCTATCTTTTTTAGCAATGCATCGGTTCGCTGTGTCACGATTTTGCGTTCTAGATCTTTATCTTGAATAACCGGAATGTAGATAAAGTTGAAACGACGTTTTAATGCAGCGCTCATCTCGTTTACACCTCGATCTCTATCGTTAGCACTTGCGATTACATTGAATCCTGGAATTCCAAATACCATGTGTTCGGAACCTAATTCAGGAAGTGGGACGACTTTTTCAGATAAAATAGATATCATACTATCCTGAATTTCTTGCGGACATCGCGTCAATTCTTCAAATCGTAAAATTTTACCTTCTCTCATTGCATTTATGGTAGGAGAGGGTACTAATGCTTCTTGACTAGGCCCATCTGAAACGAGTAATGCATAATTCCACGAATATCTAATTTGATCCTCGGTAGTTCCTGCAGTTCCTTGAATCAGATAGGTACTTTTACCACAAATTGCGGCGGCAAGGTGTTCTGAAAGCCACGATTTCGCTGTTCCAGGCTCTCCAATTAACATGAGCGCTCTTTCACTGGCTAAAGTAACAATAGATTTTTGAATCAGATCCCGTTGCCCATAGAATTTCGTGGAAATTTTAATTTTTTTCTCAGATCCATTTACTTTTAGGTTAAATTCCTCATCCGAACCAGTAATAAACAATTCAACCATCTTGGGGGATAATGTCCAATTAGGTGGTTTTGGATAGGTATCATTTTGAGCTAAAGCCATTAATTCTTCAACATGCAATTCTTCAACAGGAAAGCGAATCTTTTCGATTTGTTTGCTACTGAGTTTTTGATCAGATCCAAGATCAATCTTATTAATTTTTGGTAGTGTCGCCTTTTGTACCGCAGGAGCTTTAGGTTTAGTTACTGGTGACTTTGCGGTAGTAGCTTTAGATGCAGGTAATTTCTGTGGAGCTTTTTTTTTTGCCATAATCGACCCTTTTTTTAAATTTTAATTTTATTTGACTTTATATACTGATTTTAATAATTCTCTATTACTTACAGCACTTTTTGATAAATTTGGATATGAAAATTGATTATCAGAAACAATACCAAGAGGATATAAATTAAGTTGCCCATTTTCTAGGATAAGTTTACAAAATATCCCCTCAATTGGTTTCTTCCTACCCTTGTAATTTTTAAATTCTTCAATTAATTTTAAATTCCCTTTCTTTTCAGGTATTCTTATAATCAAGGGATAATCTTCCTTATGAGTAAGTTCAAAAACAATCATTGGAGTGATGTCTCCTTCTTGACCTTCTTTATGAAACTCAATGATATTTACCTCTTTTACGTATAAATAATCAATAAAACTTGCAGGTAAGTCAAAAGGGGTTATTTCATGATCTTTGACAATTTTCTGATATATTTCTTTGGAATTATAATAAAATTTATCTAATTTTGAGATGGAAACATGGGTATCTTCTGAAGATTCTTCGTCAATATATATTTTTGATTCGGGATTTTTTTCTAAGAAGATAAGGTCATCTTTTTCATTACATGGAATTTGATCGCCTTCAATATATTTTAAAAGTATTGACGAAACCGGACATGTAGGAACTGAATTAGGTAGATCAAGGTGTAGTAAAGCCTCTGCAGTCACTCCTGATTTGTATGGAAGCATTAAATGCCATTTCAATATTTTTCCTCTTGTCTTTCCAAACAATGAAAGGAAATAAAACACAAATCCAACGATCGATCCTTCTAAATGTATTTTTTCTGTTCCAACCACTTTGAGAATTAGTTTGCTTTTTATCTCTGCCTCTAATGGTGTACCCATTAATCTATCAAATATGATAGGTTTTTCATCCATCAAGCCTTCCTGTAAAGAAAAAGCTCGGCTTAAAAGCCAACAGTTACTAAGAAAGAACACATACCGTTCAATATTGAATGCATCACGATTTTCAAGAAATCTTTTTAACTCTATATGTAAGTACCTTAAAGATGCAGCCAATCGATAGGCTTTTAATTGGGAGGTGCTCTGCAAAAAAAACTCTATGTTTTTAATATTCTCTTTCGAGACAAAATTCAATCCACTATATGCTAAACTTTCAATATAATCCTTTACTTGGACAGCAACATTTCCTAATTGAAGACTCAATTATTTACTCCTCTTCTTTTAAAGTATTTTTAACACTCTCTACTGTCATGATCTTCTCAAGCATTCTGGTTACTGCTATTATACGTAAAATCTCGATCGATATCTCTTTTTTTAAATTGATAGGAATAGGTTTATGAGTCAAATTTTGTATTTTTTCTAAAAATGATTCTAAAAGCTCACTCAGTGTCGTAAAATTCATCTCCTTTAGCCTGTCTTTTAAATCCACGAGATCGGAGCTGTTTTCGTAACTTACACTGTCTATTCCTTTGATTATAATTTCATTTAACTTGATTTTAATAATATCCAGAATATGGAAGCTTTCTCTTATTTGTTCATCTTGTGCCACTTTTCTCTACCCATCTTGATTAAAAAGCAAAAAAATCCTCTGGTAATATTTCAACGGGGCGCCATTCAATCACGCCTTCTAAAGCATTTTGATATTTTAAAAAAATCCCTGTAGCTTCGTTTTTATCGAAATATGGCTTATTTAGCTTTGTTTTATCCACCCATTTTATCATTTCATCAATTGTTCCTTGATTTGTCTTTATGACCGCAATCAACGCCAATATAATATGCTTGCAAATTTTCCCCCTAAGACCACCGCAAGGATGAAGATTTTGAGTACCGCAAAAAAAATTCCCCTTGGATGAAAGTTTTACGGCATATTCTAAACTTTCTGGATGGGTCTGTGATTTAATAACTGCTTTAAACGATTCAGCATTTTTGTCAATATAAAGGAGATTTATTTCTTTTTTGTACATATTTATAGCTTTATCAATCCGAGGAGGAATCGTATCATCTTTTATTGATGAATTGAGCTGTTTTACAAATTTTAAGATACTATTATCTGTTATACTCATATTAATCCCTAGACTTTTTTGTATTTATTATAAATAGATAAATACTTATTAAAAACTAACGATTTTTTTTTGCCTAAGAAAGCAGTTAGACTTATGAAAGAATTTTGCATATATCATTATAAATCACTATCTAAAAATCCAAAACGACAATGAATAAAACTCAACTTCCTACTACTTGTCCGAATTGTGGGAAACCACTTCGTGAGCGAAAGGGGAAATATGGACCGTTTTTAGGTTGTATGGGTTATCCGGAGTGTAACTTTACATTTGATCTATCAGAACAATCAAGGATCACATGTCCAATATGCGATAAAAAGTTAAAAATACGCCTTGGAAGAATTAACAAGTACTTAAGTTGTAGCGGTTATCCCGAATGTACATTTAATTATTTCCCAGATAGCGAGGAACAAGAATTCGTCCTCTCTTGTCCCGATTGTAAAAATGATCTTTTTACAGATAAACACCGAAATTTACAAATTTTATGTAAAGGATGTAAATTTACGTTGAGCATGAACCGAGATGATATGATTCTCTGTCCAAATTGTAATAAACCATTAACGGTTAGAACGGGAACATATGGAAGATTTCTTGGATGTACGGGGTATCCCGACTGCCGATTTGCTAGCAATCTAGAACGTTCCTATACAGGGAAACAAAAAAAAGTGTACTGTTCAAAATGCGGAAGTGCATTGGAATTAATATCTGCAAGTTCTGGAGATTTTCTTCGATGTACATCACATCCAAAATGTGATTTCACTTATATTCTTGAATAAATTTTTTAAGATTGGCATTAAAATTTGTTTGATTACAGTGATCCTTTTATTCCATTACCATTTAGGTGAATTGAAACAAAAATTGGAATATTTTTTATTTAAATAGATGAAATTAAGAAAAAAAAAAAATAGGTTACATTTTTGATTCTTCTACCACTTTGATCGCATCGGCCTTTACTTTTACTGTTGCTACGGAATCAAGGATTTTTTTATGCCAAATAGTTTGAATATCTACCATATTTTTTAGAAGAACTTGCATTTTTTCTAATTTAACTTTATTAAAGTCCTCAGTTGCTACTTTTACAACGTTTTGTTCTTTGGCAGCGTTGTCTTTCGCAGTTTTTAATGCTGTTTCAGCCGTTTCTATTTCGTTTGGCTTTAATTTTTCTTTTGGTTTGCTTTGGATTTTAGTTAGATGCTTTTCAGCTTTTTCTAATTCTTTTGTAGCCTTTTCAGCTTCATTTTGTTCAGTTTGGAGTTTTTGTAGACCAATTAAAAGATCATTTAGTGGTGCAATGTATTCTTCTCGGAGTCTCTTGATTTTCTCCGCGCTTTCTTTTTCAATCATTTCAAATGTCGAAGCTAATGAATTTATTGCTTGTCCTAAAGAAGGAGTCTCTGTTTCAGCATAAGCTTTTAACGCATTGGAAGTCTTTTTAATTTCCCTTGTGACATTTTCCTCTGCATTAATATATTGATTACTTTCTTTAATCAACTCACTAATTTTATTGCTCGTAATTCCTAAAGCATTTGTCAAGTTATCCATAAATTTCTTAAACGTTTTTAAACACCTATTTTATTATTTGAGATCTAAATTATAAAAGAGTTTATAACGTTATTGTTTATAAAAAATCAATCATAATTCTTAATATAACATTTTCAACCAAACTCAGAAATAATTAAGTGTTGCTTTATTAAAAATGGTAAAAAACGAATAAAATCTTTAGAAATACCAATATCTTACAAATTCATTGAAAAAATAATGTTTATATTTAAATATTAATCATATTTACATGATTTAATCAATTTCCCTTTCTCTGATAAATTCAGTACAATAACTTTTGGTCTACTCATTGCTTCAATCGAATATTTTATTCCTTGTGTTCCTAACCCTGATGATTTAGTTCCCAAAAATGGAAAATGATCGGGACCTCTTTCACTTTTTCCATTTATTTGTACAGTACCCACTTCCAATTCCTGCGCAATATTAAAAGCTAAATCGATATTTTCTGTGAAAATCATGCCTTGCAGGCCATATTCTGACTTATTTGATATTTCTATTGCTTCTTCAGCACTTTTAACTCTTAAAAAAGGTAATATAGGGCCAAAAGGTTCTTCCCAAGCGATTTTCATGTCAATTGTAACGTTATCAACCAATGTAGGCCACATGATGTTACCTTCCCTTTTATTTCCGCACAGCAGAGTGCCTCTCTTTTCTAAAGCATCGTCTATCAGTCCTTGAACAAAATCACAATGTTCCGAGCTTATGAGGGGTCCAATGTTTGCATTTTTTTCAGGATCTCCAATGGATAAATTCAAAGTCTTCTTTTTGACCAATTCTATTAATTTATCAGCAATTCCGGGCATTGGAAGAACCCTTTTCACTGCAGTACATCTTTGCCCACTATAAGAAAATGCTCCCGAGACAATTGCTTCTGCCGTTAATTCTAAATCTGCATCGTTTAAAACGATGGCGGCATCTTTACCTCCTAATTCTAATAACAAAGGTTTCATTCCGACAATACTAGCAAGATGCTTTCCCGTTTCAGAGGACCCGGTGAAACACACCATATCAACGAGGGGATGTTGTACTAAATAATCACCAATTTCAGATCCCTTTCCAGTGATTATATTAATAACTCCAGGAGGAACTCCTGCTTTTTCCAAAATCAATCCAAAAAATAAAGGACTAATGGCTCCTTGGGAAGGTGGTTTTACCACAACAGTATTTCCTGCCATTAATGCAGGAGCTATTTTCGATCCTGTAAGATTAAAGGGATAATTAAAGGGACCTATGCAAAGAATCACCCCCAAGGGAACCCGATACGTAATTGACATTTTATTTTTGCCGAAACCTTTAAAAGATTCACCGTAAATGGCTTCCCCTTCTTGTTGCAAACCTGCTTCTGCTGTGGCTTCAAAAAGTTCAGCTGTTCGTGTTATTTCAGATACAGCACTTTTTAGTGGCTTACCTATCTCTTTCATCATTATATACCCTAAAGGATTAGCCCATTCTTTCATTAATTCAGCAGCTTTTTTTAGTATTTCAGCTCTTTCTTTCTGAGTTTTTTCTTCCCAACACTCCAAACTTTCTTTTGCAACGGTTATGACATTATTAGCTTCTTCAATGGAACATGCCTGCACAGTCCCTACTATCTCATCATCAAAAGGATTCTTAATGATTATGGTTTTTCCCGAAGATGACTTTTTCCATGTACCAGATACATAATATTTAAAATCTAAATTATCTCTCATTACAATCGAATTAGGAATTTTTTCGATTTCTTCTAACATGATTTTCTTCTTTCTAACTATTGCATTTTTATAAATAAATGTTCTTAGAAATCTTAGAACAATATCATTTTTATATTTATTAATTATAATTCAAATGTCGGAAGAAATCTAAAAGTAAAAAAAAAATGAAGGAATTTAATTTTTAATTGAGAGATGCAAGTGCTTCTTTTTAATTGTTATTATAGAGATAATAGATATTATAGCAATTAAGATAAAGAAGTTTCCAAGTGGAATAGCGATGGGAAGAACTGGAATTTCTTGATAAAACAAATAAACTTGCATGTCTTTTGATCCGGCTACAATATGACTCCCATCTGCGGAAATAGTCACACAATTTATATCATCACCCGTAGTATAATTCCATAAAGGCGTTGAACTTGATTTTGCGAATAAATACACCCTGTTATCATAACTTCCCATTGCAATGTAATTTCCATTATCCGAGAGTGCTATACATCTTGGAAAATTATGATCTCCAATTTGATCACCTGCGGAATAATTCCATAATGGAATTGGACTTGATCTTTCAAATAGATAAAGTTTACCTTCGTCTCCCCCAGCCGCCATATAGTTACCATCAGAATCTATCGCAACATTATATATGAACCCTGCTGTTGTATAATTCCATAAAGGAATTGAGCTTGATCGATGAAAGAGAGTGACCTTGTCATCTGCTGCTCCTGAGATGATATAATTCCCATCAGATGAAATTGCAACCGAATATACATCCCCTCCTGCAGTATAATTCCATAACGGTGTAGAACTTTCTTTATTAAATAGATATAAATGATTATTTTGACTCACCGTAGCGATATAGCTTCCATCAGCAGATATTGCAACGGAAAATCCTCCCTCTCCCATATCATATGTCCACATCTCGGTTTTAGGACTTGAAATGGAGTCATTAAGTAAGAAAATTACACCAGAATCTGTCGCTGCAACAATATATTTGCCATCCAAAGAAATCGCAACGTCGTTCATTAGATCTCCTGTTGGAAAATAATCCCAAATTGGTAATTTGGGCGAACTTACTGAATTATTCAAAAAGAAGATATGACCCCCATCATTTACTGCTGCGATATGACTTCCATCTGATGAAATTGCGGCAGCATATACGTTATTAGACGTTAAAAACCTCCAAAGTGGTGTTTTCATTGTAGAACTAGTTTGATTAAATAAATAAATACTGCTATCTGGCGAGGAACTACTTGCTGTAATAAAATTTCCTTGCGATGAAATATCAACAGATCTGATTTCATCAGTAGTAGTATAATTCCAGAGAAGATCTCCTGAATTAGCACTTATATGTATATTAGATTGTTCTTCGTCTTGTTGATTATTCATCGGAATCTTAAATGAAATAAAAATAAAAACCAAGAGGAAAGATAACAATATCAGATTGAAATAATTTGATTTTTTTTTCATAGAATTTCAATACCTCATATATTTGTATTAGTGATGCATTATTTAGTTATAATTCTTTTTATTCAGAGAATTCATCATATAAAATTTTAAACTCATTTCTCATAATCTGTGAATTGAGGTATAAATCCTTCTTTCATTAATAATCTGAATTGTCCTTGAGAATTATCAATTATTTTCTTAGATTTGGAGATTAGTTCTTCCTCAGAGAGATTAATTTTTGCAATTCCTTGCTCAATTGCTTTCAGTCCTACAGCAGAAGCTTGCGTAACAAACGCATTTTCATATTGCATGTTAGGGAGAATACAATTATCCACGAGACACCCTTCAATCTCATCTACTAATTTTGCGAGAGCATGCGCCGCTGCAATGCACATTTCATCAGTTATGGTTTTAGCACGTACATCTAAGGTTCCCCTAAATATTCCGGGAAAACAAAGTGAATTATTAACCTGATTTGGAAAATCAGAGCGGCCAGTTGCGACAATTCGAGCTCCAGCTTCTTTAGCATCCCATGGAAAAATCTCCGGAATTGGATTCGCTAGGGCAAAAACTATTGCATCATCGGCCATTTTTGAAATCCATTCTTTTTTTATAACATTTGGTCCTGGAATGCTTGAAGAAATGAGAATATCCGCACCTTCTAAAGCTTTACTACAATCTCCCATAACTTGTTCTTTATTACTTATTTTAGCGACTTCACATTTATAATCTTGAGGACATTGTAGATCTGGTCGCTCTTTATATAAGATTCCATTACTATCAACAAATATTGAGTCCGTAATGTTAAATTCGTCAGTTTTTAATAAGCGATAAATCCCAAAATTAGCAGCACCTATTCCATTGAAAACGATCTTAACTTGTTCTTTTTTCTTTCCAACAATTCGTAGAGAATTCATTAATCCTGCAAGAGTGACACAAGCCGTACCCTGTTGATCATCATGCCAAACAGGAATATTGATGTCTGGATCACTGCGCAATTTATCTAAAACGGTAAAACATTTTGGATTGCTAATATCTTCTAAATTGATTCCACCAAATGTAGGTTGAACCATCTTTACAAACTCTATAATATCTTCGGCTTTACAACATTTTTTTTTACCGATACACAATGGAAACGCATCCACTCCTCCTAAATATTTAAATAGTAAAGCTTTACCTTCCATTACCGGCATTGCTGCTTCAGGACCAATATTTCCAAGACCTAACACTCTACTTCCATCACTTACGACCGCGACAAAATTCCACTTACTCGTATAATCATAAACTTTTTCTTTATTCTGAAAGATTTCAGATGAGGGTGCGGCTACTCCAGGAGAATACCAAATTCCAAAATCATCATAATTTCGAACTTGACAACGTGAAATAACTTGAATCTTTCCTCTGTAGAACTTATGCATTTTAATTGCATTTATTCCCGGTTTTTTTGCACTTTTAAGGAGTTGTTCTTTAGTTTTTTTTTCCATGATAAATATTAAACGAAATAATATTAAAATTGAATTGTCATTAGACCATAAAACAAAACCTTATTAATAAACAATCAACTGAGCTATATAATAAATTTAAAGCATAACCAATTGAAAATGAAGCTGCTACTCGTATTGTCCATACTTCAGAACAGGAAATTACAGTATTGATAACGTAGATGAATGAATTAAGCTCTATTTAACATCAATTTTGCTAGTTTCTTAAAAGATTTTTCGACATTTTCTCCTGTCTTGCTGGAACATTCAAGAAATAAATTTAACCTCATTTTCCTAGCGAGTTCGCTCCCTTCTTCTGGATTAACTTTTCTCATGTATTCTAAATCTGATTTGGCTCCGAGTAACAAAATAGGAAAGGACTTTTTAGCTCCATTTACGATTGATAGCCAATTTGCCACATGTAAAAAGGAAGAGTAATCTGTAATATCGTACATCAATATACCGCCTCTGGCGCCTGCGATATAATGAGGAAACATGAATCGAAATCTTTCTTCACCAGCAAAATCCCATATCATTAATTTTACTCTCTGATTATCGACAATTACAGATTTGTATTCAAAATCTACCCCAATAGTCATACATCTATCTGGAATAAAAGCTTTAGTCAAAAAACGCTTCGCTAAGGATGTTTTTCCTGAACCGGCATCTCCAAAAATGACTACTTTAAAGATTTTGCCACTCATTTTTATAATTTCTTTTTTTCGTTTTAATTATAGTGATCATTAAATGTGAATTTCAAGGGTATACCTACCCATTAAACGCACATGCATACAGACCCTCTTAAGTTTAGATATAATTTTTCCATTTTTGTAAAAAATATATCAAATTTACAAATAGCACTGTTCCTATTTAAATCTTTTCAATCTATATTTCCAATTAACTAAAAATTTGCAATATTTTAGCTGAAACTCAATATCAAGAAAGAATTGGAGATCTTTTTCATTTCTGTTCTATGAATAAAGAGTGAAATTGTCACTATAACTGCATCAGAAACCATATTTTGGTAATTCTAATTTAGAAATCAATTTTTTTTTTAGTATAGTTTTCCCCGCTCAGGTTGGTGGATCAGGGGGTTTTTCAGGAAATGGTGATTGGGATCCATAATCAGCACCAAATTTGTCAGGATTTTTTAATATTTCTTTTATTTTGGAAATTAAATCTATTCTTAATCCTGAACTAGTAGAAACAGCTAATACATCTTTTGGTCCTGCTTGTAAAATTAATAAGTAACCATTGCTTCCTTTAGCAAAAAACGTATCGAATTTATCCATATTTATCTCTTCTACCGCGCTTTTAGATAAGGAAAGTAAAGCTGCAATTATCGCTGAAATTTTCGTCTCATCAACACCTTGTGGGAGCACTGACGCGATATGAGATCCTTCAAAAGTTACAATCGCAGCATATTCTACTTCGGGAGCTAGCGTTAAAATTGATTGCAAAATGCCATCAGTTAATGGTCTCATATAAGTCACGTTTTAGTTACTTTTTATTAATATATGGATTAGCATATTAATTAATATACATATTTGTATATATGATTTTATTTTATCCCATTTTATCATTTTCTCAGTAAAATTACATAATGCTTGCTCAATTTTGTCCAACTTGTCATTTTAAGAAATATTTAATACTTTGAGAATATTAAAACCATAAATATCAAGGATGAAAAGCGTAGGAAAGATACGTGAACTCTCTTTATTTTTCATGATCTATGGTCAT
>CAZOYD010000066.1:0-18092 GCA_964583985.1 uncultured archaeon
ATGGGTGTTCCAATCTGTCTCGAATATTTAACTGGTCCATCACTTTCCAATAACACGTGATCTATATCAACCATTTTAACAGTTTTTCTAACCGGAGGAGAATATTTTATAGCGGGTGTTATCGAAAAATAATATCCTCTTTCAATTCCTTCTTTCAAAAATTGTTCTGGTCCTGAATACCAATGTATATTCACATTAGAGATATTATATGATGGGAGCAGTTCAAAAACTTCCTTTTCTGCTCCTTTTGTATGAAGATTTACGGGTAATTTTAACTCTTGTGCAAGGGAAAGCATTTTAGAAAAAATCTTTTCTTGGAGTGGGTATGTCTTCTGATCTTTAATGAAATGGTGATCTAAACCAATCTCTCCAATACAACAAAGTGCATTTTTATTATTCCTAATTAATTCCTCAACTGATCCAATCATTTTATCAATCTGGTTATTCATTTGAATTTCTTCAGGATGAATCCCTAAGGAAGGATAAAAGAGATCATTTTGTTCACATAATTCCAGTATTCTCTTTTGACTAATAATGCTCATTGAAACTGCGATTACTTTCTCTACACCCGCATTAAGCGAATCGTTAATTAATTGATCTAATGCGAGATATAAATTCGCATGACAATGGACATCAATTAACATTAAAACACCCTAGATTTTTTATGTTATGGAAAAAGAGCAAATATTCATAATTGGTTTATTTCTGCTCTTAATTTTACAATTTTCATGACAAGATTAAATTTACCGTGAGGATAATCTTGTGTCTCAAGATATTGATTTAATTGGTCTAGTTCTTTAATTAAATATTTCTTAATATCTTCTTTCGTTACATTACCTAAAAGTTTTGGGAGAGGTTCGAATTTTTGAGTTCGCTTCATTCGCAAATCAGATATTGCTTTAGCTAACAGAGCTTGAAAACCTTTAGATTTTGAAGGATCTACGCCATCAAGAGTGTCTAATGTTGTCTTAAGGCCGTCAATAAAAGCTTCTAAATCCTTAATATCAATTTTCTCATCATTCATTTAAGATCATGAAAATCATATAAAGATGTTATTATATCCTATATAGCTTTTTAACATATATATTTCTTTATTCTAATTGATCTATAGATAAAACTATCATGAAAAATCTTTTTCAAGTTCATGAACGATAATCTCTGCGAGGTTAATCAACACCTTTCTTCTTAACTCCTCATCTTTAATTCTGATTTTATCCGAAAATTCGATTTGAATGGATTGGCTGTTTTTGATGTTATTTGCACCATATTTTTTAGTGATAAATCCACCGGTCAAAACATATTCTTTTCTTAAATGGTGACCAGGAGCAATCTGAATACCAATTTTATTAAAACGTTTGATAATTTTACCGCGTACATTTTTGCCTTGTTCCTTTTTAGGCAAGGGTTCTGAAAATAATGTTTTTAAATTATTAGTCCCTAATATCAATTCAACATCTCTAAAACCATGAGGACGCCTGTTTGATTCGAATCCATGAATATCGACCAATAATGACTTATTAAATTGTTCCAAATTAAGATAAATATATTCATTTAGCTTGGAATGATAATATTGATATATTTCATTAGCAAACATAGAAGTACTCACAAAAGCTGTCAATTTTTCTCTATTCAAGTCTATGTTTTTCCTACTCACCAAAGAAAAAACATAACTCGGGATTTTAGCTTCATTATTATGCACTTCATATACTGATTTTATTTGTTCAATTAGCTCGACTGCAATTTCTATCGTATTTTTATCAATGCCACGAATACCACTTTTTCGTTCAGGTATTTCATCAATGATGGTCTTCCCTCCATGAGGAACTGATAAAATTAATGGTAAATTTCCTCGATAACATTTGATATATTTCGCAAAATCATGCATAATAATGAACTCAATAAATTAGAAAAATAAGGAAAAAAAATAAATATATGGATTTAAGTATAGTAGTATGCGCGCATGATCATAAATACACCTAACCATAAACCAAAACCGCAGATACCCAAGATATAATATGCCCAAAAGATGTTCTTATCAAATAGCCAATGGCAAAATGCCCAACTACCTAACGCACCTACCATCCCCATTAATATATCTGTTATTATGTTAGGCAAACTATCTACTCGCCCCTCAAATTTCCAGCCTAACTGAATGAAAAGGAGATTTTCTAAAAGCTCCCATCCAATAAATAATACGACTGATAAAATAAACACAAATAATAGAGAAAATAATGGAGTCTTCCCTCTTTTTTTGGGAATGGTATAAAATAAACTCAGTATAGTAAAAGCACCAATACCAAAACAAATATGACCTATTGAATAAAAATCAAACCAAGAAACACCCACTTCGGAAATATTTTCAGCAAACAGCCAATTAAACATCATGTATATCATTCACCAAATAATGGTTTTTAATTGATTTTATTTAAAAAGCAATTGAATTATATATATAATTAGGTCTCCGGTTTTAAAATTATTATGATCAATCACTTGAAGAATCAAATTGCATTAGTATTATATTACCATAAAGATCACATTTTTTCCTATAATGCTCTTGTAGCAGCTGTAGAAACCGAAAGCTATCTGGATGATATTAAAATTGCTTTCATTCGCAAGAAAGAAGAATTAATCACGGAGATCAAAAAGTTAATCTTAAACAATTATTCTGTCATTTTGGGAATATCATTCTTCACAACTCAAATTTGGGACACTTATGAATTAATCAGTCTGTTAAGAAAAAAATTCACTAAACAGATCACTATCATTGCTGGAGGATCCCATCCTACTGGAGATCCATCAGGAACCCTAAAAATGGGCGTAGATATTGTTGTCATTGGAGAAGGAGAGCAAACTTTAATAGAAATACTAAAAAGAGTAATAGATGGAGGAGAAATTAAACGAGTGAAAGGTGTAGCACTTCTTCTTGATGATAAGGAAATTTATTTCACCGAAAAAAGAGACCCTATTGATTTAAATCAATATCCTCCATTGCCTCAAAAACACACTAAATTTGGAGCAATTGAAATTACTCGAGGGTGCCCATATAGGTGTTATTTTTGCCAAACGTCTTACATTTTCGGAACTAGTCCAAGACATAGAAATATCGATTCGATCTGTAATGCTATTAAATTTATGAAGCAGTATAATAAGAATGATATAAGATTTTTATCCCCCAATGCCTTTTCCTACGGATCTATTGATGGTAAAATATTGAATTTACCTAAATTAGAAGAATTACTTGAGCGAACTAAGGAGATTATTGAACCCAAGGGAAGAATCTTTTTCGGTTCATTCCCTTCCGAAGTGCGGCCAGAGCATGTTACTCAAGAAACTATCAATTTAATTCTAAATTACGCTGCAAATGATAACTTAGTGATCGGGGCTCAATCAGGTAGTCAAAAAATATTAGATGCTTGTAATAGAGGACATGATACTGAAGATGTATATAATGCAGTGAAATTGACACTTAAATCAGGGTTAAAAGCTTATGTTGATTTTATTTATGGTCTTCCAAATGAAAATGACGAAGATATTCAATTAACTTTTAAATTTATGAAAACTCTTACAGAAATGGGCGCAAAAATTCATGCACACTCCTTTATGCCACTTCCAAAAACTCCATTTGCTAAAATGCCAGTAAAGATGTTCACACATGCTTTCAATAAACAAATTAACCTATTAAATAGGCAAGGAATTTTATTTGGAGAATGGAAAAAACAAGAGAAGTTAGCCATGAAAATCTCCAAATATCTAATAGAAAACAGGTTAGATGGTTTTTAATCTTTAATGAAAAACTTGTCTCGCTCTTGTCGAATAAAACCTTCTTTTTTAAGAGTATTCAAAATTTCGATGATTTTCTTTTCTTCATAATTAATTGTATCAATTATTTCTTTTATTGAAAGAGATTTCTTTAAAAGTAGTTTTAGGATTTTTCCTCGTATTTGTCTAGTTGAACCATCAAAGTTTGACTGTTTTCTATAATGAACACTTCTTTTATTTAAATCTGGATGGGTTTTTTTTAACATGGTCCCAAAATCCATTAAAGCATAATACCAATCTCTTGGATTTTCTCTATCTACAGAAATCTTTACTATTTCCATTATATCTTTATCATCAATTTGAGATTTTCCCGGAAAGAAAAAATATATGTATACACGTCTAACATTCGTTTCGATAAAAAATGTTGGGATGTTATAAGCAAAACTCAATATGGAAGACGCAGTGTTATGACCGATTTGGGGAAGTGAAGTTAATGCGTTTATTTCTTTTGGCACCTCTCCATTGAATTCACTCAAAATCCGCTCAGCTATCTCTTTTAAAGCGATTGCTCTTCGATTATAACCTAATCCTTGCCACGTAGATAATAATTCTTCAACTGATGCTTGAGCTAAAGATTTAAAATCGGGAAACTTATTTATGAATTCTACAAATTTTTCAGCAACTCGATTTGTTTGAGTCTGCTGCAACATTATTTCAGAAACCACTACTTTATAAGGGGTAATGTTCTCTCTAAAAGGAAAGCTTCTTTTTTTACGATTATAAAACGAGTAAATAAAATCTTGGAATGCTTTTATGACTTCACTAGTCAACCCTTGGGACTTGTAAAGCTTGTGAAAATCAGAGATTAAAACGATTTTATAATTCAATTTTGTTCTGTATATACCAATAAATAGTGATAAAAGAAATTAATGTTTTTAAAAAGAAGGCGAGTACATTATTGATTCTAAATTATTTTGCTATATTAAATGCAAATTCTGTAACCCCACTCTCTATTTTATTCAATGTTAATTTAAAACCTGAGGTGTTGATTATATGTAACATTGATTTATTTTCAAGAAGTATAGATCCACCAAAAGTCTTGTAATTAAGTTCACGACCAATTTGTACTAAACGATTTAATAGAAATTTAGTTATGCCCAAGCCTCTCCAATCTTTTTGCACGATAAATGCTAATTCCGCTAATGATGGTTGGAATGTTTTAAAAAAAGCTCCCATGGCAATAATTTTTCTTTCTCCTTCTTCTTCTATTTCTCCTATTAATATCATATCCGTAGTATAATCAATATTAACCATCGGTTGCATTTTTTTATGACGAAAATCATGAATTGGAGAAAAAAATCTTAAATACCGATCTTGATCATCAAGGGAATAATGAAGCTCTTGAATCAATCTTTCGTCCGTTGGTTTAATGGGTCTTATATTGATCATCTTTCCATTCTTTAATTTGAACGATGTTTCATATTTTTCGGGGTAAATGCTAATTCTACCATCAATGGATACAGGTAACTTTTGATCAGAATAAACGTAGTTCCATTTTTTTGCATGTTCCAAGAGTTCCTCACGAAAATCAGGATGGGCAATGTTAATCATCTCAAGTACTCTCTCTCTTATACTCTTACCATATAAGTAAGCAATTCCCCATTCTGTTGCAACATAATGTACATCTCCCCGAGTAATTACCACCCCACTGCCTGGTTGGAGAAAGGGGACAATTCGAGATATTATTTTACCATCCTCTAACGTAGCAGTAGAAGGGAGAACCATTATTGGTTTACCATCTATTGCTCTTGCTGATCCTCTAACAAAATCAACTTGACCCCCGATACCACTATAAAATTGATGTCCTATCGAATCCGAATTAACTTGACCCGTAAGATCTACTGAAAGTGCTGCATTTATTGCCACTTGCTTTTTATTTTGACTTATAATATATGGATCGTTTGTATAATCGCAAGGATGAAATTCTACCATCGGATTATCATTACAAAAATTATATAACCGGTGAGATCCCATGACAAAGGAGCAAATAATTTTATCCTTATGGATTGTCTTCTTTTTACATGTTACAACACCCTTTTCGACAAGATCTACAATTCCATCTGAAAAAACCTCGCTATGCACTCCTAGATTCTTCTTATTTTCTAGTTCAATTGTAACAGCGTTAGGGATCTGACCTATACCCATTTGTATTGTTGATTCGTCTTCAATCAAAGAGGCAACAAATTTAGCTATTTTTTGGGCGACTTCATCCGTTTCACCGTAATCGTATTCTATGATATCATGATTAGATACGATAAAAGAATCTATATCATCCATATGTATGAATGAATCTCCAAGGGTTCGAGGCATCTTTGGATTGATTTCAGCAACAACAAAATCTGCTTCTTCAGCAATTGGTTTAACAATATCCACATTAATTCCAAAACTACAATATCCATATTTATCTGGAGGACTTACTTGAATGAGAGCTGTATCAAGGTGCATTTTTCCAAGTTTAAAAAGCCAGGGGATTTCTGACAATAACATTGGAGTATAATCAGCTTGGCCTCCTTTTATATATTTGCGAAGTGATTTACCAATGAAAAATGCATTATGGCGATATAAATCTTCAATTCCACCTGCAGTTTCATAATAATCCAAATCACTCAAACTCAAGAAATGTAATATCTCAACATCCGGTAGCTTTGGACCCAAAGTAATTAACTTTTGCGTGAGGTCTAATGGTTCAGCACAACCCGAATCAATAAAAATTCTATCGCCTGGTTTAATAAATTTCAAAATGGCATTCTCAATGGAAACCTTCTTTTTTTCGTATTTTTTTAATGATCCAAGTAAATCTAATTCAAATTTATCAGACATAAAAACCCACTTGAAATAATACTAGTACTTTAAATTAATAAATAGAATTTGGAAACTATTAATCTTATCTTGTTGACTAAAAAATCCTACCTTGTTTTAATCCACTATATCATAAAAAATATTTAATGATTAGATTTACAATACTTATCTTGCTGACTTGATTATAAGCGCTACAAGTTTATTAATATACTTACTTTTCTGAATTTTACAGATATGGGCTACTTTTTTAAAATTAAATGATTCTGCTAAAGCATCCAAATAGGAGATATTATATAAAATTGAGATGTACGAATTATTTTTCATGAAAAGATCCTCCAATTCTAATTGAATTTGATTTTTAGTGACGCTTTTTGAAGATTCTTTAATTCGTTTTGACACTTCCTCAAGAACATGATTAAAATGAATATCACGTATTCTCGAGATTAATGAACTAAGAACCAAGATATACAATAATATTATATCAAAATTAGTATCCTTGAGTGCTGCAAGTTTAATCTCAACTTCTTGGTTAATTTCTTTGATGGAATTTTCATCTACTCCTCTTATTTGGGTAAAAGGATGGAAAAATTTTAAATATTCACCTTCTAAAAAGAATTCAAGGTTTTTTAGAAATAATTCCTTAAATTTTTTAACAACTAATCCCGAATTTCGGATCTTTATCGATACATCGGGTGTTCTGCCAGTAATTCTATCACTACCATGAATATAAAACTGTTGTTCTATTAAATTATCCGTAGCTTTGTAAAGTCTTTGCATTTCCGTATCTATAATATTGACACCCTAAAAATCTTAATTTTAAAATTTCATTTAAATCATGATAATTATAAGATTTAATCTTTTGTTATGCAAAAATCGAGATCTCTTAGGTTAAATAATATAGCACAAATATTAATTACGGTGTATAACATGTATATCATAATCGAAATTTGATTTTCACAAATTTTATCAAATCTAAATAAAACGAACGTAGGAGTTATTATAAAATGGGATTAAAAATAGCATCAACAATGGCAACCGTGTTCCTATTTGCAATGGTATATGCATTAGTATTCATTGTCGGAATTTGGTTTTTACCCTCTGATCTAATTGGTCTTTTATTGATGATTGGATTCACGATACTTATAGTTTTATTTCAATATGGTATGTCTCCTCTAATAATACGATGGATTTATAGAATTGAATGGATTCCTTATGAAAATTATGTTTCCAATTACCCACACTTGGGAAATGCGATAGATAAAGTTGTTGAAATCCAAGGAATCAAAACCCCAAGAGTCGGAATTATTCATGATATGAACCCTAATGCTTTTACCTTCGGTTACACTAAAAATAGTGCTAGATTGGTAATCACTGATGGAATCTTGCATTATTTAGATGAACGAGAACAGACCGCTGTCGTCGCTCATGAATTAGGTCATATTGTCCATAATGATTTCATCCTGATGACCGTCGTGTTTGCAATTCCTCTTATTTTTTTAACTGTTGCTAGGTGGTCGTATTATGCAGTTCGATTTTCTGGCGCTAGAAAATCAAGCAGTAGTGATTCTGGGGGATATATTGGGATAGCGTTATTCGCAATCGCCCTAATATCTTATCTAATGTATTATATCGGATTTTTAGTGTCTCTTGTTGTCAGTAGGATTCGTGAATATTATGCCGATCAGCACGCGGCCGAATTAACGGAGGACCCAAATACATTATCTACTGCATTGGTTAAAATTGCTTATGGCCTATTAGTTGGAGGTACTGAAGTGCAAATAAAAGAACGAAATCAATCCAAAATAAGAGCTCTCAGAGGATTAGGCATCTTCGATCCAAAAAAAGCCAAACAAATCGCAGTACAAGGCATGGATGGATCTGGCAAGTATTCTAAAGACGTGATTCAAGCTGCCGCTGGTTGGGATCTCTTCAATCCGTGGGCTAAATATTTCCAAATTTTTAGCACGCACCCCTTACCTGCGAAAAGAATTCAACGACTCAATTCACAATGTGCAACATATGGAATACCAATAGAAATAGATTTCTCCAATGCACGGAAGATTAAAGAGGAACAAGTCGGAAAATCGATGGCGGGAGAATTCATCACTGATATCCTTATTAAGAAATTACCATCAATCCTTTTCTGGATTTCATTTTCATTATCTGTTCTATGGTTTCTTGGGTTTATTGGATTCTTGAGTTTAGGGACGTTAGGGGATTTACAAAACTTAAATCTTTTATGGATAGTGACGTTCTTTTTCATGGGATTTACTGTTATTGTACGCACTAAATTCATGTACCGAAGCGGTTTTAAACCCAAAACTGTCGTCGATCTCGTTACACAGATCAACGTATCCCCTGTCAGACCCATTCCAGCTATGATAGAAGGTGTTATTGTAGGAAAAGGGGTTCCGGGATATTATTTCAGTGATGACTTGTACTTTCAAGATAATACCGGACTTATGTACATTGATTATAGATTTGGACTTAGCATAGTCGACTTCTTCTGGGCAATCACAAAAGTAAAACATTTGATTGGACAAACGGTCAGAATTAGGGGATGGTATCGCCGTGGACCAAGTCCATATATTCAAATCGATAGATTAGAAACAAGAGAAGGAAGGGTCTTTAGAAATTATGCAAAACACATGACATATTTGCTTGCCGTGTTATTCTTCATTATTGGATCGTTTCTATTTTATCTTTATTTTACAACATTTGTACTCTAACAAGATTTTTTTTCTAATTAATTTTAAATTTTTTTAAACTTTTTTTTAAACTTTTTTTAAACTTTTTACTGATGGTATCTTTTATTAAATCAAAGCTTTTCTTAATTACTCTTCTTAAGATATAATGCTGGTGAAATACATGAATAAAAAGAAAGTGGAATTAATGGCTCCTTTAAAAAATATGAAGTCTTTAAATGCAGTAGTTGAAACTGTTGATGCGGTGTATTTTGGTGTCGAAGGTTTAAACATGAGGATGTTTAGCGATAATTTCAAATTAAATAACTTGCAAAATATCGTGAAAACATGTCATGATAATGGTGTAAAAGCGTACCTTACGACCAACATCATCATCTATGAAAATGAATTTGAATTATTGGATGCCATGTTAGAGAAGGCGGTAGAAGCAGAAATTGATGCCATTATCGTCCACGATATAGGCGCGATTGAGTTAGTGAAAGAAAAAGGATTAAACTTTCACATATCAACTCAAGCAAGCGTATCCAATTCAAGATCAGCTAAATTTTACGAAGCATTAGGAGCAAAAAGATTAATTCTAGCACGTGAATTATCTCTGGAACAAATTAAAGACATCAAACAGAAAATGCTAAAAGCGGAGATTGAAACCTTTGTTCATGGTGCCCAGTGCACTTCTATTTCCGGTAGATGTTATTTCTCAGCAGAAACATGTGGAAGTCAAGAATATTCCGCAAATCGAGGGAGATGCGTGCAACCTTGCAGGAGGAGATGGCGCGTGTATGATGATCAGAATAATGAATTACTCTATGATGGAACTTTCTTTATCAATGCAAAAGATCTCTGCATGATTGCACACCTGCCAAAATTGATTGAAGCGAAGATTGATGCCTTCAAGATTGAAGGTAGAATGAGAGATCCCATCTACATCGAAGAAGTTACATCATGTTATCGAGAGGCAATTGATAGCTATTATGACAATACATATACTCAAGAAAAGGTCACAAACTGGCTCAAACGACTCAATAGAGTGTATAACCGAGGCTTTTCAACCGGATTTTATTTTGGTTTGCCCAAAGGAAGCGAGATTCAGTCAAAACATGATGGAAATATCGCCACCCACAAAAAAATTGAAATTGGTAAAGTATTGAGCTATTTTCCAGAAAAAAATGCTGCCAAGATATTACTAACCTCAGGAAAGCTCAAATTAAAGGATGAAATCTTCATTATCGGGACGCATACCGATACCTTTTTAAAACAAGAGATCAATTCGATCCAAATCAAAGGAAAAAAGAATCTCTCCGAAACTCCATTTGTCTCCTCTCAAGAGAACAGAATCACGGTTGGAATTCGAGTGGATAAACCTGTTAAAAAAAATGATAAAATTTTCATGATGGGATTAAAATAGCAATAATTTTTAATACTTTACAATAATTTTGTGAAAATGAGAAAATTGTCATACCTTTTTAATCATTCTTAACAGCTTAATGGAATAAATAGAGAAATCGTTCCATGTAATATAAACAAACTTGATTGTAAACCCCCGTGAAATAATAATCCAGTACATGACCTGCGAATGGTAACAGAATACGTATGATATTAGGATTATTATATTGAAGGTACTTGTTTTTTAATGTCAATGAAATACTAGGATCAACGATACCATCACTACCTCCATGAATCACGAGGCATGGAGGACTTGATTGATTGACCAAGAGTTCTGGTTGGACTAAATCTTCTGATCCCGGAATGCCGAGGATTGAAGTAGCAATTCCATTTGCAGGATATAATGGAACGATCCCTTTAATTGTTAGATCTTGACTAAAAAGTGAAGAATAAGAAGGATGATGATATGCAAAAGCCACAGCACATGCTAATTGTCCACCTGAAGATCCACCGGTGATAAATACCGAATCGAGATTTGCATTATAATCTTTTGAATAATTCGCCAAATATTTAGTAAATATTCCTATGTGCCTCACCATATCGTCGATAGTAAAATCTCCCTTGACGTTTTCTGGAGTTATCATCCCAAAAGGCATTGAATTTCTTAAACCATACTGAATATCGAATACGACATATCCTTGAGCAGCGAAATATTTATTGTTTTGTATTTTATTTGTAAATCCTTTATCTGCTAAACTCCATCCTCCCCCGTGAATTGAGATTAAAACTGAATTATTACCGGGCAAGTTGTTAGTAAGAGGTATATATGCATCATAATATAACTCAACTCCATCTCCCTCATAATATAAAACATCTTTTACGATTTCGCATTTTTTAGGAGATTCTCCTAACAAATATTTTGAAATCGAAAATGGGCTATCTAAGAAGAATGGCTGAGCCGTTTCAATTTTCTCATCCCAATCTGAACCAAAGGCATTTTCAAAATCAAAATTTGCTCGAATTATTGTAGAATTGATTGAGAATAATGGTAACAAACAAATAACAATCGTGAAAATTCCTATACTTGAAAAGAAAATCCTCCTGATTTTATCTGGTTTTGTTTTTATCAAGAAGAGAAAAAAAGCAAGAAAAGCAAAAAAAAGACCTAAAGACACTTGAGAGGCTGCAGCTAACACTCCAGCAGCATAATTCGAACTTCCATTTATTATTGAAAGTGAATAAAGAAACCCGATTATTAAAAATGTTTTGCAAGTGAAACTTCTTTTTTTTAACTGTCTTTTACTCATAGACTTTTTATATTTCAATTTTTTAACTCCTTGCATTGAAATCAACAGGTAATAATTGACTAGAAATCCACAAAAAGATAATGAAAAGAACCCAAAATAGCTCATAGTTGAATATAATGATACTTCAATTTGATAATAAGATGCCGAAATGAGGAAATTTCCTAAAAGCATCAATAAAGGAGACAAGATCGTAAGAACGAGATATAACTCGCTTAACTTCCATATAAGATGTTTCTCTGATTCAAACCCAACGAAATATATAATGATTACATTATAAATCCAACTCACGAGAACTAGGATTGCAAAAATGTCAAAAAGTTTAATTTCAAAAACCATCAATATGCAATATGAGATTTCAAATAAAAAAGCATAGATATTAAAGCAAATTCCAAGAAAACTGAGTAATTTCAAGTTCTTTTCTTTTTTCAGAAATACTGAATGATTGAGCATCTAAACTACTTATTCCTCATCTAATAAATCAATATATGGAAATGTTTTTATTTCAATTTTGTTTTCCGTAGCTTTGATTAACTTTTGAATGCTAATTTTAAAAATAGTAATATCTTTTCTAGTTTTTACCACAGAGCCGATTATTATATTTGAAGGAGGTTTTAGAAAAAATTAAGACAACATCATTTCTTTCTAAAATTTAGTTGATAGGCAAAAAAGTTTCCAAATCCCTCTAAAAACTTGAATCCTGCTTCACTTGCCCATCTTTTTTCAGTTTTGCGTAAAGGTTAATCTGGATAATATAAAAACCCCCCTATAAATCTTGTTGACAGGTATTCATCAAAGAATTTGTTGCGTTGAAAAGAGTTGATAACATAACCATTTTAATTTTAAAATTGAATGAAATTCAGAATAAAATTAGCCAAAATCTAAATAAAAGTATAAAAAGTATAAAGAAAAAAAATAAAATTCTCGAAGGAAATTCACTTCCTGGATGAATTTATGGTTTAATCCACCATGTCTTCAAAAGCTTCAAGGACTAACTCAATTCCCACATCTGGTTGTGACACTTTAGCAAAGCGGAGTCTGTGTCGTAATATCACCGAAGGATCCAGATTACATTACGGCACAATCGTAGCGGCGCGAGTTGCGTACAACCTGATGAAGTAAAATGATTACAATTTTTAAAAATGATTTATATGCATGCGTGATTGAACCTAATTCTTCTGAACCCATGATATCGAGAATTGAAGTAGCGATTCCATTTGCAGGATAAAATGGAATGATCCCTTTAATTGGCAATGCTTGACTATTAGTGAATGTTTTCTTCATACTTTTTCAAATCAATAAAGAGAATAGAGTTATTCTTCCGATCTCGAAACCATTCAAATCCCATATTTACCTTTTCTAAGTAATAGTTTTTCATATCTAGAGTTGTTTCCACTAACAATAAGCGACACGCAATGATTTTACTTGCTTCTAATGATTTTTCTAAGGCGATTTTTATCAATGTATTTCCGAGGTTCTTATGTTTATACTTTTTATCTACACCTAAGCGACCGAGAAGTACTATTGGTACTTTATCAATTCCAAATATACGTGCATCTCCTGTATTTAACTGGGAAGCAGAAAGTGTTAAAAAAGCAATTACAATATTAGAATCTTTCAAACAAAATACATATGTTTTTGAAAGCTTTCGTTCTTGATTGAGGAGAGCTAGATCAGTTAAAAAAGAGTTAATGACTCGTTCCCCACAGTCAAAAGATTCAATAATAGCGTCTTTATCTAATTGTTTAAAAAGTAAATCCGTCAATTGAAAAAGCCCTTTTATAATTTCTCAATTTCTTCTAATGATATTGTATATTCCTTCTCTTCCAAATTTTGATAGAACTGGTGTGAAGATTTAAAAAAAGAATGAGTTCTTTCATCAATTACTCGATTTTCAAGTTTGTTTTCAAGATCTTGAATCTCGTGTTCGGTTAAAATGATCTCTTCAGAATCATCAAAGTAGAAGTTTTCTTCAGATATTTTCTCTTCTTTTTTCATTTGTTTTTCTTTTGGGGTTGTCATCATAATATATATTGCAATATTCCTATAAATGATTTATTATCAGGACTCGATTATATCCATAATTCTAAAATTTTTTTTAGAATAAATAAATTTAAATTAAAAAAAAAAATTAAATATAAAAAATAGAATAAAAAAAAGTAAAGATAATTAACGATATGGATATATTATTGACTTAATCCACCATGTCTTCAAAAGCTTCAAGGGCTAACTCAATTTAAGAGGTTTGAGGGATTTCCTCAAATTTTATCTCTTGGAAAGCCATTGCGTCTTGAAGATTACCTTCTACTGTAATATCACCAGCCATATAGGCACTTGTGGCGTTTTAGCGCTGTTTAGAATTTAAACTAGCTCAACTTCGCCAAACAACATGCCTGCACCAACTTCTTGGGTTGCGGAAAATGTGAAAGATGGATTGTCAACAACACCTTCTCCGAATTCAAGAGTGCCATCATGAGCTTTTAGCCAAAATTTAGCGTCTTTATCGGTTATGATCATTTGAATAACGATATCCATGTCTTCTAATTCTTCTTTGAGGTCTTCGTTTTCTTCAGCAATTTGCTTGAATAGTTCGAATACTTTTAAAGAATCAGCAGGTGATGCTGCTGCTGCTCCAGCGTCAAACTTTCCTTTCATTTCATTAATTAATGCTTCGTCAACCATTTTGATTTTCAACCTTCTTTTATAGTTTTGTACTTATTTTGATTGTTAGGTTATAATAAATACTATTAAGTATAACTTTTTACTATATAAAAAGATTATATTTCTTCTTATATAATATAGTAAAATTGGAATGCATTACTTTTTTAAATTACTATTTTTTTCGTCGGTAATAGAAAAGTTTTAGAGGGAGAAACATGATAAATATCTTGATAAGGGTAAAAACTTAAAAAGTTGTTTTCAAAAATGTAAATGCATTAACAACTTTAAATATACGTGAAGAGATGAAGGATTTTTCTTGCGTGTATTACTTAAACCATAAAAATAAAAGCATTTAATCAATGAGAATAATAAAACTTTGCTTTAAAATAAATTAATACACTCCTATCATATTTTAATTCAGAATCATTGCTTTTCTGGGTGTTTTGACAAATGATAAAGAAGAACAGAAAAGATTATTTAGAAATCAAGAATGAATTGAAGATTTATTTTGATAAAATTTTTGATAATTACCCTGATATACCAGAGAACCTTCCTAGCTTAAGAAATATAGGTAATATGTTCAAAGTCGCAAGAAACTTTGTAAAGAAGTATCTCTTAAGTGAATATATTTCATTGCACTTTGATGAAGATCCTTCTGAATTATACTCCCGTTACTGGCCAAAAACGCGTTCTGAAAAAATAGATGAGATTCATGATAAACTAATTGAAGAATTTAGTTATCAATTTAATAGGTATTATCCCAATGAAATAGAATGTATTTCTACAATAGGGCAATTATCTAAAAAATATGGAGTTGGATTTATTTCTATCAAAGTATGGCTAATGGATTATATTAAAGAAATATTTGAAATTAATATCGCTGAAAAGATATATACTGAAATCTTTCCAACATTATCATCACAATCACCTTCTTATACTGATATCAAATGCCTTATTGAGAGCAGACAAGGTCAGTTGTTAACATGTGAAACTGACTGGAATAATATGAAAGAACAGCCTACAAAAAGATATATTGACATAAAATGCAAATTTGGGCACAATTGGAGCCCTACCATTAACGGTTTATTATATGATAATCGATGGTGTCCAACTTGTAATGAAAGTAAAGGAGAACAGTTAACACGAATGTATATGGAGGCAATCTTTTCAAAGATTTCTGGGAATCCTATAAAATTTCCAACTGTTACACTTTATAATGCATTTCATATTGATGTTAATAGAGGAGGAAGGATGCATTTTGACGGATATAATCCAAATGTAAAAATAAGGAAAAAATTTTTCAGAATTGCTTTTGAATATGATGGAAAACAGCATGATACATACCCAAATTCAATCCATAGAAAATTTTCAGAATTTCAAGAACTGCAGAAAAGGGATAAGTTAAAAGAAACTATATGTAATCTACTTAAATTTAAAACAATCTTAATTAGAATTAAAGAAATCTTGGGTTTTAATTGTTCTAATCCTCAAAGTTTTCAAACTGAAATTATTCGACAATTTCAAAAAAACACGGGAATAAAGATTTCTAATTTGCCTATGCTGGAGTATAATATACTTGAAAATAATTTAAATAGAAAAAAGTAAACAGATAAAAAATAGTACCCATAATTCTAATATTAAGTGATTAGAAACATTATACCCTCCTCTTATATAAATTCCAGAAATTTTTATTTCTAGAATATGCTTGAAAAAAGTGAGTCTCTTGCTGAGATGTTAGGGATAATCCTTGGAGATGGTCGTCTGAGATGGGATCCCACAGGAAGGCATTATCAATTGGATGTCATTCTAAATTGGGTTGAAGAAAAAGATTATGTCCTTTATGTTAATGATCTTATGATGAGATTATTCCAATATAAACCTAAATTATCAAGGCAAATAAATGAGGATGGTTCAATAGGAAAGGGTATATATCTTACTATTTATAGCAAAAAACTAGTCTATGAACTAATATCCTTAGGTTTAATACCTGGAAATAAAGTAGAGAACCAAATCAAAGTCCCAAAATGGATTAAGGAATGCAAATCCTATATGATAGCGTGTTTAAAAGGACTATTTGATACTGATGGTTCCATATTTCCTGTCATAAAAGAAGGTGCAATTAAAATGAATTTTAAAAATGGATCTCTATCTTTAGTTGAAGATTTCAAAGAAATGACAGAATTATTTGAAATCAAGACATCAAAAATATCTTCTTACTCTGAGATTACGGAAAAAACAAATGAATTCTCAATTACCTTTATTTTACAGATCCAAGCAAGAAACCAAGTGAAAAAGTTCCTAGATATTATAAATCCTATGAAATGGGAATATCGAAAAGAATATTTATTAAAAATAATAACGAATCCTTTTGATTATACTATGGAATATTATTCTGATAGTGATATTGAAAATTGGATATTACTTTATGAAAAATTTAAATCTTATAGGCTAGTTAGTGAATGCATATTGAAAGAACAAGGAAAATCTCCGAAAATTGATACAATACGATTACGAATAAAAAAATATTTTGGTGAGAAATATGAAAAATGGCTAAAAGATGTTAAAAGTATGTAATTGAATTGATAAGTGATTGGCGCCCACACCGGGAATTTCATCGCGTATGGTTTTCATACGCGGATTTGAACCCGGGTCGCAGGAGTGACAGTCCCGAATGCTGGACCGGATTATGCGTGAGGTTTGAAGCAATCCTTACTCTACACTATGTGGGCAAAATGTTTTTAAATACTAAAAGTTATAAAAAGTGAAATACAACCAAGTTTAAAAATTTTATTCTTGGGCATTTAAATGGCTCAATTTGAGGGCTTATATATTTTCGTTAAAAAAAGGGTATCAAAATTAAAATTAAAAAAAAATTTGAAAAGATTTGCTAAGGATCTACCAATTTGCTTTTAATTCCTTTTTCATTAATTTTCTTATATTACCAATCGCCCATAGAACATACTTATAGCACGTTTTTCCCCAAACTCCTTCTTTCATGTATTCCATCATTTTATTTGGATCACTGAAATCATACCCCGATAAATTTGGGCAAAGCACCGTTCCAAATTCCTTTTCAAACTCTTTTGCAAATTGGGCTGATTTCATGTAGGCAGGCATTACTAAATTAGGGGACATAATTTTTTTTTCTTTTCCTCCTAAAATCACCCCGACTGCAGCACACCCACCAACCACAGCACCGCATGGTCCAACCCATCCTTTCTCCGACTTATAACCACCTAATCCACCAGATAAGGGGATCATGATATTATGAATTATTTCTTCATCACTTTCAAGTATTTTTAAAATATTCGTCAAAGTCGCTTCAGCACAACCGGCAGGAAAAGATTTGGGTAGAGATTCTTCTAGATCCTTAACTGCTTTATCGAACTTCACACTAATATCACTTTCCGTGATTTTTTGC
>CAZOYD010000067.1:0-17564 GCA_964583985.1 uncultured archaeon
AAATTATTGTTGATAATTCAAGAGCAGATATTATTATTTTTCCTGAGATGTCATTGGTAGGGTATCCATTAATGGATCATATTTATGATCCTTTAATTAAAAAAGAGAATAAAGAAGCATTAGAAAATTTAAAGCGAATTAAGACTCACTCATCTCTTATTATTGGAACTTTTACCGAACCCGAGCATCTGAAAGACTCAATTCAACCTTTTTATAATTCAGCAGTTATCATTGAAGATAATCAGATCAAGGCGATCGTCAATAAACGCCTTTTACCAAATTATGATATCTTTGATGAACGCAGATATTTTTCTTTTGATAGTCAATTCAATCACATATCTCTAAAAGGCTATAAATGCGGAATTTTAATATGTGAAGATATTTGGGATGAACATTATGATGTGAAAGTGGCAGAGACTTTGGTTAGTAATGGAGCAGAATTATTGATCGTGACAAATGCATCTCCGTACCATATTGGTAAATTCAAAATGAGGATGGATCTTGTAAAGAAAAAAGCGATGTCACTTCACGTTCCAATCATTTACGTGAATATGGTAGGTGCATTGGATGAAATCGTATATGATGGACAAAGCTTCATAATAAATGAAAATGGAACACTAATAGAAAAGTGCAAAGCTTTTGAAGAAGAAATAAAACTTGTTCGCATTCAAGCGCCATTTAAATCAGATATTGAGGCTATTACAATTGAATCTGATTGGAGATCTGAAGTTGTGAAAGCTTTATGTCTAAATCTTTATGAATATTATTATAAAAGTGGAATTTTCAAAGGAATCGTATTGGGTTTGAGTGGAGGAGTAGATTCTGCTTTTACCGCATTCATTTGTGCTAAAGCAATAGGACCAGAACATGTAACTGCTGTAATGATGCCTACTCGCTTCACTTCCCAAGAAAGCCTTGATTTAGCTAAAAATTTATGTGATAACTTGAAATTAAAATATAACATTCATCCCATTGATGATTTATTCAACTATTATGAAAAGGATATAGAACTTAATTTAGGTAAGATAAAATTTGATATTGCTGATGAAAATCTACAGGCAAGAATTAGAGCGACTATCCTCATGTATTATTCCAATAAATACAATTGGTTGTTGGTCTCAACTGGTAACAAATCAGAAATTGGAGTTGGATATTGTACCTTATATGGAGATACAAACGGAGGAAAAAATGTTCCTGGAGATTTATTAAAGACTCAAATTTATGAAATTTGTAATTGGATTAATAAAAAAGAAGAGGTGATTCCTCATGGAATTATTGAGAGACCTCCAACTGCGGAATTGCGAAAAAATCAAAAAGATAGCGATTCTTTACCTTCTTATGAAATATTGGATGTGATCTTGGAAGAGATAATCGAAAATGGAATAGGTTTAGAACCAGATCACTTACTAAATAAAGGAATTGATTTAAAAACAATTGAAAGAGTTAGAAAACTTTATTTGAATTCAGAATACAAGCGAAGACAATTAGTCCAGACGATAAAAATCAGTAAAAGCGCATTTGGAATAGGGAGGAGATATCCCGTTTTAAAACGCTTAAGGTATGATGATATAACTTAACTTGTTTTTCTTGCTTCTACCATTATCCTAGCGATGGTTTCAAAAATATTATCAACGTTCTCTCCCGTTTTGCTTGAACATTCAAAATAACCTTGTAAATTACGGGATTTAGCAAGTTCAATGCCCTCCTCTGTTGATATGGAGCGCTTATCCTCTAAATCTAACTTACTTCCTACCATGATAATTGGGATTTGAGTATTTGTGAATTTCATTTCGTTAATAAAGAGAGATAGCCAGTCATCGATATTCTTAATGCTAAAACGTCTCGTTAAGTCACACATATAAATTCCACCTTGAGCATCCTTGACAAAACTTGGAAAGAGTATTTTAAATCTCTCTTCACCTGCAAAATCCCAGATTTGTAAATTCACGGATAAATCATCGACCTGCACGTCCTTTACGCTAAAATCTGCACCGATGGTCATTTTTAAATCTTGTTCAAAGATTCTATTTAGATATCTATGTGCAAATGTAGTCTTTCCAACCCCACCATCCCCAAAGATACATAATTTATATCGAATTGATTTAGACAATTAAAAATCACCTATTTTAAATTTAAAGAACTATTCAATTTATATCCATCTAATAAAAGTGTTCTTTATTAAACTATTATATTCCGATATAATATAATTGTGATTAGTATAATGGATATAAAAAAATGGAGTATTATGAAATAAAATCTTTTTCGTTAATATAAATAGGCTCTTAATTATCACTGTAGTTTACTATTGCTGATACCTAAAAATTATTATGTTATTTCGATATGCTTCCCTGTCACCATGTAATACACTTTTTCAGCAATTTTGCAGGCATGATCTCCACATCTTTCCAAATAACGTGCTATCATTATGAGATGCGCTGAAATTGTAATGTTTCTTGGATCTTCCATCATATAAGAAACGGATTCACGAAAAATACTCCACCTTAATTGATCTATCTCAGTGTCTCTTTCAGAAAATCCCTTCAATTTTGAAATATCATCGGTAACAAATGAATCTACGGCATCATCTAACATTGATTGAACGTGCTCCCACATGTGTTTTATTCCTATAATTTCTGAAAGTGGTTGTTTATTATTTAAAAGAGAAACTACTGCTGCAATATCTTTTCCATAGCGACCTACTCGATATAAATAGGTGATAATCTTTAAAATAGCCGCAATGGTTCTAAGATCAATAGCCATTGGTTGATAAAGTGTAATTAATTGGAGCGATTTTGTTTCGATTTCAACATCATATTCTCGTAATTTTTCCTTTTTAAGATCAACACTTTCCGCTAGTTCTGTGTTACTTGTTGAAAGTGCAGTTATTGAATCACCTAACATTATGAAGGCCAATTTCGACATTTCAACAAGCTCTTGCTTTAAAAAATCCAAATTTTTATGAAATTCTTTTGTCATCTTTATTTCACTTATCCAAACCTTCCTGTTATATAATTTTCAGTTAATTTTTTTTGAGGATTCTCAAAAATTTGAGTAGTTTCACCAAATTCTATCAATTCCCCTAAATACATGAAACATGTATAATCTGAAATTCGCGCAGCTTGTTGCATGTTGTGAGTTACAATTATAACGGTCCATTCCTTTTTCAAATCAAGTATTAGTTCTTCAATTTTTTGAGTAGCAATTGGATCAAGAGAAGCGGTTGGTTCATCCATTAATAAAATCTCAGGCTCTACTGCTAAAGCTCGTGCAATGCATAACCGTTGTTGTTGACCTCCTGATAAGCCCATGGCTGATTCATCTAATCTGTCCTTAACTTCGTCCCATATAACAGCTCTTTTAAGATTTTTTTCTGAAATTTTATCTAAGATATCTTTATCCAAAACGCGATGGATCTTTGGACCATAAGTGATGTTATCATAAATGGACATCGGAAAGGGATTCGGTTTTTGGAAAATCATTCCAATTTTTTTCCGATTTAACCTAATATCAGCATTACTCGCATAAAGGTTTTTCCCATTAAATAATACCTCTCCCTCAATTTTACACCCTTCAATCACGTCATTCATCCGGTTAAGACAACGTAGAAGCGTGCTTTTACCGCATCCAGAAGGTCCAATGATGGAACTTACCTTATTCTTTCGAAATTCAATGTTGATATTAATCAAGGCTTGAGTATCTTCATACCAAAGATTCAAGTTCTTACACTCTATAACATATTCGTTATTAGAGAATTCTTGATTTTGATGGTCAATTTCATTATTGTTGTTCTTTTTGATTTTGAATACCATAAATTTCACCAGCGTTTTTTCTTTTCATATTTTAATCTAACAATAAAAGCAAAACTATAAAGAATTAAAACTAATAATAATAATGTTAAAGCAGTTCCGGCGGCTCTTTCAAGACCACCCGTTATTTCGTTACTTAACCGAAATAAATTATAAGTAAGAGCCATGGTAGGTTCAAAGATGCTTAATGATACATATTGTGCAGTGGATTTAACCGCAGTAAACAAAATCGGAGCCGTTTCCCCTGCACTGCGACCCATTCCAAGAACCGAACCTGTTACAATTCCAGGTATGGCTGCAGGTATAATTATTTTACTAATTCCTTGAAATTTACTTGATCCTAACGCTAAACTGCCCGCTCTAAATGAGTGAGGAATCGCTTTCACGGATTCCTCCGTGGTTCTAATAATAGTAGGTAAAATCATCAGCCCTAATGTAAGGGATCCAACCAAAATGGATCTTGTCAAACCTATAAAGACTATGAAAAATACTACTCCAAATAATCCAAAAACAATTGAGGGAGTACCATTTAAGTTGTCAATTCCAGCTCTAATAAATTTAGTAATTCTATTTTCTTTGGCATATTCGGATAGATATATCCCAGCAAAAACACCAAGTGGAAGTGCAAACAGTATGGACCCGGCAGTGAGTTGAAGCGTTCCGATAATGGCTGGAAAAATACCCCCTTCTCTTCCACTGTTCTTAGGAGTACCCGTTAAAAATCCAGGTTCCAGAAATACTGGAAGCCCTTTGGAAACAATATAGAATATTATAATTCCGACCATCAATACTGCAAATATCGAACAAGTGTAGACTACACCAAACCAAAATCTTTGTTGACCAACTGTAGAGAGTTCTCTGAAGAAAGTTAATACGACCAATATTAGGAGGCATATACTAACAGAAAGAAAGATCCCAATCCATGTGCTAAAAACCCATCCAATAAATGATAAACCCAAAGCATAATCAATAAATCGTTTATATTTTGGTGAAATTTTTGATCTCCCCCAAAATAAGGTGCTTGCTCCAATACATATCCCACTCCCTATGATTTTAGAAAGAAGATCAGGAAAGATCCAAAAAATTAACAGTGAAATGATGATTGTAGCCATCAACTGCTTATATTTTACAAGTTTTTTCAAGATACTATTGCTCACAAAAAGATTTCTCAGTTTAGAATGTTTTTTAACTGCTAAATCCCCTCTAAACTTCTTTTGAACTCTATTTAAGATGATATTTGATGTAGTATTCACCAATAAGGTCATGAAAAAGAGGACTATCGCAAGAGCTAATAAACCTAGTTGAGGTAAACTTCCAGCAGCAGTAGGGCCCCATGTTAAAGCGATAGTTGATGTGATCACGGCCACTTGACTCAGCATATTTGTTAGGGGGTCAGGGAGCCTGAATTTATTGCCTAATACTAAAGTCATTGCCATTGTTTCACCCATTGCTCTTCCAATTCCTAACACAACTGCTGCAGTTATTCCAGACATTCCCGCTGGGATCACCACCCTACGAATTGTTTGCCATTTTGTTGCTCCCATTGCATATGAGGCTTCTCTATAATAATCTGGAACTTCTCTTATTGCATCTTCACACACGGAGACGATCGTTGGAAGTGCCATTATTGCTAAAATTAATGATCCCGATAGCCATGATCTTCCGTCATGTAATTGAAAGATATCCTTTATCCATACATTTAAAACAATAACTCCAAAAAATCCATATACAATAGATGGGATACCCGCGAGAATCTCTATAGTAAATTTAAGAATCTTCCTTAATAATGGTGGAGCAAGCTCAGCAATGAAAATGGCAGTAAATATCCCTAAAGGGATAGCAATTATTAGCGCACCAAAAGTTACAAGGATGGAGTCTATAAAGATTGGAAATGCGCCATAAAAGTCACTATCAGGAAGCCAATTAGTGCCAAAAAAGAATTCTTGTAATGGCACTGCAGCAAAGAAAGGGGCACCTTCACTAATTAAAAAAATTATTATTAAAAAAACGAATAATGTGGCAATAGATGCAAAGCCAAATAATGCCCATTTGATATAAGGCTCCCGATTTTTCTTTAGATATGAAAAATCATCATGTAGCAAATATAATTTATTATCAAAAACAGTTTCATTAGACATGATTAGTCGACTGAATTAATGTGTCTCCCATTTATATTATAGTATTAAATTGTTGATATTTTTACTTATACCAAGTATTATAGTTTGTTCTATAGAAAGTAAAGCTATATCTAATAAATCATTGACCACCATATTCTATATATTGTATGGGTTTCTATATAGATCCTATAAATTCTTTAGAATTATCCCTCAAAAAAGGTAACTGCTTCAAAATACAAAGGGATTATTCAATCTTAAGAATAAAAAAAGTGAAAAATAATAATAAAAAAAGAATTAATTTTATTTTAAAAATAAAATTATTATTTAAAACCAAATTCGAATAAAACCTTCATCAGCAACTATTTTCTGACCATAAGGACCAAAAATATAATCTAAGAAGGCTTGTACCCAACCACTTACAGGTCCGTTGGTAATCAAGTGCAAAGATCGAGATACTGGATATGTATTATCTAGCACGGTAGCGACTGATGGAGCAACTCCATTAACTGGTACAGCAATTACATCAGGAGTTACATAACCGAGACCACAATATCCAAATCCATAATCATTATCAGCAACTCCTTGAACCATCAGTGAATTCGATGATACTGAAGTATAACCGGTGACTGCTAATTCATATCCTGAATCTTCTCCAAGTTGTTCTCCATCATATGTGATTAATTCTTCAAAAGTAGCTCTGGTTCCTGAACCTTCAGCTCTACTAAAACAATCAATTGTATCTGTTGTTAATGAACCATCAATATCGTGCCATGTAGTATAGTTACCATTATAGATTAGAAAGACTTGATCCATGGTTAGTCCATTTGATTCAAGCCACGCAGCATTCGGGTTGTCCGCATCTATTATTACAGCGATACCATCCTTCGCAAATTTGTAATCAATTAAATTGTTTGCAGGTGTGGTTGATGCATTTTCAGTAGACTTGATATTTCTTGAAGACATGCCAATATCATTTAATCCATTAATTGAATCAGAAATTCCAGATCCAGAACCTGTTCCAGTGACTGAAATGTCAACGTTAGGGTTAAGTAACATAAACTCTTCGGCGCTTGTTGTAATTACAGGTTCACATGTAGTAGAACCCGTAATGATAATGCTTACTCTCTGTGAACCGGTTGGGGTAAAAATAGCGGTGACACCCCAACCAATAAAGAATGCAACAATAATACCTACAACGGCCAAGTATGTTATTCCTTTTTTTTCCATTTTACTGCCCTTAATTTTAAATTTTTTTTTTGTAAATTGTTAATTAGAGGTATTACCATTAAAATAAAAGATATTTCGACATACTGTCAATATGAATATTGATAATATAGAAAATATATATCTGAAGATTCTCTGAAAAATAACCAAAAAGGGGGGGTATAATCAGGAGATATTATTAAGAAAGAGATTAATCAGATACATTTAAACTATTACTATATAGATAATAAATTCATATATATTTTATATATATCATATATATAATATTTTTATTATAGTATTCATTAGTACATATATAGAAATATAAACTATAAAAAAGGTTATGATGTCATTTAATATAGAAACTAGGAAAGTTCAGCAAACTGGAGGCTCAAGTTTCATCATATCTCTTCCTAAAGAATGGATAATAAAACATGAAGTAAAAAAAAATGATACTTTAGGAATTTTAGCACAACCAGATGGAAGTCTACTTATTACTCCTTACATTGATTCGCAAGAACACGTGAAAGAAAAAAAATTTAATGTGGAAGATAATATAAATCCAGACTTTCTTTTTCGGTTACTTATCGGAGCATATATAATGGGATATTCAATCATTATTATTCAGGCTACTGGGAATAAATTTGAGCGAATTATCAGAGAAACGATTGAAGCTTTTATTAAAATCACGATTGGTCCAGAAATTATCGAAGAAACAACTAATAGGATCTTCATAAAAGACTTACTTAGCCCAAAGGAAATGCCTTTTGAAAAAATAATACGGCGAATGTACATTCTCGCTCGAGAGATGCACGAGGATGCTGTAAAATCTTTTGAATTAGGAGATTTATCCTTAGCTAAAAAAGTGGTGGAACGGGATGATGAATTAGATAGGTTGAATTGGTTAGTTGAGCGACAATCCCATATTGTCTTGAGAGACATCATTTTATGTCAAAAAATGAATATTACCCTTGAAGATGCAAGTAATTTCCAATTAATCAGTAAATCTCTTGAACGAATTGGAGATCATGCTGTAAAGATAGCTGAGAATGTGTTAAAAATAGATTACAATAATTTAAGCCCCGAGTTATTTGAACTAATCAAAGAAGCTAGTAAGATGTCATTAGTCTTGCTAAATATAAGCTTAGATGCTTGGCTTCAAAAAAGTCTTGATCTTGCAAATGCTAATATCGAATCAATTGATAGTCTCATTGAATTGTGCCAAAAAATTCGTGTAAATCCTGCTAATGCATCTGAATTCGCAGTTCAAATTGGTTATATTATAGAAAGTATTAGGAGAACTGGAGAATACTCTGCGGATATATCAGAGATCATCATAAATAATTTAATCTAACGTTAAGTATTAGTAATTTTTGGATCATAATTATTCTTCACGCTAATAAGGGTAGTGGTAACGTCTAACCATTTTTGGAGGTCCTTATCTGTTCTGCAATAAGTTATAATTTTCTCTAAATCATTCAATTTACTAAAAACGCATTCAAGCAAGAGATCCCAGCCACCATATGTTGGAGTTGAATATGTTATCCTCCATTCTTCACTTGATTCATTCTTATTGAATTCTTTGAGTTTACGAATTATATCCCATTGAGTTCCTATGATTTTTAGCCTAATAAGGATATATCCACGGTAATAAATTCTTTTAACACCGAATTATAATCTGTTTTTTCTACATTTACTATAGATAGTTAATACTTTTTTAATAAGAAGTTTGATGTTAGACTGACAATAATTTTTAGTTATCCTTGATAGTTATTGCCTTCGATAGTTTTTTAAACAAAAATAGTCTAAATACTATTTGAATCTAAAAGAACATAAACGATTTGAGATGGAAAAATCACTATTAAAAGAAATTTGGAGGAACGAGCTTGCTCAATGGAACAAAGATGGCTGGAAAAGCGATCTTAACGTGGGTTTAAGCTCTATACTAATATTTTTATTTCCTGGTCTTTTTTATTTTTTTAACGAATCTTTAATGCGTGAAGGTGGTCCATTTGTGGCTATTGTGGTACTTCTCGGTGCGTGCATTATGGGTGTACTCACGTTCTTATCTGTGCTTAGATATTTTTTAAGCTATATTATCATTTACGAGAATGGTATATTGCTTCGTAAGCCAATGATTTTATTCTTGCTGAGATCCAGATTTATCCCCTTTGAAGATATTGCCGATATTGATTACATAAAAATGAAAGAAGATTATCATCGTTTACGATCATCTTGGGTTCTTTTTTATTCTTCTAAAGAACCTAGAAGGAGGAAGACTATTCAACTTCGGATTTTTTTTAGAGATAGGAAACCTTATGTTATAAATTCTCGATGGGTCTCTAATTATAGAAGCTGCATAAATATCGTTTTAAACTACAAAAATCTTTCTGTTTCAAGACAGGAAATTTACACGTAAATCATTATATAACGAATAAGTGATTATAAAATTACTTTTTATTATTAAAAGAAAAACTCAAATAACCAAGATATGTAAGATCACCAGTATAATTCTTTTAACGATATATAATACTCATTCAATGATTTAATAGGAAACTTTTTTTCTCGAGTAGTTTCAATCGCCTTAAATAGAGCTTTGGCAAGTTCTAATGTCGTGACAACAGGTACGTTGAAATCTACTGCCATCCTCCTTATCTTATATTCGTCCTCCATTATTTGTTGAAATTTTTTCTCATTTGTAGCGGGGACTGGGATGTTAATTACCATGTCAATGTGGCCTTCTTGTAAGCACTGCATGATATTAGGTTCCATTCCATATTCGTGTACCTTATATAATTTCACGGCATCAATTCCAAGAGTTTTTAAAGCTAAGGCAGTATCTTCAGTAGCAAATATTGTATATCCTAGAGCTTTCACCTTTTTGGCTAAAGGAATTACTTTTTTCTTCAATTCTTCACCACCTACTGAGATAAGAATGTTACCACCATCAAAAGGAATATTTTGTTCGGTAGATTCTATAGCTTTTATCAAAGCTTCAGGAAAATCTTCTCCTAAAGCAGCACATTCACCTGTACTACTCATTTCTACTGAGAGTATCGGGTCTGCTTTTTCTAACCGCATAAATGAAAACATCGGTGCTTTAACAGCTACATAATTTCCATAGGGTGCGTTTAAAATTCTTTGAGGAATATTTTTTCCCATAAATACTTCTGCAGCAAGTCGCATTAGATTTATCCCTCGGGTCTTTGATACATAAGGCATGCTTCTGCTAGACCTTAAATTGCATTCAATTACGGAAACTTCATCATCTTTTACTAAATATTGAACATTGAATGGTCCATGAATTTTAAGAGCAATTGCAATTTCTCTTGTGTATTTTTCTATGACTTTTATCGTATTATCTGAAATGGTATAATAACCAATTGACATTGTTGCATCTCCAGAATGAACTCCAGCATTCTCTATGTGTTCTACAATTGCTCCAATCAATACATTTTCACCATCACATACCCCATCACATTCAACCTCACGGGCATCAGTAAAGAATTTAGTAATTACAACAGGGTAATCTTTTGAAACTGCAGCTGCTAAATCTAATGTATCTTGGAGTGTTTTTTCATCATAAGAAACACGCATCGCAGCTCCACTCAAAACGTAAGAGGGTCTCACAAGTACTGGGTAACCGACATCTTGGGCAAATATTAAAGCCTCTTCAGGAGTGGTAAGCATTTTCCATTGGGGTTGTTGTATCTCCAACTGATCCAACATATTACTAAATTTGGCGCGATCTTCTGCCATGTCTATTCGCGTGCCATGAGTTCCTAAAATATTGATTCCCGTTTTACGAAAAACTTCTGAATATTTTGAAAATTTATTCGCAAGGTTATTAGCAATTTGACCTCCTACAGAAACTACTATTCCATCAGCTTGTTCTAATTCACAAATATCAAGTACTCTTTCTCCTGATAATTCTTCGAAGTATAGTTTATCGCTTATATCATAATCTGTCGATACTGTTTCTGGATTGTAATTAATCATTATCGCTTGATCTACTCCTAATTTTTTCAGCCCTAACAAGCAATTCACAGAACCCCAATCAAATTCTACAGAAGCTCCAATTCGATAAGTTCCTGAGCCTAACACAATAATTTTTCTTAGATTCTTCCTATTTTCTGATTTGTAATCAATATCATGCTCACATGCACTATAAGTTAGATATAAATAATTCGTAATAGCAGGCCACTCAGCAGCTAAGGTATCTATTCTTTTTGTATAAGGTATGATCCCTAAGTTTTTTCTCATTTGACGTATAAAAATCGTATCGACACCCATAATTTCAGCTATTTGACTATCTGAAAAACCAAATCTTTTTGCTCTCTTTAGCCAATATTTTTTCTCTTTGTCATCTGATTCTAGCAATTCAATATCTTGAATTTGTCTTTCTAAGTCTATGATATTTTTTATTTTATATAGGAACCATTTATCTACTCTTGATAAACGATATATCTCATCAATTGAGATACCTCTTTTTAATGCTTCCACTATTCGAAAAATTCTTTGATCTGTTGGATTATGCAGAGCATACTTTAATTCATTAATATCCGTGATTGGACCTAACTTATTAACAACTAATCCTTTCATTCCAATGTCCAGCATCCTTATAGCCTTCTGAAGAACTTCTTCAAATGTCCTTCCAATGGCCATAACCTCTCCGATACTTTTCATAGATGAGGTTATTCTTCTGTCAACTTTATCAAATTTTGCAAGATCCCAACGAGGAATTTTGAGAACTAAATAATCCAAAGCGGGTTCAAAGCATGCCGTTGTTATCCCCGTGATTTTATTTTTTAATTCTGGAAGGGAATATCCAATTGCTAATTTTGCTGCTATATAAGCAAGTGGATATCCAGTCGCTTTTGACGCAAGAGCAGAGGATCTTGAAAGCCGAGCATTCACTTCAATTACTCTGAATTCTTTTGAATAAGGATGTAATGCATATTGGATATTACATTCACCGATGATTCCAAGGCCTCTTATAATACGAATGGAAGCGGATCGTAGCATGTGATATTCTTCATTAGTGAGCGTTTGAGACGGTGCAACTACAATACTCTCTCCAGTATGGACGCCAACTGGATCAAAATTTTCCATATTACAATTTATGAAGCAATTATCGACAGAATCTCTTACAACTTCATATTCGATTTCTTTCCATCCATACACAGATTCTTCAATTAAGATTTGATGAATTCTTGATTGAGCAAGTCCTTTTTTTGCCATTCGCTCAAAATCTTCAATATTATCTATAATTCCAGAACCTCTACCTCCTAGAGTATAGGCTACTCGAAGCATTAAAGGAAAGCCGAAATTTTCAGCTACCATTAGTGCCTTTTTATATGAAGTTACCGCTTGGCTACGACACACTTTAGCATTTGCTTTATTCATGGCCTTGACAAACAAATCTCGATCTTCTGTGAGCTCTATTGCTTCAATGGGGGTACCAAGAACCCTTATTTTATATTTTTCTAAAATTGCAAGTTCTTTTAATTCTACTCCAACATTTAATGCAGTCTGACCTCCGAATGCCAGTAAAATACCATCTGGTTTTTCTTTTTTTATAACTTCCTCAACATATTTTACATTTATCGGTAATAAATAAACTTCATCTGATAATTCAGGATCAGTTTGAATTGTTGCTATGTTTGGATTGATTAAAATCGTTTGTATGCCCTCTTCTTTTAATGCTTTCAAAACTTGACTTCCAGAATAATCAAATTCTCCCGCTTGTCCAATCCGTATTCCCCCTGAACCTAATACGAGTGCTTTTTTAATAGTTGTATCTAAAGGCATATTTTACAGACTCATCATTTCAATAAATTTATCAAATAAATAAAGAGAATCAAGTGGACCGGGTGATGCTTCAGGATGGAATTGTACTGCAATAATTTGTTTCTGATTATGCATTAAACCTTCATTTGAATTATCATCTAAATTTTTTAAAAATTCTTTAAAACCACCTTGTTCGAAATCTTTAACGCAAAAGCCGTGGTTTTGAGATGTTATAAAACATCTTTGAGTATATGGGTTTATAACCGTTTTATTTCCGCCTCGATGACCATATTTTAATTTATATGAAGACCCACCTGCAGCTAAACCGATAATTTGATTTCCTAAACAAATTCCCATTGTCGGTATGTTGTTTTTTATCAAGTTACGAGCAACTTCTATGGCGCTTAAATATATTGCCGGGTCTCCAGGACCATTAGATATGAAGACTCCATTAGGGTTTAATGATATGATTTGTTCATAAGTATAATCATGAGGAATGACAATTACTTCGATATCTCGACTTATAAAATTTCTCAATATGTTCAATTTCACGCCCATATCTAATACGACAACTCTACCCTTTATATGAACGGGTTTATAATGAATGATTTCCTTCGTTGAAACTTCAGTGGATAAATTCCTTAAGTTTGGATCTTTTACCAGTTTTACTTCTTCTCGTAATTCTTCAATGTTAGGGGTTTCACCAGGATGCAAAACCGCAAGTAGTCCTAATTTTACTCCTTCCTCTCTTAGAATTTTAGTTATAGCACGAGTATCGATCCATTCTATTCCGGGGATATCTTCTTCTAAAAGAAATTCATTTAGTGTTTTTACACTCTCATAATGACTTGGATTCTTGCAACATTCATTAACAACAAATCCACTCACTTTTATTGAATCGGATTCAAAATACTTGAGAATGCCCGATTTATCTTTTTCCCAAGCAGGGACTCCATAATTTCCTACTAATGGGTGTGTCATGACGACTATTTGACCGTTGTAGGAAGGATCAGTCAAAGTCTCATTGTAACCAGCACCAGTAATTGTTGTAAATACAATTTCTCCATGTACTTTTTTCGTAGCTCCAAATCCGATCCCTTCAAAATAGCGACCATCACTAAACATCAAAATGGCGGGTCTTTCTTTCTTGTATAACATCGACGAAAATGTAATTTCTATTAAATGCTCTTATCATAGTGATAACAAAATCCAATTTTTAAGCTTATTTATTAACTCCAGAATTATCAAACTAACAAAATTTTTATAATTAAAAGAAAAAATAAAAAAGAGAGTATTATGAAAATAAGACATTAAAAATATTAAGATAATAGTAATAAAAAGTAAGTATGAGTATAGTATTCTATGGGGCAGGAGCTATTGGATCTACCTTAGCAGGTTGGTTGAGTGATCATTATGAACTTGTTTATTTGTTCGCTAGAGGAAAGAATGCTAATGCAATAAAATCAAGGGATTTAATTCTGTATGAAATGGATAGGGAAAACTCTAGAAATATTCCGATTAAAGTTATAACAGATTTAAATGAAATTAAACCACCAAAATTTATTGTAATAATCGTTAAAAATTATGACCTTGAAGAAGTTGCTGAAGATATACATAAAAAATTGGGTGATGAGCCTATTGTTATTGGTCTGGAAAATGGTGTTGAAAACCAAAAAATATTACCGAAATATTTCTCAAAGGTTGTTTATGGTGTTATTATGTGTTCAGCTTGGTATGATGAGCCAGGGATTTTTGGAAATCGTGGAAAGGGAGAAATCATATTGGGAACACCTACCAATGAAAGGCAGGAGTTAATAAATTTAGTCAGGGATCTCTTTATTTTAGGCTTTCCTACAAAGATTTCTAAGCGATTTAATGATGCTGTTCATTCTAAGTTAATTTTAAACAATGCAAACTCAATTTTTACATTGATTGACAATACTAATTTAACCGATGAGAAGAAATATAAGATTGTGAAATTATTTGTCTACGATTTTTTGGAAGGAATTGAAGTTCTAAAAAAAGCTGGATATAAAGAGCATAAATTAAAAGGCTTTCCCTCTTGGAAATTAATTAAATTAGCTAAAAAAATAGGAAAGGGATTGATACTTCGGGCTTTTAGTGATAGCATAAAATACGCTTGGCTCAATAGCATGGCACAGGATATGGTAATTCATAAGAGAGGAAAATCAGAAATAGAGTCATTAAACGGTTATTTCATAGAATTAGCTGAAAAGAACGGTGTTGATGTTCCAATTAACAGGACAATTTATAATCTGTGCAAGGAAGAATTCGCAAAAGTACCATTCAAAGCATTAGATATTGACATCATTTTAAATAGAATTAATGAAAACTTAGATGAAAAAATTAATTTCTTATGATTTTATTAGTCTTTAGGCTTAAAAATTATTGCTGGTTTTGTTCTCTCTGAATATATGAAGTTATTTGCTTTTTGGATATTACCATATTTCTCTCTTAAATGCGAAAGGCTTCCTGCATCTAATGCATGGGATCGACAGGCTTCTATGCAAACCGGTAATTTCTGTTCTGAAAATCTGTCCAAACAATAATTACATTTGGCCATTTTTGAACCTTTAACCGGACCAAATTGAGGAGCATCATAAGGACATGCTTTTAAGCATTTTGAATCACATTCTATATTGCCCAAACATTTCTCACTATCCACAATTACAATACCATCTTCTATTCGTTTAGATATTGCTCCTACAGGACATACCGGAATACAAACTGGATCTTCACATTGAAAGCATGGATTTATGAGATAACTAACAAATACATTTGGAAACCTTCCTGATTCATTATATTTAATTCGCATCCATCGTTCAGGACCCGCGGGAATGTCATGCCAATCTTTACAAGCAACTGCACAAGCAGAACATCCTATACATCGTGTTTGGTCGAAATAAAATCCAACTTGCACTTTTAAGCCCCTCCATTAAATTTTTTGATTTCTACAAGGCATGACTTTAAAGCAGAAGCACCTCCGGGAGAAAAAGCATCCTTAGTTAAAGTATTGACACAGCCCCCACGATCAATTCCATTTTCATCCGGATCGTACCAAGCTCCTTCAAATATACTAATTACACCCGGAATTATTCTTTCTGTTAGCCATGCTGTTATTGTAAGCTTACCTCGATCATTAAAGACTAAAATTTCATCTCCATCCTTTATATTTCTGGGCTTAGCATCAACAGGATTAATCCAAGCCACGTGTGGATCTACTTCTCTCAACCATTCAACTAAAAACATTTCTGAATGAACACGATTTTTCGGATGTGGCGAAAGTAATTGTAATGGATATTTTTTTCCTAAGGGGTCATAACGACCTTCCCAACGTTCCATATATTTAGGGATTGATGGATTATCAGGGTCATTTAGTTCAGCTATCCTTTGGGAATAAATTTCGATCTTACCTGATGGAGTCTCAAATGGTTTTTTTTCAATATCATCAATTTGTTCCTTGAATGCGATATAGGGTTGTTCAAGATCAAGCCGCTTGATCCCTTTTTCTCTAAATTCATCAATATCACGGATGTTTTTTCTTGTATCTTCACGTAATTTTATTAAAAATTTTAATGCTTTTAATTCATCGGGGTATTTTTGAAAATCTTCTATTTCAAGCTTATCAGCTAATTCCTCAGCAATTCTTAAGTCAGACTTACACTCTCCAATTGGTTCAATTGCTTTATTCATGGCAGTAAAATATGGTCCAGAAGGCCACGGTCTAGTGAGATCATTCCTCTCAGCTGCACTTGTTACGGGGAGGATTATATCGGCATATTTAGCAGTAGGGGTAAGCCATAATTCTGAACAAACCATAAAATCAAGTTGTTTAAGTGCCCTAGCGGCTTTATTTGTGTTTCCAAGTTGATTTAAAAAATTATTATTGACAAACCAAGCAAATTTAACATCAAATGGGTAACCTCCTTTTTTTCCTTCTAAGATTGCATCAAAGATTTTATTTGTGTGACATCTTGCTTGAAATCTTAACTGCAAATCTAACGATCCTCGGACAGATATCAATCCTTCTTCGACTGGATTCCTTTTTGGAGGAGGAATTCTAGAAGAGAAAAACATGTGGCCATAAGGTATTCCCATTAATCCCCCTGCGGCACTACCACCCCTTTTCCCCACATTTCCAGTCATGGCTGTTAATGTCATCGCACACCTATTGTATAATTCTCCTACTGCACTTCGAGCTGGTCCTTGACAATCCATTAGAGCGGCAGGTTTTGTAGAAGCATATTCTCGAGCGAGATTTCTTATTAGTCCAGCTGGAACCGCAGTTATTTTAGCAGCCCAATCTGGAGTTTTTGGAATACCATCCTCCTTTCCCATAACATAATCTGAAAATTTATCGAATCCAATAGTAAATCTCTCTAAGAAATCGTTATCATAAATCTTCTCCTTAATCATTACATAGGCCATTGCAACCATCATTGCTGTGTCAGTACCAGGAATAATGGGTATCCATTGATCAGCTAGAATAACAGCGGAATCCGTATATCTGGGATCAACACAGATAATTTTTATTCCTCTTTCTTTAGCTTGTATTAATTTATAGATAGTGTTAGAACCTGAAATCATTCTGGCAGGATCCCATCCCCACATTATGATTAATTTTGAA
>CAZOYD010000068.1:0-16788 GCA_964583985.1 uncultured archaeon
TGGTATTTAAACTCGTATTTAACACATTTTGTTCTTGATTCCCTTTTGCCATCCAACCCCATACAAGTACCATAGCAGTACACGGTGAACTTGATAATAATATGACTGCTACTGACAATTGTTCATTTCCCTGTAAAAAGAGTTTTACCATGGCTAAACCCACAAATGGAGCAACTAACCAATTTGAAATTAGAGTCAGAATAATAGGTTTAGGATTTTTACCCAATTTTTTTAATTCAGATCCCTTCAGATTTAACATTGCTGGGTACATCATTAGAAATAAGCAAATCCCTATTGGAATGGAGATTTGTCCAATTTTAAGCGAATCTATTGCCAAGCTTATCTGGGGTATTAATTGGGATAAAACAATCCCTATCATAATACAAATTGCCACCCAGAGTGGTAAAAGTTTTTCAAAATAACCAATTTTTTTTTCTTCATTACTCATAATAGTTACGTATTTTCAATAATTGATCATTTTTAAACTTAATCGAAGAATATCGATTTGGGATTTTATAAAGCTTGAAATACCTCACATTTATATTTATCGATGTATTTTATTATATGTGTTAATGTTATTATTTATTGGTGATTAATATTAGACCTCAAAGAGTAAATGAAATTAAAACCATGTTATGTTCTTGTAAAGAATGTGATGAAGCGAATTCCTATTATGAAGAATTACAGAAAATGAGATTGAGATTAGATAATAATGATAATTTTAATCAATTATCACTGTTCGCTATGGCTTTAGCTTCAAAAGAACGACTCATTATACTTTATTTATTAAAAAGTAGAGATAGATGCGTATGTGAATTAGAAGCTGTTTTAGATAAATCTCAATCAACAATTTCTCATCATATAAGAAAACTTGTGAGTTCCCACCTAATCGAGGGCTATAAAAAGGGGAATTTCACCTATTATCACCTTCTAAAAGAAAATTTAAATGCTCAATTGGAAGTTCTAAATAATTCCTTTTAGACATGACAATATCATGCTATTTTTATGATCATATTGATTATTTGACAAATAACCAGCATCAATGAATGGTTAATTAATTTCATTTTTATACCATTTTACTTTATAAGTGGAGAGTCATATTTTAAATTTAGAAATCGACTTCCCTCAATATAAATAATTATTTATGGTTGAATTTTTATGAAATACCTTGGAAATTATTTAAAAATTATTTAGAATGGATAGATAACTATGAACGATGGACAAGAGGAAATGAGTTATTCTCAATATTATACAATTATTTCCTCAGCTGAAAGTAATATTAATAAAGACCAAATCTTTTTTAGGGAAAAGTATGATGAAATTATCAATTATTTAAGAGCATTATTAGTAAAAGATGAAGATGGGTTAATATATCAGTATTCGCATCCAAAAGGTGCTTTATTGGTGAATGTTAATAAAGGTACAGATTTATTTGAGTTTTTTAAACTCATATCTACAAATTATAATCTCAATCTTATTCAGTTTAATATTGATAAAATTTTGGAAAATCCGCAAGATTTTTATGCTAATTTCAATCTAATAGTAGAAGAGATGCTTAAAAGTAGTTCTAAATATATAGAAAGACTTTCAGAGGAATTTGATAAAGAAAATAAAATAAAAAAACTAGTCTTAGTTGAACAAGTATCAAAAGTTGATTTTGAAAACAATAATTTTTTAAGGATTTTTCTGAATCATTTCTTAAAAAAGTCACCTGATTATAGTTTTATTGGTCAACAAACTATATTATTCTGGATAAATCATGATATCACCGAAATAATTGAAAATTCTCAAGATGTTTTTCAATTCTTTGATTGCTTTATTAAAATTGCTCCACTAACAAAAAAAGATCGAGAAACAATCTTTTCTCAACTTTCTGAAAAGTATCCAAAAATTGTTTTTGACATTAAAACATTGGTTGATTTGACACAAAATTGGGAAATTCGTGATATAAATCAACTGATCAAGATGGCAATATTCAAACACTATTTAAACTCCGAATTAAATGATATGTCTAACGAAATAACTGATGTATTGAGATCTTTGATTGAATCTGGCGAATTTATTCCCTTAATTTCTAATAATCAAAAAAGTCTGGAAAGTAACCCAAAAAATCAAAATATTGAAATAAATAATCCAGAGAATTTAATAAGTGGCATAATATCCGATATTCAAAATCAAAATATCTCAGATTTTATGTTAAATCAATTATACGAAAGCGCCGCTTCCGAAAAATATACAGAATTGTTGATCATATTGGACAAATTAAATAAAAATGAAATTCTTGAAGAAAATGATTTAAAGCTATTATCACGCTATCCTTTCGTGTTAAATGATAAACCTCATATGGCTCAAATTAATTTAGAAAAAGCCAAAAAAAGAATCGAGCAAATTAAGCAAGCTTTTGGAAAATAAAAATAGAGGGGATCAATAATGGTAATACAGGTACAAGAATTATCAAAGAGACAAAATATGGTTTATATCAAGAAAGTGATTTTAGAAAATTTTCTCTCTTTCCAAAAGGATGAAGTTGAATTTTCAGGAGAAAATGATGAAAATGATCCACGTTTAATTCTAATAATTGGTCCAAATTGGTCGGGTAAGACGTCTATATTCCAAGCAATTAAATTTGTTTTAGGAAGTAATGAAAGAGATGATAGGTATAAAAAATGGTCAGATTTTATTCATAGTGACCAAAATCATGCGATGGTAGAACTCCATTTACAATATAGAGAGGAATTAATCAAACTTAGAAGAATAGTAATTAGAGGGAAATCCCCATATTTCGAAATTCAGAAAGAAGGCGATGATTTTTTTAAAAAAATTTCCGTTATTGATATCCAAAACTTGATATCTCAATTGAATATTTTTCCCGATAATCATTTTGCATTTGTTAGTCAAGGAAAAATTGATGTTATTAAAAATTTAAAACCAATTGAATTATGTTCGTTCTTGGAAGAAGGAATTGGACTAAAAAGATTAAGGATTGAAATACTGAGTCAAAAACAAATAGTCCTGGGCTTGAAAAATGATTTTCAAGCAATCAAAAGCAAAAAAAATGGGTTAAATTTCAATTTAGATTCATTAATGCCAAAATTAAAACGATTAGAGATTAAAAAATCATTATTAGCAAAAAAAAAACAGTTCGATGTTGAACTCTCATGGGCTAATCGAGAAAGTTTATTAAAAATTATCAGAAATTTGGAGATTAATTTAAATGAATTCGATTCAATCGTTAAGGAATTGAACAAAAAAATTGATTTAAATGATGGTATTATCGAGCAGAAACGAAATATTATATTAGATATAGAATCTCAATTAAGTGATAATTCAAAGCTAATTGGAGAGTTGAATTTTAAAAAGAACGAGATATTAGACAAAATTGAAATGTGGAAGAGTGAAAAGCTTACAAGGAAATCAGAATTGGATTCTTTAAAAAAAGAAATAAGAAAAAAAGAGAATGAATCTAAAAACTATAGATTACAAGAAAAGAACATTAATGATGAAATTGTATTACTTAAAAAAGAAAAAATTGTGCTTAAGGAGAAGATTAGCCAAATATTCACAGAACAAGCTGAATTGGCAGCAAAAATTAAAGAAAATGAATCATTCTTTCAAGAACATGAAGACCTTTTGAAGGAACAAAAGGAGCAAATTAGAAAAATTGAAACAAATGATAAAGATATTGACGATCTTAACCACGATATAAATGATTTAATCCAAAGTCTTCAAGACATCGAAAATAAATTCAAAAATAACTCTTGGTTTATTGAAAATCCTTCTCAAGATTTAATTAGAAAATTAGATGAAGAAATTGCACTAATTTCACAAGAAATTTTCGAAATTGAATCAAATTTAAAAAAAATAGAGTATGAAAAATCAAAACTCCTGAAAAAATTCAATATTTTAAATGAATCTTTAAAGAAACGGAGAATAATTCTTCCAATGAGCATTATTTTATTAAAGGAAGAAATTGAGAGACAAAATCTAAAAGTTAAAGGACCCATTATTGAGTATTTAAAATATGATGATGATCTCAGTTACGCGATTGAATCTGTTTTGGGAGAGAGATTATTATATAGTTTTATAGCCGATAATTGGAAGACTTTAGACATTCTAAAAACATTAAAGCAAAAATTCAAAGCATTTTGTAATATATACTTGTCAAAAGATGTAACCATTACTCCTTTAAGAGATTTCTCTACTTCTGGAGTTATAGGATATCTTGCTGATCTAATCAAAATTTCAGATGATGATATCGATATTAAGAAAGTAATTTATTCAAAAGTGGGTAATTGTGTTGTTATTCGTGAATATATGGATAGTAAAAATATATATGAAAATACAGGGTTTAAAGGCAAATGTGTAACACTCAAGGGAGAACAAGTCGTATCTTATAAATATACGTATGAAACCCCTTTTATAAAGAGATTAAAAGGATTATTAAGTTCCAATACTTTAAAGGAGCAGTTAGATGTGATAGGAAGGGAAATTGAAACAATAAATGGATCAATTTCAGATAAAAAAGACTTCCTAATAAATCGAGAAAAAAATCAACGAGATCTTTATGAAAAGAAGGAAATTTTCAATGATCTAATTTATAATTTTAATCAAAAAGAACGATTGAATCAAAAAAGAAATCACTTTTATGAAAGGATCTATGATATTGAACATCAAAAATCTAAATCTATGGAGAACCTTAAAGAAATAAATGAGCAAATTATGCATTTAGAATCTCAAATGGAACCAGAATTTATTGAATGGAATAATAGAATTAAAGAACTTCCCCCTTTTCTTAAAGAGTATAATGAAAAATTAAACGAGTTAGATATACTTCAAGAAGAGAAAAATAAATATCTGAATAATTTAAAATCAAAATCTATGTCTCTTGGTAGTTATATCTCTGAACTTAATGAAAGATATTCCAAAAGGAAAGAAGAATTCGAGAAATCTGATAAAAAATCTTTTAATATGTTTAAAGATTTGGAAGCCATTGAAGAACAAATAAATATGAGCCATACTGAAGAACAACAGTTAAAAGAGGATAAAGAAAAAAATAATGCGGATATCAATAATATTCAAGATGAGCAAAATAGTTTAAAACTAACTTTGGGTAGGGAAAATTTTCGATTAGAAGAGGTAAAGAAGGATTTTGAGGTGAAAAAGTTAGAATTAGAAAGAATTAACACCGAGATCCAACCAGATAACCTTGAGAGTGATTTTAAACTTAGACCGATCGAAAAAATTAAGGAAGATATATATAACACACAAAAAGAATTAATGAAATATGCTGATGTAGACGATTCTCTACTCATTGAAAAACAAAATTTATTGCTTAATTTAAAAGAAATTAATAAAAATCAGAAATCCTTAGAGAAGGATATCAAAGCAGCAGTGAGGACAGAAATAGAAATGGAAAATACTTACTATATTAAGTTTAAAGGATTGTTGAGTGATTTAGAATCTAAAATTAATAATAAATTCAAAATTACGGGGATAAAGTCGTATTGTTCATTAGAGTTAAGTGGTAATTTTGAGGATTTAGGAATAATCATTAAAGCTGCTGTTTCAAAAGATCAATTGAAGTTATGTACCGCATTAAGTGGAGGGCAGATTTCAATGGTTTCAATATGTCTTATGCTTTCATTACAAGAGATTAAACCATCTCCATTATGCATGTTTGATGAAGCAGCAATGTTTTTAGATGATAAAAACTCAGAGATATCATATGAGATGATAAAAACAACTCTTGAAAACTTACCAATCCAACTAATAATGTTTCTTCCTAAATCTTCAAATGCATTATTTTCCCTGGCAGATAAAATAATAGGGGTCGCAAGGGTCGGGAATAAGGAATTATCAACGATTTTTCATCCAAAAATTATAATGACAGATTGATGCAGAATGGGATATGATGATATATCAGAAGAGTTGACAAATTATATGGATTCGATCAAAGAAGATGTAGTAACTGGGAGAATTTCATTATTAGAATTGGAATTAAATCCGATTTTCGACCAACTAAAAGAATCACTTAGCGTTTACAATATCTTTAACTATTCTCAAACATATCAACAAGCTTGCGACCTTCTTTCCTTAAAATTTGAGGAACTAAAGAATTTACTGAATCATCTTGATAACGATGAGATTTTTTTGCAATTCTTGAAATCTAACCCTAATGATAATGAAATAGAACAAATTTTAGGAAATTGTTGGAGGACAGTATTCCATTTAGAATCAATTTCACCCGAATTTATGAGTTATAGCAACACTCGTTTCAGCAAAGATCGAGTTTTGACAGAAAAAATTGAACACATTAGAAAAGAACAAATAGGAGGTTCATTTTTATTAGAGATTCCTCGACAAAAGTTCACAGAAAAAATGATGGATTTTTACAAAAAAATAAAAAAAAAATTACCTTGTAAATTTGATGAGCTTTTTGATGGAATCCAAGATCAAGTGGAAGTTTACGAATATTTCGTTTATATTCTACATCTCCTCCAGATAGGATTGTTCAAGTATCAAAAAGCGACGACAATAATATATGAGTGAAAAATGAAAATGAATGAAATATCAATATTAATGCACCTACTAAGTAGACGTGTGAGTCTTTATGAATTTGGAGCTACAGAGGATGAACTTCTCAAATATTTGAACATAAAAGGGAAAAACAAACATGTATATCTAAAAAAGTTAATCATCGACTTATCTAATTATATAGAACCATTAGGATACAATATTAAATTTAATCCTCTTAATTTTTATTGGTATATATCAATCAAATCTGAAATTTCAGACATGTTTAAGACAAATCCATTTGAAGGGCATCCAAGTTTAGCGGCCACTTTATTCTGCACGCTAGCATGTTGTTTGAAAAATGAGGGATGTACCCAAATTCAAGAGATTATAAAGCTAAGAAAGAAAAAAAACCTTTCAGAGGATTTAAAGGATTTATCAAAAAAAGGGTATTTATTAATAGATCATAAACAAAATGAAATTAGATTAACACCATTAATAGGTTATCAAATAGACCTAAATCAATTAATTATGAATTTAGCTTTAAAAAAAAGCAAAGCAAATGCCCAATATTAATTGGTCTAATCAAAAAAGTCATGTTGATGTAGTGATTTTTAAAATCATTTCAGCTACATGATTATTATATTTTTCGACTTCTTCAAAATTATCTACTGTTTCTCCACAGGTGATAAAATAATCTTTTACATTAATTTTGCGTTTCTTGAAAAAATCAGTGATCGCTGATTCGATTTTTTCTACTGCTTTTTCCTTATCACCTTTAACCAAATCAATCTTATTAATGCATACAAATATATTATCTGGAAAAAACCTGACATCATTAAAGAAATCAAATTGAGGATCTAATTCTCTTTCGGCTGAGAACACTGCTATTATTTGAGTTGCGATTCTTGAAATGGTGATAATGCCCATTTTCACCACCGCTCGTTTTCTATCCCCTCCTGGAGCAAAAATCGTGTGAGCTTTACCACTTTCTTCTTCTCGAAAAACTACTCGATTAGGATGGATTGTTTTTGTTTCTTTTTCATTCAAAGCATCAGATTTATCCCCTCCTGGAAGGGTAGCTTCTCCGCTAAAATCTGTCTTTAAAATATTGCATTTCACTCCTCCTTCAACATTTTCAATTTCTCCTTGATTAAGGTACCTAACAAAAAGCCGCAAGATTGAAGTCTTTCCTACTGAAACATCACCTAATAAGCCAATATTTGTCATTAGTCACCCTCCAATAACTTATTTAATAATAATTCATAGTCAGTAATTAGGAATTGTTCAAGGAATGCATTGTTATGAGCATGAATAAGCGCAATTAAAACTTCTTTTAAGTTCTTGGCTTTGCTTGCATATTTTATAAGATTTTCAGGTGTAGGGTCTTCATTGAATTCCCTCGGTTGCTGTTCGAAACCGAAATTTGATAAATCTGGTAAAGAATCAAAAAAACCAAAAGCAGAGTATCCTTGATATTGATAAAAAACAAAAAATCGTGTCTTAATAGATTCAATGACTTTAGATAAATAAGCTGATGGATAAATTTCTCCCAAAATCAATTCTTCATCTTGTTTTATTACGAAATATGGAGATATTGGAGATATTTGATTTCCATACATCTCCTTAGGAGGTAAAGAAACAAAAGGTAATTTCTCAGAGACAATTGTCCATAAATCTTCACGTTTTGTATTAACCAAGATCTCCTTAATTTCATCATACGCAAAATAAAAATCTGCTTGGAGTGCTAGTAATGAACTTAGATAAACCGAAAGAGATGCAAATGTAGCTTCAAGTAAAGGTCTCCTTCCTTCATCTGTTGATGGTTTTACGGCACCTTTCCAAGCCCTTATTCCAGTATATGCAAAACCTTTAATATCAAAAAAACTTCCTGAAAGAAAAATGAAAGATGGTACAACTCCTTGCTCTTTCGTCAATAAATCTCTTGATTTATCAATTAATGCGTCCTCTAAATTTTGATCATTAAATTTAGAATGTATTATAGGCATGATTAGCCATTTCTTTTTCTTCGCCAACTATCGAACACTTCTGCATTTATGATAAATATTATAAAAAAATCTGAATAATTAATTTTTCGTATTTTATTTAATTAGTATGTTATCTCAATATAACTTCATAAACTTAGAAGAAATGCGAAACAACAAGCTAGAATTAATTCAAGATGATTTATCCAATTGATTAAACAATAATTCTCGCACTTTTTCCGTTATTAAATCATAATCTTTAATCGAAGTAAGATTGTTAATATTAATATATTCTATGAACTTAGTATCTCTATAAAAATCATAACTAATATTGAGATTTGGGGTTCTTTCTTTTATTTTTATTAATGCTCCCCTTAAAAAAATGTTCATAAAATTCTCATTAGTTTCCTTAATAGCCCGAATTTCGGGATCAATAAATTTAATGTTAACTTTTTGATAGTCATAAAAATTAAGTACACATATTAGGAGTTCTTCTTCATTTTTATCTTCTGAAAAAATCTTTCTCTTTACATTTGTTCCCTTGAATTCTTCTTGGGACACATCTTCCTTGAAATAGTCATCGGAATGTTTTTCTTTTTCAGAATAAAGCTGGTCAGCACTTAAAAAAGATTTAGTAGATATTAATGTATTTAAGCTGGCAAGTATTGAACGTAACTCTTCAATTTCTAGATGGAGCACTTCTAGTTGCTCCTTTTTTTGGTGGTATAGAGTTTGTAATTTTGAAAGGAGTTCAGTAAGGTTTTTGGTATCTTTTTCATTAGAATGCATTGACAATATTATGTATTAAAATAACTTAAATTTAATTATTCAGTGGCACTTGATTTAATTAATAAGTAAGTGAGGATTCACATGCACTCAATGATTATAACACCAAATCCCTTAGATCGTGAAGTACAAATCTTATCAAAAGAATTTCAAAATCGGGATTATAATGTAGAGTATTTCATCCCATCAAAAATATCTGTCAAAATTAATATCAATAAATTTCAAAGATCCTTTGAGAAGCTTGATCCTCCTGCCGCTTTGGTAAGAGGATTTGGTGCTGCAGCGACTCAAAAAATATTTTTTAGATTAGATATTTTAAGCGCAATTGAAGCTTTTGGCATTCAGTTGATTAATTCGAGAGAATCTTTAGAAATAGCAAGCGATAAATTCCTAACCTCCATTTTTTTGGAACATAATAACATCCCTACTCCTAGAACGATCGTTTGTGAAAGTACAGAAGATGCCATTCAAGCATTTGAAGAATTAGGTAATGATATCATATTAAAACCACTTTATGGTTCAAAAGGTATTGGAATTACGCGATTAAATGATAAAGCTTTTGCTGAAAATGTGATTTATACTTTAGGGCAATTGAATATGGTATTTTATCTTCAAGAATTTATAGAACATCATAATCGTGATATAAGAATTCTTGTTTTAGATAATAAAGCGATTGCAGGAATGTATCGCGTAAGCGATAATTGGAAAACAAATATTCATGCTGGAGCGAAGATGGAACCTCTTGAATTAACGAATGAACTAAAAAAACTCGCTATTAAGGCTGCAGAAGTGACCCACACTCAAATTGCGGGTGTTGATATTATAGAGAGCGAAGCCGGTTATCAAGTTTTAGAGGTAAATTCAATCCCGGGATTTACAGCATTACAAAAAGTGACGGAAATCAATTTACCCGAGGAAATCGTCTCCTTTTTTCTGAAAACTGCAAAGAATTAATAAGAAAATAAAAAAATAATTGATATTTGTTTAAAATTCTTCAATGAGACCAATTAAAAATGCGATAACGAGACATACAACTGCCCACACACCTGCATTAAAAATTGCTAGAAGTATTGCTAGAATGAGTAACGTGAGCCAATGGAATGGAAGAATTTCCCTCATCCCTACCAATATTGTTATCACACAAACTACTAAACCAATAATGAAAATAAGTACAGGCTCAAGACCTATATTTACATGAATATAGCTATAATTCGGGATATTTAAAAACCCTAAGATAATCGTGATCAAGCCAATAATACCTCCAAGAACAGTTAAAAACCTCATGATACCGTAATTTTTATAATGCGTTTTCATTTTATTTCTCCTTATTTTGATTGATTTTATATTATTAATTTAGAACTTCAATTAATTATTAAGTTCTTTACTGAATAATGGTTTTTATAGATTTGCTTTTTAAATTGTCAATTTATTATGCCATTTTCCCTCTTTACCGGGGGTGAATAATGCTTTTATTTTATTTCAAAATGTATTATCACGATATTTCTTCTTATTAAATAAAATTACTTTTGTCAGTTGGATGTGATTGAGGATAAAATAAATCGATATCGAAATAATATAGAAATTGCTAAAAGATTAGCAAATCATAAATATGCCGAAAAGGAATATTATGAGGATATGGTTATCAGTTTAGAAAGAGTTTTGAAATTCTATGAGAAATTAAAGGGATGGAGAGAAACTCCTTAGAAAATTCTTTTAAATGACTTCCATTATATTATCCTAATAAATTCAAATTAAATTCCACTTTTAGAATTTCAAATACTTTATGCATTGGCAATCCTATAACATTCGAAGAAGAGCCATGAATATATTTTATAAATAAACTCGCTTTATCTCTTATTGAATAACTCCCAGCTCTTCCGTTCCATTCTCCAGAATTAATATAAGAGTGGATTTCTTCATCAGTTAAATCAGAAAAACATACCTTGGAACTTTCATAATCAACGATCAATTTTTCGTTACCAATTTCGGTTATCGCTAAACCTGTAATAAGATTATGGGTTTGGTTTTTAAGAGATTTTATCATGGTAAATGCCTCCTCTTTACTGTTAGCCTTCCCGAGTATCTGACCTTGAAATTCAACAATAGTATCTGCGGAAATTATGATCGTGTCTTTTTTGCGATCACCTACCTGTTTTTTAGCTTCCATTACTTTAGCTTTTGCTAATTCTTTCACTAAAAGTATGGGGTCTGATATTTTCTTTTTATATTCATTCTCATTTACACTTATAGATAATGTATTGAAAGAAATTCCTGCTCTTTCAAACATCTCCTTCCTATCAATCGATTTTGATGCTAAGATAATCTTTTTCATCTATGATATATCTCCCGATTTACAACTAATATATTTAGAATTAAGAAGAATTTTATACTAAATCTTTCTTTTCAATTGAGATCATTGAAATTAATGATATCAAATTTCGTAGGATTTAATATTCCTCAAATAATTAATAATGATTATATTAAACGAAATGGTGGAGTGATCTCAATTCGATGGCAACTTTCTTCGGATGGTTTTTCGTCCTTTTAATATCGTACTTCTTTATACTCTTCCTTTATTTAAATTTTTCAAATAAGAATGTATTGTATGAAAATATCATAGGGTTTGGGGCTCTTTTTATGATACTCATTCACATTCTTCTATTCCTAATTCTAATATTCCAAGATAGCACATTACATACATCGATTTTACCCTTATGGCTAACAACATTAGGTTTGCCAATTATTATATTTTCAATTATCATCTTATTTTCATCATTAATTTATGTAATCATTAAATTTGGGTTTAAATCCGATGTTTTTGGAAGATATAAAGCTAATATGACCGAGAGAATGCTTAAAAGGAGTAAAATTAGAAATGATATCTACAGAAAATTAGCTCATGTATTAATCTTTATCACCTTATTTCTCTTGTGGTATATAGGGATGATTGTTGTAAAAGATTTCAGTGGCTCTATCCAAGGCATGATTCCTTATGAGAACAATATGCTCGGATTATATCTAAAGCTTTTTACTGAACAAAATACCATTAGCGACGTGTTATTTGCCCTTGGTTGGTTCTATTACTTACTCTTCTTTTTCTTCTACATCTTTACACTATTTATGTTTGCAATGGAATACACCCGAAAAACAAAATATTTTACATTCCCTTTCAATTTTATTTGTTCTATTTATCTTTGTGATGATGAAGAAGAAGGATATGGCGCTTACATGTACTTTTCTTTGGGGCAAATGTTTGCGTCATTCCTCTGTCCTCCAATGGTTTATTTTGCTATTCTCGGAATGAGTTCCATAGCCGATTTAATGACGAGTCAAATCGGTATACGATATGGAAAAAGAAAAATAAAAATTAATGGTAGTAAAACATGGGAAGGAGCACTTGCAGGATGCATCACGTGCTTCATTATTTGCTTTTTCTTTGTAGGTTTATTTTGGTCATTGATTTTTACTTCAAGTTTTCTTATCATAGATGTAATTACGAAAAACCCCATAAATGTTTCAGACAATTTATTGATTCCCATATGTTGCGCGCTTATCTTCGTATTAATTCGCTATTTTTTTAATTCAAATTATTTTACACTTTTTTTAGCATGGATTTAGAGAGTAGAAATTTAAGAATCAATATTCTAACGAATTTTTCAAAAAATAGGACAATGACGTTAATAAGTAAAAATTTATAAAATATTCGACTTTAATGATTAAAAATGTATTACTTACCAACCTCTTTGATTTTTGTTGGATTTTCAGTAGCAACATTTATTAATACACTGATTAATAGAAAGGAAAAAATTAAGAAGAAGATATTAATTAATGAAATGATATTAGTTATTCTATTATTAAATGTTGGCATATCGTTTCCCTTTCTTTATCAGAGTCATTCACCTGGATTATCTTTAAATACACTCAATATTTTATGGGCGTTCACTTCATTTATCTTTGTTTTAGAATTGATCATTTGGATTGGAGAATTTGTTTATAATGCAATAATTTCAAAAAAGGATCCTGAACTAATGGCAGCACGAGATTATGATAAATATCGTTCGCTAGTAATGCAAACGTGGGTAAATGATCTAAAAGGTGAATTTGGAAGAAAAATCCTTCACCTCTTTACGGTAGCAGTGATCTTTATTTTTTGGTCAATTGGTACAATTCTTGATACAAGTGGTTTTTTATCTTCTGTTGGGTTGGATAATTATAGTTTTTCTTATTGGTGGATAATAACAGTAGGATTAGCATTTGTTATAATGTTTACAATTGCTGACCTTGTTAGACTAAATAAAGCGTATATGTTACCAAACTGGGCAAGGAATTGGTATTTATCGATGAGACCGGAAGAATTAGACACGTTTATAGCATCTACTCCTTTAGTTTTAGCATTTGTTCCATTCATTTTTGCACCTTTCCCAATACTAGGCGCTGTTGGTCTTATTACGACTGTTGCAGATGGTTTAGCATGTATTATTGGAAAAAAATATGGAAAACATTCTTTAGGAAAGAAATCTGCAAAAACCATCGAGGGGCTCATCGCTGGTGCTTCTTCCACATTTCTAATCGTAATTGGTGTAATGATTCTCTATCACGCATGGATACCTTTATCCTTATTTAAAATTTTCCTGATGGCGTTTGTAGCAATGATTCTCTTCACGATCGTTGATATGTTTATAAATCGAATCTCGGATAATATTTTAAATCCTATATTAACTGGTTTTGGAATGTGGTTGATATACGTTCTTGGTTAAAATTAAAAGAGATTATCCTCCAAAATATAGATAAAGAAACGCAATATCATCTCCATCCTTTATTGGTGTTTTTAAAAAGTTCTCATCTCGATAGCTCCTTCCATTTATTATAATAGAAAGAAAGGAACTTAATTCCCCCTCTGATTTCTTATCCCATATGAGATCCTTAAATTTCGGTCCATATTTCTTATAAAAGAAGAAAAATAATTCTTCCATAGTTAATTCGTTGTCTAATTTGATTATTTCATTTGTGGTATTTGTTATTTCATTAAAAGGCGGTTCCCATCTTAGTTTTAGTGAAATCATTTTTACGTCTCATTCTTTGCAGATTAACATTAAAATGTATATATCATTCCGAATTTAAAATTTTAGCGATTATAACATAAAATAATATTAAACTTTTAACAAGAAGTTTATAATATTAGAAATGATACAATAACTTGAAGATTTATTGAGGTAATTTGAATGGCTAAAGTTTTACATATTTCAGAACGAAATGTAAGGGATGCTTGGTTATCCGCAATTACTCAAGTGCTATATGAAGGAGATGATATAAAAACAGAATATGATAAAATCAATGACCTTCCATCTAAAGATGCAACAGTTATGATCGAAATAGATGACCCATTAAGTAATCCCATCATGAGAAAGGATAAAGTGCTGAAAATCAAATCCAAGTATGATAATTCATACGAAGTTTATGGATGCATGGCAGACACTTATTTAATTGGATCAATTCAAGGCGGTTACATTGAAGAAATTCTTGAGGGGGTTAATGATCATTATATATGGGACTCAGGAACGAGTTTTCCTTATTCATATCATGACCGGATATACAATTATACCCCCTTTTCTCTTGAAGATTCGATTTATGTAAGTTATGATTTAGGTCTTGTTGATAATCAATTTGTAAAGGATCATAAAAAGTTAAAAAACGCGGGAAAAATCACGACCTCTAATGGTTCAGAAAAATGGAAATTAAACAATCTTGTAGAGTATGATCTGAAAAATAAGCTCTCTGATCAAATAGGATTAGACAAAATACCCATTGAAACTATTGATTTCCCACGAATTGATCAGATTAAATACATAATAACTAAACTGAAGGAAGCTCCTTTTTCTCGCAGAGCCCAAGCAATCACGTGGCGCCCTTTAGTAGATCCATTTCATTTTGATCCCCCTTGTCTTCAAAGAATATTTATGAGAATTAAGGAGGAGAAATTATTGATGCAAACTACGTGGAGGAGCAGGGATTTATTCCGCGCATGGGAGGCAAATGTTAATGGAATGATTAGAATTCAGAAATATGTTGCTAATGAACTTGGTGTTGAGGTCGGACATTACTTAGATTTTAGTAATTCTCTTCATATATATGGCAATACAATAGCGGAACTAAAAGATATGCTCAAACGGATGGTAAATAAAGGAGAACAATTTCCTGAAGAAGCTTTAGAGTTAATAAATAAATATGAGGACTTCTAAATCCTCCAAATAAATCTCTTTAATTTAATATAGAAAAAATATAAGGATCTGAATAGATTTCTATGAAAAATCAGAAACTTATAAGAACTAATTCTTTCATATTAATCTTATTAATTCTTCTTTTGGGAGAAGAAGCAAATGATTAATTCTTTAAAAAAATGAAACAGAAAGAAAAATATTTTAAGTGGAAAGAAAATCTAAAAGAGAGTTTAATTAAAAGTATTATTTACAGAATTATAACAATTATACTTGGAATATCAGTTGTTTATATTATTACAGGTAGTATAATTGCAGCCCTTTCCCTCGGTATTATTACTGAAATTGTTCAATTCATAAATTATTTTATATATGAATCAGTATGGACTCATTTTCATGATAAAAGATTGAAGAGAAAACTTGAAGAAATGAGAGAAGTGGATGTTAAATTTGATTTTGATCTTATAAAGGATTTATCTTATGAATTTTCTCAAACAAGCACTTTTGTTAAAGAACATTATGAATCTATTATAAAATTACTTGATAATCTATTAAAAAACGATTATTTAGAAGAAATACATGATGTTATCCTTCGTGATAAAACTTATTTCGAGATAAAACACAAAGATAGAACTTTTCACAAATTATAAAATCATCAGGATTGGTGCTTTTAATTAGTCAGATAAGAATTTAATTGAAAAGTTTATTAATTTTCAAAAAATTATTTTTTATCTTTAATAAAATCAAGAAAATTCAAATAATTATCTCTATTTTTTATTGGATCCCTTTTTCTATAATAAATCTCTGGACTTAGATTAGTATTACGTGCCCAGTTAAACAAAAGTTTAATATAATAATCAGAAGTTGATTCTTTCTATGTTACCCCTAGTTTTAAATGTAATTTCTTACTAATTTCAGATTTTTCAAGCTCAATTAATTCATTTTCTGAAATGATGTCAACAAAAGTCTAAATGAGTTCATTTCTAATGCACTTTTTTTAAACATCTCCGAAAAAATCGCATTATCCTCATTATACTTAATTAATTTATCTAAAACTTTAATAGAATGTGTTTTTAAATTAAATTATCTTAAGGATAGGTCATTCTCAAGTGTATCCCTTACCCAAGAGTGGAGATCTACCAGTTTATATGTCTTTTCCGTCCATATTTTTTAGATCGAAAATATAACTAGCATACAAAAACTAACAAAACTTAATAACTTTAAATATATAAAATACTTATGGTAGTGATTAAAAGAGAGGGGATTTTACTTGAAGCGACTGATTTAGA